>NZ_JBNTQO010000002.1:0-611642 GCF_050630465.1 Bacillus basilensis | reverse complement strand
GCTACTGGCGCTACTGGACCTCAAGGTAACACTGGCGCTACTGGCGCTACTGGACCTCAAGGTAACACTGGCGCTACTGGCGCTACTGGACCTCAAGGTAACACTGGCGCTACCGGTGCTACTGGTGCTACTGGTGCTACTGGTGCTACTGGTGCCACTGGCGCTACCGGTGCTACTGGTGCCACTGGCGCTACTGGTGCTACTGGTGCTACCGGTGCTACTGGACCTCAAGGTAACACGGGTGCTACTGGTGCTACTGGTGCCACTGGACCTCAAGGTAACACTGGCGCTACCGGTGCTACTGGACCTCAAGGTAACACGGGTGCTACTGGTGCTACTGGCGCTACTGGACCTCAAGGTAACACTGGCGCTACCGGTGCTACTGGACCTCAAGGTAACACTGGCGCTACTGGTGCTACTGGTGCTACTGGTGCCACTGGCGCTACTGGACCTCAAGGTAACACTGGCGCTACCGGTGCTACTGGACCTCAAGGTAACACTGGTGCCACTGGCGCTACTGGACCTCAAGGTAACACTGGTGCCACTGGCGCTACTGGACCTCAAGGCGTTCAAGGTAACACTGGCGCTACTGGCGCTACTGGACCTCAAGGTGCTCAAGGTAACACTGGTGCTACTGGTGCTACCGGTGCCACTGGCGCTACTGGGCCTCAAGGTGTTCAAGGTAACACTGGTGCTACCGGTGCTACCGGTGCCACTGGCGCTACTGGGCCTCAAGGTGTTCAAGGTAACACTGGTGCTACTGGTGCTACTGGTGCTACTGGTGCTACTGGACCTCAAGGTAACACGGGCGCTACTGGTGCTACCGGTGCTACTGGACCTCAAGGTAACACTGGTGCTACCGGCGCTACTGGACCTCAGGGACCTCAAGGTAACACTGGCGCTACTGGTGCTACTGGTGCCACTGGACCTCAGGGTGTTCAAGGTAACACTGGTGCTACTGGTGCCACTGGGCCTCAAGGCGTTCAAGGTAACACAGGTGCTACTGGGCCTCAAGGTGCTCAAGGTAACACAGGTGCTACTGGGCCTCAAGGTGTTCAAGGTAACACAGGTGCTACCGGCGCTACTGGACCTCAGGGACCTCAAGGTAACACGGGCGCTACTGGTATAGGAGTTACCGGACCTACCGGACCTTCTGGTGGGCCTCAGGGACCTACTGGACCTCAGGGACCTCAAGGTAACACAGGTGCTACTGGACCTCAAGGTGTTCAAGGACCAGCTGGTGCTACCGGCGCTACTGGACCTCAAGGTGCTCAAGGACCAGCTGGTGCTACCGGCGCTACTGGACCTCAAGGTGTTCAAGGACCAACGGGCGCTACTGGTATAGGAGTTACCGGACCTACTGGGCCTACTGGACCTAGCTTCCCTGTAGCAACAATTGTTGTAACAAACAACATTCAACAAACAGTACTCCAATTTAACAACTTCATTTTTAATACTGCAATTAATGTAAACAATATTATCTTCAACGGCACAGATACAGTTACTGTTATCAACGGTGGTATTTATGTAATTAGCGTATCCATCTCTACAACTGCACCAGGATGCGCTCCACTCGGAGTAGGAATTTCAATAAATGGAGCAGTCGCAACTGACAACTTCTCTTCAAATCTAATAGGCGACTCACTTTCATTTACTACAATCGAAACATTAACTGCCGGCGCAAACATTTCTGTCCAATCTACTCTTAACGAGATTACGATCCCCGTAACAGGAAACACTAACATTCGTCTAACTGTATTTAGAATCGCTTAAATTTCACTATTTATTGTTTATGGCAAATAAAAAAAGAGCGAGAAACTCGCTCTTTTTTTGTTATGTACAATAATTCATTACTACTCTAATTCAATTGAAACATTTTTTTGTGGAACAAATGTAGAAATTGCATGTTTATAAATAAGCTGTTGCTTACCTTCTGTTTCCAGTAGGACTGTAAAATTATCAAATCCTTTAATTAATCCACGAAGCTGGAAACCATTTAATAAGTACAGCGTAACAAACGTATTCTCTTTACGGAGTTGATTTAAAAACTGATCTTGAATATTGATTGATTGCTTCATGTCGAATCCTCCTCTTTTTCTCTACTTACTATTATTCGACTTTAGTTGTAACTTTCCTTCTATGTATCGTAAAATTTCTGACGTTTTTTCACCGTCTGTAACATCAAACCATGTGACATCCATCTTATTACGGAACCACGTTAATTGACGCTTTGCATAACGACGTGAATTCGTCTTTAATTGTGATACCGCTTCTTCTAAAGAGACACGATCCTCAAAATAATTATATATCTCTTTATACCCAATTGCTTGAATAGATTGACAATCACTTATCCCTCTATTATACAATCCTTCTACTTCTTCTAATAAACCTTGGTCCATCATTATATCAACTCGTAAGTTAATGCGATCGTATAGCATTTCTCGATCCATTGTCAAGCCAATCAAGGAAACATTGTATAACAACTCGTTTTCTTGTTTTTCAAGTTGATCACTCATTTTTTCACCCGTCGTGTGGAAAATTTCTAACGCTCTAATGACACGGCGTACATTATTTGCATGAATACGCTCAGCGCTTTCTGGGTCTACTTCTTGTAATTTCTTATGTACATATTCCACACCACGTTCTAATGCTAATTTTTCCATTTGCTCTCGATATATAGTATCACCAGCATCATCCGTAAACTGATAATCGAATAAAACAGATTGTATATACAGACCAGTTCCACCAACGATAATTGGCAATTTACCACGCTCTGTAATCTCTCGAATATGCTTACGAACACGTTCTTGAAATTCGGCAACTGAAAATGATTCTTCCGGATTTTTTATATCGACCATATAATGTGGAATTCCGTCCATCTCTTCTTTCGTCACCTTTGCAGTTCCAATATCCATCGTACGATAAATCTGCATGGAATCTCCACTTATAATTTCACCATTCAACGCTTTGGCAAGATCAATACTTAACTTCGTCTTCCCAACAGCAGTTGGTCCAATGATGACAGCAACTTTTTCACGTTGCACTTCTCCCATATCATTCAACTCTCTTTATGTAATGTACTCCATCTATTGATTATATCCAATCTTACCAATTTTAACGGCATGATTGCAAGTTCTTTCATTTCGGTACATGAAATTATAAATAAAAAAAGAACATAGTTTGTCCAATTCCGCATATACATGATTAAAAGTACCTTCGAGAGGATGAGTTGACTATGAAACAAACCACCATTAATTTTTCATCTTTAACAAAAGACCTCATTTTAGCTACTGCTACAAAAGAACAAAATTGTTCACAAGAAGAATTATACTTCGCCTTAAATTGTTTGCTACGCTCTTTTCATTCTACTCTCCAAGAAACAACATTACATCCAGAAAATAAAGATACAGAGTATATACAAAATCAATTTTGCAGTGCATATAAAATTATTACAGGTAAAACTATTTATCCTTTTCAATAATCCATAAAAGGCGGTTGCTTACATACTTTCAAGCAACCGCCTTTTATATTAATACATATACACTACTGGATAACTTTCACTTTTACAGATTTGCGCCCCCAGCTATTAGCAGTACCATCTGAGCCTACTAATACATCAATACGATTTCCTTTAATCGCACCACCAGTATCTCCAGCAATCGCTTCTCCATATCCTTCTACCCACACTTTTGATCCTAGTGGAATTACTTTAGGATCAACAGCAATTACTTTCATGTTTGGATTCGCTGTTAAATCATGCCCCATTGCAGTTAATACACGACCACCATACGTACCATTCTCACTTGGATGCGCTGTATACGCTGTCGCTTCTACTGTTATTTCACGTCCACCAGCAGGTGCACTTGTTTCAGTAGATTTCGCAACTTGTTTCGTAGTTGACTGCTGTTTTGCCACAGGTTTACTTGAATCTACATTCTTAACAGATTCTTTACTCTTAACTACTTTATTATTTTTAACCGGCGTATTTACCCTTACCGGCGCTTCTTCTTGCGTTACAACTTCTTTCTTTTCAATCACTGGTGCCGTTCCTGTTAAAAATGGCACGTGAACATATCCAACTTTTCCATTGTAGTCGAATTGTAACCATTCATTTTGAACCTGATTTGTCGTTTCAATTACATCATCTTTATTCAGTTTACCAAGAATTTCAGAGTCAGTATTCGCTCCGGCACGAACATTTAACACGCCTGCCGTTACATAATATGTACTTTTTGTAAATTCAGCACTTACAAACGCTTCTTTACCATTTACTTTAATTTTTGTCCATCCATTTTCTGTATTTATAACGTCTAATTTATTTCCACTTAACATTTTACCTACAAGCTTTGACTCTACAGTTGGGTTTTCTCTAACATTTAATACGTCTGTTGTTACAATCGTTTCTGCTTTCGCAGAACCTGTAAAAATCCCAAGACCAAAAACTGCCGCCGTTGCTATACCTAATAATTTTTTCATGAATAGCCTCCATTTGCTTTGTTTTCGTATTTTCATTATAGCAACGGATTTTTAAAATTTTTAGAAAACACACAATTACAAACCATTCGTAATATACGATTAATGATTTGTAACATAAATTTCCATATTAATGAATTACATTTCCAATAGAACCCCCAATAGTTTTCATATATTTTCCACATACAAGCACCAGAATTTTTTTCCAGAAAAAATTACAGTATTACTTTTTTGTTACAAAAAAACCATATTTCATTACATCTTTTACTAAAATTCATCTTTCTTCAATTATTAACCTCCTTTCTTGTAATAAAAGGGAGCAGCTAATAAAAGCTACTCCCTTTACACGTATTATTTAACTTTCTTTTTCCAAATTCCCATCATAAGAGCAGAAACAACTGCCCCTATCAATATCGAGAAAATATATAACACTGGTTTATTTACTAATGCGATAACAAACAATCCACCATGCGGTGCCGGTAATGTAATTTGGAATAACATAGATAATGCACCTGCAATACTTGAACCAACAACACAACTTACTATTACTCGAACCGGATCTGCAGCTGCAAATGGAATCGCACCTTCTGTAATAAACGATGCTCCCATAATATAATTTGTTAAACCAGACTTACGTTCCGCTTCTGTAAACTTCGATTTAAAGAATGTAGTTGCTAATGCAATTGCTAGCGGCGGTACCATACCACCAGCCATAACTGCTGAGTGAACACCAAAGTTCCCTGCTGAGATTGCAGCGATACCAAATGTAAATGCTGCTTTATTAATTGGTCCCCCCATATCGATTGCCATCATCCCACCTAAAATTAAACCTAATAGTATAGCATTTGTACCACCTAAACTATTTAACCAACTCGTTAACATTTCGTTTAACGCAACTACAGGTGGATTAACTACTTTTAACATGATAACACCTGTAATTAATAACCCTAATACCGGATAAATCAAGACTGGTTTAATACCTTCTAACTGCGCTGGTAAACTAGAAAATAATTTTTTCAAACCAACAACAACATATCCAGCTAAGAACCCAGCAATTAACCCACCTAAAAAGCCAGCATTTGCTTGCGCTGCTAAAAATCCACCTACAATACCAGGCATAAAACCAGGTCGATCAGCAATAGAACTTGCAATAAATCCAGCTAAAATTGGTACAAGGAATAAAAAGGCTCCTTTTTCTCCACCGCCAATAGTCATTAATATTTCAGCAATAGGACCTTCCGCCTTAATTCCACCGAACATAAATGCTAATGCGATTAAAATCCCGCCACCAACAACGAATGGAAGCATATTACTTACACCGTTCATTAAATGCTTATAAATTCCTAATCCTTTTTCTTTCTCCGTATTTTCTGCCTTTCCATCCTCTTTTACACCTTTAAAGATTGGTGCATCTTGTTTTACAGCACGATTAAGAAGATTTTCAGTTTTTCTAATCCCGTCAGCGACTGGCACTTGAATGACATGCTTCCCAGCAAAACGGTTCATTTCTACTTGTTTATCTGCCGCGACGATAATAGCCGTTGCACGTTCAATATCCTCTTTCGTTAAACCGTTTTTTATACCTGTTGATCCGTTTGTTTCAACTTTAATTACTATTCCTAACTCTGCTGCTTTTGCTTTCAAGCTATCCGCAGCCATGTATGTGTGAGCGATTCCAGTTGGGCAAGCCGTAACTGCTAATACGTACGGTTCATTTCCTTCTGGTTTTGCAACTTCAATATCAGCTTCTTCTTTTTCATTTTCTTTTTCATCAAATAAACGAAGAAGTTCCTCTTCATCCTTTGCTTCTAACAATTGCTTACGAAACCCTTCATCCATTAATAGTGTAGATAGGCGTGATAACGTTTCTAAATGAGTATTATTCGCCCCTTCACTCGCAGCAATCATAAAGAATAAATGTGCAGACTGTCCGTCAAGCGATTCATAGTTGATACCGCTTACACTTCTACCAAAACAAATCGCTGGTTGCTTAACAGCTTTTGTTTTCGCATGAGGTATAGCAATCCCTTCACCAATGCCGGTTGTACTTTGTGACTCCCGCTTTAAAATAGCTTCTTTAAATTCGGCTTTACTATTTAAACGATTTGCCCCGTTTAATTTCTCAACTAATTCATCTATGACAGCTTCTTTATTTGAAGCTGTCAAATTCATAATAACTGTATCCCTTTTTAATAGTTCTGTAATTTTCATATGTTACTTCCCCCTATCGCTTAGTTACAATTACTTGCGACAATAATTCTTCTACTTTTTCCTTTTCACATAAATCAGCTGAAAATGCTGTTGCACTCCCTGTAGCAACGCCATATTGAAATGCCTTTTCAATATCTTTTGTCTGTTCATATTTACCTATAAATCCCGCAACAAGAGAATCTCCAGCCCCAACCGAATTAATTACAACACCTTTTGGAACAGTTGCTTCATATATACCTTCTGCCGTAAACAATAAAGCTCCATCTCCGGCCATTGATACGATAACGTGCTCTACACCTTGTTCAATTAATTTTCTTCCATACGGTAAAATATCTTCTACTGTTGAAATCTCTACTCCAAATAACTCACCAAGTTCATGATGATTTGGCTTTATTAAAAATGGTTTGTTTTTAATTACATGCTGCAGCGCATTACCACTTGCATCTACCACTACACGAATGCCTTTTCCAGCTCCGAACGCTGCGATTGATTCATAAAAAGTAGTTGGGATAGACGCGGGTACACTTCCAGCTAGTACAACACAATCTCCCTTTTGCATACTTTCAATTTGTTCCATTAATTGTTCAAATTGCTCATTTGTCACACTAGGTCCTTGCCCATTTAATTCCGTCTCTTCTTGCCCTTTTATTTTCACATTAATTCGAGTATCTTCATTTACTTGGATGAAGTTTATTATTACCCCTTCATCATGTAATACATCTTTAATAAATTGACCGGTAAATCCACCAGTAAATCCAAGCGCTACATTTTCAACACCTAAACGATGAAGAACGCGAGAAACATTAATGCCTTTTCCTCCAGGAAACTTCATATCTTTCTCCGCTCGATTTACTTCTCCTAAATCGAAGGTATTAACTTGCACTACATAATCAATAGATGGGTTTAAAGTAACTGTATAGATCATTGTTTATCAGCCTCAATTACATTGGTTTGTCTTTTATATTTTTCTAAATCGATTTCTAAATGGTTTGTAATAATATTTGCATCTTCAACATTGGCAATTTTCGCAAACGCAACTTCTGAAAACTTACTTTCATCAATTAAGAAATATCCTTCGTTTGCTAATGTTAATGCCATTTGCTTTAAAAGTGCCTCTTCTGGATCTGGAGTTGTAAAACCAAGCTGTTCATGTACACCATTCGCCCCTAAAAAACATTTATCAAAGCGATATTTCTGTATACTTTCCTGCGCCATTGCACCGATTAAAGCTTTCGTCCTACTCTTCATCATCCCGCCTAGTAAATATGCACGAATATTATTTTCAACTAAAGCTTCAATATGCATAAGTCCATTCGTAACGACTGTAACATCTTTATTTATTAAAAATGGAATCATTTCAAATGTTGTACTTCCTGCATCTAAATAAATACAATCACCTTGTTCAACTATGTTAGCCGCATACTTCGCAATTTGTTGTTTTATTTGAATGTTTTTGGATGATTTTTCAACCATCGTTGGCTCCTGTCCTTTTCCTGTTAAAACAGCAGCACCACCATGAACTCTCTTTAATAACCTTTGCTTTTCCAATTGTGCTAAATCACGACGAATTGTTGATTCAGAGCTTTCTGTTCTTTCCACTAATTGTTGTAATTTAACAACCTTCTGCTCTTTTACAAGTTGTAATATCATTTGATGACGTTCAGGAGTTAACATTTTACTCACCTCTTCTTTGATTACAGTATAATGAAAACGATCACAAAAATCAACCATAAACATTCACAAATAACCAAAAACAATCAAAAACGGTTATAAACAACAAAAAAGAAACCCATTTGATCGTTATATCAAATGGGTTTCTTTACTCAATTCACTTATAAGGAAGCTTTATATATACTGAAAACATCATCTTTATTTAATTTTTTAAAGTTACCAAATTCGCCATAAGCCATCGCTTTATCCGCCATTAAATCAATTTCATTTTCACCAATAGCGTAATCAGATAATGTTACTGGTGCCTCAATCGAAGTCCAAAATTGACGTAACGCCCCAATTCCTTCTAACGCAATTTCTCGATCAGTCTTTCCATCTGTTTCTACATCGAATACACAAATAGCAAACTGTTTAAAACGACTTACATTTTCATCTACAACATGCTTCATCCAGTGCGGGAATAGAATTGCAAGGCCACCCCCGTGTGGTATATCATGAACAGCTGAAACTGCATGCTCAATATTATGAGTTGCCCAGTCTCCTTTTACTCCCATCGCTAAAATGCCGTTTAACGCCATAGTACCGCAATATAAAATAGTTTCTCTATGCTCATAATTTTCTAGATCACTTAAAAGCTTAGGAGCTGTCTCAATTACTGTTTTTAAAACAGATTCACAATAACGATCTTGTAGTTCTGTATTTGTTCCATGGTGGAAATATTGTTCTAATACGTGCGACATAATATCCACCATACCATAAATTGTTTGATCTTTCGGTACAGAAGCAGTATGCACTGGATCTAAAATTGAAAACTGCGGGAAGGTAACTGAGCTACCCCAACCATACTTTTCATTCGTTTCCCAGTTTGTAATGACAGAGCCAGCATTCATTTCAGATCCTGTTGCTGCAAGAGTAAGCACAGTACCAAATGGTAATGCCTCACTAGCAAATGTTTTTTTCGTTACAATATCCCACACATCTCCATCGTACTTACTACCAGCTGCAATTGCCTTCGTACAGTCGATTACACTTCCTCCACCAACTGCTAAAATAAATTCAACACCATTATCTTTACAAATTTGAATTCCTTTCTTTACAGTTGATACACGTGGATTCGGTTCAACACCTGTCAATTCAAATACTTCTGCATTTATATCCTTTAAAATAGAAATTACATTATCATAAATACCGTTTCTTTTAATGCTGCCTCCCCCGTATACGAGAAGAACTTTTTTACCAAAATGTGGAATTTCAGTTTTTAACTGTTCTAATTGACCTTTACCGAAAATAAGTTTCGTTGGATTACGAAATACAAAATTTTGCATATTCCTTTACCATCCCTTCTATATGAAAAGCAACTATACTTTTGTATACCATATTTTTTTCATTTCACAAAAATATTTGCTTAATAAAAAAATCCCAGCCTACAGGCTGAGATTTTTTTATTGGTAATAAGGTGAGATCATTAAGTAAACAATAACACCAGATAAACTTACATATAACCAAATCGGCATCGTCCAACGTACAATTTTACGGTGACGTGTTAATTGATTTGTAAAACCAAATACAAGTGCAAACAATGCAAGTGGTACAATAATTGCTGCTAGGATAATATGTGTAATTAAAATAATGAAATACACATATTTAATAAATCCTTCTCCACCAAAATGTGTTGCTGGCGCTAAGTAATGATACGATAAATACGAAACACAAAATAGCAACGTTGTTATAAATGCTGCTAGGATGAAACCACGGTGCATTTTCACATTCTTCTTAATAATAGAATATAAAGCAGCTAATAAGAATACGAACGTAAAACTATTAAAAATTGCGTTTAACATTGGTAAAATCGTTACATCAAAATGTACTTCTCCTTCATAGCCAACAGGTCCAAAGAACAAAAATAAAATAATCGCATTTACAATTACAGAAAGCGTTATCACAATAGGAGCATAGCTTTTCTGATTTGTTGATTGATCTACCAAAATGGTCACTCCTTCTTCCTTCAAATATGTATACGTAACCTCACTATTTTAACATACTATTCACAGTGTAAATGTGACAATAGTTTGACACAGCAAGACAAAACAAAGAAAAAATCCTTCTTAATAAAACTTCTTAAGAAGGATTTTATCGCTTTATTATTCAAATAGCAACGCGATTAGTTTTTGTTAAAAAATGTATCGCTATATGCTTGAAAAATTTCAGACACTTGATATCCCATTAATGAAATTGCTGTTAATGAAAAGAAACCAATCATAAGAAATCGAAACCACATATAAATCTCCTCCTTGTATTTAGCTTAAAAAACATTCGCTATATTACAAGTTGAATGGCACTCTTCATCGTCACTTTCCTTTTTCTTTACAATTGCTGTAATAAATCGAATCATAAAGAAAGCTACAAAAGGAAATTGTTCGTAATTTACCTTGGCATAGTTCAGCAACGGCTCGCGTTGCACATCGAACGGGGATGAGAAAGAATAGAACATACCTTGCTCTTCCATATATACAATTACAATCTTCATACAAAATACGATTCCTAGAAACGAAACAATATCTTGCCATTCTGTCGTATATAACAGGTTATACAGCTCTAATACGTACTCTTCCATCTTCATCCCCCCTTCCTTTTTTACCATTTTGCTCGCCTTCGTATAAAAAGTCAAGAAAAAAGTTTATATTCACTATGACAATAGTAATTACTCTTTTCTTTACTTATATATGAATCTTTTCTACTAATGATTGGATGTAGCATTTCTTAGAAAACAAGAAATTAGAATCGAACAGATTCCTCATTCTTACTTTTAGTATTCAACACTGTACTATTTTTATTTCTATTAAAAAGAAAATAAGAAATGATTATAAGAACTGTAACAAGCATCGTCAAAAGTGCTTGTGAACGTAAAGATTCAATTGCAAGCATCGCAACTAAAACTACTATAATAGCTGCAATTGTAACATACGTCACATACGGGAAGAACCACATTTTCACTTTCAAATTTTGTTGTTCCACTCTTCCCATTTTTTTACGAATCTTTAAATGCGAAACAGCAATAACGAGATAAACGAGTAACGCAATCCCGCCAGATGCATTCACTAAAAATAAAAAGACTTTATCTGGAGATATGTAGCTAAAAACAACTCCAATATAAGCGAAGAACGTTCCGAATAAAACTGCCCGGACTGGAACACCACTACTGTTTAATTTCAAAAACGCCTTTGGAGCATCTCCTCTTTCTGCCATCGAAAAAAGCATTCTTGAGTTTGTATATAAACCCGAATTTAAACATGAAAGTACAGCTGTTAAAACGATAAAATTCATAATTTGTGCTGCCGCTGGTATTCCTATATGTTCCAGTACCGCTACAAACGGACTTTTTAGTATGTTCGCTGAATTCCATGGAAGAAGTGTAACAACTACAGCGATAGATCCAATGAAAAATACGAGAATACGCCAAATCACGCTATTTGTTGCTGTTTTAACTGCTTTTACAGGTTCAGCAGATTCACCAGCTGCTACTGCAACAATCTCAGATCCCATAAATGAAAATATAACGACAGTAATTCCAAGTAGCACCGAACTTATACCGTTTGGCATAAATCCTCCTTGTCCTACTAAATTCGAAGTACCAGGTGCTTCCGTTCCTGGTACAAATCCTAAAATAACAGCTAGTCCAAGACAAAGGAACAAAACAATACTAATTACTTTAATAAAAGAAAACCAATATTCAAACTCTCCAAATGATTTCACCGAAAAAACATTCGTCAATGTTAATAAAATCGTTAATATTAGGCTTAATAACCAGAGTGGGATTTCTGGAATCCAGTATTGAATAATACCAGCACCTGCTGTGGCTTCAATCGCAATAACAATTACCCAGAAAAACCAATATAGCCATCCAATTGTATAACCTGCCCATGGCCCAATTGCTTCTCGTGCATATGTTGCAAATGAACCACTTGTCGGGTTAATAGCCGCCATTTCTCCTAACATTCTCATAACGAAAATAACTAGTAGGCCTGCTAAAGCATATGAAACGATAGAGCCCGGTCCTGCTGAATGCACAACTGCACCGCTCCCAACAAACAAACCAGCTCCTATTACGCCGCCAATTGAGATCATTGTAATGTGGCGTATTTTGAGGTCTTTCTTAAGATTTTTATCCAACTCTTGTACATCCCCTTCCAAACTTAATTTTGAAATTTATGTAAGAGTATTATGCGAAAAACCTTGTCCCATACTTTAAAATATATCAAAATATTCTGAAATTAACAATTGTAATGCAATCTCCTATAGAAATTATTACATTAGGTTTAATATTTTTCCATGCACAATTGTTGAGAAAATTATAGCCACCTTACAAAAGGAAGAATTTTCAGATATTATTAAATTGACAAGATTATACATCTAGACAACTTTTTGTATAGGAGTGTTAATATGTTAAACAAGTTCAAATTCATTTGTTGTACTTTAGTAATCTTCTTACTGCTACCGCTGGTTTCCTTTCAAGCACAAGCAGCAAACAATTTAGGATCAAAATTACTCGTTGGATACTGGCATAACTTCGATAACGGTACTGGCATTATTAAATTAAAAGACGTTTCATCAAAATGGGATGTAATCAACGTATCTTTCGGTGAAACTGGTGGTGACCGTTCCACTGTTGAATTTTCTCCTGTATATGGTACAGATGCAGAGTTCAAATCAGATATTTCTTATTTAAAAAGTAAAGGAAAGAAAGTAGTTCTTTCAATAGGCGGACAAAATGGGGTCGTTTTACTTCCTGACAATGCTGCTAAGCAACGTTTTATTAATTCCATACAATCTCTGATCGATAAATACGATTTTGATGGAATAGATATTGACCTTGAATCAGGTATTTACTTAAATGGAAATGACACTAATTTCAAAAACCCAACTACTCCTCAAATCGTAAATCTTATTTCAGCTATTCGAACAATCTCTGATCATTATGGTCCAGATTTTCTATTAAGCATGGCTCCTGAAACAGCTTATGTTCAAGGTGGTTATAGCGCATACGGAAGCATCTGGGGTGCATATTTACCAATTATTTACGGAGTGAAAGATAAACTAACATACATTCACGTTCAACACTACAATGCTGGCAGTGGCATTGGAATGGACGGTAATAACTACAATCAAGGTACTGCAGACTACGAAGTCGCTATGGCAGATATGCTCTTACATGGTTTTCCAGTAGGAGGTAATGCAAATAACATTTTCCCAGCTCTTCGTTCGGATCAAGTAATGATTGGACTCCCTGCAGCACCAGCGGCAGCTCCAAGTGGCGGATATATTTCTCCAACTGAAATGAAAAAAGCTTTAGATTATATCATTAAAGGCATTCCTTTCGGCGGAAAGTATAAACTTTCAAATCAAAGTGGCTATCCTGCCTTCCGCGGTCTAATGTCTTGGTCTATTAATTGGGATGCAAAAAATAACTTTGAATTCTCTAGTAACTATAGAACATATTTCGATGCTATTCCCTTTCAAAAATAATAAAAAACAACAATAGGTTATAGGACCTATTGTTGTTTTTTATTTATGTAAATTACTTTTTCACTTCTACATGATGAAGAGATTTTTTTCGATCTCTTACATAACTATTTACAAGGCTTAAAAGTAATTTACCACCAATTAACATCGCGCGTTCATCAAAATCAGCACGTAACGCCATCGTCTCTCCAGGTCTTTCACCTTCAATTACACCGATTACCCCTCTTCCCCCAACATCTGTTGTCACATCAATATGAAAACTTTTTAAGATTTTAGCTATTTTTTTCGGCGTTTCTATTTCTTGAAACGATAGCTCTGGGTATTGATGAAAATCTCTTCGCCACAAAACCATTTGGTTATATAAACTTTCCAATTCTTTATGCCATGTTTCTATCATAGAAATTCCCCTTTCTTTTTTAACACTTTAAATAAAAGTTACATAATATTCTGTTTTTAATCAATAAAAAAGAGAACTTTCTCTGAAAGTCCTGCTACTATTGAATAGGCAAGTTACTATTTTGCTTCAACACAAATACTGAAAGTTCAGGCACACTCCAAAATCTAACAGGCATTCGAGTTGTCCCAATACCACGATTTACGTATAAATGTAACTGCTTATTCTTCCCTTCTAATTCATACATACCTTCAACATGACTTTCAGCTAGTTTTGTAGTAATTAATGGACCTATAAAAGGAATTTGAACTTGTCCTCCGTGACTATGTCCTGACATTTGAAAATCAACCGGATAACGAGCTACTTTATCTACAACATCCGGCTCATGTACTAATAGCATATTGAAATCTTGTTGCCTTACATGTTTTAAAGTCGAGTCTATTTGCGGCTTACCTAATAAGAAATCATCCAAACCTGATATTGTAATATATTTACCGTTTTCCGCTTTAATTTTCTGCACTTCATTTACTAACACAGAGAAACCAGCTTCCTCCATATACTTTTTATAAAATAAACTACCTCCACCGCCCCTGTCATGATTCCCAAACACAGCATATTTCCCTAAGGGCGCATGTATTTTCTGTAAAATACTTTTCGCTTCTTCTCTTTCTGCTTTATACGATCCAAACTTATCTATTAAATCCCCTGTGAAAACTACTACATCTGGACTTAATGCATTCATCTTCTCCACCAAATTTTCTAGTTGTTTCAATGTGAATTCTGGCCCTAAATGTACATCTGAGAACTGCAATATTTTTTTATTATTAAACTCTTTAGGAATTGTAGAAGCTTCTATTTCATTCCACGTAACTGTTACTAGTTTTCGTTCTATTTCTGTCGCATAGAAATACAAACTTATAGAAATCATTACTATACTTATGAAACTGATTATAGATATCTTGACGATTGATTTTTTTTGTTCTTCTTTTACATGATACGTATTCATGTTCTCACCTCTAGACGTACTTTAAAGCCTTATTGTTACATTAATGTGACAACACGAACAACATTAGTTATATCCAATTCCACCCCTGCTCACTTTGACAAATTTATACAGAAGTCATAACATATTTTTATAATACATAGATTCTTAAAAATGTTCCATTTATTTTTATCATTTTATTAAGGAGAGATTATTCATGTCTGTATTTACACCAGAAGAAATTACGGAACTTGCTGCTAATTCTGGAAGAAAAAAAGCTCATTTATCATTACTCCCTATGCTAATTCTCGGTTTTTTTGGCGGTGCTTTCATAGCATTAGGGTATTTACTCGATATTCATGTTATTGGAACAATGCCAAAGTCTTGGGGATCATTTACTAGTTTTCTAGGTGCTGCTGTATTCCCTATCGGACTTATACTCGTTATTCTTGCAGGCGGTGAGTTAGTAACTGGAAATATGATGACCGTTTCAATGGCGTGGCTTCATAAAAAAATTGACTTATTTCACTTCATTCGAAATTTAGTTATTGTTACGTTTAGCAACTTCATAGGTGCTGTATTCGTTGCTTATTTTTTCGGTCATATCGTCGGATTAACAGAGGGAGCTTTTTTAGCGAAAACAATTTCTATTGCGCAAGCTAAACTACAAGATACACCACTACAAGCTTTCATTTCTGCAATCGGATGTAATTGGCTCGTTTGTTTAGCTGTTTGGCTCAGTATGGGAAGTAAAGAATTTATCGGAAAGATTATCGGCATTTGGTTCCCAGTTATGACTTTTGTTGCGATTGGATTTCAACACGTTGTAGCCAATATGTTTGTCATCCCAGCTGCAATTTTTTCCGGTCATTTAACTTGGGCTGAATATTTTCCAAACTTCATTTTTGTTTTCTTCGGAAACTTAGTAGGCGGTATGTTCTTTGTAGCATTACCTTATTTCATATCTTATAATAAGAAACTATCTCTAAATAAAGAGAAGAATGAAATAAAGAACAAATCTGTATCGGCTTAAATTAGAGGTCTATAAAGTGACTCTAAAAATATTACAAATTTCATTTTTTTTGCGAATATATGTACGTACACTTGTTCTCGAATGTTTTATACGTTATAATAACAACTTAAATAGCATTATTTACATATGAGGTGAAAAACATGAACAAAACAGAATTAATTAAAAACGTAGCACAAAATGCTGAGATTTCTCAAAAAGAAGCTACTGTAGTTGTACAAACTGTAGTAGAATCAATCACTAACACTTTAGCTGCTGGTGAAAAAGTACAACTTATCGGATTCGGTACATTCGAAGTTCGCGAAAGAGCTGCTCGTACAGGCCGTAACCCACAAACTGGTGAAGAAATGCAAATCGCAGCTTCTAAAGTACCTGCTTTCAAAGCTGGTAAAGAACTAAAAGAAGCTGTAAAATAATGAAAAATAGCCTTCTCGTTTACGAGAGGGCTATTTTTTCATTATATAATTAATAAAAATCTGACCATTATGCTGTTTCTTTTGTTCCTTTATGCAAATAAAACCTTTACTTTCAAAGAAAGGTTTTGCTGTAATACTCGCCTCTGTATATATCTCCCTATGTCCCAAGTTCACTGCTTCTTTTTCTAACTTCTGTAATATGGATGAAGCTATCCTTTTCCCTTGATAATCTTTATGTGTAAATAAGCGATCTACGTAATAATCCTCATTATAATCTCCAAATCCGACTATCACACCGTTATGATCCGCTACATAACTAATATTCTTCTCTAAAGACTTTAACCAGCTTTCCCTATCTAGTTGATCTGATGCCCATGCCTGTAACTGTAACACGTTATAATCTTTTGCATTAATTGTATGAACTGTTTCATAGAACAACTGTAATACTTGGTCTAAATCGTCTTTATGGAATGTCCTAATGATCGTATCTTTTAACATATTTGAGCCTCCTTACTAAACTATCATTTAACTTTTCTACCATTTACGATTCAATATTTCTGCTTTATTATAACTTTTTTCTTCCTATATAAACAAAAAACAATACTTATTTCAAAGTATTGTTTTTTGTTTAAAAGCATATTCAATTACTCTATAGATTTACATTTTTATTATTTTAATTTCACTCTTTGCAATCGTAATGCATTTAATACGACCGATACAGAACTAAATGCCATAGCCGCTCCTGCAACCCAAGGTGCTAAGAAGCCGAACGCTGCAATCGGGATTCCTAAGCCGTTATAAGCTAGTGCCCAGAATAAATTTTGCTTAATATTTCTTATCGTCATCTTACTCATAAAGATTGCATCAGCAATACTATTTAAATCACCACGAATTAACGTAATATCTGCTGCTTCCATCGCTACATCCGTTCCTGTTCCAATTGCCATACCGATATCCGCCGTAGCAAGAGCAGGTGCATCATTTATTCCATCTCCAACCATTGCTACTTTCTTACCTTGCGCTTGAAGTTTTTTCACTTCTTCTGCTTTTCCTTCTGGTAATACTTCTGCAATTACGTGATCAATACCAACTTGCTTAGCGATTGCTTGAGCAGTTTGTGTATTATCTCCTGTAATCATAACAACGTCTAGACCCATTTTCTTCAGTCTAGCGATTGCTGCTTTTGAAGTATCTTTTACAGTATCTGCAACAGCCACTATACCAGCATATTCTTTATTGATCGCAATAAGCATTGCTGTTTTTCCTTCTCGTTCTAGCTCTTCCATCGATTTAGAAATTTCTTCAATATCAATATCGAATTTCTTCATTAATCGACGTGTACCAATTAATAGTTGTTTCCCTTCTACAACTGATTCGATACCGAATCCCGGAATCGCTTCAAACGTTTCTGAACTTGGGATATCAATTTTCTTTTCTTTAATTCCTTCTACAATCGCTTCTGCGAGTGGGTGTTCAGAATTTTTTTCTGCCGCACCTACTAAACGTAGTATCTCTTCTTCGTGGAATCCATCTGCTACAATTACATCTGTTAACACTGGTTTCCCATTTGTCACAGTACCTGTTTTATCTAGAATAACTGTATCTAATCGATGCGTTGCTTCTAAATGCTCCCCGCCTTTAAATAAAATGCCATACTCAGCTGATCTTCCTGATCCAGCCATAATAGATGTAGGTGTCGCAAGACCTAGTGCACATGGACATGCGATAACAAGTACTGCTATCATTTTCTCAAGTGCCCCGCCAAAATCACCTGGTGTAACAAATATCATCCACACTACAAATGTAATAATAGCAATTACAACTACAACCGGTACGAAAATACCTGAAATTTGATCTGCTACCCTTTGAATAGGAGCTTTTGAACCTTGAGCCTCTTCTACTACTTTAATAATTTGAGCTAATGCAGTATCTCTTCCTACCTTAGTTGCTTTCACTTTTAAAAATCCATTTTTATTCATTGTAGAACCGATTACTAAATCCCCAATTGTTTTATCAACTGGAATACTTTCACCCGTTAACATCGATTCATCAATTGCTGATTTCCCTTCTACAATCTCACCATCTACCGGAATTTTTTC
This sequence comes from Bacillus basilensis, assembly GCF_050630465.1. Lineage (NCBI taxonomy): Bacteria > Bacillati > Bacillota > Bacilli > Caryophanales > Bacillaceae > Bacillus > Bacillus basilensis. The sequence continues at coordinate 592,846 of NZ_JBNTQO010000002.1, read as the reverse complement.
ACCAGGCTTTACATAAACGATATCACCAGCTACTACTTCTTCGATTAAAATTTTCATTTCTGTTCCATCTCGCACAACTGTAGCTGTCTTTGCTTGTAAACCCATCAATTTTTTAATTGCTTCTGATGAACGTCCCTTTGCTTTTGCTTCAAATAATTTACCTAAAATAATTAGTGTAATAAGTACCGCGCTTGTTTCAAAATATAAATCTGTCATATGTTCCGAAGAACCGATAGATTGAATGCTTAAATATACACTATAGAAATAAGCAGCCGATGTTCCAAGCGCCACAAGAACATCCATGTTAGCACTTTTATTACGTAACGCTTTATAAGCCCCAACATAAAACTGTCCACCAATGATAAATTGAACTGGTGTTGCAAGAGCTAGCTGCACCCAAGGATTCATAAGCATATCAGGTAAATAAATAAACGATGTAAATGAGAAGTGACTTACCATTGCCCACAGTAACGGGAATGATAAAATAAACGAAATGATAAACTTTTTCTTTTGTCGCTCAATTTCTTGTAAGCGATGATCAGTTGATCCATCTTGCTCATCTGATTTCACTTCCAATTTATATCCTAATTTTGTAATTGCACTCTTCATTTCATTTACATTAACTTCATCAGGATTAAAATCTACTGTAGCCGTTTCCAAAGCGAAATTTACTGTCGCTTCATTCACACCTTCTAATTTATTTAAACGCTTTTCTACTCTATTGGCACATACTGCGCATGTCATTCCTGAAACAGTAAATTCAGCTTTATCACTTAAAATTCCATATCCTAACGATTCAACTTTTTCCTTAAATTGTTGTGGATTTGTTTTTTGGGGATCATACATTATTTTTGTTTTTTCAAGTGCAAAATTTACATTTGCATCATGAACACCTTCTACTTTTTTTAGACCTTTTTCAATTCTATTTGCACACGCCGCACATGTCATTCCTGATATTTGAAGATTGGCCTCTTTTTTTTCATTCATGTCTCTCACCTCTACATACCCTTATGAGGTATAATTATTAGCAAAATAAATCGTACTTCCTATAAAGTACGATTTATTTCCATATCTAAAAAATAATTATTGAACATCGTATCCTTGATCTTCGATTACAGCAACGATATCTTTTAATGTTATAGCAGACGAATCGATAGTAACTTCAACAGTTCCTTCTGCCAATTGAACCTTCACTTGTTCAACACCGTTTAACTCTTTCACACTGCTTTCGATAGCATTTACACAATGTCCACAAGACATACCTTCAACTTTTAATGTTAACTGTTCCATTTAAAATCCTCCTCTTGTTTATTCATTGTTTGTTAATCACAACCTCATCTTACCATACCCCCCTAAGGTAATCAATGGTTTTGTGTCATGATTTTTCAATTATTTTCTAAAAATTTATTTTACACACACTTTTTCACACCAATACCTCGAAATCCTATATAGAGGTAAATAAAAAAACAAGCCAGTTACATACTAGCTTGTTCTTACGCTTTTGAAAAACGTTCAAATACTGTCATTAATTCTTCAATTGCTTCGTCACCATTACCGTTTTTAATAGCACCCGAAACACAATGATTCGTATGGTTTTTGAGAACACCCATCCCTACTTTTTTCATTGCTGCATTAATCGCTGAAATTTGCACTAAAATATCCACGCAATAACGATCATTTTCAATCATATTTTGAATACCACGAACTTGTCCTTCGATTCTCTTCAATCTATTTATAATTTGCTCTTTTTCTTTTTCTGATCTATGTGTTACTGATTCATGCTCTTTATGATCCATATTATCACCTTCTTAAAAGTTCTCTTCATCCAATAAAACAATTGATTTTATGAGTATACCAATTATAGCATTAAATATCTATGTATGATACCCCATATGAGTATATTTCCACTTTATGATTATTCTTAACACATTATTAGCTTCTCAGTCTCAATTTTCATGATACCCTTTCCTTTTTGTCAAAAAATCATTATATGTCCGATCAAAATCCAATAAATTAAAACAATAATAAGCGAGGATTATCCATCCCCGCTTATTATTCGTCTACAAATATAAAAGCCTCAATCTTCACATATTTGAATTGAGACTTTTTTCTCCCTATATAATTATTGCTGATCACATACTTTTGTATCATTCACTACTGAAGTTCCTTCAACGGTTACCGTATGAAAACAATCATTCACTCGAACTGTCACAACATTATCTTGCCGATCAATGATATGATATTCATTAAAATTTTTATTCAGAGCACTGCGAATTTGTTCTCCTTCATAAATTGGGATGCCATGCGATAAAACCCAAATAAGTCCAGCGATAGCAAGAATAGTTTTCATACGATCTACCTCCTTGGGAATATAGTGAACTTTTCATCCATGCTTTTTCAGCTCTACGAATCCTGCTTGTAATAAACCAAGCCTTTTGGAAATAAGTTCATTTCGTCTATTTTATGTTTATGCTAATTGCGACCGAATTGTGACAACTTTTTGTCTCTTTAGACGAAAAGTTGAAACAAAACTTTCAAAAAGGACAATTCTACTTGCACAAACAAAAGGCTATGGAGAATTTCCCATAGCCTTTTGTTTGCATTTTATTAGATATTCATTTCAATTTATAGGTAACTAATAAATCTTAATCCTTTACTTAAAGAAGTCGGCACAATAGATGCATGATTTTCCCCTTCAGCCTCATAAAACGCAAATCGAAACTGGTCGTTTTTTACCTGAAGAAGGCGCTCTGATAATTCGTTTGCACCTACAACCATATGCTCTCGTTCTAGTGAACCAACTGTAAGAAATACTCCTGTTTTAACTTTTGCATTGTTTAATTCATTTATAAGATTCTCTTCTTTTTCAAGCACAGATTGGTTATTCCACCAAATAGATGGACTACTAATAAAGTAATTTTGAAAGGCATTTACGTTTGTAAATAATATATGTAAAGCAAATAGACCACCTAGCGAATGCCCAAATAATGTTTGTTTTCTTTCATTAATTTTATAATGTTTTTCAATTTGAGGTTTCAGTTCTTCTTCTATAAAAGTAAAGAAGTTATGCGCACCTCCTGTTTTAGGCCACGGTTTACCGTCTGGTTTTAAAGGCGCATCTTTTGAAATTACGCTAGGCGTAAAATCATAGCACCTTTCTTCACCTGAAAATGCCCCTTCAATACGATAACCAATCCCTACTATAACGGCTGGTGAAACACCTGTTTTTTCTGCTCTAACTGATTGTATTTTAACTGCTTCATGGAATGTTTGAAAAAAGGCATTGCCATCTAATACGTATATAACAGGATATCCTGACTCTGGTGCTGGCTGTCTCGGCTTTGAAATATGAATTTGATATTCCTTACCTTCTAATTTTGAATACATGTTCCACTGCTCTGTATTAGATGTTATAATCTGCTGTTTTTCAATAGTAGTATTCATCTTATATCCCCCCTTAACTCGTTACATATATTCCCACTTTTTCATCTTGAGGTACAACGCTATCGTATCCAAAACAAACAGGAGACCCATTATACGGATCAATCATGACACGTGCATCAATATGAAATACTTCTTTTAACACTTCATTTGTAATGATTTCTTCTGGGCTACCAGTTGTAACGATTTCCCCTTCCTTCATTGCAATAATTTCATCTGAAAACCTCGCTGCATGGTTAATATCATGTAGTACCATTACGACCGTACAATTATGCTCTTTGTTTAATTTTTCTACAATTTGTAATACATCTAATTGATGAGACATATCAAGATATGTAGTTGGTTCATCTAGTAGTAACACTTCTGTCTCTTGTGCTAACGCCATCGCTAGCCATACCTTTTGTCGTTGACCGCCTGATAAATTTGCAATTTGTCTCGTTCGAAATTCAGAAGTTTTCGTTATATCTAATGCCCAGTCAATCATCTCTTTATCTTTTGAAGTTAGCTTATTTACATTATTTCGATGTGGATAACGTCCATAAGAAATTAATTCTTCTACTTTCAGCTCTCCTGGCGCAATTGGAGTTTGCGGGAGTAAAGCTAACTGCTTCGCAATTTCTTTCGTTGGAATTGTATTTAAATCCTGTCCTTGCAAATATACTTTACCGCTCTTTTGCTTTAAAATTCTTCCCATTGTTTTTAACAGTGTCGATTTACCGCACCCGTTTGGTCCTATAATTGTCGTTACTTTTCCTTCTTGTATTTCCACATTTAAATCGCGAAACACTGTAAGCTTTTCATAACTTGTTTCTAAATTTTTTGTACTTAAAATACTCACTTTTATTCCTCCTCTTACGCTTTCGCCTTATAAAGTAAATATAAGAAATAAGGTACACCGACAATAGAAATAACGATTCCAACTGGTAACTCTACAGGTGTGAAAACTGTTTTTGCAATAAAGTCTGAAGCAATTACAAGGAACATTCCGATTACTCCGCACGTCGGAATGATATGCTTATGCTGAATACCGACAAGTCGTTTCGCTATATGCGGTGCCATTAGTCCAATGAAACCAATACTTCCTGAAACAGCAACACATGCGCTCACAAGTCCAATACTACTTAGTAGTAAAATTGATTTCTCTCTTTCTACTGAAACACCTAAACTTGTAATACTCGTTTCTTCCAATTGAAATAAATCTAATAAATAAGCTTTCTTTTGTATGAGAGGAATTAATATAATAAGCCATGGCAACATAGCAATAATATATTTCCAGTTTGCATTATAAATACTTCCAGACACCCATACTGCAGCCATTTCAAAATCAGTTGACTTCATTTTGAGTGATAAGTACATAGAAAAGGCTCCAAATCCTGATCCAATCGCAATCCCTGTTAATAAAAGACGCTGCGAATCTAACTTACCGTTTTTCCAAGAAAACAGATAAATAATGATAGCTGCACCTAATCCGCCCACTAAACCAAACATTGGCATCATCATAATAGAAACCCAGTCTGTACTTTTTAATTGTCCTTGAAAGAAAAACATAAAAATAACGATGGCTGTTCCTGCTCCGGCATTTACGCCTAAAATACCTGGGTCCGCCAATCCATTTCTCGTAATCCCTTGAATTACAGCACCGGCAACGCCGAGACCTAATCCTACTAATCCAGCAATTACAATGCGCGGAAGACGAAACTCAAAAATAACTAAATCATGGTCTGGCACTGGATCTATTCTAAGGAGTGTTTTAAATACATCTGTAATTGTAATATCAAACGTACCATTCGTTAAACTTATGTAAATAGCACATAGTATTAAAAATATAATAATCCCCATCGTCATTCCAAAACGTTGACTTGAGCTTTTAAGCATGTCTCTCTCCTCCTCTTGTACGGATTAAATAAAGGAAGAAAGGAATTCCAATTAAAGATGTTACGACTCCGATTGGCGTTTCAAATGGATAATTTACAAATCTACTTAAAACGTCACATAATGCTAAAAAAACGCCGCCAATAACGCCTGCACATGGTAAAATCCATTTATAATCTACCCCAATTATAAAGCGAGTAATGTGCGGAATAATTAAACCTACAAAACCAACTTTCCCCACTAAAGCAACTGCAGTTCCTGTTAAAAAGATAACTGATAAAATAGCCATCGCTTTAACTAGTTTTGTACGCTGTCCTAGATTAATAGAAACTTCTTCTCCTAAAGAAAGAATAGTAATAGATTTTGAGATTAACAGAGCTAAAACTATTCCTATTATCCCAAAAGGTATCGTGATTTTAATTATATTAGGATCGACTTGATCTAATTTTGCATTAAACCAAAAACTAACATTTTGAGAAATTTGGAAATATGAAGCCATTGCAGCAGATACACTGCTTAAAAATGTTCCAATAACTGTCCCTATAATTGCTAACCGAACTGGTGATAAGCCATTTTGAAGAAGCGAACCAAAACCAAACACAATACCGGCTCCGAGTGCAGAACCAATCATTGAACATAAAACCATGCCAATTGAGGACATTCCTGGAAGAAAAATCATACAAAGTGTAATAACAAAGGCTGCCCCATCCGTCACACCCATAATAGAAGGGGATGCAAGATAGTTTCTTGTCATCCCCTGCATAAGTGCTCCTGATATGGCTAGAAATGCTCCGACTAAAAGAGCTGCAACTACCCTTGGCAAACGTGAAGTAATAATAATATTATGATTTACATCGCTTGAATCAAAATGAAATAATGCATTCCACACTGTTTGAGCATCGATGTTTTTCGCACCATATAATACAGAAAGTATAACTGTAAATAAAATCAATACGGGCGCTATACATAAAATGGTTACTGGTACCGCATTCGTTTTCTGCATATCATTCAACGCACCTTACTTATTATATTATTTAGATAAATTTTTCACTGCTTCTTTTAAGAATGCTGTTTTACTCCAAGCTGTACCACCTTGTGCCATTGGGTCCACAACGTTTACAAATACTTTCTTTTCTTTCGCAGCATTCATACTTTGCCAAATTGGATTGCCTTCAATTTCTTCTAGCACTTCCGGGTTTTTATTTTCAGTTGTCTCATATTGTAAGAAAATATAATCTGGGTTAAGTTCAGCAAGTTTTTCAAATGAGATTTTCTCTTGTGCTTTTACTGTTTTCAATTGTTCTGGAGCAGTTAATCCAAGATCTTTATAAATTACAGGGTTGAAGTACACTCCTTCTGGATATAGGAATAATTCGTTTGCTCTTAGTCTAATGACAAGTACTTTTTTGTCTTTTAACTTATCTCCTAGTTTTGCTTTTGCTTTTTCAGCATCCGCATTGTAATCTTTAATAATTTTTTCTGCTTTATCTTTTTTACCAGTTAATTCTCCCATTAACTTTAAGTTATCTTCCCAATTTGTTGAAACGTGTGATACCGGGAATGTCGGAGCTACTTTCGTAAACTTTTCAGCTGTTTCTGCTGGGAATTTCGTACTTGATGTAATAACATCTGGTTTTAATTGAAGTAATGTTTCGAAATTTGGTTGCATTTTCTCACCAACAGATTTCGCACCTTCTAAATCTTTCTCAAGATACTTTGGTAATTTTCCACCTACAGTAATCGCACCTACTGGTTTAATTCCAAGTACCGCTGCATCTTCCATTGACTCTAAACTAGCTGTCGCAATTTTATCTACTTTTGCTGGTACTGTATATTCTTTACCTAAGTATGTAATTTTTCGTTTTTCGTCTTTTTTCGTCTCACTAGCCTTTGTCTGTTGTGTTTTTTCTCCTGAAGTCTTATCCGCACTATTACATGCTGCTAGTCCTACACTTAAAACTGTAACCATCCCTAATGTAAATAACTTCTTATTCATCTTTATATATCTCCTCTCGAGTTTTCAAAACTATATTCTCAATAAAATTTAACTATATGAAACTTGTCTTACATATATATTTCATTAGATTAATAATTCTATCCAGAACTCATTCTCGTTCACTTCCCCTAGGATATAATTCTTTTACACCTCATCCATTGATAATCTTTTCCATTGATAATGATTATCGTTACTAAGTATATATTTAATATGCAATTATTTCAAGAAAGATTTGAAAAATTTTAACAAACTGAATTAAAAAAGAAGTATCCGCCTAATCTTAGGGGGATACTTCTTTTTTTAGAAATTTATATGTAATTCAACTGGGCAATGGTCTGATCCCATTACTTCACTATTAATTTTCGCCTCTGTTATTTGGTCTTTCATTCTTTCGGAAGCAACAAAATAATCTAAACGCCATCCAATATTTTTTGCTCTCGCTCCCATTCGATACGACCACCACGAATATGCGCCTTCCTGATCAGGATATAGATGACGATACGTATCAATAAATCCTTCTTCTAAAATACATGTAAACTTCTCTCTTTCTTCATCAGAAAACCCAGGATTTTTACGATTACTTTTTGGATTTTTCAAATCTATTTCTTTATGAGCAACGTTTAAGTCTCCGCAAAAAATAACTGGTTTTTTCTCATCTAATCGTTTAATATACGCCCGGAAATCATCTTCCCATTTCATTCTGTAATCTAATCGTTCTAATCCTCGTTTTGAATTTGGTGTATATAACGTAATTATGTAAAAATTTTCGAACTCTAAAGTAATAACTCGTCCTTCTTGATCATGCTCTTCAATGCCCAAACCATAAGTAACAGAAAGCGGTTCTTTTTTCGTGAAAATAGCCGTTCCTGAATAGCCTTTTTTCACAGCATAATTCCAATATGTATAATATCCCTCTGGATTTAAATCGATTTGCCCATCTTGTAATTTAATCTCTTGTAAACAAAATATATCTGCATTAGATTCCTCGAGATATTCTAAAAATCCACCTTTTGCGATAACTGCACGTAAACCATTTACATTCCATGAAATGAACTTCATTTATAGTCCTCCTCTTGATGTTTATTTCCAAATTTCATGCTATCACAAAATAGAAAAACAATCATATTTTCACCTTTGTAATCTTGCTCTTACATTTGTGAATACATACATACGTACATTATTCAGGTTATACTAATTTCAGAGGTGATGTTCTTTGCACAATGAAGGGTTTACGTTAACAAGTGAGCATTGGCAAGCAATTATTCATAATGATTCTTCCTATGATAACAAATTCTTTTATGCCGTGAAATCAACCGGAATCTTTTGCAGGCCGTCATGCAAATCAAGAATACCGAATAAAAACAATGTACGAATTTTTCTTCATGCAAATCAAGCATTAAGTGAAAACTTTCGCCCATGCAAACGTTGTAAACCAAATGGGCTCACTTTACCTAATGAAGAGTGGATAGAACAAATTAAAAATTATATTGAAAAGCACTTTGAAGAATTATTAACTCTCGACATACTTGCGGAAATGTGCCATGGTAGCCCCTTTCATTTACAACGTACTTTCAAAAAAATGACAGGAATAAGTCCAATAGAATATATACAACAATTCAGGATTGTTAAAGCAGAAGAATATCTATCAAATACAAATCAATCTATTAAAGAAATTAGTACTGCTGTCGGGATAGAAAACCCGGAGTATTTCGCAACTTTATTTAAAAAGAAAACCGGATTTACTCCTACTGAATATCGAAAAAAGAACGAAATGAAAGAGGGATACAATAATGAATTCCTACAAAAATAATTATATATATTGGACACTACTTACACATAAAAATTGGCATTTTCATATTGCTGCGACTGAAAATGGACTATGTTTCATTGGATCACAAAACGAAAACTTTGAAGAATTAAATATATGGGCTAGCAAAAAACTACCCCATCATATATTGATCCATAGTCCAGATTACTTGCAAATATATACGAAAGAAATTATCGAGTATTTAGAAAACAAGCGAGAAACTTTTACATTCTCTATCGATGCTTACGGAACTGACTTTCAATTATCTGTTTGGAATACGGTACGTGAAATTCCTTATGGAAACACATATTCTTATACAGAAATTGCCGAAAGAATTCAAAAACCTAAAGCTGTACGTGCCGTTGCTTCTGCTATTGCTGCCAACCCTCTTCTCATTACAATTCCTTGTCATCGTGTTATCGGGAAGAATGGTAAACTAACTGGTTTTAGAGGGGGATTAGAAATGAAGAAAGAATTGCTTGCATTAGAAAAGTTACAGGTGGAATTCATATGACAGCAAAATATAATAACGCATTAACTTTAGCAGTTCCAACAGAATTTAGTTTCCAAGAAAATTTGCGCTATCTATCCCGCTCTAACAATGAATGTATGTTTCACATTGAAGATAACAAAATTTATAAAGTTATCCCTGTTCACGATGTAAATCCTTTAGTTGAGATTAGTATGAATACGGATGATACTATTCAAATACGTTTTTTAGGAGAATCCTATATCTCTGAAAAGTGGATATGCAACGCTGTAGCTAACTATGTAACTGAATGGTTTGATTTAAATACTGATTTGGCTCCCTTCTATCAATTAGCTAAACTTGATCCACTCCTTCGAGGTCCTATTCAAAAGTTTTATGGACTTCGAACTTTAGGTATTCCTGATTTATTTGAGGCACTTTCCTGGGGAATTATTGGTCAGCAAATTAATCTTACATATGCTTATACGCTAAAAAGAAGATTAGTCGAGACATTTGGAAGTTATGTAGAATGGGACGATAGAAAACATTGGATATTCCCTTCTCCTGAAACGATTGGAAAGCTACATGTAGAAGATCTCAAAAAGTTAAAAATGACAACTAGAAAATGTGAATATTTAATCGGGGTTGCAAAGCTTATTACAGAAGGAAAACTATCAAAAGAATCTTTACTACAAATACAAAATATAAAAATCGCTGAAAAACAATTAACTGCTATACATGGTATAGGACCATGGACTGCCAACTATGTTTTAATGCGCTGTTTACGCTTTCCTTCCGCTTTTCCAATTGACGATGTCGGCTTGCACAATGCAATTAAATGCATAACAGGTTCCAAAAGTAAACCGACTAAACATGAAATAAAAGATTTTGCGGCAAATTGGATCAACTGGGAGTCTTACGCAACTTTTTATTTGTGGCAAGTTTTATACTAAAGAACCAAGTAGCACATCTGTACTACTTGGTTCTTTTTTAAGCCTGTTCTTCGAATCGTCTTGCAATTTCTACAATAACTTGAACTGCTTTTTCCATCGTATCTACCGAAACATACTCAAATTTACCGTGATAGTTTTCACCACCAGTGAAAATATTCGGCGTTGGTAATCCCATATATGATAATTGTGATCCATCTGTTCCTCCGCGAATTGGATGAATATTTGGTTCAATGTCTAAACTTTTCATTGCTTCATAAGCAATATCAACAATTTCTCTCACCGGTTCGATTTTTTCAAGCATGTTATAGTATTGATCATTCATTTCTAAAACGACTGCATCTTTCCCATACTTCTCTTGCATTTGTTTCACAATATTTTCAATGGTATTTTTACGTGTCTCAAAATTTTCACGATCAAAATCTCGAATAATATAATATGCTTTACTTTGCTCAACATCACCATTTAAAGAGAGTAAATGGTAGAATCCTTCGTATCCTTCAGTATACTCTGGTGCCTCTTCTACTGGTAAATGTCTATTAAACTCCATAGCAAGTTTAGTTGCATTACGCATTTTATTTTTTGCTGTCCCAGGATGTGTATTTGTTCCGTTAAACGTTAACTTAGCACCTGCAGCATTAAAGCTTTCATATTCTAAGCCACCTAATGGACCTCCATCCATCGTATAAGCAAATGATGCACCAAACGCTTCTACATCAAAATGAGCTGGTCCACGGCCGATTTCTTCATCTGGCGTAAATGCCACTCTAATTTTCCCATGCTTAATTTGTGGATTATGTATTAAATAATTCATTGCAACCATAATTTCTGTAAGACCAGCTTTATCATCTGCTCCTAGCAGTGTTGTACCATCAGTTGTAATAATCGTATGCCCTTTATAAGATGGTAATTCTGGGAACTGTTCCGGCGTTAACACAACATTTAGCTCTTCATTTAACGTAATCGCATTACCATCAAAGTTTTCATGAATTTGTGGCTTTACGTTTTTCCCCGTAAAGTCTGTTGCTGTATCTAAATGTGCTAAAAAGCCAATTACGGGAACATCCTTGTCCGTATTAGCCGGAAGTGTTGCCATTACATAACCATTATCATCCATCGTTATCTCTGTTAACCCAATTTCTTGTAGCTCTTCCACTAATAATTTACCAAACTCAATTTGCCCAGTTGTTGTTGGAACTGTATGGCTTTCCTCATTTGATTGCGTATCAATTTTGACATATCTCGTAAATCTTTCAATAAGCTCTTGTTTCAAATTTGTTCACTCCCTTTTATATTTCTTTCTTCATTATAATCCTTAAGACGAAATTTTTTAACTTTTTTGACTCTGAAAGTATATATTCCATTTACATTTTTAAAGATTTAAATAAATCAACAGAAGTCATAACATTTGTACATTTAAACTTTAACATGTAACATTCATAATTATAAAATATAGGAGGTATGAAAGATGAGGCTAACCCTCTTTCGCTATTTTCTTTTTTTCTTAGGATTAATTTTCTTTGGCCTTGGAAATGCTCTTGCAGTCAAAGTTAAATTTCTCGGTTTACATCCTTGGGAAGTTTTAAACATGGCTCTCTACCAAAGGTTTGGATGGACGATTGGTACGTGGAGTGTCATATGTGGGTTATGTCTCGTTCTCATTTCTTTACTAGTAGATCGAAAATATATAAATGTGGGAACATTTTTAAATACACTACTTATCGGTCCTATTATGGACTTTTTCTTACAATCAAATATTCTTCCAAATGCTAGTGATTATTTATGGATAAACTTACTCATTTTATTTTCTGGTATTGCCATTACAGGTATCGGTGGAGGTATGTATGTTGCAGCTGGAATTGGCGCTGGACCTCGTGATGGATTCATGCTTACTATTTCCGATAAAACAGGTCTATCTATTAGCCGTGCTCGAATCATTGTAGAATGCGTTGTACTAGTTATTGGATTTATGCTCGGTGGTCCTGTTTTTATCGTAACTTTTCTATACACTTTTATTCAAAGTCCAATCTTTCAGCAATCATTTAAAATGTTTCAAACACTCCTACATACTTTACAAAACAAAAACAAAGAGCAAATTAATGAAAATTTATAAAACACAACTTCATAAAAATAAATTCACCCTATCTACGATTCTTACCGCAAATAGGGTGTTTCTTTTTTCATCTCACAGTTTAAGAATATATACTATTTATTCACAATAAAAGTATATACATCATCATAAATACAACCGTTTACTCTAATAACATACTTCCCGGGTTTACTAAAACGAATTGTGTATTTATTTAGCTGAATTGCTTCTTTATCTCCAGAAAGAATATCAATACTTCTACCACTCAATACATAAAATTCACTTTGATTCATTGTTACATCAATTGTATTGAAATTTCCTTCTTTCACCTGCTGTATTTCCGCAGCGCTTACACTTGGTTCTAAAAACAGTAGTCCACTCAATCCAATCGTACCCGCTAAAGCTACTCCCGCAAACTTTTTAATCTTTTTCATCACAATGCCCTCCTTATAAATTTTGTGTAAAGGCAATATTCCCCTTTACACCACAAAGCCTATATGTAATGAAATGAAAAGTAAACGGGGACCGTAAGACAAAATTCTACATCTTTTTTTCCAATTGAATAGAAATCCAACGTTTGGAGTTTTGTCACATTTAAAATTGTTTTCTTAAGGAAACTTCCATTTGTATTATTCAGAAATTGAATAATTACTTATTGATTTAACATTCTAAAAATAGTTGATAAAAATGCATTCTATTAAAAAAGAGTGTGTTTTATAAGTACGAATTAAAACACACTCCATATATTCAGTTTCATTCTCTTATCCTTAATCTTTCTACATTCAATAATTGTTCATCATTAAATTCCAGCTTATATATGTCGGGCTTTGATGTATGTATTAGAAATTCAAATCCGTATTGATTATCAAAGTAATTCATCATTTGTGTCATTACAAGTCCATGTGTGCCAATTACAATTTTTTGCCCTTGAAAATCCATTAATATTTCCTTTAACACTTTCACTACCCGTCTCTGACAATCCTTATATGACTCTCCTTCCATATGTGCAAAGTCAGGATTAGAAAACATCTTCTTTACAAGTGGATACACCTCTTTATCTGGTATAATCTGATCCTCACTTGCAAACCTACATTCTTTGAGATTTTCATATACTATTATTTCTTTTTCATAGAAATTAGCTGCCGCTTCAATCGTTAACATAGCCCGATTATAAGGACTTGAAATAAAAGTATCAATTCCCTCCATTTTTAATACGTCAGTCACTCTATGAGTATCCATTTTTCCTTTTTCAGTTAATCCCCGTGTTCTTTCACTCCCTTCTAATTTTGGTGATTCACCATGCCTAACCATATAAATATATGTATTCATACTTCCTCCTTGAAAATATTCATTCGTTTTTTATAAACTTTGCTGATCTGTTCTTCTAATCCATTCTCCTACTAAACTCTCGAATAATTCAGGCTGTTCAATTTGCAAATTATGCCCTGCCATATCTAACACTGCTAATGTCGCTCTTGGATAATCATCAATAATTCCTATAATATCTTTATAACCGACCGATATATCTTGTCTTCCGACTAATAAAAGAACGGGTTTCTCATATGTCTTATGATGAAAATTCATAGTAAGAGAGTAATTCTTTTGCAATCTATCAATAAATTCATAATTAGCAATTGTTAGTCCTGGCTTAATCTCCTCTTTAAACCTCTTATATGTATATTCATTCGCGACCACTGCTAACTTGCAAAACTCTTCTCTATCAGTGGAAGTTAGTGTATTTAAAAACTCCTTATCCTCTACAATTACCTGTTTATTCGGACGAGTCCTTTTTTCTTGCTCCGCTACAACAACAGGGCATACTAATAGTAATCCATTAACTCTTTCGAACAGCTTTGTGAGTATACCTCTAGCTAAATATCCACCATAGGACTCCCCTACTAATAAAAAGCTTTTAGATGGAATGATTTTTTCAATACATCCAATTAACAGTTCTAACATATGATCTGAACTATTTATCCAATCCGGAGCATTCGATTTCCCCATGCCAGGTAAATCAATATATATTCTTTGGTAACCTTTATATTTTGCGAATACTGATTCCATGCACCTCTGCATTAACCTATGATCAGGAGCACAGCCATGTATGATAATGACTGGTTTACCCTCTCCCACAATTTCATAGTATACTTCTGCACCTTTCATTCGAAATAACATAAAAATCCCTCCCTATTTAGTAAAGATGCTATCCACTCTGTAAGAATACACGTTCTTATTTTATATCTCCATTTAATATTTTTACAAATGTTAATTTTCAGACCGAAAATAAAAACCTTACTTAAAATAAGCCTATAACAATCAAAAATCAGCTAGAAAAAAGATTCTCATCATTTTATATGCAATTGTGCATCTCCACTTACAAATTACTAAAAAACCTTTACAATTCGAAGGATGATTAAATATACAATTCCCATTTAAAATCTTGATGAAGTACATATTATTAAAAACAATATTTTTTTAATTTTAAGAAGTATTACACTTTTCAACACTTTCCTTATAAACATGATTTTTATAAGGAAATCTGATACAATTCTTAAATAATATTATTATGTATAGATATTACGAATATAGTGCATAATTAAAGAAGGTGATTTTAGTGAAATTAAATAAAAATTTACAAATATGTATATTAATTGGAACATTAATATGTTATTCAATCTATTTTATGTTTTTTTATCTGTTCCCTACTCATTTTTCAAATTCAGACGTACGCTTCGCTTCTCTTATTGTTGAAGCCATTACATTTGTGTCACTCATTTACTCTATATATTTTAAAAAAGTCAGTTCAAATCCGTTTTGGATATGTATCACAATAGCAATTGGGAGTTTTTTATTAGGAAAAATAGTATATACATATCAAGATAGCTTCTTCGAAATTCCAATACATCGTTTTACTATTTCTGATGTATTTTACATGTTTTTTCTACTCTTTTGTCTTATCGCTTTCAGTTATAAAATCTTAAAAGAATGCGATAAATGGGAAAAAGCGTTCTTTATTTGTGATATATGTATAGTACTTACTTCCATATTCACATTAGAGTGGTATTTATTTAATCAACCAAATTTAAATATATTCTCTCTTTCACTAGGAGATGTTTTTCTTTCATTTCTATATCCAATTGCAGATTTATTATTTCTTTTACTAGGTGTTAGTCTCTTTTTCCGTCCAACCATTTTTAATTCGAAACGGAAAATTTACATCTTTATTTTTGTATTAATAAGTTCTGCAACTTTTAACTATATTTATTTTTACCTAAATAACCATTTATCAACTGAAACGATAACATTATTACGTCTTTTATATAGAATACCTATATTACTTATTGCAATAGCTGGATCTATTTCAGAAGACCGTAATAGTCATAAAAATTATTTCATTGTAAACCCTATAATAGGAAAAAAAGCTCTAGTTGTATTTCCCTATCTTGCTGTTGCAATACTAATCGGGTTTACATTAAAAGAACAAACAGCATCTTCAACTCTCATTACAGGAAATTGTATTACTTTCATTTTCGTACTCATTCGTCATTCTATTGTACGTATGCAAAACAATTCCCTAACCAAACGTTTACAGGCATTTAATGCTCAACTAGAAGAAAAAGTTACTTTACGAACTTCTGATTTAGTTTATAAATCAGAGGCTCTATCCCAAAAACAACAAAAATTCAAATCATTATATGAATATCACCCTGATCCTATTTTTACAATTGATTTAAATGGAGTATTCTTAAATGTAAATACAGCTGGAAATATACTACTTGGAGCACCAACAGATGAGTTACTCGGTGAAACTTGTTTTTCGATTATTTTAGATGAAGACGAATATAAACTAGCATCAGCATTAGAAAAAGTGAAACAACAAGAATCGGCATCCTTGCAACTACGTTCTCAATATAAAGATGGCTTTACTTATTTTTTATACGTTACCATCGTCCCTATTATGATAGACGGGCAAATTTCTGGAAGTTATATTATGGTGAAAGATATTACTGCACTAAAGAAACAGCAAGAAGAAATAAAATATTTAGCATTCCATGATACTGTAACGAAAATTGGGAACCGTGCCTTTTTCCATAAGAAATTAAAAAGAGTTATAAAACATGCTAAAACGACAGAAAGCGAGTTTGCATTATTATATTTAGACTTAGATCGCTTTAAAGCAATTAACGATACACTTGGACATTCGGCAGGAGATCACATATTAGAAGAAGTAGCGAAGCGATTCCAATCATGTCTTCCATCACATACTCATCTGTCAAGAATCGGTGGTGATGAGTTTACAATCTTAATTGAAAATTATACTGACGAAGATGCCTTATTCGAGTTATGTAATCAATTATTTAAAAGCATAGAAAAGCCGTTTGTCATATATGAGCATACATTAACTTTATCACTGAGTATCGGTATCGCTATTTATCCACATTCTGGAATCGATACCGCTACACTTTTGAAAAACGCTAATGTTGCAATGTATGATGCAAAGACAAGAGAGCTTAACGCTGTCTCTATTTATGACGATGTAATCGCTAAAAAAATTGAAAGACGATTACGATTAGAAAAAGATTTACCAAATGCAATACAAAATGAAGAACTGTTCCTTTTGTATCAACCTCAAGTTGATAGTGAATCTAATAAAATTATCGGTGCAGAAGCTCTAATTAGGTGGAATCATCCTGAATTAGGCGTTATTTCTCCATACGAGTTTATTCCAATTGCAGAAGAAACACTACAAATTATTCTAATAGGAAAATGGACATTAGAGCAGGCTTGTGAGCAAATGAAACGTTGGCACGCACTCGGATATTCACATTTAAAAATAGGTGTAAATTTATCTGCTAAAGAATTTGAACAAGAGGATTTTGTAAAGTCTATTTCTTCTACTTTAGCAAATACAGGTTTGCCAGCAAGTTCTCTCGATCTTGAGTTAACAGAGCGAATTGCAATGATGGATGAGCGAGAAACATTGATAAAATTGCGTACACTAAAAAGTTTAGGGATTCACATTTCAATCGACGACTTTGGTACAGGCTATTCTTCGCTAGCTTACTTACCTTTATATCCAATCGATACATTAAAAATCCCAAGAGAATTTATTACAATGTCTGAAACATGTGACGATGGAATGGAAATTATTAAAACGATCATCACATTAGCAAATACATTAGGAATGTCTGTTATTGCTGAAGGTGTAGAAACGAAAGAACACGTGAATTTCCTTCAAAAAAATAAATGTCAGTTTATTCAAGGTTACTATTATAGTAAACCTATCCATACTAATGCATTTACTGAGCTATTAGAAATCGGGATTCACCCATAGTACATAGCCAATCTGGATAAGTACTAATGAATTTGAACAACTATAGTAAAAAGGAAAGAAGATATCTTCTTTCCTTTTGTTTTTTATTTACATTTCCATTACTTCACGACTTCATTGATTATATCTATTAATTGATGAATCCCCTCATTATTGGTTTTCTTATATCCATTCATGTTTTGAATATATCTCTCCTTATTTGTATACAACTTATTTACTGCATGTATAAATGTATTCGTACTTACTCTGTCTTGGAGTATAACTTCCGCATATCCTCGCCGAGAAAAATATTCAGCATTTAAAACTTGATCTCCTCTACTGGAACTGTTAGTTAACGGGATAAGCAACATCGGTTTCTTCAAGAATAGCAATTCAGAAATAGCAGTAGAACCCGCTCTTGAAATTACAACACTCGCCATATTTAGTATATGCGGCAACTCTTCCCCTATATATTCGAATTGCATATAACCTTCCATGCCAATAGATGAATCTACCTTCCCTTTACCGCACATATGAACAATATTAAAATTTAATAATAATGTTTCCAAACTTTTTCTTACCATATTATTTATCCATTGAGCACCTTGACTCCCACCCATAATTAACAATACTGGTTTATCTTGCTGAAATTTACAATATCTTCTCCCTCGTAATACGTTACCCTTCTCAAGTTCTCCCCTTACAATTGGTCCTACATAAACCTTCTTCTCATTACTTACATTTTCTCCTGTCTGAGGAAATGTTGTACATAGCTTTGTAGCAAAAGGTAATGCTATTTTATTGGCAAGTCCTAATGTGCTATCTGGTTCACGTATAATTATAGGCACACGATTTAACCATGCCCCTATAGCAACAGGAACTGAAACAAATCCTCCTGCTGAAAAGATAACATCAGGCTTTATTTTCTTAATCAACTTATAGCTTTGTAAACAACCGTGTATAATTTTGAAAGGATCTTTAAAGTTCTCCAAATCCCAATATCTCCTAAGCTTC
Organism: Bacillus basilensis; assembly: GCF_050630465.1. Taxonomy (NCBI): domain Bacteria; kingdom Bacillati; phylum Bacillota; class Bacilli; order Caryophanales; family Bacillaceae; genus Bacillus; species Bacillus basilensis. The sequence continues at coordinate 573,897 of NZ_JBNTQO010000002.1, read as the reverse complement.
CCCGTTGAGACACTATTGTATTTAACATTTTGCACTAATGATTTTTCAATACCATTTTTGGATCCAATATACTCAACTCTCCATCCTTGCTCTATAAATTTAGGAATTAATACAATATTAATCATAACGTGTCCGGCTGTACCGCCCCCAGTAAAGAGAATCTTTTTATTCATAATTTATATCCACCTTTATTATTAAAAATCTAGCTTTATATTAGCCTTTTAAATGTAAATAACTTTATCATTTATATAAATATTTAACTCCACCTCTATATCTTTTAAAAAATCTTTAATGAGTTCATAAAAATCATTTCCATACTCACTACACTCATATTGAGCAAAGACTTGAATCACATACCTAGTTTCCGCCTCTAATGCTGACTTTAGTCGATTAACTCTTTCTTCTTCTACATACGCTCGATATTTATTTATTGCCTCTGAAAGATGCAAAACATGTGCTTCTTCATCCCTCCAGTCCAGCGTATCAACAATTGAAAGAAATAGCATATTTTGATTATCTATTACTTCATAACCATTCATATATTTCTTACACCCTTTATATTTTTCATTGAATGCAGATGTCATTACACTTTGCATACTCAATTACATCTTTTAATGATTGATGAAATTGAATTTCTGGGATCCAACCTAATCTTTTTATTTCCTCTATTTCTAGACTCTCATTTGAGTCGCTTCCACTTTTCACTGTTTCTTCTATGAAAAAATTTAGCTTTGTTAATTCTTTATATTGTTCTAGTACATTTAATAAAGATCGTTTCACTCCTGACCCGACATTATATTGTTTTCCATTTATTCCATCTCGTAATAACACATGATACGCTTTAACCGCATCACGTACATCTAAAAAATCCCTGCTATCTTTCAAACTGTTTACTTCAATAATGGCTTTACTTCTACCTGATTCTATATCTATCATTTTTTTTGCGAGAATCGAACAAATGCCATTTGATACTCCTGGACCAATTAAGTTTGAGGGCTTTGCAATAATAATATTTGAATCCATTAATCCGCCCCAAGCCTCTGCAATAATGACTTGCATCGTTTTACTTAAACTATATGGATTTGAAATTTTTATTTCGTTTATACTATCTGCTTGCAAAGCAGATCCTATAACTAACGTTCTACAATGTTGTGCTTCTTGCTTAATTGCTTCTAATAAATATAACGTCCCTATTACATTAATCTCTACATATTCAAGTGCAGCTGTCCAAGACTCTATGACCGAATTCCTTCCTGCTAAATGCAATACATAATCTGGCTTTATTTGTTTAATCACCTTCATTACTTCGCTCTTATTTGTTAAATTACAAATAATACCATTTTCGTTTTTTTCTCTATGTGTACAATTTTGAAACATAGGAATTACATGAAAGCCCTGCTCTAAAAAATATTGGCAAGCATGGCGTCCTGTAAAACCATTTGCACCTGTTATTAAAAGGCTCGCATTTTTTTTCATTGTAAAAAACCTCCTTTTAATAACATTTGTTTCACCTCATGTTTTGCAAGTAAGTCTTGTTGAGAGCTAAAACTCTTCACATCCACAAGCGGATAACTAGCATAATATTCTTGAAGCCCTTCTATAGGCATAGTCGGTAGTACTACAAAATAATTTTGATCAAAACTTATACTCGTTTTACTCTCTACCTCAGATAAAAGCATTTCACTTAATTTTTCACCCGGCCTTATCCCTATCTCTGTTAACTTCACATTTTCTTTTTTTGAATCTTCAATTAACACTTCTGCTAAATCTGTTATTTTACATGCCGGCATTTTCATAACAAAGATTTCCCCGCCTCTACCTTGATATACAGCTTTAAATAACAATCCAACAGCATCTTCAATTGTTAAGAAAAATCTAGTCATATTTGCATCCGTAATCCCTACTTGTGAAGATTTTTTAATTTGTTTTTTAAAAAGCGGTACCACACTTCCACTCGTCCCTAAAACATTTCCACCACGAACACAAATGAATTTTGTTTTCTTCGTTTGTACATTCGCATGAACCATTAACTTCTCACCAATTGCTTTTGTCATCCCATACGTATTTGATGGATCGGCTGCTTTATCCGTTGAAACATATATAACTTTCTCAACTTGCATCTGTATAGATGCTTCAATTACATTTTGCGTACCATGTATATTGGTTTTTATAGCTTCATAAGGATAATACTCACATACTGGAACGTGTTTTAAAGCTGCAAGATGGAATACATAATGTACACCTTGACATGCATAGATTAATTGATGCTTATCACGAATATCTCCAATAATAAATTTTAATCTATCATCATTTATAAACTGTTGCTGCATTTCAAACTGAACCGTTTCATTTCTTGAAAAAACCCTAATTTCTTTCGGTGATTTTTCTAATAGTTGTTTTATAAGTTCATGTCCCCACGAGCCTGTGCCACCAGTAATTAAAATTATTTTATCTAGCATTTCTTTTCCTCCTACCAAGCATTTCAATTAAAATTTATTGAATTATTTTCAATTGATTCAAATCATAATCGTCGTTTGTTACATTTAATTGACAAAATAAAAAAACCGAAACTATTAAATATAGTTTCGGTTTTTCATTTCACCTTACAACAGTAAGGTTTTTTATACTGTTTTGCATGATAACTAAATTCCCTGTAAAAAAACACCGCTCATTTATTTCTTATACTCGTAATAAAATAAATAGAATGATTCATAGCCAATAGTCATGTTTAAATTTATGAAAAAGGGAGGTAACGGAATGTACCGAAGCAATTCAAATCATACATATAACGGACCTTCCAAAGCACTGCCACTCTCCCTATTTGATGTAAAAAATGAATTGAAACAAAAAAGCAAACTCATTCATTCTGGCACGATGTATAAATTAACGAAAGAAGAGCAACTCATTATCAACAACATAAAAATACAAACAGAACAGCTAAATAAAAATAATGTTACAAGAACACGCGCATACTACCAATTTTACATTCAATATCCAGAAATACATTGGGCACTACTTGGACATATGGTATCACGTAACGGCGGTTGGAATATGACTGATTTAAAGGGCGATTTATATACGAGAATTTTATCAGAGAAAGATCAAATTACATTTTTTTCTTTTTTAGAAAGAGGGAATTGGCTTATTTTCCAAGATGTTTATCCTCAATTTTTGCTGTACGAACAAAGTGTAAAAAAATCACAAAAGCTATTTCACCTTCTCCCTCACCTAAATGTTTCTACATTTATGGAAACGATGTGGAACGATTTTTGGAAAACAGGTAATAAAAAAACATTAGCGATTGCAACTATTATTAATGAACAAAACTATTTAGAAAAAAGAGTGATTCAAAATGTACACTTTAAAAAGACTGTACTAAATAGTATTGGATTTAAACTCTTTGATTTTTTTCAGTTTAATCATATCCTTTTCCCATTCTACGAAAATGATAAGAAACAAAAAGTATTACTATTTGGTGATACAATGAAGCATTTTACTTCCTTACATGAACGAATCTTAATCGGAAAAAGGTTGTATTCATTATTATTTCGGGATACACATGTTTTATCCCAAATAATAAGCTGGGCTCAACATCATCCGCATACAGGATCAAGGAAAGATTACTGGCCCCATTTATTTTCAAGTGTAAATGAAACTTTTTCCCGTGAGTTTTATAAGCGCCGAATAAAGAAATGCCAGTTGCGTAATGGCGCTTATCGTATATACAGCCCTGCACTCAGCTACGCATGGCGAGATATTGAGCATGAAGAAGTTGACAGTGAAGATTGGTTTACGGACTGGCAAGTTGTAAATTACTTAGTGGATAAGGAGGAAAATATAAATGGACAAATTACAGAAGACTACTGTAAAACGCTCGAAAAAATTGAACTTGCCATTCTTGCAAAGAAAAATGTTCTCCTTCGAGAAGACGAATAACCTTTTCGCACTAGTTATTACAATCTTACTCTCTTCTATTATCGGGACTTACTTAGATGCTTTCTTTATTGCGAAACAAATATATTCCTTTCCGGTTAGACCCTTTCCCTCCGTATTTTCAGTTAACATCGGCTTTACTTTGTTTGTACTACCAATTTTAACAACGACTTTTATACAAATTTCAAAAACATTATCTGTATTTTCTAGGACTCTATTTATTGTTGCAATAGGTATTTGTGCCAGCATTTTTGAACAGATTGCTGAAAGATTAGGTTTCTTTATTCATAGCGTAGATTGGAATCATACATACTCTTTATTTGGTTATATGATTTTCTTTTCTTTTATTTGGAAAATATATTATTTCATACAAAAATAAAGAGACCCTTATAAATCTCTTTATTTTCACTCAATATTTTCTACATTTAAATACTTAGTTTCACAGTAATAGCCTTTGCCGCCAACATAAACTTTTTCTACTTTATTGTTGCTATTGGTTGCTAATGTAACTAATATTTCAGAAGGCGAGTGTACAGAATAACCTTGTTCAAATACATAGACTTCTTTTTGCAAGTTGTGCTGTTCATAAAGGTAGCAAGCTAATGCACCGTTTGAAGTTCCAGTCGCTGCTTCTTCATTGATATCGTATAGTGGAGCAAAATTTCTGCATATAATACGATTGTCATTAAAAGTATATAGATGCATCCCGACAACATTATAATACTTGCTGATTTCTTTAATTTTTTCAAAATTAGGTTGCAGTGTATGTAATTGTGTTTCGCTTTTTATAGGAATTAAAATATCTTTTAAACCCGTGGAGACAATTTGAATTGGATATTTATTGTCTATAGCTTTAATGTCAAAACAGTCGATGAACTCGTTTGGAGATACAACATCATAGAATATCGGTTTGTTTTGTTCCATGAATATGATGTCATCTTTTATGGTAATAGTAAGAACACCGCTGTTCGTTTCAATCGTATAGCGATTCCTGAAAAGTTTATTTAAATGCATCAGTATCGCGAAAGAGCCAATTGTGGCATGACCACATAAATCAACTTCTTCTTTTGGTGTAAAATACTGAAATTTATAATCAGCAATTTCAGATTCTGATATAAATGCGGTTTCCGCATAGCCCAGTTGTTTGGCTATTGCCATTTTTTGAGTAGTGGTCAATGTATTCTCAATAAATACCACTCCTGCTTTATTTCCACCTTTATGATCCTTGCTGAATGCACTTGCAACATAGACGGATATTTCCATAAGACACCTTCCTTCCTCACTTGTAGTAAATTGTAGCATAGAAAGCACTACGTATAAATGTTAATGGATAAACCTTCCATAAAACAAGAGACAAACTATTTTTTAGCATCTGAACTCTCAAAAAATAGTTTGTCTGCGGTCTGAGAGATTCTTATAGATCTCTTCTTAAGCATAATCTTTGGTTACCATTAATGATGTAGGGTTTTGAAGACTTTTTGAACGTAAACGATAGGCAACGATTTTCTTCTTATATTGCTTTATTACATCAATGTGTTCCTCATAGCTATACAGAGAAAACCTAATCTCTTTATTCCCTTTCTTCGTATTAATAACAATTGGTATGCCTTCCCCGTACGGTGGAAAATAATGTTTATCTAAAAATAAAGCCTCATTAAATTCATGAATAACTTGTAATTTCATTTCTCCCTCTATATTTTTTCCCTCTATCGATATAGAGGTATTCTCCGCCTCAAGCTTTTGATGCAATTCAAATCTACTAATAATTGATTCTACAACAGAAGTGGGCATACTAGAAACTAATACTTTAATAGCTCCAAAAATAAATAATGTAACTATAAACCATGTTGTCATTTTCATCATCTCCATTACATTTTAAAATATAAATTTCGTTCCATACGGTATGACTATACTAATAAGTATTCCGGTTACAATCATCGTCACCGAACCGATCGTCGCTTCTTTCTCGCCTTCCTTCACGAGACGGCTCACACCGATAATATGTGAGGCGCAACCCATTCCCACTCCTTTTCCAATCGTGCTCGTTATACGGAAAAACTTAAGTACCGTTGGTCCGATAATAGCACCTGTGATTCCTGCAACAACTACAAAACTAGAAGTCATAGATGGAATACCACCAATTTGATCCGCTAATGAAATAGCAATAGGCATCGTCGCTAATTGCGGGAGTGTTGTTAATATGAGTTCCTTATCTATATTCAACATCTCACCAACCACTACATTCATACTCGTTAAAGCCACTATACCTACCGCTACACCGATAAGTATCGAAAAAAAGTTTTTCATAAGTATTTTTCGCTCTTTAAATAAAGGTATCGCTAACGCTACAATTGCAGGACTCAATAAACCGGAAAGAATGTCTCCCCCATTTTCCCTATACTCACGATGAGAAATATCAAAAGTCAGAAATAAACAAATCATAATTGCCGTAACTGTTAACACTGGTAATGTAAATGGAAACGGAAATTTTTTATATAACTTTGTCGCCAATACATACATTACTACAGTAATAATAATGAAGACCATTTGCATCGTACACCTTGTCGATTTTATTTTTTTGATGTTACTAATAATTGACTTATATACCCTGAAACAATCAAAGTCACTACTGTACTTACTACTACTAAAAGGAATATACTACTCCCCTTACTGAAAAGAAAAGACCCGTTTTCCATCAGCCCTGTTGTCGAAGGAATTAGAAATAACGGTAAAAATACTATTAATTTTTCCGCACCTTCCTCAAACCACTTTAATGGTACAATACGAGTAGAAAGGAGTAGAAACAGCATTAACATCCCTATTAAACTTCCTGGCATTGATAGATGGAACACTCCCTGAATCCACGTACCAACTAAGCTAAATACATATAACACGCCTACTTGAAGTAAAAGCGTCACGTACTTCATTTCTTTTCCTCATTTCAATATTACGCATCACTATTATGAAATTTCATTTAACGTTTCCGCAAACCTCGTAATTCCCAGTTGAATTTGTTCGACATCTACTCTCCCAAAAGTAAATCGAATATATTCACTCTTAGTACCTAAAACACTTCCTGGGACAAACGCTACACCATTTCGTATAGATTCACCTAATAAATGATATTCATCAAACGTTCCTTGCACTTTGCACCATAAATGTATTCCACCCTCTGGAACAAAAAATTCAACCTGGTCCCCTAATATTTCTTCAAGCTTTCTAATTAACGCATCTCTTTTTTCCTTTAATTGTCCACGAAGCATTGTAATATGAGCATGAAAATCTTCTGATTCTAAAAATTGATTTGCCACCCACTGCGTAAATACGCTATGTCCAAAATCAACTTGCTGCTTCGCATCCGCTAAGCGTTCTATTACACGCGTAGGGCCAATTACCCAACCAATACGTAATCCTGATGCAACAATTTTTGATAATGAACTTACATAAAGAACATTTCCGTTTTGATCCATTGATTTTAATGTTGGATTCACTTCTCCATTAAAAGAAGTTAAACTATACGGATCATCTTCTACAATCGGTATACCAAATTCAGAAGACAACTCTAAAATCTTTTTACGTCTCGCTAATGAAAGCACAGTACCCGTTGGATTTTGATAATCTGGATTTAAAAACACCATACGAATACGATGCTTTTTATGCAAATCAATTAAGTCATCTGGATTCATTCCATGCTGATCTACAGGTAAATGGAATATTTTTAAACCAGCAGATTTAAACATAGGCAATGAGAAACAATACGAAGGGTCCTCAATTGCAATCGCATCGCCAGGTTTTAATAAGCATTGAACGATAAGATTAAGTGCCTGTTGTGCTCCAGATGTAATAAGGATAGAATTTGAATCTGCTTCAATTTGTTTATATTGCTGAACATGTGCTGCAATTGTTTTTCGCAACATTTCATTTCCAAGTGGATGGTCATAACCGAGGTTTTCCATAAATGTTTTCTCCGACAAAATCGTTCGGAATCTATCACTCGGAATTAATTCTGGTGACAATTCACCACTCGCTAAATTAATTAAGTCATCTTTTTGTGTTTCCGTTCTAATTTGTTGAACGAGTGGTACATTAGGTAAGAACGATCCATCCTCAACGTACCTACCCCAGTTCGGTATTCGTTTATGTGAAACACCCCATATGTCTGTATTCACCCTTGTTCCGCTTCCTTTTTGCCGTTCTACTACTCCAAGTGATTTTAATTCTTCATATGCAGCTACTATTGTACTCCGGTTCACCTGTAACTCTTTTGCTAACATACGCTCAGAAGGTAACTTGCTATCAGAAGGAAACTCACCTGAAGAAATACCCCTTTCAATATAATCCGCTATTTGTTTATATACAGGCGTTTTATCTGCACGATTTGGTTTCCATTCCATATAGTTGCCTCCTCTCAAAACTAACTATATTTTACTCACTAGTAACAGTATTGACTGTAATAATAGTATTAATTAATTAATTAATTACATGATTTAAAAATCTTTCTACCGTCATATTAAAGCTGCTCGGTTGTTCTAAATAAGGTAAGTGTCCACTATTTTTAAACTCAATAAAAGTTGTATTTTTCAAACGTCTTTCAAACTCTCTTACATATTTCTTGGGGACAAAATCATCATTTTCCCCTCTTATAATTAAAGCGGAACATGAAATATTCGAAAGAAATGGTCTTTGATCATAATCTACTAACTCAGCAAATAATCTTTGAATATGTACCGGATTAATAAACTGTAAAGATTGATAAAACCCCCTGACAATTACTTCATTATTTGCTACTCCCATCGCCTTCAACAATGTATCCGCCCATGTTTTCCCGTTATCATGTAAGCTAAGTAAATCATATACTTCAAGCCGTTTCTTTCGATCTTCAGGCTCCAAATAGGGAAATGCATTTACAATAATTAAACTAGAAACAAAGTCAGGATATTGAATAGCAAAATCAATACCTACCCTAGCTCCTTTTGAAAGTCCACAAATGACTATTTTTTGTAACTTTAAATAATTGCATAACTCATACAAAACATTTACATATTCTTTAAAGTTAATTTCTAGCCCTTCAGATTTCCCATGACCTGGTAAATCAAGAGAGATTACTGTCCATTTCCCCTTGAAATATTGCCTTTGATATAACCAATTATTTGCGTTTCCTCCAAGGCCGTGTAAAAACAATATGACAGGACCCGACCCTTCTATATTGTAAAAAACCTTTCGATTCTTATATTCAAAATACATATTCATCACCTTCTGCTGTAGCATCACTTATTTTTATCTTTGAATGGATATATCCAAAACGGTTCTCTTTCTAACCACTCGACTGTTTCTGGTACACCATCGTCATACTCTCTTTTCAGTTCCGTTACTTTAGTCGCAAATTGTGATGCATGTGCTTGCAATGCTTCTAGCTTTTTTGGAACATATTCTTTTACTTCATTTTTAAAATGTGGCGGACCTATTTCCACTTCATGATTATTTGAAAAAGCTACCGCATAAAATGTTGGCCTTTTATTTTCAGGAATATTAGATAACGCTTCGACCACCGCTTCTCCTGTTGCATCATGATCTGGATGAACTGCATATCCCGGATAAAAAGAAATGACCAATGAAGGATTCAATTCTTCTACACATTTTTGTATTACACGTCTTAACTCTCCAGGAGTTTCAAATTCAAGAGTTTTATCACGATATCCCATCATACGTAAATCTTTAATCCCTAAAATATTTGTAGCGCTCTTTAGTTCTTTCTCTCTTATAGCATATAACGATTCACGTGTTGCAAAAGGCGGATTTCCCATCGCTCTCCCCATTTCACCTAGCGTTAAACAAACGTAAGTTAAAGGAACGTTCCGCTGAGCGTAAGCCAAAATTGTACCTGCCACGCAATATGACTCATCATCTGGATGCGGAAAAACAATTAAAACGTGGCGTTCATTTTTTATCAAAATCATACTCCTCCATCGTACACAATATTAATCTTTTTCTTTAAAAACTATTAAATCACTACCGCATACCACGTTACTCCAACAAGTAGTACGAAAAGAAGGATAATATAAATAGTTGATAAGTTTTTTACATTTTTCTTTGTAGACTTTCCGTAATTCTCCTCCACATTTCGTGCAACTAGTACGGTCCCAAACAGTGATATAATTACAATAATAACGACTAGTGAAATCGCAAAGCTCATTGTATTTTCACCTCTCTAAGGCTAGTCTATTTTTATTAAGAACTTCCTCTTTAAAACGTTGATAACATACTATCTTTCTTCTCTTATCATAATAGATGTTTGCAAAAAACGGACCAACCACTTTTACGTTTTTTTGCTCATCCACTTTAAAAATAAAAAGCAACTGAACACTTACGATCAGTTGCTTTTTTGCAAGATAAATTATTTTCTTTTTTCATTTGAAATTAATTCGATTTAAAAGTTTAGTCTTTTCATAATGAAACATCGATTGAGATAACTCGAAAATTGTCCCATTTACAAGATACACTGTATTTTCAATAAGAAGCGACGTATTTTATCGCTTCTTACTCTCATCATCTTTATTCTTTTATAAGTGACTTATTCGCTCTTATAACTTCTTGATACAGCAATGGTGACCATTTTTCATTTATGTAGTCTTGAATTATCCAGCCTACTCTTGTAGGGTCCTTTTGTTTTATATGATTTGCAATTTCAGGATTTATATAGGAGGCATAGTAATACGGACTATTCCATGCTGTACCACCAGAAGACAAGCTTGTAAAATTAATATACAGATGATTTAAATCCTCACTATTGTTCATCGTTTCATTTATCGTATCTTTAATAGATTTTACTTTCTCATCATAACTCACTTTATATTTATCTTGTACGGTTACATTTACATTTTGATTTACAGTTGTAGTAAACGTCTCATTATCTGGCCAATAAAAATTATTATATCCTCCAGATTCATTACTACCACTATATCTTTTTAGTAGTACAATTTTCCCACGAGCATCTCCCAATTTTATATTTCCTTCTGTTTTAAAAAAGATAGGATCAACAAAATAACTTTTTTCAAACGTACTACTAAATGAACCTTCTGCCCCTTTCATATCCTCATACTCTTTTTTTAAAGACATAATAATCGTTTCACTTGGGTTATCTTTTAGAAATTGTTTCGCTTCGTTTATGAATTCATGCAGTGTTACATAAAGATATAATGGCCCATGATGAAGAACTATCGTATTATCATCTGTTAAACGTCCTCTTATATCAAAAATTCTAGCTCCATGATTCATTTGGTAACGAAAATCATATTCTTGCGTCATTCCCCATACTTGCTTAATCGGATTTTGCAACTTGAACGTCCCGCTATCATGTGTTCCTGGAATTGAAATTCGTGCTAATGGGATATTATCAGGTATAGGTTGCATCCACTTTGACCAATTTTCAAGCTCATTAACAGAGCTTGCTGCAACTACTTGCTTATCATGTAAAGCAAATACAAATGTGATAAATATCGTACTACATATGAATAATTTCAAAATAAATTTTTTACTGCTCATTATTATTCCTCCTTTTTCTGTTTTATATCATACTTATTGAATATAATATAATCTGGTGAGTAAAAAATAAATAACATTTCATAAGTATGAAATATTGCATAGAAGTAACGTTAAAAAATCATTCACATATCCTGAATTAGAAAAATTTAAAGGAACTTCATCTGAAGTTCCTTTCGTTTACTTTATATTCAATACATATGAACCATCTTTATTCTCATACTTATAGACGTATAAATAATATTTACCTGGCCTTGCATTATAAGTACCTTTAATTACATTTCCTTCATTTTCACCATATGCTACATAGTTATTTAAATCTGATTCATGATGAAGTACCCATGTCATTCCGATATTTTGTTCATTTAGTAGAGAAATATTAATATTTTCTGGTGAGTCAATTTGGAAAGTAAATACATCTACATTATCACTATTATGTAGCGTTCCTTTCACCGGTGTATGAATGTTAACTTTATTTGCCTGTCTAGGCTCATTATTTGGTTCATTTTCTGTTACTTGTAACTCATTCCCACCGTTTGGTTTTCTTTGTCCATACCCTAAGTTTACCAGTATAGACTTCAAATCTGGTAAAACACCAATTTTATCTGAATATGGATCTTTAGATTTTGTTCCTGTGTTGTGGTTGCTTAATATTGCTCTTAGTTCACTCGGTCTATATGGTTTTCCTAAATTTTCTTTAGCAATGCTTTGTACTAAAGTCGCTGCTCCGGCAATAATAGGCGAAGCACTCGACGTGCCACTAAAGCTAGATGTATAAAGATTTACAGCACTTCGACTTTGCTCAGCTGTAGTTGTATCTACATTTTCTCCCCAGCCATACACATCAATACGGCTTCCATAATTCGAAAACCACATACGCTCATGAGGTAAAGATGAGGAGCCCGCTCCTACCATAATTGCACCTGAATCTTTAAAATCTTTACTATTACGATTTAAAATTTGTTTACCATTTCTATCTTTAAATTGATCTAAATCATTCCAACCATTTGCTCCAGCTTCTATAATGACAACACCTTTATCTGTACCAGCACGAATTGCATCAAAGATATCTGGTTGTACCTCAACAGGTAAATATTTATCACCGTATCCATCAAAGGAAGCCTGTGCCTCTAATAATAAAACATCCCCAGCTTCTAACTGATTCACAGCACTTAATATTGCATCAGCTGTATTATACTGTCCGTTATCTCTTATTTGAGAAATCACCTTTGCTTTCGCTTTTGGCGCAATCCCAATATTCCCAACTTTATTGTCCTCAGAGGATACAATTCCTAGTACAGACGTCCCATGACCGACATGTTGATCTATATTTATTCCAGACATTAATTCAATATTTTGATGTACTAAATCCTCATGATTTAATAACCATCCATATTCCATATCAACAAAGGTGACATCGCTTCCCTTACCGCCTTGAACTCCCCAGGCGAAAGGCGCATTAATACCGTATGGTGCTGCTTCAAGATAACCTTGTTTTTCATATCTAGGATTGTTATTCGGATTAAAAGATATACTTAATGGTTGTACCTCCGGTGGTGTTATTTTTTCTTGTTTCTTCATATACACATCTTCTATTAAAGAAGATGTCTTTAACTTATCTACTAGTTCTTCTTCATGCCCACTATTTTGAGTTTGAAGAATATAGTAGTTTAATAAACTTGTAGATACATTATTGGGTGCTTTCACTTCAAGATTTTGTATTTGTTCCGGGCTTACAGATGTGAATAAACGAGTAAATGTTACATCTGGATATTCTGTCAAAAGATCTTTTATTACTTTATCGTTCGTTTGAGATTGTATTTGTTTTTCAATACCATCTTCATATGGAAATTTCAAATCCGCTTTAAATTTTACAATGATTTGCTCATCTGTTTCTTGTTCTATTCCTAATTTACTCTGCTGTTCTATAGAATCAGCATGTACACTATTGACAGTTCCTCCTATTCCTAAAAGTGTTGTAATGATTACAGTTGACGCACACATTTTTTGAAATATTTTCATTACATCAATCCTCCTATTAATAATTATTAATCATTATATTAATCTATAATAATTTTATTTCTATTACGTATTCCCGTTCTACTAAATAGATTATAGTAATCAGAAATATGAACTTCAATGTATTTTCATATGCAATATTTCATATTCGGACTCTACACTACATGAATAAGAAACTTTTGATGATTATTTATTTTATATGTGCTAATATACTTACATTGATATATAGCATATATAAACATTTCAAACTACATTACTTAACAGTTTCACCTTAATTTTTTCTTAGGAGGATTTACAATGAAATTACTAAAAATAAAATATATAATCCCTTTATCTGCGGCTGCAATTACATTCGTATGTGGTCAAAGTACAGCTGAAGCTTCTACCATTCATACAGTAAAAAAGAACGATACACTTTGGGGCATTAGTAAACAATACGGTGTTTCAATACAATCCATTAAACAGGCTAATAATAAAAGAAACGATCAAGCTTTTATTGGCGAACAATTACATATTCCAGGATCCGTGAACTCAAATGAAATCACTGTTCGTCAAAACGCCAAACCTGCGAACATTTCTGGACAAATTATTTATCAAGTACAACCGGGAGATTCATTAGAAACGATAGCAAAGCGTTACAATGTTACCGTTCAATCTATAAAACAAATTAACACTATAGTCGGAAACAAGCTTTATACAGGACAACATTTAAAAATCAACACAAGCATTTCAGAAAAAGAAAAAGACTTAATGGCACGCTTAGTTACTGCTGAAGCAGGTGGCGAATCTTATAAAGGAAAAGTGGCCGTAGCAAAAGTTATCCTAAATCGTGTAAACGCAAAAGGTTTTCCAAATACAATAACAGGCGTTATTTATGAACCTATTAAATATGGATATGCATTTACTCCTGTTACAGATGGAAGAATTAATCATCCTGCAAGCCCAGAAGCAAAAATGGCAGTAGAAGAGGCTATCTCCACAAATGGAATACATTCTGATTGGCTTTATTTCTATAATCCGAAAACATCAACAGACAAATGGATTACGACACGTCAAACAGTAGCAGTAATCGGTAACCACGTCTTCGCTAAATAAGATTTAAAATCATTAACAGACCTATTCACTTAAAAGGTCTGTTTTTTTATATGTAAGATTTTATTAATCATATGACATAGTGATTTTTTAAAACTATTTCTTTTTTCAAATAAAAACATTTGTATTTACTCCACCAGTCGGAGAAATTAAAAAGCATCAAGTTCAAAAACTCCCTCTTTATTAATAAAAGCTATTTCTTAACTTCATAAAATTGTTATACACTAGAAAAATAAAAAACAAACTATTCGTTAGCAGGTGAAAGAATATGTATGATGTTACAATTATCGGCGCTGGAGTAAGTAGCATTTTTATGGCTTATTCACTAGCTAAAAGTAACAAAAAGGTTTTAATTCTTGATAAAGGTAAAGCGCTAGAAGATCGACATTGTCCTTTAGACGAAGGGAAAACATGCAATTGTACTACATGTGATAAATATTTCGGGTTTGGTGGTTTAGGAAAATCTGAAGGGAAATTTAATTATACAAACGGATTTGGCGGAGAACTTGAGCAAAAAGTTGGTAAAGAGGACTTTTTGCAGCTTATGGCTGAAGTAGATGAAATTCTATGTCAATTTGGAGGAAGTTCAGTTCCAAAATATTCTACAGAAAATCCAAATCTCAACAAAAGAGCTGAAGCATGTGGTTTACAAATGCTCACAACAGAAGTAAGGCATCTTGGTACTACACTTTCAAGTGACATATTTCAGCAACTCTACGAATTTTTACTTACGAAAATAAATATACAATTTCATATAGATGTACAACATATTACGAAGCAGAAAGATCACTTTACAATTGAGACAAATGAAGGAACAGTTCAATCTAAGCAACTAGTATTTGCAACTGGGCGTTCCGGAGCGGATTGGTTGAAAGAAATGTGCACTTCTCTAAATATTTCTCAGGAACAAACTCGTGTAGATTTAGGTATTAGAGTAGAGATGAAAGAACACCAATTACGTTCTATATTAAAAGATACATTTGAGACTAAACTTTCTTATGAGCATGAAGGTTTCACAGCAACTACTTACTGTATGAATCCAAAAGGACGTATTATTAGAAAATATGAAGAAGGTTTAGTTATGCCTGACGGTCAAAATTTTCGAGAGAAAGGAACTGGCACACCTAACTTGAATTTCACTTTATTTATTCCGCGCTATTTTTCAACTCTCAAAGAAGCAAATGTATATGCAAGTTCAATTATTAAAAACATTAACCAAGGACGAGATCGAATCGTTATACAGCGCTTAGAGGATTTACTAAATAAACAGCCTACAACAGCGAACGACATGAAACATAACCATATACAGCCTACACTACAAGGGGATTATGGAGACTTGAATACAGAAATTCCTCCATTATATATTGAAGGACTTAAAGAATTTTTATTACGCTTAGAACAATTCATCCAAGAACCGATCGATACAGATACTTTATTATATGGAATTGACGGAAAGTTCTATGCTCCTACGATAAAACTCAATAACCACTTTGAAACCAGTATAAATGGGCTATATTTAGTTGGAGATTGTTCAGGCATCACTCATTCATTATCTCAAGCTGCTGCAAGTGGGCTATATGTTGGAAAATATGTATCTAATATTTAAATTCTTTAATTAAGATACCAATCAAATATTTTAAGGTTCACAACGCTTTATTTATGTACCTTATCCCTCCCCCGCTAACGATTATCCCGCAAAGAATCGGGATTTTATGAGATACATATGTAACATAACTATGTATGTAAAACTATTGACATTCCATTCTAACAAATGGAATGTCAACAGTTTTACAAGTCTCTATTCGTTTCCACTTTCATTTGTTCGATATTTTGTAACATCATCATAGTGTTTAATATGTTAGGATGTCTATAAGTATTTTTTACTACAACTATGACTTTTTCTGTTCTGCTTCTAAAAAATAGATTTGTGCTTTAAAATTCCCCATTGTACGTATGTGAATACTTCATATTATTACCTTTAGAAACCATTAGTTAAATGGTTCATTACACTCTAATAGTTATAAAAATATAATATATAACACAAGTTAAATAAATTGTATAAAGAAGGAGTAAAAATGAAAAATAAAATCAATTTACAAATGCAAAATATAAGCTTTGTTTTAATAATCGCTTTAGCAGTATGGTTAAAAACATATCTTATTACGCGATTCAGTTTTGATTTAAAAATTGAGTCTTCTACACAAGAGCTTATTTTGTTTATTAGCCCACTCGCTACATCATTAGCTTTTGTCGGACTAGCATTATTTGCAACCGGTGAAAAACGAAATTATATCGCGCTATGTATCAATTTCTTATTAACAATTGTTCTCGTTGGGAATGTAATGTTCTATGATTTTTATAGTGATTTCGTTACGTTACCAGTACTTGGACAAACATCAAACTTCGGCCAATTAGGCGGCAGTATTATAGAAATATTGAACTACAAAATTATTCTCGCATTCGTAGACATTATTTTCTTCTTTATTTTATTAAAGAAGAAGTCACTAGTCTTCCAAACAGGACGTGTAACTCATTCGGCACGCTTGTTATATTTTCTCTTAACAATTGGTGTATTTTCTGCAAATCTACATCTTGCAGAAAAAGAACGACCTGAACTATTAACGAGATCATTCGACCGAGTCATGCTTGTTAAAAATTTAGGAATATACACTCATCAAGTATATGACTTAACACTGCAAGTAAAAGCAGGATCACAAAAAGCACTTGCTGATAGTAGCAAATTACAAGAAACAGAAAACTATGTAAAGGTAAACCAAAGTGAACCAAACCCTAATATGTTTGGTGCAGCGAAAGGAAAAAACGTAATTGTCGTTACTCTTGAATCCTTGCAAACCTTTTTAATAGGTACATCAGTCAATGGCCAAGAAGTTACGCCATTCTTGAATGAATTCATAAATGAAAGCTATTACTTTGATAATTTTTTCCATCAAACTGGACAAGGAAAAACATCCGATTCTGAATTTCTCATCGATACGTCGTTGTATCCATTAAATCGAGGAGCTGTATTCTTCACACACGGTAACAACGATTATACTGCGACTCCAGAAATTTTACGTCAGCAAGGTTATTTCACTTCTGTATTCCATGCGAATAACGCAACATTTTGGAATCGTAATATCATGTACTCTGCTCTCGGTTATGATCGTTACTATAATGAACTTGATTACAAAATTACGCCTGAAACAAATTTAAATTGGGGCTTAAAAGATATCGAATACTTTGAACAATCAGTAGATATATTAAAAACTGTTAATCAACCATTTTACGCTCGTTTCCTTACTCTAACAAACCATTATCCATTTACGTATGATGAAGATACAAAATTCATTGAACCATACAACTCTGGTAATGGCGTATTTGATCGTTATATCGTAACAGCACGTTACTTAGACGAATCAATTAAAAAATTTATTGAGCGTTTGAAAGCCGAGGGAATGTATGATGATTCTATTATTGTTTTATATGGTGATCATTATGGCATTTCTGAAAAACATAATCGCGCAATGGCACAGTTTTTAGAAAAAGATCAAATAACAGAATTTGACACTTTAAATTTACAACGCACACCTTTATATATTCATATCCCTGGACAGACAGAAGGTCAAACTATTGCAAAGCCTACGGGGCAAATTGATATGAAACCTACTATTCTAAATTTATTAGGAATTGATACTACGAACGATATTCGTTTTGGTCATGATATGTTTTCAGATGAATATACTGGCTTTGTTGTTTTACGTGATGGTAGCTTCGTTACAGACAAGTATGCTTACAAAAACAATATTTTCTATGACCGCATAACAGGTGAAATTGTAAATTTACCAAAGAAAGAAGCGCAAGCACTCATTAACCGTGCACAAAATGAATTACGAATGTCTGACAAAATTATTGAAGGCGATTTATTACGTTTCTCAGAAAGTAATAAAATTAAAACTGGCGAAGTACAAACTAAAATTAAAGAAATAGAAAAATAATCTAAATATAAAAAGGGAGCAACTCATTACAGTTGCTCCCTTTTATTCTCTTATAACACATGATGCAATTTCATATAAAAAACCTGAAATTTTTAACTTTTATTCTACGCTTGTTTCTAAAGTTACATCTGTATAGGTATGATCATCACCTATATGTAAAATCGCTTCACATTGACGTAATCTCAATTCAAAGAGCACGATAGAATCATGATAAACTTCAGGATTTGATTTCATTTTATGTAACATCTCTTGTTTTTCTTGTATTTCTAATTGCATATTTTCTACAGCTTGTTTCAAGGAGTTAAATGGATTCCTAAAGAATATATTAATATCTCGCTCTTGTGTGTTTTCAAACAGCTCAAATTGCAAGAAAAACTTCTTCATAATAGAATCCGTTACCTCGGTATAATCTTCATTTTCTACATACTGTTTGTATTTGTTATACAGCATAGATTTATTTTTAGGAAGAACTCCAAATAATTTACCGGCACTTTTCAGTAAAAATTGTGCTGGCGTAAATCGACGTAAAATATTTACTTCATCCATTTGTATTCTAGTCGTCATCCTGTCAGTATCTCTACGCCAGTCATCAAGCACTTTAAAGTCACATTCTAACTGTATTCTATTTTCTCCAAATAGTGAATTAAGCCCTTCACTAAGTTCTTCTAAATACGTTTGACTTTGAAGAAGCTCATTATTAGAAGTTGCAATCCAATTTTGCATAGAAAGAGCAAGATTAGGTAATACAGTTTGTTCTAAATATTTATGTACTCTTTCATTCATTGCTTTATTTAGTTCCGTATCCATGCGCCCGAAATCGCTTTCTTCACTAATTAAATTAGAACAGCTCTTTAATATCTTCGGAATATTTTCGGTAAGATCATTTGTAATTTCAGTCTTCATTGAACGATATGATTGTGTAATGAAATGAATTTTTTCCCTCTCAAATGCAGTAAGGTTATTAATGCTACCGTTTAGTTTCACTAGCATATCCTCATTCCAATTCATAGCATCCACTAGATTATTTTCTTTCTCAACTCGTTTATCTAAAAGATATGTAATTGTTTTTCGAATGAAAAACAATAGCTTTTCAGTACGTTCTGCATCGATATTTTTATGATTAAAGTTAAAATGAATAAACTCTGTTAATTCATTCAATTGCTGACTACTTGTATATAACGAAGAGTAAGGGAAAATTCTCGCATGCGGGAAATATGTGTTTATTCTCGCTGCCGTATCATGTAATACTCTTTTCACTTCTGCTTCACTATAGATGTTATCGATTTTATTTAATAAGAAATGCACTTGTAAATTTGGTGTATGTTCTTGAATGCTTAATAGAATATCACGCTCTTTATCAGTAAAAGGTGAATCCGCATTCAATACAAACAATAATTCATCCACAGAATTTAGATATTCAAATACCTCATCCCTAGTGTCGTTATTCCTATTAAAGCCAGGTGTAACTACAAATGTAAGTTTATTTTCACTTAAAAATCTGCATGGTAATTTAAATTCAACACATGCTCTATCTCTATATGTTTGATGGTGCTGAGACATCATATTATGGTAATCAGAGACATCTTCCGTTGTTGTAATTGCAGCGTCTGTTATGGCGTTAATTTCTGTATGAGCATCATTTTTTAAAACTACTACATTTGAAATTGATTTTTCTAATATATTTTCTCCTAATATAGAGTTGATAAATGTAGTTTTTCCGTTCCCTGAAGTTCCCGTTACTAAAATACGAGTTGTTCTTAAATCTGCGAGTTCGTCAACTAACCATCTAAATCGGTGACCTATTTCTATATTGTGCTTTTGTGCCCACTGTGTAATAGAATCAAAAAGATGTAAACTGTACTCTAAACCATTCACATGATTAATAGAATATGACATTAGGTTTTCCGCATGTTTTATATTTGCTGAATCTATTTTGGAAGGGAAAATCTCCTCCCATGCCAATACAGCTGCTGATGGAAATACAGCATAAGATGGATTGACTACTTTTAACCAATTCGTTAAAAGATTTGGAATGATATCGTGTAATTGTCTAAGCATATATTGCCCTTGAATTAATGCAAAGTACGTTTCTTCGTAAAGAGAAGAAATTTTGTCCCATATATCGGACGAATGTATTTCAATATGTAAGAAAAATTCATTTATTGTATTAAGCCATAATAAGTAATTTTGTTCATTTCTATAACTGTTCCAAAGTGATGAAACCATTTGTGTAAATTGTACTTGATCTACATTATTTAATGTAATTAATGCATCATAAAAATAATCTGGTGAAATATGTTTAGTAAATCCTTTATCAATATATCCTTTTAACACCTCAAACCATGGATAAGATTCTGTTCGAATTAACTCATTCACAGCAAGCTCTACTGCACTATCAAAATCTTGCTGTTCCTCATAAAAAGAACGGGCAATTTTTGTGACATTTGGATAATCAGGATTTAAGGAAACTGCTTCTTTAATAACAGAGAAAGCTGAGTCAAAATTATTTTGCTCTATATAAAGAGAAAGTAATTGTAGTCCAATCTCGGTCATCAATATTTTATTATCAGTAGTAATGGAAGTATAAACATTTTCAGCAACTGATAATTGATTAAGTTCGAAATAAGCATCCGCAATATTTTTTTGTGCCCATGGTGCTAATTCATTACTAACCTTCTCCCATTTAAAAATAGCTGCTTCAAAATCTTGATGGCGATAATAAAATTCACCTTGCGCAAAACGAATATAAGATCCATCAGAAATCTCATTTTTTTCTTCGTTTACATAAGCTTGTCCAAGTACGTCAAGAGTTGGTTTTGTTTCATTCTCCATTAGGAATGTTTCATAATACATCTTTTTTATTAATTGTTTTTCTAATCTCATCTTTTCCCCCACTATATCTTGAAAATACATTTTTAAGATATGTCAACACTTTATTTATGTATGCTTTTTATCTTAACAAAGAATATCTTGTGAAAAATTTCATTTTCCTTTCATTTTTCAAGTTAGATTGAATTTTTATGAGAAAAGTTTCAGTTTTTTTTCAATTCCCTTTCAGTTGTGAAACAGCATTAAATGTTCCTAATAACCTAATAAAACTATAATATCCCACATTATATTATCAGGAAAAACCTATATGGATTACATTATAAAAACAATTTATAACGAATATATATGCACAATTAACTTCACCTATATAAAAGAACTCGTCACATAGTGCTTGTTAGATAAACTGATATGCTACGTGAATTTCAAATATACCATGATAACTTAAACAACAATAATAGCGAGTGGCTATTCACACAATATCTTTCTCGAATTGTTTTCCTTTAAAATACTTCAGTAGTTACGTAATTAAATTCCATTAACCTCTATAAATAACTAGTCCAAAAAAAATCTATATGCATATCATGTTATAGTAAAGAATTCAGGAAATCCTAAAAGGAGGCATTTTCATGTTTGAAGATAAATCTAAAATCAACTACCCATATGAATTTACAGAAACTACAACAATCCCTCTAAAGAATCCTATCAATAAAAATTTTAAAAACGGCTCTGGTACACACACTTTCCCAATTAAGAAGCACTATAAAGAACAGGTGTTATATACGGAAAAAATTAATAAAAATAAATAATGATATTGATCCTTATGACAATTAGCCAAATAAGAATCAATATTTGGCCATTCATAGTTATGTGTTTAGTAATGTAGAAATCTTTATTATACAATTTACGTACCTTTAAAAAGTGCTGATATACAGCGCTTTTTTATACATAGATAAATCAAAGTTATCTTAGTCTAGAACTACTTACAACCTTAAGATTGATACGCTCAAATTTAAATAAACTACAAAATCACTCCGCCAGATAGTTATGTTATTTATGATGTCATGACAAAAGAAACATTTAGAGGTAAAGGAATTGGCAGTGACATGTTTCAATTTCTTCTAAATCAAACAAAAGCCAGTTGTATTACAAGCTTCAGATGATGGGAAAAATATTTATAAGCGATTTGAATTTATAGATGTCGGGGAAATGGTTGTATTTGAATAAAAGCTTTTCTTATTAAGCTACCAGGCGGGATTGTTGAGCAATATCGGCAGGAAATAATCCAACTTTTTATAAAAAATGATCCAATTGACACAAACAAAAAGATGTTTTCGGCATTATACCGAAAACATCTTTTTTATAATTTATTTTTAACTCAGTAAGATTAACTTTGACCTCAATATATTATCCCTACATAACCCTCTTAAACATCTTCTCCAACTCATAAGTAGAATGATGCACAAGAATCGGTCTTCCGTGCGGACATGTGTATGGGTTTGTTGTTGTACGAAGTTCTTCCAGTAAAGCAAATATTTGATCGTTCGTTAAATATTGATTTGCTTTAATGGAAGCTTTACAGCTCATCATGATAGCGGCTTCTTCACGCAACTTTTTAATATCAACTTTTTTTAGTTTGACGACTTGCTCCATCATTTCGTCGATAATTTCTGTTTCTTGTCCTTTCGGGAACCACGTTGGATGCGAGCGGACGATAAAGGATTGATGGCCGAATTGTTCCAGGAATAAACCGACTTTTTTTAGTTCTTCTAGCTGCTCTTCAACACGTAAAAATTCGGTAAGAGATAAATCAATACGGTACGGTACAAGTAGTTCTTGTACTTCTTGTGCTACTCGTCCTACTTTATCACGGAAGTATTCATAATTAATACGTTCCTGCGCGGCATGCTGGTCAATCATATATAAGCCTTTATCATTTTGAGCGAAAATATATGTTCCGTGCATTTGCCCAATTGGATAAAGCGGTGGTAAGTCATTACCGTTCATCTCAATCTCTTCTATTTTCTGAACATCTTCTTCCAATTCCTCTAATTCAAAGTCTTCATCGTTACTGTTCCACGATTTCTCTTTTTGAATTGGTTCTTCCATTATCGGTTTAGTAGATGGCTGCCAACTTTGTTCTTCCCTTACGAGCGACTGTGGTGGTTGCCATTCTTGTTTCGGCGGTTGCCACAGTTGTGCTGGTTGTTTCACAGTTATTGGTTCTTCTTGTTTTTCATCCATACCAGTCGGTAAAACGATGTCCGGCATGGATGGTTCTTTCGGCTTCGCATGCTCAAACTGGAATTGTTCTTGCACACTTTCATCTTTTTCTTTTTTCTTCGTTGTTACACCTGCATCTGGAATGAGCTGTATTTTTTTGAATGCCGCTTGCAATGTTTCTTCGATAAGCTTTAGCAGTTCTTGTTCTTTACTAAAACGAACTTCTAATTTCGCTGGATGTACGTTAACGTCAACAAGCATTGGATCCATTTCAATTGATAAGAAGCCGATTGGATATCGTCCGACTGGTAGTAATGTATGATATCCTTGCTGAATGGCTTTCATTAATACGAAATTTCGAACGTAACGGCCATTTACGATTGTTGACATATAATTTCGAGATGCTCTCGTTACTTCTGGTAATGTTACATAACCTTTAATTGTGAAATCTAAAGATTGTGCTTCAATCGGAATAAGCTTCTTCGCAACTTGAATGCTATAAATCGATGCAAGTACTTGTCTTACATCACCATTTCCTGATGTATGAAGCAATTTCTTTTCATTATGAAACAGCTTTAATGATACTTCTGGATGTGACATTGCAATACGATACACAATATCTGTAATATTCCCAAGCTCTGTATGAATGGTTTTCATATATTTTAGACGCGCTGGTGTATTAAAGAATAAGTTTTGTACTGTAATATCTGTTCCTTTTCGGCTCGCTGTTTTTTCCTGCTTTATAATGTCTCCACCTTTAATAATAAGGTGTGTACCAGGCGCATCACCTGTGCTAGTGATTAATTCTAATTCACTAACAGAGGCAATACTCGGCAATGCCTCGCCACGGAAACCGAGTGTTCTTATGCGAAACAGATCGTTTTCATCTTTAATTTTGCTCGTCGCATGTCGTTCAAAGGCGACGATACAATCTTCTTCTGCAATGCCATCTCCATTATCAATGATGCGAATTTTCGATAAACCAGCTTCTTCTAAGTGGATTTCAATAGATGTACTATTCGCATCGATAGAATTTTCCACAAGTTCTTTTACGACTGAGGCAGGTCGCTCTACTACTTCCCCTGCCGCAATTAAGTTAGAGAGTTGGTCATCGAGTTTGCGAATTTTCCCCATCTACTTACTCATCCTTTCTTTAACTTTTTCTGTAAGCGATACAGTTCATTCATCGCTTCTAAAGGTGTCATATCAAGTAAATCAATTTTTTTAATTTGCGCAAGTACTGCCGTTTCTTTTGCATCTAGAACTGGCTTGTCTTGTTTTTTCGAAGACTGTTCTCCACCAAAGAATGATAGTTGCGATTCTTCTTCAGTCTCTACTTTCGTCTCTTGTATTTCTACTGGCGCTTCTTTTACAACTACAGGTTCTGGAATAACTTCTTGCTCTTGCACTTTCACTTCTACACGCTTTGGAATAATAATTTCTTCTTGTCCTTCTAGTTGTGCTAACACTTCTTTCGCGCGAGCGATTAAACTATCTGGAAGCTCCGCAAGTTGCGCAACGTGAATTCCGTAACTTTTATCAGCTGCTCCATCTTGAATTTTATGAAGGAATACTACTTTTCCGTTCTCTTCAATAGCTGAAACATGTACATTCTTCAGTTGATCTAAACTCTCTTCTAACACTGTCAATTCATGATAATGCGTAGAGAATAACGTTTTTGCACCAATTTGGTCATGAATATGTTCAATGATTGCTTGTGCAAGCGCCATCCCATCATACGTAGATGTACCGCGTCCAATTTCATCAAATAAAATTAAACTTCTTTCTGATGCGTTTGCAATTGCATTTTTCGCTTCTAACATTTCGACCATAAATGTACTTTGGCCTGATATTAAATCATCCGCTGCACCAATTCTCGTAAAGATTTGATCAAATACAGGTAATATTGCTTCTGTTGCTGGTACGAAACAACCGATTTGCGACATAACAGTTACAAGTGCTAATTGTCTCATATACGTACTTTTACCAGACATGTTCGGTCCTGTAATTAAAAAGACATCCATCTTCTCTGGCATAATACAATCATTCGGTACATACAATTTCCCGTTCAATACTTTTTCAACGACAGGATGACGACCATCTTTAATAAAGATTTCGCGCTTCGTTGTTAGTACAGGTTTTACAAACTGTTCTTCTTCACTAACTGTCGCGAAACTTTGCAGTACGTCTAATTCACTAATTACTTTCGCTAAATGTTGTAATTTCGGAATAAATACTTTTACTTCTTCACGAAGCGCTGTAAATAAATCGTATTCTAGTTGTACAATTTTTTCTTCTGCCTCTAAGATTAATGTTTCTTTTTCTTTCAGTTCATCTGTAATGAAACGTTCCGCATTAGCAAGTGTTTGTTTACGCTCATAGCGCCCTTCTGGAAGTGCTGCAAGATTCGCCTTCGTCACTTCAATGTAGTAGCCGAAAATACGGTTGTACCCGATTTTTAACGATTTAACTCCTGTAATATCACGCTCTCGTTTTTCAAGCTCAGCGATCCACGTTTTTCCGTTTTTACTAACGTAACGATATTGATCAAGCTTGTCATTATAACCGTCTTTAATAATATCTCCATCTTTAATAGAAAGCGGTGGGTTTTCTTGAATACTTCTTCCTAGTAATTCAGTTAAGCTCTCACATGGATCCGCCCCTTGAATTAACCTTGCTGCATAAGCATCATCTAACAAACTAATCGCTTCTAAAATAGCTGGTACTTGAAGTAAAGATCGTCTTAACTGTAATAAGTCCCGTGCATTCACATTACCAAATGCAACTTTCCCTGCTAAACGTTCTAAATCATATACTTCTTTTAGTTTTTCTTTTAAATCTTCACGTAAGAAGTAATCATTTACAAATGTTTCAACCATTTCTAAACGCTCTTCAATTTTTTCTTTCTGAATAAGTGGACGTTCCATCCACTGTTTTAACATACGACCACCCATAGCTGTTTTTGTTTTATCTAATAGCCATAATAATGATCCTGTTTTTTCTTTCGTTCGAAGTGTTTCTGTCAGCTCTAAATTTCGCTTTGAATGCACATCAATTTTCATAAATTGATTTGTATAATAAATTTCTACTGGTTGTAAATGATCTAATGAACGTTTTTGCGTTCTTATCACATAGTTAAATAAGCGTCCAATTGCTTTAATTAACTTTGCTTGCGAAACATTTTTCACAAGATGTTCTAATCCTTCAGGAATTGCCGTTGCATCTTCATATGAAATTGTCATTTTTAATGTTTCAGTTAATTTATTTAATTCATCTTTAGAAAATGAAGAATCTACAACAATTTCCTTTGAACCAGTTGCATACACTTCTAATAAAATATCTTCTACTGAACCTGTTAACAACGTTACTGTATTTTGTCCAGTCGTTAAATCATTACAAGCTAAAGCATACGATCCATCTTCAAAATGTGTTAATGCTGCTAAGAAGTTATTTTCTTTCTCATCAATCGTACGCCCTTCCATCATCGTTCCTGGCGTAATTAGTTGTACTACTTCACGGCGCACTACACCTTTAGCTGTTTTGGGATCTTCCACTTGCTCACAAACAGCTACTTTATATCCTTTTTCAACAAGTTGCTCAATATAATTTTTAGCTGCATGATGCGGTACACCGCACATCGGTATACGATCACTACTACCACCATCTCGGCTCGTTAATGTAATTTCAAGCTCATGAGCTGCTTTAATCGCATCTTCAAAGAACATTTCATAAAAATCACCTAATCGGAAAAATAAAAAGGCATCTTGATAGTCTGCCTTAACCTTTAAATATTGCTGTATCATAGGGGTATATTGCGTCATACTTTTCCTCCATAATTCTTACATAGTAATCAATTTTCATATATGTCACATTTCACGGACATCCATATCTCCTATTTCAGGAGTCTTTCTTCATTATAGCACATTTCATAAGGAACCATGTTCATTCAAGCACTACTTATGTAAAGTAAAAAGCTAGGAAGAACTTCTCCCTAGCTTTCTATTACTCTTCTTCTGCATCAACGATAAAGTTCGGATCTAACTCTTCAAACTCATCATCATCGATTTGGAAATCTTCGTCTGATTCTACACAACCTTCAGGATTTACACTTACACAAATTTTCGTTTCGCCAACTACTTCTGTTACAAATTCACGTTCTACAGTTACAACAATTTTATTACCATTTGGTGACACAAGAGCTTCTAAACAATTTGGTGGCTGAATGACACGAGCAATAATTTCTAAATCATCACCAGAAAAGTTTTTATCACGATACCCAATACTTACTTCATCCGTGTAGTTCACACGTTCTGTTACAACTTCTGTCTTTGTATTGCCATCAAATGAATACCAAGTGTTCACATCATAGAAACCTTCAATTTCCACATGCTTTCCGTTCTTTCTTGCTTCGTACGAGTGGTTAATTACCCAGCACCCTAAAATACTTGTTGGCTCATTATTCGATTCACATGTATGCGTTGACTTTGTATACTTACGTCCTTTTCCAACCACTGCTTTTGTAATAATCTCTCTAAATTCGGACATTCGTAACCCTCCTCAATCACTATTCACTTAATCATATGCGTGACAATAGCGGAATGTGTCATTCTTTTTTCGAGAAGAACTACGTTTAATCCACTAAAAAAAGAGATGTCAATTCGACATCTCTTTAACAACCACAATTTCCTTTTTTACTTTCTACCGCTGCACCCGTTTCACCCTTCAATACATCGCCATTAGTTGAAATTAATATTTCATCTGTTACGTTGTTAGAAATCGTACTTGCAACTAGCTGTAGTAAGTCATTTACGTATGTTTGTGAAGATTTAAATTCTTGTACGACTGGAATACTGTCTAACTTATCTTGCAGGGCATCAATTTCAGCTTCTACTTTTTTCAAAGCTTCCCATTTCCCGTAATGCTGCAAATTTACTGCTTGCTTTTGCAGTGCTTTTATTTCATCAATTGCGCGCTTTACATTTTCATTTTTATGAATTTGCGCCTCTGCTTTCTTAAAGAAATCAACTTCTTCTGTTTCAGAAATCATTTTTGCTAATTCTTTCGCTTGTTCAACAATTTCATCTTTCGAATATGCTTTCATCTATTATTCCACCTCAATCGGCTCTTCAACTAATTCCCCGTTAAGAGACCAAGTTTTTGCTTCCGTTACTTTTACTTTCACAAGCTGACCAATTAAAGATTTTGAAGCGACGAAGTTTACAAGTTTATTCGTACGAGTATAACCTGCAAGTACTTCTGGATTATTTTTACTTTCCCCATCAACTAACACTTCTACAATTTGACCTTTGTAACGATTATTCTTTTCAATTGCCAACGTATTTACTAGTGTATTTAAGCGTTGAAGACGTTCTTTTTTCACTTCCATCGGTACATTATCTTTCATTTTTGCAGCTGGTGTACCTTCGCGCGGTGAATAAATAAAGGTAAAGGCAGTATCAAATCCTACTTCACGATATAACGACATCGTTTCTTCAAATTGCTCATCTGTTTCATTTGGGAAACCGACGATAATATCAGTTGTGAATACTGCATTTGGAATTGTTTCTTTAATTTTTCTTACAAGTTCTAAATAATGCTCACGTGAATATTTACGCGCCATAATTTTCAACATATCTGTACTTCCAGATTGAACTGGTAAGTGAATATGTTCTACTAAGTTTCCACCTTTTCCAAGCACTTCAATTAAGTGATCATCGAAATCGCGTGGGTGGCTCGTTGTAAAACGAATACGGGCTATATCAACTTTACGGAGTTCGTCCATTAAATCGCCTAGACCATATTCTATATCTTCAAAGTCTTTACCATATGCATTTACGTTTTGTCCAAGTAACGTAATTTCTTTATAACCATTCGCAGCTAAATGACGAATTTCTTGGATAATGTCTTCTGGACGTCTGCTTCGCTCTTTTCCGCGTGTATACGGTACGATACAATATGTACAGAACTTATCACAGCCATACATAATATTTACCCAAGCTTTAATATCACCACGGCGTACTTTCGGAAGGTTTTCAATTACGTCCCCTTCTTTTGACCAAACTTCAACTACCGTTTCCTTCGAGAACATTGCATCTTTTAGAATGTACGGTAATCTATGAATATTATGCGTCCCAAACACCATATCTACATGCTGATTTTTTTGCATAATTTTATTTACAACAGATTCCTCTTGAGACATACAACCACATACACCAATTAAAAGGTCAGGATTTCTTCGTTTTAGTGACTTTAAATGACCTAGTTCACCGAACACTTTATTTTCAGCATTTTCACGAATGGCACAAGTATTTAATAATACTACATCTGCATCTTCAGTTGAAAAGGTTGGCTCATATCCAAGTGCAGTGAAAATACCAGCCATTACTTCAGTATCATGCTCATTCATTTGACAACCATATGTACGAATATAGAACTTTCTCCCTGTACCAAAATTGCGAAACTCTTCAGGTAAGCCAAAATCCCGTTCAATTTTAACTTCTTCTTTCCCTCGCTTTTTCGCATCTTTTAAGGATGGTGGTTGGTATACATTTTCAAAGTATTTGCTATAATCTTTCTCTTCTTTTTTCGTAGAGGAATTTGCTTGTTGACTTACTAATCGTTGTTGCTCGTTCATCGGTAATCTCCTTTCACCCTTAACTATACACACTCTATAGTCCATTTTAATGCGCCTAGACCCACCTCAAAAATGGTTAGATAGCTTGAGAGATAACTTGTCCTTTGAAACTCGAGTAATCAATCTAATCATCCGTAAGAATGAAGTCTTCCCCACACAAATAGACATTCCCTTTTTGTATTTCTTTTGTCCTACCCAAAAGCATATTGCTTTATCCCTATAAACATTACCATAGTATGAAGCGTTTCGCCAATTTTTACAAAGAAGAAGGCTTATCCTATTATTACATTTCCTAGTTAATGAACATGCAATTTTCATACAACGATTTATATATTATTTTACCATTCTGAATTTTCTAAGTAAATATAACTACCTTATATTTTTCCTCATTAAAAAAGGTTGCCAAATGGCAACCTGCTCTTCTTACATTACATAAATTCAGCAACAAGCTCATCAAACATTTTCTGATCCATATTTAAATCAGATTGCACTAAAGGCTTCTCGCTATAGCCTTTTACAAGTTCTTGGTATGAAGGTTGTGCTGTATTTTGATAAATTAAACCTGTTACTAATCCGTTATTTTCCATTAACGTTTGCATAGCCATCATGCGATTAGACGGATCATATCCCTCTACTGTACTTAGTTTTGTTAAATTTTCTTTAAACCAATCGTAAGTATTTACTTTATTGTAAGTAACACATGGGCTGAACACGTTAATTAATGAAAATCCTTTATGATTAATACCAGCTTCAATAATTTGTGTTAATTCTTTTAAATCACTTGAAAAGCTTTGCGCCACAAATGTTGCACCAGCTGTTAAAGCCATTTCCATAACATTTAGTGACGGTTCAATTGAACCTTGTGGTGTACTTTTCGTTTTAAATCCAGCTTCACTACGTGGTGAAGTTTGCCCTTTTGTTAATCCGTAAATTTGGTTATCCATTACGATGTACGTAATGTCGATGTTACGACGAATAGAGTGGATTGTATGTCCCATACCAATCGCAAATCCATCACCGTCACCACCTGATGCAATAACTGTTAAATCACGGTTTGCCATTTTCACACCTTGTGCAATTGGAAGGGCACGACCATGAATACTATGCACACCATATGAATTAATATAACCTGAAATACGACCTGAACAGCCGATACCAGAAATAACAGCTAGTTCATCTGGATTTAAACCAACGTTAGCTGCCGCACGTTGAATTGCAGCTTGCACTGAGAAGTCTCCGCAACCTGGGCACCAGTTTGGTTTTACACTGTTACGAAAGTCCTTAAATGTTGCCATTTAATACAACCCCTTTTTTGCATTCGTTGTAAATCTCTTTTGGCAAGAATGGGTTCCCATCATATTTTAAAAGACTAGAAATTTTCTCACCGTTACCAAGATTCATTTTCATAATGTTAGCAAGCTGACCTGTTGCATTGTTTTCTACCACTACAACACGCTTCGCATTTTTCACAAGTGGATCGATTTCAGCTGTTGGGAACGGGTGAATTAAACGCACATGAGCATGGTTTACTTTCATGCCCTCTTGTTCTAAGCGCTCCATTGCTTCTTCGATTGCACCACGAGTTGAGTTAAATCCAACAAGTAATACGTCTGCTTCTTCATGCTTAACATTTTTATAGACAGGGGTATTGAACTTCAAGTTCTCCATTTTACGGAAACGTTTGTCCATTTGATCTTTACGGTTTATTGCTGATTCAGATGGTTTACCAGTTTCATCATGTTCTACACCTGTAACATGGTGAACACCATTTTTCATACCAGGTAAAACACGTGGTGAAACGCCATCTGCTGTTACTTCATAACGCTTGAAGTATGCTTTATTTTCACGTTCTGGCAATTCCGCTTCTAAATCAAGCTTACCACGACGAATTTCCACTTTATCTAACTTAAGTGGTTCTACCGTTTGTTTCCCTAAAGAAAGCTGTAAATCTGTTAAGAAAATAACAGGAACTTGATATTCTTCAGCTAGGTTAAATGCTTCTACAATATCATAGAAAGCTTCTTCAACTGTACTTGGCGCCATTACGATTTTTGGAATCTCACCGTGCGTACCGTAAATCATAGCCATTAAATCAGACTGCTCTTGTTTCGTTGGTAATCCTGTACTTGGACCACCACGTTGTGTATCAACAATCACTAATGGCGTTTCTGTAATACCCGCTAAACCAATCGCTTCCATCATTAAAGATAGACCTGGACCAGCAGATGCAGTTAATGTACGAACACCAGCATAGTTTGCACCGATTGCCATTGTACAAGCTGCGATTTCATCCTCAGTTTGGATTACTGTCCCGCCAACCTTTGGCAATTTTTTAATTAAGTATTCCATAATTTCAGATGCAGGTGTAATTGGATATGCAGACATAAAGCGAGCACCACCAGCTACCGCACCAAATGCGATTGCATCGTTTCCAATCATAAACATGCGTTTCTTACCATCAGCTTTTTCAAGCTGCATCATGTTTACTTTCTCACCTAGTAACTCTTTCATATATTGAGAGCCGCGCTTAATTGCGTCCATATTCTTTTGAACAACTTGCTCTCCTTTACGACCAAAGATCTCTTCAACAACATCTAAATAAGCTGTCTCATCTAATCCTAATACCGCACTTGATGCCCCAACAGCAACCATGTTTTTCATTAATGATGTGCCTAATTCTGAAGCAATATCTGTAAACGGTATCACATATAGATTTACATCTGTATTGTCAGGTATTGTCGGATTAAATTTCGCATCTGCAACTACAATCCCGCCCGGACGTAGTTCGTGGAAGTTAAAATCAATTGTTTCTTGATCAAAAGCAATTAAAATATCTAAGTCATCTGAGATCGCGCGTACTTCTGTTGTACTTACACGAATTTTATTATTTGTATGGCCGCCTTTAATACGTGATGAGAAGTGGCGGTAACCGTATAGGTAATATCCTAATCGGTTTAATGCAATACAGAAGATTTCTCCTGTACTTTCAATTCCTTCACCTTGTTGGCCTCCAACTTTCCATGAAAGTTGACTAATCATCTCCTACACCCCTTTTGGCTGCATTCATTGTAGTGTATTTTTTTACAGTAATAGTTTAGCATTTTTTATACAAATAAACTACAACGGACGCAAATTATGCCTCTTCTGATTTCCCTGAATCTTTAGTATAAAGCTATTTTGTTTTTCATTCTAGTATTAGGTCTTAAAAAAAGCAATAATATCAAATGAATTAATTCTAATTTTTCTGGATTTTTAAAACAAAATCTCAAAAACTTATATGTTCAACAAAATTATCATATAAAAATCGCTCTACAGTAGATGCAGCATAGTGTTTACAAAGCTCATTCATTACATTTTCATAATCTCGATACGCTGATACATTTACAACCGTTTCTAAAATCCCATCAAAATCTGAACCAAATCCTATATTGTTCTCTCCACCTAATGAACAAATATATTCGATATGTCTTACTATATCTGCTATATTCGCTTGTTTTTCATTTGTTAAAAACTGCGGTACAAAAGTGACACCTATCATGCCATTTCGCTTTATAAGAGCTTTAAGTTGTTCATCGTTTAAATTACGTGGATGCTGACAAAGTTTCATACAGTTTGAGTGGGAAGCAATAGGATTTTTTGCACTTTCTACAACATCCCAAAAACTTCTTTCATTCAGATGAGACACATCAGTCCATGCATGTAACGTATTAAGTTCTTGTACAACTTCTTTACCGAAAGTCGTTAAACCTGCCCCACGTGTCTCTAGCGCACCATCAGCTAATAGATTGGCATAATTCCATGTTAGTCCAAAAGAACGTACTCCTAGGCGATACAACAACCGTAATTTCATTGCATCTCTTCCAATTGCTTCGCATCCTTCTAGTGTTAATATCGCTCCAATCTCGTCCTGTTTTAACATGTTAATATCATCTTTTGTCTGAATAAACTTCACACCTGGTAGGGATAAAATTTCATTATAAAAAATATCTACCATTTGTAATGCTACTTCAAATCGGTTTTCATATGCCACTGTTTCTGGCACATATATAGCAAAACATTGTATACTTCCTTTTCTTCTCTTTAATTGTTCAAATGTAATATGTAATTGCGGATCATGTTTAAAATTCTTTTTCCCTTGTGCACTCCATAACTGAAGAAGCACATCACAATGAGCATCAAAAATTTTCATTTTCATTTTCATTCCTCCATTATAAAAACAACCTGTTTGCATACTGCAAACAGGTTGTTTAAGCTTAACGAGGTTCTACAATTAATTTTATTGCTGTACGTTCTTCCCCATCAATCATAATATCCGTAAACGCTGGGATACAAATCAGGTCCAAACCACTAGGCGCTACAAATCCTCTTGCAATTGCTACTGCCTTTACCGCTTGGTTCAATGCACCTGCACCAATAGCTTGAATTTCTGCTGTTCCGCGTTCGCGAATAACACCTGCAAGTGCACCAGCTACAGAATTAGGGACCGACGTTGCTTTAACTTTTAATATTTCCATTCCGCGTTTCCTCCTCGTTTCTATAAAA
Organism: Bacillus basilensis; assembly: GCF_050630465.1. Taxonomy (NCBI): domain Bacteria; kingdom Bacillati; phylum Bacillota; class Bacilli; order Caryophanales; family Bacillaceae; genus Bacillus; species Bacillus basilensis. Next base: position 539,094 of record NZ_JBNTQO010000002.1, on the reverse strand, counting down.
AGTATTAGCAATTATTTCACTTTAACTTATATTCACGAGGAATGACGCGTATTCCTGCTAAATTTCTGTAATTTTTCTAAAAAATTAAAAAATAATAACTTATCTAAATTTTAGCCAAGAATTACTCAAAAAATGGTTGATCATCATTAATTAAGATACGCTCAATTTTCTTAGCTTTTCCTGTATTAGGATCCACATCAATTAGCACTGCACTTAATTGCGTTCTACCATTTGTTACTTCAAATCGTACTGGTAAGTTTGTTAAAAACTTCTTCAATACCGCTTCGCGGTCCATACCTAAAATTCCATCGTACGGTCCTGTCATACCAACATCTGTGATATATGCCGTTCCGCTTGGTAAAATACGATTATCTGCTGTAGGAACATGCGTATGTGTACCTACTACCGCTGTAGCACGACCATCTACATACCAACCTAACGCTTGTTTTTCACTTGTAGTTTCTGCATGAAAATCAATAAAGATAATATTCGTACGTTTTTTTGCAATATTAATTAATTCATCCACTTTACGGAATGGACAATCAATTGGAGGAAGGAAAGTACGTCCTTGTAAATTAATAACTGCAACTTCTGTTCCATTACAGTTTACAAAGATAAGCCCTTTTCCTGGAGTTCCTTCTGGAAAGTTAGCTGGTCTTGCAAGATATTTTGCATCATCAATAAATTCAAATACTTCACGGTTATCCCAAGCATGGTTTCCAAGTGTAACCGCTTGTGCCCCGCATTCTAAAAAGTTTCGATATATTTTTTCTGTAATTCCACGTCCACCTGCTGCATTTTCTCCATTAATAATGGTTACTGTAGGTGTATATTTCTTCTTTAATGCCGGTACGTATTGTTGAATCATACCTCTACCAGGAGATCCTACTACATCCCCAACAAATAATATTCTCATATGTCTTACCCTTCCTATGTACTACATTTTTTATTACTATAGCTTCAAGTGATTTCCTTACAATATATTTATTATAAGTTTGTTTCATTTGTATGCTATATATAACTAATTTCCTTTATTTTAACCAATTCCAACACAAAAAAATAAAGTGGTGTTTCACCACTTTATTTTGCGTATTCCACTGCACGTGTTTCACGAATAACAGTTACTTTAATATGTCCTGGGTAATCCAGTTCATTTTCAATACGTTTTCGAATATCACGAGCTAAACGATGAGCTTCTAAATCATCAATTGTATCTGGTTTTACCAGAATACGAACTTCTCGTCCTGCTTGAATTGCGAAAGATTTTTCTACGCCTTCATAAGACTCTGAAATCTCTTCTAGCTTTTCAAGACGACGAATATAGTTCTCAAGTGTTTCACTACGAGCTCCAGGTCTTGCAGCTGATAATGCATCTGCTGCTGCAACTAAAACTGCAATGATAGAAGTTGGTTCTGTGTCCCCATGGTGAGATGCAATACTATTTATAACTACAGGATGCTCTTTATATTTCGTTGCGAGTTCAACACCAATTTCAACGTGGCTACCTTCTACTTCATGGTCAATCGCTTTACCGATATCATGTAATAGACCAGCACGTCTTGCTAGTTTTTCATCCTCACCAAGCTCTGCTGCCATAAGTCCAGTTAAATATGCAACTTCCATAGAATGTTTTAAGACGTTTTGTCCGTAACTTGTACGGTATTTTAAACGACCTAAAATCTTAATTAAATCTGGATGTAATCCGTGAACACCCACTTCAAACGTTGTTTGCTCTCCGACTTCACGAATATACTCGTCCACTTCACGTCTTGATTTTTCGACCATCTCTTCAATACGCGCTGGGTGAATACGTCCGTCCTGTACTAGTTTATCAAGAGCGATACGAGCTGTTTCACGACGAATTGGGTCGAATCCAGAAAGGATAACCGCTTCTGGTGTATCATCGATAATTAGGTCAATACCTGTTAACGTTTCTAACGTACGAATATTTCGACCTTCACGTCCGATAATACGTCCCTTCATTTCGTCATTTGGAAGATTTACAACCGAAACGGTTGTTTCAGCAACATGATCAGCTGCACATCTTTGCATTGCAAGAGATAAAATCTCTTTTGCTTTCTTATCCGCTTCTTCTTTCGCACGAACTTCACTTTCTTTTACCATTACGGCAATTTCATGAGAAACTTCACTTTCTACTTTACCAAGAATAATTGCTTTCGCTTGTTCGCGTGTCAGATTGGAAATGCGCTCTAATTCTGTTTGTTGCTTTTGAACTAACTCTCCCACTTTGCTTTCCAACTCTTCAATCTGTTGTTGTCTCGCTACAAGAGAATCCTCTTTCTTTTCTAACTGTTGCTCGCGTTTATCGAGCGTTTCGTCTTTACGATCAAGGTTCTCTTCTTTTTGCATTAAACGATTTTCTTGTTTTTGTAATTCGCTTCTACGGTCACGAATTTCTAATTCAGCTTCTGTACGAAGTGTATGAATTTCATCCTTTGCTTCTAAAAGCGCTTCTTTCTTAAGTGCTTCAGCCTCACGATTCGCTTCGTCTAGAATACGTTTCGCTTCATTAGATGCACCATTAATCTTCGCTTCAGCAATAGACTTTCGAACAAAAAAGCCAACAACTGCACCGACTGTTGCAAGCAAAATGGAGATGAGTATCCAAACTGTACTACTCATGATTTCACCTCCCCTTGCTATGAATGAAAAAAGACTGTCGGCATGTACATTGAATACCAACATACAGCAAAGACCGTCGTCCCGCTTTTTTAAGGGACTTTCTTCATTTCACAATTAAAATGTCATATTATTATTTCGGCAAGATTTAAGTCTTACTCCGAATATTACTTCTCTTCTTGAGAAGAGTATTTCGTATATAAGAAAAAATATACATTCTCATTGTATCTATCGCAATTTTCATTGTCAAGCGTTGTCTACTTTTACTTTCTTTACCTTCAGCCCTGAATGTTGTCTGAATTTGAAAAATAGATAGCATATTATCCTGGAAAACCTTAGTAAATACCATTTCATTTACTTAAAACATATAAATATTCCTCTTTACACATCCCATTTGAGTCAAAAAAATATTTTTATCACTGCGATATATTCCACTTTAATAGAAGATAAAAAAATAAAAGACACGGTCCCGTGTCTTTTATTTTTTAATCTTGAAGAGTTGAATCTTCCGTGTCTTCCACACCAGAATCTTCACCAATTCCGTGATGATCACGAACAAAGAAGGCAATTTCCTCTCTTAAATCCGTATTCTCTTTTAAGAATTGCTTCGAATTCTCACGACCTTGTCCTAAACGCTCTTCATTATAAGAATACCAAGCACCACTCTTTTGAACGATATCAAGTTCAGAAGCCATATCTAAGATTTCACCTTCTCTTGAAATACCTTCTCCGTACATAATATCAACTTCAGCAACACGGAATGGTGGTGCTACTTTATTCTTAACTACTTTTACTTTCGTTTTATTACCAACGATGTCGTTACCTTGCTTTAATTGCTCCGCACGACGTACTTCAAGACGAACTGTTGAATAGAATTTCAACGCACGACCACCTGGAGTTGTTTCTGGGTTCCCGAACATAACCCCAACTTTTTCACGAATTTGGTTAATAAAGATTGCGATTGTTTTTGATTTATTGATTGCACCTGAAAGTTTACGAAGTGCCTGTGACATTAAACGAGCTTGTAAACCTACGTGAGAGTCACCCATGTCCCCTTCAATCTCAGCTTTCGGTACAAGAGCTGCTACAGAGTCAATTACAATAATGTCAACCGCGCCACTTCGTACAAGTGCTTCTGCGATTTCTAGTCCTTGCTCCCCTGTATCAGGTTGTGATAATAGTAATTCATCTATGTTAACGCCTAATTTTTGTGCATATACAGGATCCATCGCATGCTCCGCATCAATAAACGCTGCTTGTCCACCTTGACGCTGTACTTCAGCGATTGCGTGTAATGAAACTGTTGTTTTACCCGAACTTTCAGGTCCGTAAATTTCAATAATACGGCCACGCGGGTATCCGCCTACCCCTAGTGCCACATCAAGTGCTAAAGAACCACTTGAAATTGTAGAAATTCTACGCTCCGCTTGTTCTCCTAATTTCATAATTGAACCTTTACCGAATTGCTTCTCTATTTGTTTTAACGCCATATCTAATGCCGCTTGACGATCACTCATTCAAAATTCCTCCTTAACTGAATTGCTAATCTTATTATACCTATTTTCAATTCAATTTGCCAACAAAAATCGAACATTTATTCGATTTTTTTATTTTCCATTTAATAAAACTCCATTTTTGCATTAAAAAAGCTAGAAGAGACTCACATCTCTTCTAGCTTTTTATACAAATGATAAAATCCATATTTCGCCGAACGTTCCCTAATTTGTTGACGACTTCCACTTAAATGGAGAGGAAAGACTATAGTTGGTTCATCCTTAATCGCCAATCCAATGAATACCGTTCCCGGCTCTTTCTGTTCTGAAGCATCCGGTCCTGCTACCCCAGTGAAACTAATTCCGATATCCGCTTTTAATATACCTTTAACATTTTCAGCGAGATAACAAGCACATTCTTTACTAACTGCACCATCAGTAGACAACACTCCCCCAGGTACATGTAGAACATGTTGCTTCACATCATTATGATAACAAATGACACCGCCTTTAAATACTGAAGACACACCAGCACTTTCTGTCACTTGATTGCCGAAGAGACCACCTGTTAAACTTTCTGCACACGCTAAAGTTAATCCTTTTTTCTTCAATAACTCTATCGCTTTATAGTGCAGAAACTCTTGGTCATATCCGTAGAAAAATTCTCCTACTCTTTCTAAAATCAAATCTTCCATATGCTGGATGAGTTTCGCTGCTTCATCAGCATTTTGATGTTTGGCAGTTAAACGTAGTGTCACTTCTCCATCATTCGCAAGGGGGGCGATTGTCGGGTTCGTTTGTCTATCAATTAAATCTTGAACTTTCACTTCTAATTGAGATTCCCCAATTCCGAAAAAACGAAGCACACGAGAATAAATGTTTTCTCCTGTTGTAAAGTTACGTAAAAAAGGCTCTACATAACTTACATACATCGGCTTCATCTCTTTTGGTGGTCCTGGTAATAAAATATAAACTTTTCCGTTCTTATTTAACCCCATACCAGGTGCCATACCGTGATCATTCGCAAATACAGTTGCTCCATCTAAAACGAGCGCCTGCTTTTTATTATTCTCCGTGAATTCGCGGCCTGTACGCTTAAAGTAATCGCTTATTGAGGCTAATGCTTTTTCATCATACACAAGCTCTCCACCCAAACAAGAAGATATCGTTTCTTTCGTCAGATCATCTTTTGTCGGACCTAATCCACCTGTGAAAATAAGCATGTCAGCACGTTCTTCCGCAACTTCAATCGCCTGCTGTAATCGTTTGTTATTATCTCCAACTACAGTATGGTAGTACACATTAATTCCAATTGAAGCTAACTTCTCAGATAAAAACTGGGCATTTGTATTTGCAATTTGTCCAAGTAATAATTCAGTTCCAACCGCAATAATTTCAGCATTCATCCCAATTCCCCCATAAACTTCTATTTTGAGTTTACAAAAGCTTCTCTATTTTTCCAGAAATAATCCCATCCTGAAATAACAGTAAAAATTAATGCAATCCATATAAAGATATCAGCTACCGGAATATGGATTAAATTTAAAGGTACATCGTGTAATAAGTATGCTGCGATCGCAATAATTTGTGTCCATGTCTTAATTTTCCCTAGCTGATTTGCCGCAACTACTTCTCCTGTCCCAGCAAGTACAAGGCGTAAACCAGTTACCGCAAACTCACGGCTTATAATTACAATAACAATCCAAGCAGGTACGTATTGCATCTCAACTAATGTAATAAGTGCTGCTGAAACAAGTAATTTATCAGCTAACGGGTCAAGAAACTTCCCTAAATTCGTTACAAGATTATACTTTCTTGCGTAATGTCCATCAATCCAATCTGTAGCCGAAGCAATAATAAAGATAAGTGCTCCTACTAAATGTTGAATTGGTAAATCAACATCACCAATTGTGTATGAACCCCAATCAAAGGGTGCTAACATAATTACCATAAAAATTGGAATTAAGCAGATTCTAGATATTGTAATTTTATTTGGTAAATTCACAGCTATTCCTCCATCATATCAAAAACATTTGTTCATTGAAAAAAGTCATCGAAGCGATGACTGTTATTGTGCTGGTTGCTCTATCCCTTGGTTTTTTATCACCAATCTTTGGTGAAGTTCTTTTTCTGTATCCAATGGGTAAGCGACCACTTGGCCATTCAGTTTAACTTCAACATTCGTTGCATTTCCAATATTAAGTCGCACTTCTTTTATTGTTGATACATCATGTTTTTCTACTTGACCCTCTTGTACTGTAGTGTTTAGAATTACATTCCCAGCATCATCTTTAACATCTACATAACTCGCACCTTTACTCGATATTTCCAGTTCTAATGTTTTATTATTATGAATTTCCAAAGTAGATACTATACCAGTTGTTCCAACTACTTTCACCTCTTGTTGTCCAGTTGGTTGTGCGGGTTGTTCTTCTTTCTTTGGCTCTTCTTTCTTTGGTTCCTCTTTTTTCGGTTCTTCCGCTTTCACTTCTTCTTTCTTCGTGTCTAACGGAGAGTTTTCCGCTTTTTTAACTTCAATTTTTTCACTTTGAGCATTCGGAACTTTCTCATCATCTTTTCCAGTTAACGCTTGAAACACAAACCAAATTACCACTCCAACTGCGATTACTAACAGCGCAACTAAGATTTTCGGCATATGATCTGCAATTGGCCAAGATGAAGATTTTTGCATTGTTTCTTGTGTTTTTTGTCCAGTTGATACTTGTGGAACGTCGCGTTTTTCAGATTGTGGTATCGTACTCTGATACTCTACAAGCAGTTCCTCTCCACTTAATCCAACCGCATCTGCGTATTGTTTAATGAATGCACGCGCATAAAAAGCTCCTGGCAATACATCATAATTGCCTTCCTCAATCGCTACTAAATGGCGCTTTTGAATTTTTGTAATCTCATGCAGCTGATCAATAGACAAGCCTTTCGTTCCTCTTGCTTCTTTCAGCTTTTGTCCTAATTCTGTCACTACTAACACCTCAATATTTCTTTAAAAGTCAAACATAGAGAAATTATTTTGCGTACCTTGCTCAATTTCATCTACTAAATTATATTGAATTTCTTCATCATAATCGTTACGCAACTCGATAATATAATCAAAATCATCCAACGTGTATTCTGATTGACTCACAAATACGTCAGGATGTTCCACAACTTTTGTTGCAGGCAATCTCATAATTTCACGAACAAGCTGCCAATGCCTTTCGTTAGCACGCTTTGTTGACACGATTCCATCTAAGATAAAAATATTGTCGTCGCTATACTCATCTTCAATCAATTGACTACGAACAGTTTGCTTAATAAGAGTAGATGATACAAATAACCATCTTTTATTTGCACAAACACTTGCGGCAACAATGGATTCTGTTTTTCCGACACGAGGCATTCCTCGTATCCCGATTAGTTTATGACCTTCTTTTTTCATTATTTCAGCCATAAAGTCTACAAGTAATCCTAATTCATCACGCACAAAACGAAATGTCTTCTTATCATCTGCATCCCGTTGTATGTACCTACCATGTCTAACCGCTAGCTTATCTCTTAGCTTTGGCGGACGATATTTCGTTACCGTTATGTTATCCATCGTATTTAAAATTGATTCAAGTCTAGAGATTTGCTCTTGATTATCACACATAAGGAGTAATCCACGTCGTGCATTATCTACACCATTAATTGTGACAATATTAATGCCGAGCATACCGATTAACGAAGAAACGTCACCAAGCAAGCCAGGTCGGTTTTTATGTATTTCATATTCAAAATACCATTCAATCATCCAAGATCACTCCCCTTGCTTACTTTACACCTACGTACTATATTATATGATTTCACCTTAATAGGGAAGCTAAATGTATAATCTATCCCGCGTTATTGTTATACAAAAAAAATAGAGAGGAGAATCTCCTCTCTATTTTTTACTTATGTTGTACAAACTTTACCATTAAGTTTGCGATTGTATGTTGCTCTTGTTCATCAGCAACTTTCCAAAGCTCAGACAATAATTTCTCTTGATCGTTGCGCGCTTCTACTTCATTTGCTAAATAATCACCAACACGAAATGCCATATCTGATACAGCACCACTGTTAAGCCCTTTTCCTTCTGCTTGTTCTAAACGTTCTCCTAAAAAGCTCTTCCATTGATCAAAATTATCTAAAACTGACATGTGTAAGCACCTCACTACTTAGTAATAGAATCATGCTTAATTTGTACAGTTTTTCATTTTTTATGTAAGAAATTTTTAACAATGCCAACCGCCATTTACTCCGATAATTTGTCCAGTTATGTAAGATGCACCTGGCGATACGAGAAATGACACTGTTTTTGCTACTTCTTCTGGTAATCCCAACCTACCTAACGGAATCTCTTCAGCAATTTCATTCTTATCCTCTTCTGAAAATACACTTAACATTTCTGTTTCAATTGCACCTGGCGCCACCGCGTTAACTCTTAATCCACTTAATGAAACTTCTTTTGCTAAAGCTTTCACATATGAATTTTGCGCACCTTTTACCATCGAGTAAAGCACTTCACATGATGCACCAATTTGTCCCCATATAGACGAAACAATTACAATATTACCACTTCTCCGCTGAATCATAGATGGCAGTGCCTTTGATAATAGTTTATAGATGCTCTTCACTTGAAGTTCTACCATATAATTCAATTCATCGTTCGTTACATCTGTTACGAGTCCAAAGATACTCTTCCCAGCTGCATATACGATAACATCAAGAGGATGTTCAATTTGTGCCCACAATCGCTCTGCCCCGTCACTAGAAGCTAAATTCGCTTGAACAGGAATCACTTCAGCCCATTCTTTCTGCAACTCATTCACTTTCTCTTCACTGTTATTATAATGAACATATACTGTATATCCATCTTGAATTAATTGTTTTGAAATAGCAGAGCCAATCCCTCCGCTTCCTCCAGTTACTAATGCATACTTTTTCATAAATTCCCTCTCTTATCTCGACAAAATCTTTTTCCTATAAATAAATAATACCCTCATCTTACAATTTATCAATGATAAGATGAGGGTATTATTATGAAACCTTTTATTTTTTCGGTAAAACTTGACAAACGCTCATTTTCTCTTCTGACAACAATAATTTGGCTACTTCTTGTAAATCTTGAACCGTTAGACTTTCTAATACAGTCAATGCCTCAAACAGACTCGATTCATTAAACGCATATCTTGTAAATTGATTCGCAATATATTCAGGTGAATTCAAGGAGCGTAAAAAGCCACCTATTTTCTTTTTCTTGACCCGTTCTAATGCCGCCTCATCTAATTGATCATAATTTGTGTTTAATAATATTCCTTTCAAACGCTCTTCCAGCTCATCAGGTTGCTTCGTATCGCCGCCTACCATTGCAAAACCGAAGTTATTCTCTTCCGTATAATCATACGAGAACGAATCATCAATGAGTCCTTCATTATATAAAGATTCGTAATGAACGGAGCTTTTCCCAAATAAATAATCTAAAAGTAACGTAAGCGCAATTTCTTGTTTTAAAAGGGCTTCCCCTTTTTCTTTTAAGTTTGTCGCTTTAATACCGACTAAACATTTCGGTGTTTGTACAGGCATTGAAATAATTTTCTTCTTTTCATTTACCTCATCTGGTTCTTCTTCAAATGAACGTACAATTTCTGGCTGGTTTTTATAATCTTTTTTCGCTTGATTTTCACGTATCAAATCCATCGTTTTCTCTGGATCAATTGCACCTACAACAAACATCAACATATTACTTGGATGATAAAACGTTTCATAACATTCATATAATAGGTCTTTCGTAATTTTACTAATAGACTCGATTGTCCCTGCAATATCAATTTTAATTGGGTGCTTTACAAACAAGCTATCAATTAATCCAAAGTATAAGCGCCAATCTGGATTATCCTGATACATTTGAATTTCTTGCCCGATAATCCCCTTCTCCTTTTCAACTGTTTTTTCAGAGAAGTAAGGCTCTTGTACGAAGTTTAACAATGTATTTAAATTTTGTTCTACATTTGATGTACACGAAAAAAGATAAGCTGTTCTTGTGAAAGATGTGAAAGCATTTGCCGATGCTCCTTGTTTACTAAACAATTGGAAAGCATCGTGATCTTCTTTTTCAAATAATTTATGCTCAAGAAAATGAGCAATCCCATCAGGCACACGAATCATTTCTTCTTTGCCTAGTGGTACAAATGTATTATCCATAGAACCATATTTTGTCGTAAACGTTGCAAATGTTTTATTAAATCCTTGCTTCGGTAAAATATATACATCTAATCCATTAGGAAGTTTTTCATAATAGAGTGTCTCTTTCAATTGCTCATAAACAATTTTCTCCATTTATTCTCCCTCCGTTCCGTGTAAAAAGTAAATTGTATCTAGTTCAATATTTTTAGCAACTTTCACAATCTCTTCTTTCGTCACACTTTCAATGCCTGTAAGCCATTCTTCAACCGGACGCGTACGGTCTGAAATAATACCATGATACAGCATTTCCACAAATCCGCGTGGTGTATCAATTGCTTCTAATATTTGATTTTGAATGACACTTTTCGTTTGATGCATCTCTTCTTCAGAAAAATCACCATTTTGCATTGCAAGCATTTGCTCTTTAATAATCTCAACCGCTTTTTCATAATTTTTCGCTTCAATCCCTGACATGACAAATAATAAGCCTTTATGACTTTCAAAGCGGGATGCTGCATAGTACGCTAAACTATTTTTTTCACGAACATTAACGAATAACTTCGAATGAGAAAATCCTCCAAACAATCCATTGAACAATTGCAGCGCAAAATAATCTTCGTCTTTATACGTAATAAATGTACGATAACCGATGTGTAATTTACTTTGTTTTAATTCTTGTTTTTCCACAACTTCTTTTTCTTCATTATTTCTCTTATGAAGAAGTACATTTCTTTCTCTCGCAGGACGCGCTGAAATTGAAAAATACTTACTTACAAGATCAACTGCATTTTCTGAAATATCACCAATAATGTATAGATCCATTTCGTCTTCCGCTAACACTTTTTGATAATATTGATACAAACTTTCATTTGTAATAGATGCAACACTCTCTTTTTTCCCATTTGCGCTTAAACGATACGGTTCTACTTTGCACATTTCTTCAATTAAACGCTCGTTTGCATAACGCATTTTATCATCATAAGTCGCTTCAATTCGTTGCAAGAGCGCTCTCTTTTCACTTTCTACAATAGAAGATAAAAAACTGTTCCCCTCTGTTGCTGGATGTAAAACGATATCCGATAACATAGAAAGCGCTTTTTCAAATAACGGTGGTGCATCATGTAAATATACTTCATTTGCAATGTCTACATAAATAGAGATGACATGGTCTTCTCCCTTTTTACTTACATCTACTGCCAAAGAAGATCCGTATAATTCTTCTAAATATTGACGAAGACGAATTACAGAAGGAAGCTTTTCTGTCGCACTTTGCAATACGTATGGCAATAGGGCACGCTCTGTCACCGTCTCCTCATTTAAAGGTGCTTTAAAACGAAATACAAATGTATTTGTTTTATATTTATCAGTTGGAATAATATGTACTCGTAAACCACCTAACTCATGTAACTGTTGTTCCATCAGTTTCATTTATAGCCCTCCTTTACGTATATAGGAATATTCCTCTTCAATATACAGTTTTTAGAAATGAAAAATCAACTTTTCTTCCTCACTATACTTACATTAGCCCCTTTCTAAAAACTGTAATATGTAAGGAACATAGTAAAATTCCGTATTAAATATAGTCTATGTAAAAAAGCCCGCACTAATGTGCGAGCTTTTTTATACTTATCGTTTTCCTTTTTCATAAGGAGTTCCTAATGCTTTCGGAGCTTCAGAACGACCTACAAAACCAACAAGTGCTAATATTGTGAATACATACGGTAATATTGTTAATAAAACACTCGGAATTTGATCTAATACAGGAATTGTCCCACCTGTTACACTTAATGATTGCGCAAAACCAAAGAATAGCGCTGCACCTAATGCACCTAGTGGATTCCACTTCCCAAAAATCATAGCAGCTAAAGCTAGGAAACCTTGTCCTGTAATAGTTGCCCCTGAGAAGTTATTAGAAATTGACATTGCAAAAATCGCTCCACCAATTCCAGCAAACACTCCCGATATACAAACTCCGATATAGCGCATTTTATATACGTTAATCCCCATCGTGTCCGCTGCCATTGGGTGTTCACCAACAGCACGCAATCGAAGACCGAACGGTGTTTTATAAATAACATACCAAACAACGAATGCTAAAATAATGGCAATATACGACGTTATTGGTACGTTTGAGAAGAATATTTTTCCTAAAACCGGAATATCCGAAAGGCCTGGAATGTCAATCTTTTCAATACGATACTGAATAAAGTCAGTTTGCCCTTTATCAAAAATCTTCTTAATTGCAAATACTGTTAAACCAAGAGATAAGAAGTTAATCGCTACACCACTTACAACTTGATCCGCTCGAAATGTAATAGAAGCTACCGCATGAAGTAATGCAAATAACCCACTACCAATTGCCGCAAATAATAACGCAATCCAAGGAGTCATCGTTCCCCAAGTATCACCCATTAATAAGTTTGTAACAACTCCAATAAATGCACCAAATAGCATTAGTCCTTCTAATCCTATATTTACAACACCCGATCGTTCACTAAATACACCACCTAGTGCTGTAAAAATTATAGGTGCTGATGTATATAACGTACCCGTCACAAGAATGGCTAATATATCTAAAAAGCTCATTTATTTCCCCTCCTTGCTCATGCGTGTAAGCGCCCATCTTAACACATAACTACATGCAACAAAGAAGATGATACATGCAATAATTACGTTAATAAGCTCTGATGGTACATCTGCCTCAAAGTTCATTTGAGGGGAAGCACTTTTTAAACCACCAAATAATAAAGCTGAAAGGATAATACCAAACGGATTGTTCCCTCCAAGTAAGGCTACAGCTATCCCGTCAAATCCTACTCCTGTAAACGAAGACATTGCTGTCATACTTTGGAATGTTCCTAATCCTTCCATCGCGCCACCAATTCCCGCAAATGCACCAGCAATTGTCATGGAGAATACTACATTACGAGAAACTTTCATACCTGCATATTGAGAAGCATGTTGATTAAAACCTACCGACTTTAATTCATAACCTAAAGTTGTTCGATCTAATAAGAACCACATTAAGATAGCTACTAAAATAGCCACAATAATTCCCCAGTGAAGGCGTGAACCATCAGTAATAGAAGCAAGCCAGTCTGAAGATAATGACGCACTCTCTTTAATATCGTATGTTTTATCATTACCCTCATGTAAAAAGCGCTTAATGATGTCATATGTTACATATAATGCGATATAGTTCATCATAATTGTTACAATAACCTCATTAACTTGAAACTTGCCTTTTAAATATCCAGGAATGAATCCCCATATTCCGCCCACTAATGCTGCAAATAAAATAGATAATGGAATGTGAAGAACAGCTGGTAGCGAAACTGCATAACCGAACCAAACCGCTGCAAGCCAACCAACTAACAATTGACCTTCTACTCCGATATTAAATAAACCTGTACGAAATGCAAACGCCACCGATAAGCCAGCAAGAATAAGCGGTATCATTGTACGAAGCGTTTCACCAATTGCACTTGAACTGCCGAACATTCCTGTCCAAAGTGCACTATAACCAACAATTGGGTCATAGCCACTAACTAGCATTACAATTGCTCCGACAAGTAAGCCGAAAATAACGGATAGTACTGGGACTAAAATATTTATCGTTCGTTCTGTTAAAAGTTTTTTAGCCATTTGTACCCACCTGCTCCTTCTTTGTTCCTCCAGCCATTAACAACCCAAGCTGTTGTTCATTCGTTTCTTTCGCATCAACAATTGCTACGATTTTCCCTTCATAAATAACAGCAATTCGGTCACTAACATTTAAGATTTCATCTAACTCTAGTGATAAAAGTAATACTCCTTTTCCTTTATCCCTTTGCTCTATTAATCTCTTATGAATAAATTCAATTGCTCCTACATCTAAACCACGTGTTGGCTGTGCCGCAATTAACAAGTCAGGATCACGGTCCACTTCACGTGCAATAATTGCTTTTTGTTGATTCCCCCCAGATAAAGCGCGTGCTAACGTTTGCTCACTAGGTGTACGTACATCAAACTGTTCAATAAGCGCCTTTGCTTTTTCTGTAATTTTACTGAAATTTAAAATCCCTTTCTTTGAAAACGGATTTTTATAGTACGTTTGCAGCACTATATTATCTCTAACAGAAAAGTCAAGAACGAGGCCGTGTTTATGACGATCTTCTGGAATATGACCAATTCCTTCTTCTGTTATTCTTCTAACAGGCCAATTTGTTATTTCTTTTCCTTTAATTGCAATAGAACCTGACTCAACTTTTCGTAAACCAGTAATTGCTTCTATTAATTCACTTTGTCCATTTCCATCAATCCCTGCAATTCCAACAATTTCTCCCGCACGAACAGTTAAGTCAAGGCCTTTTACAGCAGGTAGTTGGCGTGCATCTTGAACAACAAGATTTGCAATTGAAAGTACCTCTTCTTTTGGCTTCGCGTCTATTTTTTCTGTTTTAAAATTCACTTGACGTCCGACCATTAATTCTGCAAGTTTATTTTCATTCGTATTTGCAACGTCAACCGTTCCAATCCCTTTTCCTTTACGAATAATCGTACAACGATCGCAAACTTCCATAATTTCTTTCAACTTATGTGTAATAAGAACAATAGATTTCCCTTCTTGTACAAGCTTTTTCATAATTTGAATTAGCTCATGAATTTCTTGCGGTGTTAACACAGCTGTCGGCTCATCAAATATTAAAATTTCTGCCCCACGGTAAAGTGTTTTTAAAATTTCAACACGCTGTTGCATACCAACTGAAATATCCTGTATTTTCGCATATGGATCTACAGCTAAACCGTATTGTTCAGACAATTCCTGAATTTCTTTAGCAGCTTCGTCAACAGCAATTTTCCCTTTTTTCTTCGGCTCATTTCCGAGAATAATATTCTCTGTAACTGTAAAATTATGAACAAGCATAAAGTGCTGATGAACCATTCCAATACCAAGGTCATTTGCCACATTCGGATTGGTAATGTTTACAGGCTTTCCTTTAATTTTAATTTCACCTTGTTCTGGTTGGTACAAACCAAATAGTACATTCATCAATGTGGATTTCCCTGCACCATTTTCTCCAAGTAAAGCATGTATTTCTCCTTGCTTTACTTGCAGCGTAATGTCATCATTCGCTACAATGCCTGGGAATACTTTCGTAATGTTATTCATCTCAATTACGTATTCCATTGTGTTCCTCCTTTTAACAGGGAACATTCCCTATTACACTATTAACTTATTAAGCAATTTGGAAGTTTTATACATACAAAGGTTAGTTCTATGAACTAACCTTTGCTATTTCTCTATTTATTTTTTTAGAGAAGCTTCATATTCTTTATACTCTTTATCTGTAGCTGGTACTTTAATTTCACCATCTGTAATTTTCTTTTCAAACTCTCCTACTTTTGTTAAGATTTCAGGGTTAACTTTTTTCACGTTGTCAGTTGTTTTTGCAATACCAACACCGTCATCTTTTAAGCCAAACGCTTCTATTTTACCGCCTTTTAATTTACCGTCTTTTGCTTCTTGTGCTACTTTTTCAACAGCGATATCTACACGTTTTACCATTGAAGTTAATGTTACGTTTTCAGGCATACCTTCTTGGTTTTGGTCACGGTCAACACCAATTACCCAAACATTTTCACCTTTTTTCTTACGGTTTTTCGCTTCAGTGAACACGCCGTTACCTGTACCACCAGCAGCATGATAAATTACATCTACACCTTGACCATACATTGCTGATGCAAGAACTGTACCTTTTTCAGGTTTATCAAATGCTTCCGCATATTCAGATACAATTTCAATGTTTGGATTTACTGCCTTTGCACCAGCTTTAAATCCATTTTCGAATTTACTAATTAAATCACTCTTCATTCCACCAACAAATCCTACTTTATTTGATTTTGTTGACATAGCTGCTACTGCACCTACAAGGAATGATCCTTCATGATCTTTAAATGTAATACTTGTTACGTTCGGTGCATCTACAACCGTATCAACGATTGCGAATTGTTGTTTTGGAGATTCTTTTGCAACTTCTTTAATTGCACCTTCTAATTTATAACCAATTCCGAAAGATAAATCATACTTATCTTTTGAAAATTTCTTTAAGTTTGGAATATAATCTGCTTCTTTTTCAGACTGTAGGTAACGATAATTTGTCTTTTCTTTTAATCCATTATCTTTACCAAACTTTTTTAATCCTTCCCAAGAAGATTGGTTGAATGATTTGTCATCAACGCCCCCAACATCTGTAACCATACCAACCTTAAACTCTTTATCTTCTTTCTTGTCACTGCTCGCCTTATCCGAGTTACCACATGCACCTAACACCGTGCTTGCTGCTAATGTTAATGATAATAAAAGACCTGTTTTTTTCTTCATACTAGAAACCCCTCCTGAAATGATTTATCTATTTTTTTATACGCTGCTGTCCCTAACTTCTTGCTGTCACCTCCCTAAAAAGGAACTCACCTACATACGTTTTCTTAGTACGTGGAAGCTAAACTTGTCAGCTCTAAAGTAATTGATAGAATATAAGATTGGCTCATCATTTTGATCATAGTGCATTTGTTTTAATACTAGCAGTGCTGTTTCTGGCTCACATTCTAAAATCGGTGAGATTTTCGGGTGATAACCAATTGGCTCAATATGAGCAACCGCATATGTTATGCGCTTATGCGTGTTATTATGTATCACCGTTAGTAATGATTCTTCATTGTATCCCGATAAATCCGGCAATATTTCTTTTGCAAGTTTATCGATACAATATACAACAGGTTCCCCATCTGCTGTACGTACACGCTCAATCATCACTGCATTAAAACCATCTTCACTATTAAACTTCTCTTTTTCTTCTTCTGTTAAACTTGTTGTAGATGATGATAAAAAGATAGTTCCTGGTGTTTTCCCCACACTAGAAATCATATCTGTAATACTAGAAAGTTGTTCAATTCCAGAAGAAAATAACGGCTTGGCATTTACAAATGTTCCTACACCATGTCTACGAATGACAACATTTTCTTCTTCTAAAATACGCAGCGCTTCCCTTAAAGTCGCTCTACTTACGCCAAGTTCTTTCGCTAAATCAAACTCTGATGGTAGCTTCTGTCTTTCTTTGTAAGCTCCATCTTTAATTTTTTCTTTGATGTGATCAATCACCCGTAAATATAGGTGACGACTATCGGATTTTACTGACATAAGACTCCCCCGCATTTCAATTATTCGACCTCTGATGTAAGACTTCTTTTCTCTTTTTTCAACTTACAAAATAATAAAATTACTCAATACTAAAAATAATCATAATTGCCGAATAAATATTAATAATTTTTTAAGATTAAATTTTCACTCTTTACTGCATAAAAAAAACTTTGCACCATAAACATTCCTCATTTCGAGAAAAAGTTCGGCACAAAGATCTCTTACATCCTTTGTTACACACTTTTCCCCTCATAGTCCAGCAATTCATGGTTGCCAGGTAGAAACTTATGGACCTTATCTCCAAGATTATATGAGGCAGTGATTCTTTTCGAAGTAATCTTACCACTTGCTCCCATACGTGTCAACAAAATTTAACATTTTTCTACATTAAATATCGAACGTTCATAAAAAACCACACCAAAGTATTCGTATTCTAAAGAATCACTTTAAATGTAAGCCCTTTCTTTGCCGCTGGATATAGTATATAACAAAACCAGCATATAAAAAAGCCTAATTGTAAAAACAATTAGGCTTTTTTTATGAACTTTTTTCTTGTACATCATTAATGAGCACTTCTCGTGGTTTACTACCTTCATACGGACCTACTACACCATTCATTTCCATTGCATCAATTAAACGGGCAGCCCGCGTATAACCAACTCTAAACCTACGTTGTAACATAGAAACAGATGCTGTTTGCATTTCCACTACGAGCTGAACTGCTTCATCATATAAATCATCTTCTACTTCCTGCTTTGTATCAGGAACATCTTGCGGAATCATATCTTCTTGATATTGCGCTTTTTGCTGGCCAATAACATATTCTACAACTCTCTCAACTTCATCATCTGATAAAAACGCACCTTGTACACGTACAGGCTTCGATGCACCAATTGGTATAAACAGCATATCTCCACGACCTAGTAGCTTCTCTGCACCACCGCCGTCAAGAATTGTACGAGAATCTGTTTGAGAAGATACAGCGAATGCAATACGTGATGGAATATTCGCTTTAATAACTCCCGTAATAACATCAACTGATGGACGCTGCGTTGCAATAATTAAATGAATACCAGCAGCACGAGCCATTTGCGCTAGACGCATAATCGCATCCTCTACATCAGACGAAGCAACCATCATTAAATCTGCTAACTCATCTACAATTACTACAATATACGGTAATTCCGGTTGTTTCGCTTCTGATTGACTATTATGTTCTTTAATATAGTCATTATACCCTTCAATATTACGTGTACCACTATGAGCAAATAGTTCATAACGACGTTCCATCTCACTCACAACTTTTTTCAATGCTTGTGATGCTTTTTTCGGATCAGTTACAACTGGCGTTAACAAATGAGGTACACCGTTATATACATTTAACTCTACCATTTTCGGATCAATCATCATTAATTTTACTTCATGTGGTTTTGCACGCATTAAAATACTAACAATAATACCGTTAATACATACACTCTTCCCACTACCTGTCGCACCAGCTACAAGCAAATGGGGCATTTTATTTAATCGAGCTAATACAGCTTCACCTGTAATATCTCGTCCAAGACCAATTAACAACTTCTCTTCCGGATGATTATTAGCCTTAGAATCAAGAACTTCCCTTAGTGTTACCATAGAAACTTCTGAGTTCGGAACTTCAATCCCTACAGCTGATTTCCCGGGAATTGGAGCTTCAATACGAATGTCCTTTGCAGCTAAAGCAAGCGCTAAATCATCACTTAAACTGACAATTTTACTTACTTTTACCCCCATATCAGGGTACACCTCATACTTCGTAACTGCAGGACCTCTATGTACTTTTGTTACTTTCGCTTTCACACCAAAACTTTGGAATGTACGTTCTAATTTACGAGCGTTCTCATAAATTTCCGCATTTTCATTTGTAACTTGTTTATTCTTTGGAAATTTCAATATATCAAGTGCAGGAAGCTTGTAATCTTTATTTTCTACATTTGAAAATTGCATAGGAGGCGCTTGTGTTTCCCCCTCTAGCGATTCAACGATTTTTTCTCCACGCTTTTTCTTCGGCTCTTCAATTGGCGGAGCCTCTTCGATAGACGGTGAAGTGATTAACTCTTCTTGCTCTACTTCAATTCGTTTATCCTCTTCTTCATTTACAGGATAATTCTCAGTGAAATTTGAAATAATTGGAGGATCAATTGAGATTTCTTCCATCGGCTCAATAATTTCTTCTTGTTCTGCAGCACGTTTGCTCCTTGTGCTTCTTGTTGTTTTTTTCTTTTCTGTTTGTTCAGCCGTTCTTTTGGCTCTCCAATCTTTATAATCCCCTTGCATCACTTGAAATTGACTTCTAAGAATTCTACCAACTGGAGCTAACACTTCTCCAATATGCTTATTTGTTATACAAAGTATACCGAGAATAACTAAAATAATACCAATGATATAAGCTCCTACTTCGTCAAATAAGAAGTAACATGTAGCAAACATAAGCGCACCAAACATGCCACCACCTAAATGAACACTATCTGGTCCTTTTTTCATTTCAAGAAAGAAATTATCTTTCGTACTCACAATAACAGAAGTATTTTGCACTGCCCCGTCTTTCGTAAGAAGGTTAAATAATGTAATATGGCTAAACATTAATATCGCCAATACTATTAAATAAAAACCGATTAACCGTTTATTTAATAGATTCGGCCATCCACGTTTTATAACGAACGAAACGGATAAAGCTATTACACCTAACACACCAATTATGTACCACTCACCAAAGAAGAAGCGAAAAAATAACACAAACGATTTCCCTACAACACCTAGCTGTAAAATCGTAATGATTGAAAGTGCAAAAAGAGTTAAACCGACGATTTCATAATACAAAGTTGGCTTTATCGTACGTCTTGCCTTTGCCTTCGTCCCTCTTTGCTTTTGTTTTGCCATTTCTTCACCTCGTGTTCTACATATAAGTAAAGCCCCCTAAAAAACTCCACCTATATGTCCGTTTTCTCTATTTTTTCAGGTCTTTATATCTTCTATTTTTACACTTCTTGTAAAATGTTAAATAAACAGAAGAAAGCAGCCCTCTCATGGCTGCTCAACCGTCTTGTTTTTTATATTATACCATAGCTTCTACACAAAATCCTTCTTTTTGCTAAAAGGTTATTTGCTGGCCAGGCTCAAACTCTAAGTAGTGAAGCGGGTCCGTACTTAACACCCGCACAATCGAATAACTCCCACGTTCTTCTTCAGAAACCATTAATTCAACACCGTTTATATTTACGATTTTTTGACTTTCACATTGTGAATAATCGGCTGGATACACGAGTTGCTCTGGCATAATTGTATATAAAATCATTGTAACATTGTCCCTTCTGCACTATCATTCCCGCGAGCATCTATTAATTCGTTTAATTTTCGAATCGCATTTCCAATACCACCGACATCATCTATAAGACCATACTTCACTGCATCTCCACCAATTACATTCGTACCAATATCTCGCGTTAGATTCCCTTTCGCAAACATAAGCTCTTTAAAACGATCTTCCGTCACTTTCGAATGCTTCGTCACAAATCGAATGACTCTTTCTTGCATTTTATCTAAATACTCAAATGTTTGCGGTACACCTATAACAAGACCTGTTAGACGAATAGGATGAATTGTCATCGTCGCAGTTTCTGCAATAAATGAATAGTCCGTAGAAACGGCTATTGGTACCCCGATAGAATGCCCTCCACCCAGAACAAGTGATACCGTTGGCTTTGAAAGCGAAGCGACCATCTCAGAAATTGCTAGCCCTGCTTCAACGTCACCTCCGACCGTGTTTAATATTAAAAGCAAGCCTTCAATTTTCGGATTTTGTTCTATCGCAACAATTTGCGGAATAATATGCTCATATTTTGTTGTTTTATTTTGCGGCGGCAACTGAACATGACCTTCCACCTGTCCAATGATTGTTAAACAATGAATACGCGATTCATTCATTTGTGGTACATTCGTTTGTCCAAGCTGTTGAATTTTTTCCACTAATGAAGCTTCTTTCCCACCTTCTTTCGGCTCAGCCTCTTTCTCTTCATTTGTATAACGATCACGTTCTGTCATATCGCATCCCCTTTCACTCGTATATAACTATTATTTCTTAAGTTATAAATTTCATTCGATAGAGTGAAAAAAGAAAAAAAGATCACCCGTAAAGGTGACCTTTTTTATACTTCCATAATAATCGGTAAAATCATAGGCTTTCTCTTCGTCTCTTCGTACAAGAATTGCCCTAATAATTCACGAATATTTTGTTTTAACATAGACCATTCAATTGAATATTCTTTAATTGATTGCTCAACAATCATACGTACAATCTCTGTAGATCTGTCAATTAACGCTTCTGATTCACGAACATATACAAAGCCACGTGAAATGATTTCTGGACCAGAGATAATTTTCTTTTCATCTTTACCAAGTGTTACAACAACTACTAATATTCCATCTTGAGATAACATTTTTCTATCTCGAAGAACGATATTACCAACGTCACCTACACCTAGTCCATCAATTAAAACATTACCAGCTTGCACTTTGCCAACTAAGTTTGCTTCATCGTCACCAAAAGCAATTACATCGCCTTTTTCTACGATAAAGATATTTTCTCTTGCAATACCTACATCTTCAGCTAAATATGCATGTGCTTTTTGCATACGAAACTCACCATGTACGGGTACAAAATATTTCGGTTTCATTAAATTTAACATTAGTTTTAATTCTTCTTGGCTACCGTGACCTGAAACGTGAACTTTTCTTTCACCGTAATAAACAACCTCAGCTCCAGCTCTAAATAACAAGTCAATAATTTTCGATACAGATATTTCATTACCCGGAATTGGAGAAGCCGCAATAATAACCGTATCACCTTTACGAATTGAAATTTGTTTATGAGCTTGCTTTGCCATTCTAGAAAGGGCTGCCATCGGTTCACCTTGGCTACCTGTCGTTAAAATAGCTACCTTTTTCTCTGGGAAATTGTCTACTTCTTGTAGTGAAATAACCATACCCTCTGGAACATCTAAATAACCAAGACGTCTTGCGATATCTACCACTTTTACCATACTACGTCCTACAACCGCTACTTTTCGTCCTGTTTCAGCAGCTGCATCAAATACTTGTTGAATACGATGTACATTCGATGCAAATGAAGCAACAATAATACGTCCTTCTGCTCCGTAGAACACTTTAGAAATTTCTACACCAACTTCTTTTTCAGAACCTGTATAGCCTGGACGCTCAGCATTTGTACTATCAGATAGTAAGCATAGTACGCCTTCATTTCCGATTTGCGCCATTTTTCCAAGGTCCGCTCCATTATTTCCAATTGGAGTTTGATCGAATTTAAAGTCTCCCGTATATACGATAGCACCTTTTGATGTATGGAAACAAACACCAACAGAATCTGGAATACTATGTGTCGTTCCAAAGAATGACACCGTTGTAGTATTAAACTCTACTGTTGAATTTGAATCGATTGTTTTTAAGTCTACGCGGCCTAACATACCCGCTTCGCCAAGTTTTTCTTGTATAAGCCCTACTGTTAATTTCGTTGCATACACTGGAATAGATAATTTACGAAGTACGTAAACAATACCACCAATATGATCTTCATGACCGTGAGTAATAAATAAACCTTTTACTCGCTCTTGATTTTCCACTAAATATGTAATATCAGGAATAACGATATCAATTCCAAACATTTCATCTCCCGGGAACATTAATCCTGCATCTACAATAAAGATTTCAGAATCAATTTCAACACAGTACATGTTTTTCCCGATTTCACCTACTCCACCAAGAGCAAATACTTTAACAGACTCATTCTCTTTTCTCTTCATGTTGTTGCCTGGTTTAAAAATCTTTCAAACACTGATTTCACTAAAATTGCAGAGACACCAGGGGAAACTCTACAACCACCATATATTCACCGTCCAAGACGAATGTCCTTACCGTTATGCGATATCATGTCCTTGTTTATTTTTTAAACCAGGTTTCACCTCTCTTTCATTATATAAATCAAATATCTTATTCGATATGATATGAAAATGTAATCAAATTATAATTTTTTACCAATTTTGCTAAGCATACCCGTACTAAGCTACTTAGCCATATTATACCTGATACAAGAAATAGAACACAAGTTAAATCGTGCGAAAGAAAAAGTAAAAGAACGGAATTACAACAAAAGTATCAAACATATTTCCTTTATGTTTACTTCGATTTTATACTTCATATTATTTTGAAGAAATATCCATAAATACTAAATTAATTTCATAATATGGATTTTCAAGACTTATTTTTCTAGAATCGAACAAAAACACTTACAAAATGTAGTTTTTGTTCGATTCCCGTCACATTTGAGGCAATTTCTGCAATAAACAAAATCGATAGTTTATTACGTTTATACAAATGTTTATTCTAAAATAACTATGATTTTTTGCTTCCTTTAAAGGGGTACGATTATTTTCTTATACATGTTGCAATACATAATGAAGAAGCGGCTAAACAGGTGCATAATATAGATTTTATAAGAAGACATATAGATGAGAATAGAGAGGAAAAGATTTTCATACCAATAAAAAATGACCTAGTTCTACACTAGGTCATTTTTTATTAACGAGGGATAGA
This sequence comes from Bacillus basilensis, assembly GCF_050630465.1. NCBI lineage: Bacteria > Bacillati > Bacillota > Bacilli > Caryophanales > Bacillaceae > Bacillus > Bacillus basilensis. Next base: position 514,935 of record NZ_JBNTQO010000002.1, on the reverse strand, counting down.
TTGCATAACAGATTGTAACGTTACTCTTTCTTCTTCTGTTAATGGAAGAAGCGGTAAACGTACAGAACCTACATCTAATCCAACCATTTGTAACGCTGTTTTTACTGGAGTTGGGCTTGGCGCCATAAATAATGAATCCGTTACTCTTACAAGTAATTGATGTAATTTTTGCGCCTTCTTAAATTCTCCTGCTTGGAATGCCGCAATCATTTCTTGCATTTCATTTCCGATAACATGAGATGCTACAGAAACGATACCTTTCGCTCCAACTGCCATAGCTGGTAACGTTAAACCATCATCACCGCTGTATACTGCAAAGTCGTCCGCTGTTTTTTCAATGATTTCTGTCATTGTTAACACATCGCCGCCTGCATCCTTAATCGCAACAATGTTTTCTATTTCTGATAAACGAACAACTGTATCAACGGAGATTTGTACAATAGATCGTCCTGGAACGTTATATAGCATAACCGGAAGCGGCGTGCTTTCAGCAATTGCTTTAAAGTGCTGATACATTCCTTCTTGGCTCGGTTTGTTATAATACGGTGCTACTAGCATTACTGCATCAACACCAACCTCTGTTGCCTTTTTAGTTAAGTCAATAGAAGCATGCGTATTATTGCTACCTGTTCCAGCGATTACGGGCACCCTTTTATCGACAACAGATACGACATGGCGATATAACGCTACTTTTTCTTCTGAAGTTAATGTAGGAGATTCTCCTGTCGTTCCTCCTACCACGATTGCTGTTGTACCGTTATCTATTAAATAATTTACCAATTTCGTTGTCTTTGCAAAATCGATATTTCCGTTTATATCAAACGGTGTTACCATCGCGGTTGCAATTGTCCCAAAATCTATCATGGTCTCACTCCTTATTGTTCCAGTTGCTTTTCTTTTGAAAGCTCAAACGCACTATGTAATGCATTTACAGCTTCCACTAAATCAGTTTCTTTTACAAGAACCCAAATTGTCGTATGGCTATCTGCAGATTGCAGAATTTGAACACCTTTTTCCGCTAAAGCTGTAACGATTTTCGCAGTAACCCCTGGGTATCCTGCCATTCCAGCTCCTACAATAGATACTTTTGCACAATGCTCTGTCACAATTGGCTCATATCCAAGGTTCTGTAATAATTCAACTGCACGATTTGATACATTATCACTCACCGTATAAGCTACCCCAGTAGGTGAAATGTTAATTAAATCGACACTTATTCCTTCATTCGCCATTTCTTTAAACACATGCTGCTGCAAATCAAATGCTGTTTCTTTTGCAAGCACTTTAATTTGCGTTACGTTTGATACGTGAGCAATACCTGTAACAGGGCGTTCTTCTACATCACGGCCTTTTGTAGCACCGTCAGATGCTGAAATAAGCGTACCTTCACTATCAGAATACGTAGAACGTACACGAAGCGGTACTTTAGCATGCATCGCAATTTCCACTGCCCGTGGATGAACAACTTTTGCACCTTGATATGCCATGTTACAGATTTCGTTATACGTTACTGTTTGAAGATGACGTGCATCTTTTACGATACGAGGATCCGCAGTCATAACACCTTCTACATCTGTAAAGATATCGATATATTCAGCATGAAGCGCAACACCTAAAGCTGAAGCTGAAGTATCGCTACCACCGCGTCCAAGTGTTGTCGTATCACCTTTTTTCGTTTGCCCTTGGAATCCTGTAACGACGATTACATCTACATTTTCTAACTCTTCATGTATACGATCGCAATTCATTTCAATAATCTTAGCATTCGTAAAATCAGCATTTGTTACAAAACCAGCTTGTGCACCATTGAACGCTGCCGCTTTTATACCGTTCTCATTTAACATATTAGAGAAGACGATTGCTGAGATTAATTCTCCGCATGATAATAATAAATCTTGCTCACGATTAGAAATGTGAGATTCCTCTTGATTTACAAGACTTAACAAAGTATCAGTTGCATATGGTTCACCTTTACGGCCCATAGCAGATACGACAGTAACTACTTTATAACCCGCATCTAGCGATTTTTTTATATGATGAAGCGCATGCTTACGTCCATTTTCATCACGTACGGATGTGCCACCAAATTTTTGAACAATAATTTTCATATTTTGCACCTTCTCTTAGCCGTTTACACTAATTGTAATTTTACTAAGCGCTCTGCAATTTGAACAGAATTCCATGCAGCGCCTTTTAATAAGTTATCAGATACGACCCAAAGATGGAATCCTTTATCGTTATTTAAATCTTTACGGATTCTTCCAACGAATACTTCGTTTTTACCTACTGCAGTAGCTGGCATTGGATATAACTGCTCTGCTGGGTTATCTTGCAGAACGATACCTTCCGCATTTGCAAGTAAGCTCTTTAATTCTTCTACTGTTACGCCTTCTTTTTCTACTTCGATGTAAACAGACTCAGAGTGACCTGATACAACTGGTAAACGTACACATGTTGCCGCTACTTCTAATTCAGGCATATGCATAATTTTTTTCGTTTCATTAATCATTTTCATTTCTTCAAACGTAAATCCATTATCTTGGAACTTATCAATCTGCGGAATCGCGTTGAAAGCAATTTGGAAATGTTTCTTATCACCTGATACAGGTAAAACATTCGCCTTCACTTCTTCGCCATTTAAGATTGCTTGTGATTGTTCATGAAGTTCTTCAATCGCTGCCGCACCAGCACCTGATACAGCTTGATATGTGGAAACGATTACTCGTTTTAAACCATATTGCTGACGAACTGGCTCAAGAGCTACTACCATTTGAATTGTAGAACAGTTTGGATTTGCAATGATACCATTATGTTCTTTTAAGTCGTTTTCATTTACTTCAGGTACAACAAGTGGCACGTTTTCTGTCATACGGAATGCACTTGTATTATCAACAACAATCGCACCGCGCTTTGCTGCTTCTGGCGCTAATTGTTTTGATACAGATCCACCAGCACTAAATAGTGCGATATCTACTCCTTCAAAACTTTCAGGAGTTGCCTCTTGAACTGTAAATTCTTCGCCTTTAAATACAAGTTTCTTACCTGCAGATCGTTTAGATGAAAGTAACGTTAACTTCCCGATTGGAAATTCTCGTTTCTCTAAAGTATTTAACATTTGTTCACCAACTGCGCCGGTTGCTCCAACTACAGCGACATGAAAAGTTTTTTGCTTTTCCATCACTATGCCCCTTTCTAGATACCAATCCTTCTATAACTTAGAATTAGAAGGAGTATAGAATACCCCTTCTAATCTTAATAACGTTAATTTTATCATATTCTACAGTAAGAATGATGGTTTCATCAAAAATTGTCCGTTTTTTTTCGTTTTTTAATTCATATATCTGAATTTTTCTACGACAACCGGTTGCAATTGCTTACCTTGCAGCGCTTCTAATACTGTATCTTCCAGTAACTCCATACGAGCTACCATCGAGTTTGGTTTTTTCTCTGGTGCATCTTGACCGAATGGGACGAAATAGATGTTTTTTGTCGCCATTAGGCGCATCAGATTTACTCCATTAAGTCCTAAAGCATCATTCGTCGAAACAGCCAATACGACAGGCTTGCCATTTCTTAGCGTCGCTTTCGCTGCCATTAATACCGGAGAGTCTGTCATTGCATTTGCAAATTTACTCATAGAATTTCCTGTTAATGGTGCAATTACCATACAATCTAGTGGGATTTTAGGTCCTAATGGTTCCGCACCAACGATTGAATTAATCGCTTTAAATCCTGTTACTTCTTCAATCTTTTTAATCCACTCTGCTCCCTCACCAAATCTCGTATTTGTTGATTGAACAGTGTAAGAAACAATGGGACGTACTTCTGCTCCCTCAGCAATTAATTTTTCTAAATGAGGCATTACTTCTTCGTACGTACAATGTGAACCCGTAAAACCAAATCCTATTCTTTTCCCTTTTAAATTCATTCCCCATTCTCCTTTCTTGCTATTACTTCTTCTGCCAGTAACTGAGAAAGAACGTTCGCTAAAATTTGTCCTGCTGTTTTTGGTGCAACAATACCGGGTAATCCTGGTGCTAATAGCGCTTTGACTCCTCTTTTTTCCGCATATCTAAAGTCGGTACCGCCTGGTTTAGAAGCTAAATCAATTACTAACGTATGAGCTGGCATTTTTGAAATGACATTCGCTGTCACAACGAGATGCGGAATTGTATTAATGACAATATCGATAGTCCCTACTTCTTTCTCAATGTCCTGCATATGAAAAGGAGAAAACATCATTTCTGTAATACGTGCAATATGTTCCGATCGTCTTGCTCCAACTTTGACATGGGCTCCTAATGATTGAAACGCTCTGGCAACACTCATCCCTGTTCTACCAAACCCTAAAACCATTACATTGGAACCATGAATTGTATAGTCGGTATGTTGAATTACCATCATTAATGTACCTTCTACAGTTGGAATAGAATTGTAGATTGCCACATCATCACGATCAAATAATTTAATAAGTTTGCGGTTTGTAGTAGATACGAGATTTTCCAAGTAAGGCGTACCAATACCTGAATATATAGTAAAATGTTCTGGTGTATTTTCAATTTGTTCTTTCGTTATAGAAACTTTTTCGTTTGAAAAAATAGTATCTACTTCTCCCTTGGCATTTGTACCTGCAACTGGCAAAATAATTGCATCTAAAGAAGTGAAATCTAAATTTTGTATACTTTCTTTTGCTGCCCCTGTGAAGCCATGATCTAACTGATCAAACCCTATCAATGAAAGTTTCGCATCCAATTCAACTAGCTTACGGATTACTTCTAGCTGTCTTGCATCTCCTCCTATGACAGCAATATGCATCTCAGTCAACATTCCCTAATTCACCTTCTTTTTCTTTCATTTATAAGAAAAGTGCCTACTTTTTCTTTTTCCTCCACATCATATGTAATGTACGAGTTTTAGGTGATTGAAAAACAAAAAGCACCCATCATTTATCCCGCTATTTGTATGCAGGAAGGCCCCCACCTCAAAATTCGATATATGAGAGAACTTTATGCTGGATTTTGATTTCCAGGAAAACATCGATTCATGCATGCTTTTACTCAGTGTAAAATGAACAAAAAAAGATGACCAAAATGGCCATCTTTCACTTCGAATTTAGACGATCTGTAATATCACAAAGGATCATATCATGCCCGACTTTCTTAATTTGGCTCCACGCTACTCTTACTTCTTGTGGTTCCTTTTTAAAACCTCCCCATTTCCCAGCAGGTATGATAAGAGCCTCTATTTGACCATCCTTCTCATCAATCTCTAAATCCACATAACCTAAAACTCCCATTTTTTCTGCTCTTTCTAGATTTACAATCTCTTTACCACTTAATTCACTTAATCGCATATACTCTCCCCCTACCGAAATTATTCATTTAAGTTATCCATAATTAGTACCTATTCTGTATATCCCCAAAAAATAACCGTATCTCATTTAAAAGAGATACGGTTATTTTTACATCATACAAAGCAATTATAGTTTTATTCCTTTTGGAAGTTTTCCATCTGGACTAATTAATGCTGCAGAGAATTCATCTGTAAACATGTTACGAATTAGCTCATCTACATTTTCTTTTGTTACAGTGTTTACACTTTCAATAATCTCATCAAGTGAACGATGCTTACGAAGTAGCAATTCATTTTTACCATTACGGCTCATGCGACTATTTGTACTTTCTAAACTTAACATTAAGTTTCCTTTTAATTGCTCTTTACTATTAACAAGCTCTTTTTCTGTAATACCTGTATTTTTCAATGTTTCTAGTGTTTCTTGCATTGTTTCATACAGTGTATCTAATTGTTGGCTACCTGTTCCACCATACAGTGTTAACATACCTGTATCTTCATAAGAAGAATGGTAAGAAAATACTGAGTAGGCTAACCCGCGTTGCTCACGTACTTCTTGGAATAAACGACTACTCATACTGCCGCCTAAAACGTTATTTAATACAATTAAGTTATAAATATCTTCGTGTCCCATTTGTAAGCCTTTATATCCTAAACATAAATGAGCTTGTTCTGTTTCCTTTTTACGTGCTACCTTATTAAAATGGAAAATTGGGCTATGTACTTGTTCACGGTTTGTTGTTCCTTCGTAACTACCGAAATATTGCTCTACCGTTTGTAAGAAGGCTTCATCAATATTTCCTGCAACTGAAACAACTACATTTTCAGGTGTGTAATGATCTTTTATATATTGGCGTAGCGTATCACCTGTAAACGTATTAAGCGTTTCTTCTGTTCCTAAAATAGGATATCCAAGCGGATGCGTTTCATATGTTGCTTTCGTTAACATATCATGCACAATATCATCTGGAGCATCTTCGTACATTTTAATTTCTTCACATACGACATTCTTTTCTTTTTTCAGTTCTTCCTCATCAAATGTTGAATTAAAGAACATATCTGCTAATACATCTAAAGCATATTTAGCATGCTCATCTAGCACTTTTGCATAGTAACAAGTATATTCTTTTGAAGTAAAAGCATTCACTTGCCCACCAATGCTATCAAATGATTCTGCAATTTCGCGTGCACTACGTGTTTCCGTCCCTTTAAAGAACATATGCTCTAAAAAGTGAGAAATCCCGTTATTTTTTTCATTTTCATTTCTTGATCCCGCATGGATCCAAATACCAATCGCAACCGATCTTACAGTTGGTATATTCTCCATAACTATTCTTACACCATTTTTACAAGTATATTTTTTAATCAAAAACTTTCCTCCTACTGCCAGTTTCTCTAAATAAATGCTATTATTTAATGATAACAAGTTTAAGGATGAATGTCATGCAAATGTATTTAATCCACACGTTTTTCATCCAGTAATTCTGTTATATTCCCTACTTTATATCCTTGTTCCTTCAATTTTGTAATCATTGTATCTAATGCTTCTGATGTAGATGACGTAGGATGCATTAATACGATAGCACCTGGATGTATTTTTCTCATTACTCTCTGCAATAGTACATCTGGCTCTGGTCGCTTCCAATCGATTGTATCGACAGTCCACATAATCGTTCCCATTTGGTAATCATCTGCAATTTTCACGACTTCATCCCGAAAACTTCCACTCGGCGGTGCAAACCATCTCACCTTTTGATTCGTAGCTGCTTCGATCATCCGATTTGTTTTTTGTAACTGATCTCGTATTTCATCAGACGATAGCGTTTTCATATTCGGATGTGTGTAAGAATGATTTCCGACTTCTTGCTTTGCATCGACAATCATTTTTGCGAATCGCAAATTTTCTTTCACCCAACGTCCTTCCAAAAAGAACGTCGCCTTCACATCATGTTTTTTCAATATCTCTAATATACGAGGCAAATACTCGTTTCCCCATGCCACATTGATTGTTAATCCTACCATTTTTTTATTTGGATGTCCCCTATAAATTGGTGCTGGTGCTAAATCTTCTAAGTGGACACTCGGTGATACTTCCTTGAATTCAAGATGTTTTTGATTAAATCCCTTTAGTTTCTTCATATTATTATAGGATGCTTCAATATCAACTTGTCTCCCATTATATCCCGGTGTTGCTTTCCATATCTTATCAATCATCGCATTTTGAGGTGCAATCTCATATTGTTTTGCATGCTTTTGAATTTCTTCATACAAGTTATCTTGTGCAAAAACGGAATAAGAGCCTACACTAATATATAAAAAGAATATACATATGTATGCCAATATACGAGCTTTCATATAAACCCTCCCATTAACTATATAAAAACATTTTTCTTCTTATCTTTGTTAATTTGAGCGTTATAATGAAAACTATACCTATACTGACATAAAAATATATATAAATCATATTTTTTACATAACAAAAAAGCCAGTTAAACTGGCTTTTACTTATTGCTGCTCTTGTTTGTTTTCTTCTTTAGCAGCTTCTTTTTCTTGCTCTTCTTTTAGCAATACTTTTCTAGATAGATTCACACGACCTTGCTTGTCAATCTCGATAACTTTAACTGTAATCACATCACCGATTTTCACAACGTCTTCTACTTTACCTACACGCTCTAGTGCAAGTTCAGAAATGTGAACTAATCCATCTTTACCGCTGAATAATTCAACGAAAGCACCGAATTTCTCAACACGTTTCACTTTTCCTTCGTAGATTTCACCTACTTGTACTTCGCGAACGATATCTTCGATAATTTTCTTAGCTTTGTCATTCATTTCTTGATTTATTGAAGAAATGAATACTGTACCATCTTGCTCGATGTCAATTTTAACGCCAGTTTCTTCAATAATTTTATTGATTTGTTTACCGCTCGGTCCGATAACGTCACGGATTTTATCTGGATTAATTGTCATTGTAATAATCTTTGGAGCGTACGCTGATAATTCAGTACGTGGCTCTCCAATAACAGATAACATATGATTTAGAATGTGCACACGACCAACTTTCGCTTGTTGTAATGCCTCTTCTAAAATTTCACGAGATAGACCATCGATTTTAATGTCCATTTGTAGTGCAGTTACACCTTGCGCTGTACCTGCTACTTTAAAGTCCATATCACCTAGATGATCTTCCATACCTTGAATATCAGATAAAATTGTGTAATGCTCACCAGTTTTAACTAGACCCATTGCAATACCTGCAACTGGAGCTTTAAGTGGAACACCAGCATCCATCATTGCTAAAGTACTACCACAAATACTTGCTTGTGAAGTAGAACCATTTGATTCTAAAACTTCAGATACAAGACGTACTGTATATGGGAAATCTTTTTCAGATGGAATTACAGGCTCAAGAGCACGTTCTCCTAGTGCACCGTGACCAATTTCACGACGACCTGGTCCACGCATCGGTCTTGTTTCACCAACACTAAATGATGGGAAATTGTAATGGTGCATAAAGCGTTTTGATTCTTCCACACCAAGACCATCTAAAATTTGCACATCGCCTAATGCACCTAATGTACAAATACTTAATGCTTGTGTTTGTCCACGAGTGAATAGACCAGAACCGTGAGTACGAGATAAAATGCCAACCTCTGATGCTAATGGACGAATTTCGTCACCTTTACGGCCATCTGGGCGGATTTTTTCAACTGTAATAAGACGACGTACTTCTTCTTTTACAATTTTATATAAAATCTCACTTACTTGTCCTAATGTATCAGCGTCAGCTTCCTGCGCTTCGTAATGCTCAATTACACGCTTTTTCACTTCATTAATTGCATTTTCACGTGCATGTTTCTCATGTACTTGAATTGCAGAATGCATATCCTTCTCAGCCATTTCACGTACAGCTTGGTTAAGATCAGCGTCAACTTCATAAAGTTTCACTTCTGATTTCTCTTTACCTACAGCTTGTACAATCTCTTCTTGGAATGCAATTAGACGTTTAATTTCGTCATGACCAAACATAATTGCTTCTAACATTGTTTCTTCAGGCACTTGATCTGCTCCTGCTTCAACCATGTTAATTGCATCTTTCGTACCAGCTACAACAAGGTGAATATCACTTTGTTCTTGCTGTTCTACCGTTGGGTTGATAACGAATTCGCCGTTAATACGACCAACTGTTGCACCCGCGATTGGACCTTCAAATGGAATATCTGAAATCGATAACGCTAATGAAGAACCAAGCATTGCTGCCATTTCAGAAGAACAATCTTGATCAACACTCATTACAATGCTGACAACTTGTACTTCGTTACGGAAACCATCTGCGAAAAGTGGACGAATTGGACGGTCGATTAAACGACTTGCCAAAATTGCTTTTTCACTTGGACGACCTTCACGTTTAATGAAACCGCCAGGAATTTTTCCGACTGCATATAAACGCTCTTCATAGTTTACTGTAAGTGGGAAGAAATCTACATTTTTTGCTTCTTTTGATGCAGTTGCTGTAGATAGAACCGCTGTATCGCCATATCTTACTAATACTGCTCCGTTTGCTTGCTTCGCAAGCTGACCTGTTTCAACTGTTAGCTGACGACCAGCTAAATCTATCGAGAAGACTTGCTTTTCTTGACTCATTTAAGTACCCCTCTCAATTTAAAGTATTCAATTCTTCTATGTAAATGGATAGTATATCACAATATTCTACCTCTAGTATTACCGAAAATGAAGTAAGCTATAAAGAGTAGAAGATATATTTTTACCTAACAAAAAAGCGGGAATATTCCCGCTTCTTTGACTATCGACGTAAGCCAAGCTTTGTGATTAATTCACGGTAACGTGTGATATCGCTATTACGAAGGTAAGTTAGTAAGTTACGACGTTTACCAACCATCTTTAATAGACCACGACGTGAATGATGATCTTTCTTGTGAGTACGTAAGTGCTCGTTTAGAGTGTTAATTTGCTCCGTTAGGACAGCAATTTGAACCTCTGGAGAACCAGTATCAGTCTCATGAGTTCTAAATTGTGCAATGATTTCATTTTTACGCTCTTGTGTTAAAGCCATCCTATTTCACCTCCTATTAATTAAACCCCCAATTACCTAGCAAGCGTCGGTGAGTCGCAATGCCAAGCAATGGTTGTCATAAAGTACATAACATAGAATACTACTTTTCATTTGAAAAAGCAAGTATATTCTTTTCGTTCGCAAAATATTCTTGTGCTGTTTTCTTATCTTTTGCGATTTGTTCAACTAACTCATCAATGCCATTGAATTTCTTCTCTTCTCTTATACGCATATGCCACTCTACCGTAACATTTTGATCATATATGTCGTTGTTAAATTCAAATAAATGCACCTCAATAGATAATTGACGCTCATCTTCTTTAAACGTTGGTTTATATCCAATATTACATACACCGTCGTACCATTCACCGTGAACTTTTAATCTCACTGCATAAACACCTACAGGTGGTAATAGATACTCATCACTTAAACCTACATTAGCTGTCGGAAAACCAATTTGACGTCCACGTTTATCACCGTGTACAACCGTTCCCCCTACTGTATATGCTCTACCTAAAATAGATGGAATTTGTTCCATTTCGCCATTTCGAATTAATTTTCGTAATGCTGTAGAACTTACTTTCTCTTCTTGAAATTCAACTTTTTCAATCACAGTCTGTGTAAACTCCCCTCTTGCATGAAATGGTAAAGTCTCCATCTTTCCTTTTCCTAAACGTCCATATGAATAATCAAATCCTGCTACTACATGCTTTACATTTAAACCAATAATATAATCATCTACAAATTGTTGTGGCAATAAGCCTGCAAATGATTCTTCAAATTTAACAACATATAATATATCGATACCTAGGTTTTCGACTATTTTTTCTTTATCACACATTGGTGTAATATACTCGGCATGCGCTTCTTTTTTACCTAAAACAACAGATGGATGCGGGTAAAATGTCATAACTGCACTTTTATATCCTCGTTCATCCGCTATTTTTTTCGCAGTTCGAATCACACATTGATGCCCTAAATGAATGCCATCAAAAAATCCCAATGCCATTACAGTAGGTGGCAATTCTAATTTATTTTGTTCATGTGGATGAGTTAAATGAATAAGTTTCACGCTTGAATTCACCTTTTTCTGTAATAATCCTTCCAATAATTCATTATAGCTTTAGTTCTTGATTATTCACAAGTACTTTCATCGGCTTTAGCATACCAGGGTGTTTTGGATGGTGCTCATAAATTGCAAGACAGCGATCATTTTTATCAAACACTGTTATAAATGGCGCTGTTATTTGCAATTCATTTTTTAAAAACATACCATTCTTTATTTTCTCTGCTTGCTTTTCATCTACAACCATTTTCGGGAACTTACTTAATGCTTCATCAATTGAAATGAAGATAGACTCTACTGTTCCATTTTGCACGTTTTCTTCAATTTCTTCAAATGATATGCAATCTTCTAATATAAATTCACCAGAAGCCGTTCTTACAAGGTGAGACATATGTGATGGAAAACCAAGTTTTTCACCAATCATTACTGCTAGCGTTCTTACATATGTTCCTTTACTACACGTTACACGGAAACGGAATGAAATATTTTCTCCTTCAAATACTTCTCTATCGTCTAATAATACAAATTCATGAATTGTAATTGTACGAACTGGACGTTCAACCTCTTGTCCTGCTCTTGCATATTCATATAATTTTTTTCCGTTAACTTTTACAGCCGAAAACATCGGAGGCATTTGCTCAATCGTACCTGTTAATGCCGCAAGAACCTCTTCCACTTCCTTACGAGTAATAACACGATCTATATGTTTCGTTTCCACAACTTCACCAGAAGCATCTTCAGTTGTTGTTGAAAAACCTAATGTCACTTCGCCTTCATATGTTTTCGTTTCACTTGTTAAAAATTGTGCAATTTTCGTTGCTCGTCCAACACAAATAGGTAATACTCCTGTTACATCTGGATCTAATGTTCCTGTATGACCAATTCGTTTCTCACGCAATATCTTTCTTAGTTTAAATACACAATCATGTGATGTCATGCCTTTTGGTTTATGTAATAATACTACACCTTCCATATATGTTCACCTCATCATATTTCTTTCATAATAAATATCCAAAACTTATTTTGCATTGAAAAAATGGATAGACAATTGTCTATCCATTATTCTTCACGTTTACCTTCTTTATTAATTTCATGTAAAAGTGTATCAATTCGATGACCGTACCCAATAGACTCATCAAATTCAAAGGAAATTTCTGGTGTTTTACGAAGACGAATACGTTGGCCAATTTCTGAACGAATGAAGCCTTTTGCCTTCGCTAAACCTTTTAATGTACTTTCTTTCTGTTCTTCGTCACCTAAAACAGAAATATATACTGTAGCAATTTGTAAATCTCCACTCACTTGTACATCTGTTACTGTAACAAATCCAACACGTGGATCTTTAATTTTACGACTGATAATGTCGCCTAATTCTTTTTTCATTTGCTCGCCTACACGGTTTGCACGTAATTTCATAACTCTTCACCTCATTCAGTACCATTCCAATTGTGTTATCGTACGTTCAATTTCAGGAAATGAATCGATGTACTCAAGTACACGATTCATTTCTTTTTCACAAATAACACGATTTGAGGATACGGAAACAATTGCAATTTCTGTACGTTGCCATACATCTTGATGCCCTACTTCTGAAACAGCAACGTTATAACGTTGCTTCACACGAGTTAGCACCCTTTGCAAAATTGCTCGTTTCTCTTTTAAAGAATGCACATCGTAAATCATACACTCGAATGAGAGTGAAGCGATAATCATCGCTTCACTTCTTCCATAATGTACGCTTCAATGATGTCCCCTTCTTTAAGATCATTATATCTCTCAATTGTAATACCACACTCATAGTTTTGTGCAACTTCTTTTACGTCGTCTTTGAAACGTTTTAACGTATCAAGTTGACCTTCGAAAATTACTATACCATCACGGATAATACGAACGCCACTATCACGTGTAATTTTACCGTCTATTACGTAACAACCTGCGATTGTTCCCACTTTTGTTACCTTGAATGTTTGACGAACTTCCGCTTGACCGATTACTTTTTCTTCGAATTCTGGATCAAGCATACCTTGCATTGCTAATTCAATTTCTTCGATTACTTTATAGATAATGCGGTGTAAGCGAACATCAACGTTCTCTAATTCAGCTGTACGCTTCGCGTTCACATCTGGACGTACGTTAAATCCAATTACAATTGCATTAGATGCAGAAGCTAAAATAATATCAGATTCTGTAATCGCACCTACACCAGTGTGAATGATTTTAACTTTTACGCCTTCAACATCAATTTTACGAAGTGATGCTGCCATCGCTTCAACAGAACCTTGTACATCTGCTTTTACAATTAAGTTGATTTCTTTTACATCGCTCTCTTGGATTTGTTGGAATAAATCTTCAAGGCTTAATTTAGATTTCTCACCACGTTGTGCAACTAACGCTTCTTGTGCACGTGATTCACCGATTTGACGAGCTTTCTTCTCATCAGCGAATGCCATGAAACGATCTCCAGCCTGTGGTACTTCATTTAAACCTGTAATTTCAACAGGAGTTGATGGACCAGCAACTTTTACACGACGACCAATATCACTTACCATTGCACGAACACGTCCGAATGAAGTTCCAACAACAATTGGATCTCCAACTCGAAGTGTACCGTTTTGAACAAGTAACGTCGCGATAGTTCCTTTACCTTTATCAAGTTGTGCTTCAATTACAGTACCAGTTGCATAGCGATTTGGATTTGCTTTATATTCTTCTACTTCACTTACAAGAAGAATCATTTCTAGTAAGTTGTCAATTCCTTCACCTTGAATTGCAGAAATTGGTACGAAGATTGTATCTCCACCCCATGCTTCTGGAACTAATTCATATTCTGTTAATTCTTGCATTACGCGATCAGGATTTGCCGCTGGTTTATCCATTTTATTCACAGCAACAATAATTGGTACTCCCGCTGCTTTCGCATGGCTAATCGCTTCAACTGTTTGTGGCATAACGCCGTCATCAGCTGCAACAACAAGGATTGTAATATCCGTTACTTGCGCACCACGAGCACGCATCGTTGTAAATGCCGCGTGACCAGGTGTATCTAAGAATGTAATCTTCTTATCATTTACTTCAACTTGGTATGCACCAATATGCTGAGTAATTCCACCTGCTTCGCCTGCAGTTACTTTTGAGTTACGGATAGAGTCAAGTAATGTTGTTTTACCATGGTCAACGTGTCCCATGATTGTAACTACAGCTGGACGTTCTTTTAAGTTCTCTTCATCATCTTGCTCATCGATGAATGTTTCAAATTCAGTTTCACTTACAACTACTTCTTCTTCTACTTCAATACCGTAATCAGTAGCAATTAACTCAATTGTATCTTTATCTAAATCTTGGTTAATTGTTGCCATAATTCCAAGCATGAAGAGCTTCTTAATAATTTCAGATGGCTCTTTGCTTAATTTTTTAGCAAGCTCGCCTACAGTAAGGCTTCCAGAGAAAGTAATTTTATCTGGTGTTTCTACTATTTGCGTTTGTTGTCTTCCAGCAAAGTTATCCTGACGTTTGTCTTCATTTCCTTTGCCTTTTTTCTTTTTCTTATTGCTGTTCTTTTTACTACGAACAACTTTTTCTTCTACTTCAAACTCATCTGCAACAGAAGGTTTTTCAGTTTGGTATTCATTATCTAATTTGTTTACTACTTCATCTTCTAACATTGTCATATGATTCGAAACCTCGATATTCATCTCTTTAAGTTTTGTCATAAGATCTTTACTTGAGATATTATTTTTTTTTGCATATTCATGTACTCGAATTTTACTCATACCTTCACCCCCGGTAATTTGTATCGAGCATGCTACGTAGCTTTTTCGCAAAGCCTTCATCTAACACAGCTACAACGACTCGCTCGTCTCTCCCAATCGCATGCCCTAATTGTTGTCGATTTTCGACTTTTTTCATTGGTACATTGTAGTACGTCGTTTTATCAGTGATACGTTTAGTAGTGTTCGCTGACGCATCTTCAGAAAGCAATACGAGCTTTGCTTTACCACTTCGTACTTCTTTTAAAACGAGTTCTTCACCCGAAATGATTTTTCGAGCGCGATTTGCTAGTCCTAAAAACGATTTCCAATCGGACACTTATTTCGACTCCTTCTCAACAAGCTCGAGAAGCTCTTCGTACAGAGAACTGTCGATTTTCGCTTTTAGATGATGTTCCAAAATGTTTTTCTTTTGGG
Organism: Bacillus basilensis; assembly: GCF_050630465.1. Taxonomy (NCBI): domain Bacteria; kingdom Bacillati; phylum Bacillota; class Bacilli; order Caryophanales; family Bacillaceae; genus Bacillus; species Bacillus basilensis. Next base: position 499,259 of record NZ_JBNTQO010000002.1, on the reverse strand, counting down.
CTTGCATAATGCATTCTTTATCTTTTGACAAATATGCACCTCGTCCTGATTTTTTTCCAGATAAATCAATAGACACTTCGCCTTCTTTGGAACGAACAATGCGAACGAGCTCTCGTTTTGATTTCATCTCTTGCGTCGCAATACATTTTCGTAACGGAACTTTTCGATTGCTCATACTCATCACCTCTATTCGATTTCGTCTTCAACTGAATCGAATCCGAATGCGATTACGCTATCTTCTTCTGTCACAATTCCAAGTTGTTTCGCATCAGACTCACTTTTAATATCAATTTTCCAACCTGTTAATTTAGCTGCAAGACGCGCATTTTGTCCACGCTTACCAATTGCTAATGACAGCTGGTGGTCTGGAACAACAACAGTTGTTGCTTTTTCATCTTCATCTACAAGTACTTTAACAACTTGTGATGGGCTTAAAGCATTTGCAACATATTCAACTGGATCATTTGACCAGCGAACGATGTCAATCTTTTCACCTTTTAGTTCATCTACAACGCGTTGTACACGTTGTCCTTTCGGTCCTACACAAGAACCCACTGGATCAACATCAATGTTTTCTGCATGCACAGAGATTTTAGAACGATCTCCTGCTTCGCGCGCTACAGAGCGGATTTCTACAGTTCCATCATAAATTTCTGGAACTTCCATTTCGAATAAACGTTTTAAAAGACCAGGATGTGTACGTGATACGTAAATTTGTGGTCCTTTTGTTGTCTTTTCTACTTTTGTAATAAATACGCGAATACGATCATGTGGCTTATATTGCTCATTCGGCATTTGCTCACTCACAGGTAATAAAGCTTCTACTTTGCCTAAGCTTACGTAGATGAAACGAGCATCTTGGCGTTGTACAATACCAACCATAATGTCTTCTTCACGATCACTAAATTCTGAGTAAATAACACCACGTTCTGCTTCACGAACTCGTTGTGTTACAACTTGTTTTGCAGTTTGCGCTGCAATACGACCAAAATCTTTTGGCGTTACTTCAATTTCTAGTACGTCGCCATCTTGGTAGTTTGGATTAATTTGTCTTGCCTCTTCTACAGAGATTTCAAGACGTGGATCAAACACATTATCAACAACGTCCTTACGTGCTAAAACTTGGATTGTTCCCACTTCTGGGTTAAAGCTCACACGAACGTTTTGTGCTTGGTTAAAATTGCGTTTATAAGCAGAGATTAACGCTGCTTCAATCGCATCAATAATAATATCTTTGCTAATTCCTTTTTCTGACTCTAATACGAGCAAGGCATCTAACAACTCAGTGCTCATGAAGATCCCCCTTCTAACTAAAACGTAACAGCAAGTCGCGCATTTGCAACTTTGTCCATTGAAATTTGGATTTCTTTTTTACGTGTTTTAATTGTTAATAATAGTGTAATTGTAGTACCATCGTAGGAAAGTAGCTTTCCTTCAAACATCTTTTCACCATCAATCGGCTCATATGTTTTAATTGCCACTTGTTTTCCTACCGCTTGCTGGAAGTCTTTCTCTTTCTTTAATGGGCGTTCCGCTCCAGGAGATGATACATCCAAAAAGTAAAGATGAGGAATTGGATCCTCTTTATCTAAAGCTTCGCTTAAACGTTCACTTACCGCACCGCATTCTTCAATGTCGACTCCCTTTTCAGAATCGATGAATACGCGTAAGAACCAGTCTTGTCCTTCTTTCACATACTCTACATCTACAAGTTCAAGATTTAACTCTTCAACGATTGGCTGTGCAAATGCTTCTACAACTTCTGTGACTTTCTTATCCATAAACAGCCTCCTTCCTGCCGCCATGTACCATTTACAAGAAAAGACCCCGTCCACAGAACGGTCTATCTTATTCTTTCTCGTTAGCTAACAAAAGCCCCTGCCGGTTAAGCAGGGAATATCTGTCTTAGTATTACCAAATTTAAGAAGTAAAACTTGTAACAAAATATGTATATACGACAGAAATTTCTTACCTCTCTACATCAATAAAATGTAGATAGTAACACGAAAGAGTGGGTTTCCCCACTCTTTTTTTCACACAATATACATGACATGGTTATCTCGGTTAATAGTATACCATAGCAAATATTGATTTGCAAAGACTTTTCCTACCTATTAGAACAGGGATAACTGGTTTTGATCCGGCAAATCTCCTAAACAACCTTGACTATCTAAATACTCAATAATTGTTTTCGAAACCTTACTGCGCTGCTGCAAGTCTTCTTTTGATAAGAAGTCTCCATTTTTGCGCGCTTCTACAATGCTTAAAGCTGCGTTTGTACCAAGACCAGGCACGGCATTAAATGGCGGTATTAATGAGTCTCCATCAATAATAAAGTCTGTTGCATGCGAGCGATACAAATCAACCTTTTGGAATGAGTATCCACGCTCACACATTTCAAGTGTCATTTCTAGTACCGTTAATAAACTCTTCTCTTTCGGCGCTGCATCCAAACCTTTTTGCGCAATTTCATCAATTCTTACACGTATAGATGCTGAACCTTTCGCCATTGCCTCCACGTCAAAGTCATCTGCACGAACCGTAAAGTATGCCGCATAGAACAGAAGCGCGAAATGCACTTTAAAGTATGCGATACGTACGGCCATAAGTACGTAAGCAGCCGCATGGGCTTTAGGGAACATGTACTTGATTTTCTTACATGAATCAATATACCAACCTGGGACGTTATTACTTTTCATGTCCTCTTCCCATTCTTCTGGTACACCTTTACCTTTACGTACCGATTCCATGATTTTGAAGGCTAATGATGGATCTAAACCTTGATAGATTAAATAAACCATGATGTCATCACGACAACCGATAACTTCACTCAGCGTACATGTACCGTTATAAATTAACTCGTTTGCATTACCAAGCCATACGTCCGTACCATGTGATAATCCAGAAATTTGGACTAACTCTGAGAATGTCGTAGGTTTCGTCTCTTCTAACATCTGCCTTACGAATTTCGTACCAAACTCCGGTATACCAAGTGTACCTGTTTTACAGTTAATTTGTTCTTCCGTTACACCTAACGATTCTGGTCCGGAGAAAATTTTCATTACTTCTGGATCGTCCGTTGGGATTGTTTTCGGATCAATACCACTTAAATCTTGTAACATGCGAATAACAGTCGGATCATCGTGTCCTAGTATATCAAGTTTCAATAAATTATCATGAATCGAGTGGAAATCAAAGTGTGTTGTTCTCCACTCAGCTCCTATTGAATCTGCTGGAAACTGTATTGGTGAAAAATCAAAGATGTCCATGTAATCTGGCACAACGATAATACCACCTGGATGCTGTCCAGTTGTACGTTTTACACCTGTACATCCTGCTACTAAGCGGTCAATCTCTGCATTTCGAATCGTTAAATTATGATCATTTGCATAACCTTTTACATATCCATAAGCAGTTTTTTCCGCAACTGTACCAATCGTCCCAGCACGATATACATAATCTTCACCGAACAGTACTTTCGTATAGTTATGGGCACGTGGTTGGTATTCCCCGGAGAAGTTCAAATCGATATCGGGTACCTTATCTCCTTTAAATCCAAGGAACGTTTCGAACGGAATATCATGTCCGTCTTTCACATACGGAATATTACATGTCGGACATTCTTTGTCTGGTAAGTCGAAACCAGAACCTACCGAACCGTCATTAAAGAACTCGGATTGCTTACAATTCGGACATACATAATGTGGTGGTAATGGATTTACTTCTGTAATTTCCATCATCGTTGCAACGAATGATGAACCTACCGATCCACGCGAACCTACTAGATAACCGTCTACTAATGATTTTTTTACGAGTTTATGTGAAATTAAATAAATTACGGCAAATCCATGCCCAATAATACTTTTCAATTCTTTTTCTAAACGCGCTTCTACAATTTCAGGTAACTCTTCACCATAAATGCTACGGGCCATTTTATAACTCATATCACGTGTTTCATCATCCGCACCTTCAATTTTCGGTGTATATAGATCATCTTTTACTGGATGAACATCGCCAATTAATGATGCAACCTTTTGCGTATTCGTTACAACAATTTCTTTCGCTGTATCTTCACCTAAAAATGAGAAACACTCTAGCATTTCATCCGTTGTACGAAAATGTACAGGCGGTAATGAATGTCGGTTTAACGGGTTTGCTCCGCCCTGTGAACTAACTAAAATTTTACGATACATTGCATCTTCTGGATCTAAGTAATGCACGTTCCCTGTAGCGACAACTGGTTTATCTAACGTCTCACCTAATTTTACTAAGTTAGAGATAATTGTTTTTAATTGCCCCTCATCTCGAACAAGTTCACGCTCTACTAAATGACGCAACACCTCTGGAGGCATTACTTCAATGTAATCATAGAACTGTGCAATTTCTTCTACCTCTTCAGGAGCTTTTTGCATCATCGCCTCAAACACTTCACCTTTATCACAAGCCGTTCCTACTAAAATTCCTTCACGATATTTTTTTAATAGTGATCTCGGTACACGTGGTACACGGTAAAAGTAATTCAGGTGAGAATATGAAACAAGTTTATATAAATTTTTCAATCCAACATCTGATGTAGCAAGTAATGTCATATGACTTGGACGTCCGCGCTTATACGCATCTCCTTGTCCCATGCTATCGTTTAATTGATCATGGTATTCAAATCCTTTTTCAATTACATCTTTTAACATTTTCACTAGTAAATATCCCGTTGCTTCTGTATCATAAATCGCACGGTGATGCTGCGTTAATTCAATATCAAGCTTTTTACACATCGTATTTAATCGATGATTTTTCATTTCCGGGAATAAGAATCGTGCAAGTTCTAACGTATCAATAACTGGGTTATTCGTTTTTTCTAGTCCAGCCTTTTTAAAACCTACGTTAATAAAGCCCATATCAAAGCTCGCGTTATGGGCAACAAGTGTATGGTCGCCCATCCATTCTTCAAACTTTTTAAACACTTCGTCTACTTCTGGTGCATCCGTTAACATATCATCTGTAATACCCGTTAATTCAATAATCGTCGCTGATAATGGTTGATGTGGATTTGCGAAAGATTCAAAGCGATCAATGATTTCGCCACCCTTTACTTTTACGGCAGCCAACTCAATGACTGTATCGTATACAGCTGATAAACCTGTCGTCTCAACGTCGAAAACAACATACGTTTCCTCTGCAAGTAAACGATGCGCTTCGTTATACGCTATTGGTACACCGTCATTAACTAAATTCGCTTCTACACCGTATATAACTTTAACTCCAGCCTTTTTCCCCGCAGAATATGCTTCCGGGAACGACTGAGCCACAGCATGGTCTGTAATCGCAATAGCCTCATGTCCCCATTTACCTGCTTGGGCAACAAGTCTAGAAACAGGAGTAACAGCATCCATTTGGCTCATCGGAGTATGAAGATGAAGTTCTACTCGTTTTTCACCTTCTGGCGCTTTATCTTTACGAGACGGTCCTGTTATTTCATTAATATCATTTGCAATCATTACTAAATCTCGAACGAATGTATCATTTTGGACAGAACCACGAGCCTTCACCCACATTCCTTTTTTCAAGGATTGTAGCATTGGAATATCTTCTTTATCACGTGAGAACATTTTAATCATAATAGAATCTGTATAATCCGTTATTTTTAAAGTTAATAACGTACGCCCACTACGAAGCTCTTTTGTCTCCACATGGAAGACATATCCTTGAACCGTTTTTCTTCTTTCTTCATCTTGAATTTCTCGCATCGGTGTAATCTCTTCATCTGGCTTAATAAGATAGCCGAGTGTGATCGGTCCTTCATGCACAACGCTGCTTTCTTCAGCTTGCTTCTTCGCCATTTCTTCCATAGCTTGTATAACACGCTCACGGTCTTCTTGCTGCGTTTGCTCACGAAACTTTTGCATTTCTTCTGTATTTTGCTGTATATGTGTGTCTAACTGGAAACGCGGGAATCCAAAAGCTTCGTATTGATCCCCTACTGGTTTCGCAACGTTTTTCTTTAAAGCAGTAGATTCTAGATCATTATTCACATTTATTAGCAACTTCACTCCATTCACCTGTGGAAGCTGTTTCTTTAAGTAAGCAAACATAGGTGAAAATGTAATTCGTTCCGTACAAAGCGGCCAATACGCCCTCACTTCTTCTTCTGTAAATTGTTTATTCTCTGTTTCTAATGCAAATGTTGTGCTTGCAATATGAGAAAATGATTGCTTAATCTTTGTTTCTAGCAATTCATATAATTCTGTAGGCAAAATACGTGGCACTTGTAAATCAAAATGCCAACTTTTATTCGTTTTATCGATAACGAGCCTTTCAATACCACCGCCTTGTAAATATTGATTTATAAGGTCGTCTGGTATTTGCAACTGCTGGAGCAAAATTTGAAATCGCTCTTGTTGTTCATTTGTTAAAGACATAAGCACTCTCCTTCCATTTGCTATTATAAATTGAAACGTACTACAAAGAAAGATTTCTCCCTTCTTCTTTTACAAAATACGTTTACAAAGAAAGAGAAGGTACCCCATTACGAGGTACCTCTTCTTATTTTAAAATATTAGCAATATATGTTTGAAGTTCTTCTACTTTTACTTCTTCAGACTCGCCTGTAGCACGTACTTTCACTTCTACAATACCTTCGTCTGCTTTTTTACCAACTGTAACGCGAACTGGAAGGCCGAATAAATCTGCATCTGCAAATTTAACACCTGCACGTTCTGCACGATCATCTAGTAATACTTCATATCCTTGCTCTTGTAATGAGTTATAGATGTTTTCACCCATTTCACGTTGTGCATCAGATTTCATATTTACTGGAATTACATGCACATGGAACGGTGCAACAGCTTTCGGCCAAACTAAACCGTTCTCATCGTTAAACTGCTCTGCAATTGCTGCCACTGTACGAGATACACCAATGCCGTAACAACCCATAATAAGTGGTTGTGTTTTTCCATTTTCATCTAGGAATGTTGCGTTCATTGCTTCACTATAACGAGTTCCTAATTTGAATACATGACCAACTTCAATTCCACGTGCGAAAAGAATTGTTCCGTTTCCGTCTGGAGATTGGTCTCCTTCTTGAATGAAGCGTAAATCTGTATATTGACTTACTTTAAAGTCACGTTCTGGATTTACATTTACATAATGGAATCCTTCTTCGTTCGCTCCTGAACATCCGTTAACAATTGATGCTACAGCGTGATCAGCAATAATTTCGATATCACCTGCTACACCAATCGGTCCTAATGAACCAACTTCACAATTTAATAATTCTTTTACTTCTTCATGAGAAGCAAGCTCAACAACTGAAGCGCCGTATACATTTTTCACTTTCACATCGTTTACTTCGTGATCACCACGAACAAGTACAACTACTAATTTCTCATCTACTTTAAATACCATAGACTTAATGCACTTGTCAGCTGCAATGTTTAAGAATGTAGATACTTCTTCAATTGCTTTTTGGTCTGGTGTCGCTACTTTTTCAAGTGCTTTCTCTTCTTCGTCACTCTTCGTATACGTAGCTACAACAGGAGCCATTTCGATGTTCGCTGCATAATTAGATGTATCAGAGTATGCAATTGTATCTTCACCAACATCAGATAATACCATAAATTCATGTGTATCTTTTCCGCCCATTGCTCCAGAATCAGCAATAACCGCACGGAAATTCAAACCACAACGAGCAAAAATGTTAGAGTATGCTTTGTATAAGCGATCGTATACTTCATCTAAGCTCTCTTGTGTAGCATGGAAAGAGTATGCATCTTTCATTAGAAACTCTCTTCCACGTAATAAACCGAAACGAGGTCTTTGCTCATCACGGAATTTTGTTTGAATTTGGTATAATGTTAACGGCAATTTTTTATATGATTTCACTTCATCACGCACAAGATCCGTAATTACTTCCTCATGTGTCGCCCCTAATGCGAATTCACGAGCGTTACGATCTTTCATACGCATTAATTCAGATCCGTAAGAATACCAACGACCTGACTCTTGCCATAATTCTGCAGCTTGCATTGCTGGCATTAATAATTCTACCGCGCCTGCGCGTTCCATTTCTTCTCGCACGATTCGTTCTACTTTGTGTAGTACTTTTAATCCAAATGGTAGAAAACTATAAATACCAGAAGCATTTTGACGCATAAAACCTGCGCGAAGTAATAACTGATGACTCTTAATCTCCGCATCAGCTGGAACTTCACGTAATGTAGGACTGAATACCATACTTTGTTTCATTTATTCGCACCTCTTCATTTTACTCTTACACGCAGTAAAACCCCTCACCTCGAGTTAGGTGAGGGATTTTATTCTACGGGCTTTATTTCATTATAAGTTTCACTTTATTTTACAAGAAAAACTTACGAATGTCATTCCAAGTTACAACTAACATAAGTAACATTAATAATGCAAAACCAATAAAGTGAACCATTCCTTCTTTTTGACGGTCAATTGGTTTCCCGCGCAATGCTTCAATTAAGAAGAAGAACAAACGTCCACCGTCTAAAGCTGGAACTGGTAATAAATTAAATAAACCAAGGTTAATACTTAATACTGCTGCTAAACTTAATACACGCGTAAATCCATAATCTACAACTTGATCTGTTAGATTATAAATTCCTACTGGACCTGACAACTCATTAATAGAAAATTGACCAGTTACTAATTTCACAAGAGACTCAAAAATTAGTTTCGTCCATTGGTATGTTTGTTCAAAACCTGATTTAATAGAACCCATTACTGTTTTCTCTACTGGAGAGTAAACACCAATTCTACCAACTTCTTCTTTACCTTCTTTATCGAGCGTTGGCGTTACTTTCACATTAAACTGTTCACTATCACGCTTTACTTGTAATGTAATCTCTTTATTCGGGTTTTCACGTACAATGGTAACAACATCTTTCCATGTGCTTGTGTTTTTCCCATCAATTGCTTGAATTGTATCATTTTCTTTTAATCCAGCTTGCTCTGCAGCACTATTCTCCATTACTTTTCCGACCATTGGCTTGTCAATAGGAACCCCTTGTACAAATCCAAGAATCACAAAAATAACAAAAGCTAAAATGAAGTTCATTGCAGGACCCGCAAAGATCGTTAAAGCACGTTGACCCAATTTCTTAGAGCCAAACTGCCTATTATACGGAGCAATTTGAATTTCTTCACCAGCAGTAATGATACGAGCCTTTTCATTCACTCGGAATGTTTGCAACTCTTCCTCATACTCTTCATAGCCCGAAATTGTTAGATTATGTTCTAAATCAGCTTGTTCGACTTCAATGACACGAACATTTGGATACTTTTCATATCCATCAAAAACTAATTTTGCAACTTCGTCTTTTTCATTTAATACAAGGCCAACCTTTTTCCCTGGCTTTAACTCCACTGTGTCTGCATCCTCGCCAGCCATTCTTACATAGCCACCAAGAGGCAGTAATCGAATCGTATACACCGTTTCATTCTTTTCAAATGAGAATATTTTCGGACCAAAACCAATCGCAAACTCGCGGCATAAAATACCTGCTCTTTTTGCGAAATATAGATGCCCTAGCTCATGGAAAAATACGAGTGCACCGAAAATTAATATAAAGGCAATCGCTGTATTCAATTCCATAACCACCTTTGCTAAATTTGTTCCATCACAAACTGTCTTGTGGCTGCATCAATTTCCAGAATTTCCTCTAGGCTCGGACGTGCAATGACATTGTGATGGTTCATTGCTTTTTCAATGAGGTCTTCCACTGTTAAGAAACCAATTCTCTTTTGTAAAAAAGCTTCAACAGCTACTTCATTCGCTGCATTCATTACAGCCGGCATACTTCCACCTGCTTTTCCAGCTTCATACGCAAAACGCAGGCAGCGGAAACGTTCTTGGTTCATTTTCTCAAAATGCAATGTGCCGATTTCCCATAAATTTAACTGCTTTGTGTCAGAAAGCGGTAATCGATCAGGATATGTAAGCGCGTATTGAATTGGTACTCGCATATCAGGTGAGCCAAGCTGTGCCATCACACTACGATCTTCAAATTCAACCATAGAATGAATAATACTTTCTTTATGTAAAACAACATCGATTTGCTCATAAGGGATACCAAAAAGCCAATGTGCTTCAATTACTTCTAGTCCCTTATTCATCATTGTAGCAGAATCAATTGTAATTTTCGAACCCATTGACCAGTTTGGATGTCGAAGCGCATCTTCTACGGTCACATGATGCAATTCATCTCTCGTTTTATCACGAAAACTTCCACCAGAAGCCGTAATAATTAATCGAGAAATTCTTTTTTCATTTTCACCATTCAAGCATTGAAAAATAGCTGAATGTTCACTATCTACTGGAAGTAACGAAACATTATGTTTTCGCGCTGCTTCCATTACAAGATGCCCTGCAGTCACTAACGTTTCTTTGTTTGCAATTCCAATTGTTTTTTTCGCCTCAATTGCACGTAGTGTTGGTAACAACCCTACGCTACCTACAACAGCGTTTACTACAATCCCCGCATCTGGATGTAATGCTACTTCTAAAAGTCCTTCACTACCATATACAATTTTTGTATTACCAGAAACAGCTTGTAGTTTTAGAACATCTTCCTCTCTTTGCACAGAGACGATTTGCGGAGAAAATTCTTGAATTACCTTTACTGCGTAGTCAATATTTTTCCCTACAGAAAAAGCAACGAGACGGAATTGGTCTGGGTGCGAGCGTAATACATCTATAGTTTGTGTACCAATTGATCCGCTTGCACCTAATAAACTAATGTTTTTCATTACTCCAACCCCTCGTTCATTCATTAATTATATTGTAATAAGAAGTAGAGAATTGGTAAAACGAATAACCAACTATCTGTTCGATCTAATATACCACCATGGCCAGGTAAAATTGTACCTGAATCTTTTACACCATAATGACGTTTAAATGCGGATTGTACTAAATCACCAATTTGTCCAAAAATAGAAATGATAATTGTCAACACAATTAAAATTCCTACATTAGCCTCAACTGGGAAGAAAATATTGTAAACAAGTGCCACAACAATTCCACAAACGATGCCGCCTAATGAGCCTTCAATCGTTTTATTCGGACTAATTTCTGGCCATAATTTTCTTTTTCCTAATGCTTTTCCTATGAAATATGCGCCTGAATCAGTAGCCCATATAACAAATAATGCGCAAAACACATATTTAATTCCTAATATTCTCGTTTCATTCAAATATAGGAATCCCATTGCAACATATGTTGTTGCCATTAGTAAAAATGAAGCATTGTCAAAAGTAAATGTATTCTTAGAAAGGACTGTATATGATAAAAGTAATAAAACAATCACAAATGTGATTTCTAATTTACCTAATCCAATCCAAGTAAACAGTTCTGATGCACTACTTGGAATTAAAATAACCCATAATAATACTGCAGCTAAAACTGTTGGTACTGAAATAAGCGTAAGCTTATTCATACGAATTAATTCATATAAACCTATAGAAGCCAGTGCATACACTAAAACCGTAAAAGGCACGCCACCGTAAATTACGATGGGAATGAATAGCGCGGCAGCAACCACTCCAGTAATAATTCTCTGTTTCACTACCAAACCCTCTCTTTCTACACGCCTCCGAATCTGCGCCCTCTATGTTGAAAGTCTGTGATCGCATTTAGCAGATGTTCTTCCGTAAAGTCTGGCCAATACACATCTGTAAACCAAAATTCCGAATATGCAATTTGCCATAACATGAAATTACTAATACGTAACTCTCCACTTGTACGGATCAACAACTCAGGATCAGGTAACGAGCTCGTCATTAAGTAGGAAGAAAGCATTTCTTCACTTACATCTTCAATACGAACCTTTCCTTCCTCACTATCTTTCATCATATGTTGCACAGCAGAAACGATTTCATCTCGACTTCCATAGTTTAACGCGAAATTAAGAATTAATCCCGTATTCTCTTTCGTATCTTCCATGGCCTTCTCCATCGCTCTGCGTGTATGCGTAGGAAGACGATCTTGTTGCCCTATTACTCGGACTTGTACGTTCTCTTCAATCAATTCTGGTAAAAATGTACCTAGAAATTCTTCTGGAAGTCTCATTAAATAGTCAACTTCCTTTTTCGGTCTTTTCCAGTTCTCAGTTGAAAAAGCATAAAGAGTTAATACTTTCACATTAAGTTTGCTTGCAAATTTTGTGATTTTCTTTACAACTTGCATGCCTTCATGATGTCCCGCAATACGAGGCATCGCTCTCCTCTTTGCCCATCTTCCATTACCATCCATAATAATGGCAATATGTTCTGGGATATATCCTTTTTTCACTTCTTCAACGAGATGATCAAACGATGCGACCTTTTTACTTTTAAAAAAAGGAAAGTTTTTAAACATCATTCATACCCTCCAGCAAGCAGACATATGCCTAAAAGTGTAAAAAGACCCCCTTAAGAAGAGGGTCATATTTGCGAAAGTATCGCTATTACACTTCCATGATTTCTTTTTCTTTGTTTTTTGCGATTTCGTCAACTTTTGCAATATATTTATCTGTTTCTTTTTGGATATCTTCAGTATATCCTCTTAAATCATCTTCTGTAATATCGCCAGCTTTTTCAAGCTTCTTAAGATCATCATTACCGTCACGACGTACGTTACGAACAGCAACTTTTGCTTCTTCAGCATATTTTTTCACAACTTTTACAAGATCACGACGACGCTCTTCTGTTAATGCAGGGAATGCAATACGAATTACAGTTCCATCATTAGAAGGATTTAAGCCTAAATCTGCTTTTAAGATTGCTTTTTCAATATCACCGATAGAAGTTTTATCATAAGGTTGAATTACAAGTAAACGTGCTTCTGGAACTGTAATGTTCGCTAATTGCACAACAGGTGTTGGTGCACCATAGTAATCAACTTGTACCTTATCTAATACAGACGAGCTTGCACGACCTGCGCGAACTGTTGCTAATTCACGAGAGTAAGCAGCAACTGCTTTTTCCATTTTTTCATTTGAAGACTTCAATACTTGTTGTCCCATATTTATTTCCCCCTTACAACTGTTCCAATATTTTCGCCTAAAACGGCACGTTTAATGTTACCTTTTTCCATAACCGAGAATACAATTAATGGAATATCATTGTCCATACATAAAGAAGAAGCTGTTGAATCCATTACACCTAAACCTTCTTTTAATACATCTAAGTAAGTAAGTGTTTCGTATTTCGTAGCTGTTGGATCAAGAGATGGATCTGCATTATATACGCCATCTACATTGTTTTTCGCCATTAAGATAACGTCTGCTTCGATTTCCGCTGCACGTAATGCTGCCGTTGTATCTGTAGAGAAATATGGGTTACCTGTACCTGCTGCAAAGATAACAACACGTTTCTTCTCTAAGTGACGAACTGCTTTACGACGAATGTAAGGCTCTGCTACTTGACGCATTTCGATTGAAGTTTGAACGCGAGTTTGAATTCCAATGTTCTCTAAGCTATCTTGAAGAGCTAATGAGTTCATAACTGTTGCTAACATACCCATGTAATCTGCTCCAGCACGATCCATTCCCATTTCACTTCCGATTTTTCCACGCCAAATGTTTCCGCCACCAACAACAACAGCAACTTCTACATCAAGTTCTGCAATTTCTTTCACTTGTTCCGCAACTGATTTTATAACAGATGGGTTAATTCCAAATCCTTGTTCCCCAGCTAACGCTTCTCCGCTTAGCTTTAATACGACACGATTATATTTCGGTTTACTCATAATGAACCTCCAATTGCTTACATCTTTATTTTAAAAAAGGGAACACAATGTGTTCCCTAATCTTTATTAGTTGCTACCTTTTACTTGGTTCATTACTTCTTCAGCAAAGTTGTCTTCGCGTTTTTCGATACCTTCACCAACAGCGTAGCGAACGAATCCTTTTAATGTTCCGCCTTTAGACTCAACGAACTGACGAACTTTCATATCAGGGTTTTTAACGAATGCTTGGTCAAGTAAGCAAATCTCTTCGAAGAATTTACCTAGACGGCCTTCAACCATTTTTGCAACGATTTTTTCAGGCTTGCCTTCGTTTAAAGCTTGTTGTGTTAATACTTGACGCTCATGCTCAACTTCTTCAGCAGTTACAGCATCGCGGTCGATGTATTTAGGGTTAACTGCTGCGATGTGCATTGCTACATCTTTAGCAGCAGCTTCGTCAGTAGAACCTTCAAGAACTGTTAATACACCAATACGTCCACCCATGTGTAGGTAAGCGCCGAATGCATCAGCATCAGTTTTTGATACGATTTCGAAACGACGAAGTGTAAGTTTTTCACCAATTTTAGCGATTGCTTCATTGATGTGCTCTTCTACTGTTTTGCCGCCTTCGATTGTTTGAGCCATAGCTTCTTCAATGTTAGCTGGTTTGTTAGCTAATAAGTGAGCAGCTAATTCTTTAATTAACGCTTGGAAACCTTCGTTTTTCGCAACGAAATCAGTTTCAGAGTTTAATTCTAAGATTAAACCTTCGTTACCGTTTGTTTCGATGAAAGTTAAACCTTCAGCAGCGATGCGGTCTGCTTTTTTAGCAGCTTTTGCAATACCTTTTTCACGTAAGAAGTCAATTGCTTTCTCCATGTCGCCATTAGTTTCAGTTAAAGCTTTTTTGCAGTCCATCATACCTGCGCCTGTTTTTTCACGAAGTTCTTTTACCATTTGTGCAGTGATTGCCATATTTTTCATCCTCCTAAAATATGTATTTATACCTTTTATAAAGGTGTTTATACCTTAAAAAAGGTGATAAAAGGCCGAACCCCTTATCACCTTTCCAAATTTGTTACGCAGTAACAGTTTCTTCACCTTGTTTTGCTTCAAGGATCGCGTCTGCCATTTTAGATGTAAGAAGTTTTACAGCACGAATTGCATCATCGTTTGCTGGGATAACGTGATCGATTTCGTCTGGATCACAGTTTGTATCAACGATACCGATGATTGGAATGTGTAATTTGCGTGCTTCAGCAACTGCAATACGCTCTTTACGAGGGTCTACTACGAATAATGCACTTGGAAGACCTTTCATATCTTTAATACCGCCTAAGAATTTCTCAAGACGCTCTAACTCTTTTTTAAGTTGAACAACTTCTTTCTTAGGAAGTACTTCGAAAGTACCATCTTCTTGCATTCTTTCGATGTCTTTAAGACGCTTGATACGCTTTTGGATTGTTTGGAAGTTTGTTAAAGTTCCACCTAACCAACGTTGGTTAACGAAGTACATACCAGCACGAGTTGCTTCTTCTTTAATAGCTTCTTGTGCTTGTTTTTTAGTACCTACGAATAAGATGTCTCCACCTTCAGCAGCGATGTCACGCATCGTTCTGTAAGCTTCCTCAACTTTTTTCACAGTTTTTTGTAAGTCGATGATGTAGATACCGTTACGCTCTGTGAAAATGTAACGCTTCATTTTTGGGTTCCAACGACGAGTTTGATGTCCGAAATGAACACCAGCTTCAAGCAATTGCTTCATAGAAATTACTGACATAATATAGTTCCTCCTAAATGGTTTTTGATATCCTCCGTTTACTTCATCTCTAAGCGAAACTACAAACGTAGCACCAACACTTAAATCAGTAAACGTGTGTACTTTGTACTGACACCACTGCTTACTATATCATACTGAAATATTACAATCAAGTCGAAAATGCGAACAATGTAAAACTTTCTTTATTCACACTCGAATTCTAGTATTACCAACCTGTATTTCTTTTAAGCAAAAAAGTGAAATTCAAATAATAGTTTCTAAAAAACATGATTATGGCGCTGTTCACAAACAACATCAACCTCTTATATACAAAAAACTCTCCTCAAGAGAGGAGAGTTTTTATAAATTAGTTTGTTTTTAATTTAGCAAGTTCTTGTAGAAACTTGTCGTTTAGCACTTTAATGTATGTTCCTTTCATACCTAAAGAGCGCGACTCAATAACACCAGCACTTTCTAATTTACGTAGTGCATTTACGATTACAGAACGAGTAATTCCTACGCGATCAGCAATTTTACTTGCAACAAGTAATCCTTCTGTTCCATTTAATTCTTCGAAGATATGCTCGATTGCTTCTAACTCACTGTAAGACAATGAACTAATCGCCATTTGAACAACAGCTTTACTACGTGCTTCCTCTTCAATTTCTTCTGCTTTTTCACGTAAGATTTCCATACCTACTACAGTTGAACTGTATTCAGCAAGGATTAAATCATCGTCTAAGAACTCTTGACCAAGACGAGC
The DNA here is from genome assembly GCF_050630465.1 of Bacillus basilensis. NCBI lineage: Bacteria > Bacillati > Bacillota > Bacilli > Caryophanales > Bacillaceae > Bacillus > Bacillus basilensis. The sequence continues at coordinate 483,014 of NZ_JBNTQO010000002.1, read as the reverse complement.
TAACACTAATGTGCCTAGACGCTCACCGCCACCAACGATTGGTACGATTGTAGTTAAACCTTGACCGAATAATTCTCTATTTTCTACCGGGAATGCTGTGTAAGCACTGTTTACATCTAAGTTAGAAGATGTTTCTGTAATGTTGAATAAGCTTTGTGTGTATTCTTCCGGGAATTGACGCTCTGCAAGCATTTGTTTCATACGCTCATTCTCAATTTGTTGGTGAATTGCATAACCTAGTAATTTACCACGACGGCTTACTACGAATACGTTCGCTTCGATTACTTCACACATTGTGTCAGACATTTCTCTAAAGTTTACAGGCTTTCCTGCTGCGCTCTGTAATAACGCATTTAATTTTCTTGTTTTTGCTAATAATTCCATTTCAAAAGTTCCTCCTACATGTTACTCACATATTTTTTCATCACTTGGAAACTAGGGCGAGTCACCTGATGACACAATTACAAAATAAACTGGCTCACATCTTTATTTTTAGCAATCGTTGCTAATTTCTCCTCAACGTATTGAGGTGTTATCGTTATTTTCTCTAACGTAATTTCAGATGCTTCAAACGATAAATCTTCAAGGAGCTTCTCCATAATCGTATGAAGTCTTCTTGCTCCAATATTATCTGTATCCTGATTAACTTGATAAGCAATCTCAGCAATCTTACGAATAGCTTCGTCTGAAAATTCAATTTCTATACCTTCAGTCGCTAATAAAGCCATATATTGTTTAATTAACGCATTGTCAGGCTCGATTAATATTTTAACAAAATCATCTGTAGATAATTTTGTTAATTCTACTCGAATCGGAAATCTCCCTTGCAGTTCCGGAATTAAATCCGACGGTTTAGACATATGAAACGCTCCAGCTGCAACGAATAAAATATAATCCGTTTTTACTGATCCGTATTTTGTCGCAACATTCGACCCTTCTACAATTGGTAAAATGTCACGTTGCACACCTTCACGTGATACATCTACGCTATTCGACTGCTTACCAGCAATTTTGTCAATTTCATCGATAAAAATAATCCCGAGCTGTTCAGCACGATAAACAGCCTCTTGTGTAACTTCATCCATATCAATTAAGCGCTGTGCTTCCTCATTTGTCAAGAGTTTTCTTGCTTCTTTCACAGAAAGTTTACGTTTTTTTGTTTTTTTCGGCATAAAACTTCCTAATGCATCTTGGAAATTCATTCCCATTTGTTCCATGCCAGTTCCTTGTAACATATCGAACATGGAAGACTGTTGCTCAGTCACTTCAATCGATACAATCTCATCTTCAAGAAGTCCTGCAGCAAGCTTTCTTTCTACATCTTGACGTTTCTTTTCAATTTCAACATCTTCCTGTTCATCAGATGTTTGATTCGAATTTTGAGCACCGCCAAATAGCATTTCTAATGGGTTTTTAAATCCAGATTGTTTCTCCTGACTCGGCACTAAAATTTCAACAAGACGTTGGTTCGCTTGCTCTTCTGCTTTGTCTTGTACTTTAATTACCATTTCTTCTTTCACGATACGAACTGACGTTTCTACAAGGTCACGTACCATCGATTCTACATCTCTACCTACATATCCAACTTCTGTAAACTTCGTAGCTTCAACCTTAATAAAAGGTGCTCCAACGAGTTTTGCCATTCGTCGTGCGACCTCCGTTTTACCAACACCTGTCGGTCCAATCATTAAAATATTTTTAGGTGCAATTTCATCACGTAGATTTTCAGCTAATTTACTTCGGCGGTAACGATTTCTTAAAGCTACAGCAACCGCTTTCTTCGCATCTTTTTGACCGATAATGTATTGATCTAATTTTTCCACAATTTGACGCGGAGTAAAATGTAAATGCATATAAAATGCCTCCCTTACGATTCTACAATTCTTCCACAATTATATTGTGGTTTGTATAAACACAAATATCGCCAGCAATGTCTAAACTCGCTTTCGCAATTTGCTTCGCTGTTAAATGTTCACTTGCATATTGCTTTAAAGCACGACCTGCAGAAAGCGCATAATTCCCGCCAGATCCAATTGCTAAAATACCATCATCTGGTTCAATCACTTCTCCTGTACCTGAAACAAGAAGCATAGTTGTTTTATCCATGACAATGAGCATCGCTTCTAGCTGACGTAACATTTTGTCGCCACGCCATTGTTTTGCCATCTCAACTGCAGCACGCTGCAAGTTCCCATTGTACTCTTCTAATTTCCCTTCAAACATTTCAAAAAGAGTAAATGCGTCAGCAACGGAACCTGCAAAACCAGCTAAAACTTTCCCTTGGAAAAGTTTACGGACTTTACGAGCTGTATGTTTCATTACAACCGCATTTCCCATTGTCACCTGGCCATCTCCAGCCATTGCACATTCTCCATTATGATGAACTGCAAATATCGTTGTAGCGTGGAAATTCCCCATAGAAAAAACTCCTTTATATGTTTTTATAGCTTTAAAAGCAATTTATGCCCGTGGGTGATGCTTCATGTAGACAGAACGCAATCTTTCTTTAGAGACATGCGTATAAATTTGTGTCGTCGACAAATTCTCATGACCGAGTAGCTCCTGTACAGTACGTAAATCTGCCCCTTCATCTAACATGTGTGTAGCAAATGTATGCCTTAACATATGGGGACTTATCCGCATTGTCAGTGAAGCCTTCTTAATGAGTTCATTTAATACATAACGTACCCCTCGACTTGTCAGCGGCGTGCCTTTCGCATTTAAAAATACCATATGAGAGTGTTCTTCAGTTTTTTGAGCTAACTGTTTTCTCCCGTTCTCTATATAAGTAATTAAAGCATCGTGTGCATAACTCCCGAACGGAATATATCTTTGTTTTTTTCCTTTTCCCATTACTAAAATTGTTCCCACCGCGAAGTCAATATCGGTAAGTTGTAAATTGACACATTCACTCACACGGATCCCAGTCGCATACATCAACTCTAATAAAGCTTGATTCCTTTGACCTAGCGGCGTTTCCGTGTCAGAAACTTCAAATAATTCCTCTAATTCTTCAGCATATAAAAACTTTGGGATTGACAATTCTTTTTTGGGGAGTGACGCAAGTGCAAACGGATTATCTTTCCGATAACCTTCACGCATCAAAAAACGATATAAACTTCGTAAGCTTGATACTTTTCTTGCGACAGATTTACGGGCTAACTTTTCATCATGCAACGTCGTTAAGTACAAACGAACATCCGCGTATGTAATATCTAAAAAAGAGGATATGCCTTCTCGCTCCATAAATTGCACAAAATGTTCTAAATCATTTTGATAACTTGCAATTGTATATTTTGAATAATTTCTTTCAATTTGTAAATATCCAACGAATAATTGTAACAATTTCTTCACATTCACACAATTCACCTCAATAAAGGCTACTAAATCGTATCACAACTTAGTAGCCTTTGCAAGAAATTTAACTAAATATTTACAAAATTTTGAATCGTTTCTAAAGCGCGTGTTGCATAGGCTTCATTACGTTCTGCTTTCCTTTTAATTTTCTTCTCTAACGGTGCAAACAGACCGAAGTTTGCATTCATTGGTTGGAAGTTTTTCGCGTTTGTCGCAGTAATATAATTCGCCATACTTCCCATTGCAGTTACAGGCGGTAATACAACTGGCTCTTCACCTTTCACAAGTCGAGCAGCATTAATACCTGCTAGTAATCCTGACGCCGCCGATTCAACATATCCCTCTACTCCAGTCATTTGACCAGCGAAGAATAAATCATCACGTTGTTTATATTGATATGTTGGACGAAGCAAGTTAGGTGAATTAATAAACGTATTGCGATGCATTACACCATAACGTACAATCTCTGCGTTTTCCAGCCCTGGAATCAACTGTAACACTTCTTTTTGTGGTCCCCACTTTAAATGCGTTTGGAAACCTACGATATTGTATAGCGTTCCCGCTGCATCATCTTGACGTAACTGAACGACAGCATATGGTGTTTTCCCTGTTTTCGGATCTTCTAGTCCAACAGGTTTCATCGGTCCAAATACTAGTGTCTGTCTTCCTCTACTTGCCATAACTTCTACCGGCATACAACCTTCAAAGAAAATTTCTTTTTCAAATTCTTTTAAAGGTACTGTTTCAGCAGCGATTAAAGCCTCGTAAAAACGGTCAAATTCCTCTTCTGTCATCGGGCAGTTTAAATATGCCGCTTCACCTTTATCATAACGAGATTTTAAATACACTTTATTCATATCAATGCTGTCTTTCTCAACAATCGGTGCTGCAGCATCATAGAAATAAAAATAGTCTTCACCTGTTAATTCTTTTAATTGCGCAGCAAGATCAGGAGATGTAAGTGGACCTGTCGCGATAACAGTAGGCCCTTCTGGAATTTCAGTGATTTCTTCATTCATCACAGTTACATTCGGATGGTTTTTCACATATTCCGTTACTTTTGCCGCAAATTCATGACGATCTACAGCTAAAGCCCCTCCTGCTGGTACAGAGCACTCATCAGCTGCACGAATAATAACAGAATCCATTAAGCGCATTTCTTCTTTAATAACACCAACAGCGTTAGTTAACGTGTTCGCTCGAAGCGAGTTACTACATACTAACTCTGCAAATTTATCTGTGTGATGAGCTGGTGTTTGCCTTACCGGTCTCATTTCGTATAATCTTACTTGGACACCACGTTTTGCAATTTGGTAAGCTGCTTCACTTCCTGCAAGACCTGCGCCAATGACGTTTACTACTTGTGTTGTCATATATATATCACCTTTCCTTTTCTTCCCGAAAAAAATGTGAGCAGTTACGCTCACATTTGTTGTTCTTCTTCATAATCACACGAAATACATTGTACTTGCACGCCTTTTTTCAACTTCTTCTCTACAAGCATACCTTCGCACTTCGGACATTTACGGCCAATCGGCTTATCCCAAGATACAAAGTCACATTCTGGATACGTACCGCACCCATAGAAAAGACGTTTCTTTTTATTACTACGACGTTCAATAATTTGACCTTTATCACATTTCGGACAAGTAACACCGATTTCTTTCACAATCGGTTTTGTATTACGACAATCCGGGAAATTCGAGCAAGCCATAAATTTCCCGTATTTACCCATTTTAAAGACCATTGGGTGATCACATAATTCACAGTCTTCCCCAGCTGGTTCATCTTTAATTTCCACTTCACGCATTTCTTTTTCCGCTTTTTCTAAACGCGGTTCAAAGCCTACGTAGAAATCATCAACAATTTTTACCCAATTCGCATTTCCTTCTTCTACTTCATCAAGACTTTGCTCCATGTTAGCAGTAAATTCAATGTTAATAATTTCTGGGAAAAACTCTAAAATAAGTTCAATTACTATTTCACCAAGTTCAGTTGGAACGAAGCGTTTATTATCCAAACCTACGTATCCACGTTTTTGAATCGTTTCAAGTGTCGGTACGTAAGTCGACGGTCTCCCAATTCCAAGCTCTTCAAGTGTTCTTACTAGACGAGCCTCTGTATAGCGCGGCGGAGGTTGTGTAAAGTGTTGTTTCGGTTCTAAATCCTTAGAAAATACTGTTTCCCCTACTTCTAAAGGTGGTAACATCTTATCCTTTTCTTCAGCCCCGTCATCTTTCGATTCTACATACACTTTCATAAACCCTGGGAACTTTACAACTGATCCACTTGCACGGAACTGAACATTATTATTAATGAGTCTCGCTGTCACAGTATCCATTATAGCAGACGCCATTTGACTTGCAACAAATCGCTCCCAAATCAATTTATACAACCTAAGTTGGTCACGACCTAAGAAACTCTTTAGTTCCTCTGGCTTTCTCATTACCGAAGTAGGACGAATCGCCTCATGCGCATCTTGTGCATTTGATTTTTTCGTTTCTTTCTTCTTTTCTGTTCCTGTTCCTATGTATTCCGTACCATACGCCTCAGTAATGTAAGTACGAGCCTCTGTTTGAGCCGTTTCTGAGATACGAGTTGAATCGGTTCTCATATACGTAATAAGACCTACAGTTCCTTGTTTTCCAAGATCAATTCCTTCATACAGTTGCTGCGCAAGCATCATTGTTTTCTTTGCTCGCATGTTTAACTTACGCGCTGCCTCTTGTTGCAAGGAAGATGTTGTAAATGGTAATGCAGGATTACGTTTTCGCTCTTTTCGCGTTACATTTTCAACTGAAAACGCATTTTCTTTCAACTGTTCAATTATTTCATTCACTTGCGTTTCATTCGTTAATTGAACTTTTTCTCCATCTACACCGTAAAAGCTTGCTTCAAATGTGTCTTTCCCTTTTACAAATTCTGTCTTAATTGTCCAGAATTCTTCAGGTTCAAAGCTTTGAATTTCTCTTTCACGTTCGATAATTAAACGAACTGCTACAGATTGTACGCGTCCTGCACTTAATCCTTTTTTTACTTTCTTCCATAATAAAGGACTAATATTGTAACCAACAAGACGATCTAGTATACGTCTTGCTTGTTGTGCATCTACTAAATCCATATTAATCGCACGAGGATGTTTAAATGATTCTTTTATTGCATCTTTTGTAATCTCATTAAACACAACTCGACAATCTGATTCAACGTCCACATTTAACGTATTTGCTAAATGCCAAGCAATTGCTTCCCCTTCGCGGTCTGGATCGGCCGCGAGATAGACTTTCTTTGCTTTTTTTGCCGCTGATTTTAAGTCTTTTAAGACGGGACCTTTACCACGAATGGTAATATATTTCGGGGTGAAGTTGTTCTTTACTTCTATCCCCATTTGGCTTTTAGGTAAATCGCGAACGTGTCCCATAGACGCGACAACTTTGTATTTTTTCCCTAAATATTTCTCAATGGTCTTCGCCTTAGAAGGCGACTCCACGATTACGAGGTAATCTGACATGCTAGTGCCTCCTTAAGAGGTGGATTCAAGTCTTCATTAATCTTATTGATTTCTCTTGTTTTTGTCAATCAAGAATGAATATACCATACAGCGCCTATCTACCATTTGTCAATAATTGTTTAATAAAAACATAAAAATATAAGGTTAATTTAACATCTCTTCTAGGATATCTTCTGCATTTCTTACTAGTTTCGCTCCTTGTTGAATTAGATGATTCGTTCCTGATGCACTCTCTATAAATATAGGTCCAGGAAGTGCAAATACCTCTCTATTTTGCTCTAAAGCAAGGTCCGCAGTAATAAGTGTTCCACTTCTTGATTTCGCTTCTACAACTAAAACCCCTTTACTTATACCACTAATAATTCGGTTCCTTTTTGGAAAATACCATTTTTTCGGTGCATAGTGTGGAGGATACTCTGTTAATAACAATATATATTCATTCCACGCCTCATATAAATATCGATTCTCTTTTGGATATATATACGATAATCCATGTCCTAGTATCGCAATAGTTGGGCAATGTAGTCTTACTGTAATCTCATGAGACATCGTATCTATCCCTCTTGCAAAACCACTTACAATAAGCCATCCTCTTTCTAATAATGGGTGTAAAATAAATTCTAAACTCTCCTGTCCATATAAAGTCGGTTCTCTCGTTCCAACAACCGCTAATTTATTCGATTTATTGAGAAAATCCTTCTTTCCTTTTCCATATAACACAAAGGGGGGATCTTGTATTTCACGTAAAAGTTGTGGATAATCTTCATCCCATATAGTCATATAAAAGATTCGATTTTTCTTTAAATAAGATATATATTGTGGGAGACTTGAACTTTGAAGAAAATTTACTAATTCTGAAGATTTTTGCGAGGATATTCCAGTATAATATTCAATTTGTTTTGCATTAAAAGCGTATATCCCTTTCAATTCTGGATCGACATATAATATTCTTTCCATCACCTTCCAATGATCTGCTAGCAAGTAATGAAGATGTAATAATCGTTCTCTTTTCATCTCAAATCTCCTTACCCATAATTTTTATTATGTAAACAATAATTGTGTAAAAAGACACCTTCAAGCAAGAAGGTGTCTTTCAAAAGATTAATAGTTTTTACAAGTCTCAAATAGACCTTTTTCTTTTAAGACAGAGATTAGTGTTTCACCCATAACCGCTGGAGTTTCCGCTACTTTAATACCACAAGCTTCCATTGTTTTAATCTTTTCTGCAGCAGTTCCTTTACCCCCAGAAATGATTGCCCCAGCATGACCCATACGTTTGCCTTCAGGCGCAGTTTGACCACCAATGAAGCCTACAACAGGTTTTGTCATATTAGCTTTTACCCATTCAGCTGCTTCTTCTTCCGCTGTACCACCGATTTCACCAATCATAATTACAGCATGTGTTTCTTCATCTTCATTAAATGCTTTTAACGCATCAATAAAGTCTGTACCGTTAACAGGGTCCCCGCCGATACCTACAGCAGTAGATTGGCCAATACCTTCTTGTGTTAACTGATGTACAGCCTCATACGTTAATGTACCAGAGCGAGATACGATACCTACATGGCCTTTTTTATGAATGTATCCTGGCATAATACCGATTTTACATTCATCAGGCGTAATAACACCCGGGCAGTTTGGTCCAAGTAAACGTGTATGTTTACCCGCCATATATCTCTTTACGTTTACCATATCTAATACAGGAATTCCTTCAGTAATACATACTACTAAATCAATTTCTGCATCAACTGCTTCCATAATTGCATCAGCCGCAAAAGCGGGTGGAACGTATACAACTGAAGCGTTTGCGCCTGTTGCCTTCACTGCATCTTCTACTGTATCAAATACTGGTACACCTTCAATATCAGTACCACCTTTACCTGGTGTTACACCACCGACAATTTTCGTACCGTATTCAATCATTTGCTTTGTGTGGAATAACCCTTGAGAACCTGTAATACCTTGAACAATAACTTTTGTATCTTTATTAACTAATACGCTCATTTTTCTCCCCCGCTTTCTATTAGCCCACTAGTGAAACAATTTTTTGTGCACCGTCTGCCATAGATTCTGCTGCAACAATATTTAAGCCAGACTCATTTAAAATTTTCTTACCTAACTCTACGTTTGTACCTTCAAGACGTACAACTAAAGGCAACTCAAGGCCAACTTGCTTTGTCGCTTCAATAACACCTTCTGCGATAACATCGCACTTCATGATGCCACCAAAAATGTTAACGAAGATACCTTTTACATTTTTGTCAGAAAGGATAATTTTGAATGCTTCTGTAACTTTTTCAGCTGTCGCACCGCCACCAACATCTAAGAAGTTAGCTGGATCACCATGGTAATGTTTAATGATATCCATTGTAGCCATCGCTAAACCTGCACCATTAACCATACAACCGATATTTCCATCTAAAGGAATGTAGTTTAAGTCATATTTAGAAGCTTCAATTTCTTTTGCATCTTCTTCTTCAAGATCGCGAAGTTCTAAAATGTCTTTATGGCGATATAATGCATTAGAATCAAAGTTTAATTTCGCATCTAATGCCATAACTTTACCGTCACCTGTTGTAACAAGTGGATTAATCTCAGCGATAGAGCAATCTTTTTCGATAAACGCACGGTATAAGCCCATCATAAACTTCACAGCTTGTCCTACAAGCTCTTTTGGAATATTGATGTTAAATGCGATTCGGCGCGCTTGGAAGCCTTGTAAGCCTACTGCTGGATCAATATATTCTTTAAAGATTTTTTCAGGTGTTTTTTCTGCTACTTCCTCAATTTCTGTTCCGCCTTCTTCAGACGCCATTAAAACAACTTGAGAAGTTGCACGATCTAACACAAGACCTACATAATATTCTTTTTTAATATCGCAACCTTCTTCGATAAGTAAGCGTTTTACTTCCTTACCTTCAGGACCTGTTTGATGTGTCACAAGTGTAGTTCCTAAAATGCTCTCTGCATATGTACGAACTTCATCTAAATTTTTTGCAACTTTTACTCCGCCAGCTTTGCCGCGTCCACCAGCGTGAATTTGTGCTTTTACTACACATACATCCGTTCCTAATTCTTTCGCTGCTTCTACAGCTTCTTCTACTGTAAATGCAACCTTCCCGTTCGGAACGCTAACCCCATAGCTTCTAAGGACTGCCTTACCTTGGTACTCATGGATATTCATGGTCCCATCCTCCCCTGTTTTCCTGTTTTACTCGAAAAGTTTTTTAATGTTTAAAAAACATTACATTGCCATTGTATAAGATGATTGGCACGCTGTCTACAATAAAGTGTCAGAAAACTGAAATCGCTTTATTCTTTTTTGAAAATAGTAATGTTTATATGTCAAAATAAAAAATAAGCTGCAAAAATACAGCTTATTTTTGAATCATATCTTTAATTGGTGCAAACGATTTCCGATGTTCTTCTAATACTCCATGCACTTCAATCGCTTCTAAATGTTGTTTCGTGCCATATCCCATATGTTGTTCAAATCCATATGCAGGATACTTTTCTCCAAGCTCTTTCATCATACGATCTCTCGTTACTTTCGCAATAATAGATGCAGCTGAAATAGAAATACTTTTCGCATCACCTTTAATGATGGATGTTTGCGGAATTGGTGTAGAAAGTTTCATCGCATCAATTAATAGATGTTCTGGTGTACAGGATAAATTCGCAACAGCATCTAACATCGCTTGTTTCGTCGCTTGATAAATATTTATCTCATCAATAACTTGTGGTGATACAATTCCAACTCCAATCGCAATTGCTTGTGCTTTGATTTCATCATAAAAACGCTCTCGCTTTACCTCACTTAGCTTTTTCGAATCATTTAACCCTGGAATATAAAAATCTTCCGGGAGGACAACAGCTGCCGTCACAACAGGCCCAGCTAGTGGTCCACGACCTACTTCATCTATACCTGCAATATATGCGAGGCCTTTTTCACGTAACGCATTTTCATACTTAGACATTTCTAGAAATTTTTCTTTTTCCTTTTGTGCTAACTCTTTTTGTTTATACCACCTCAAAATGAGTTTTTGTACCCCTTTTCGCTCATCCTTCATTAATACTTGAAAGCGGTCGTCCTCTTCACTCATAATTTCTTGCAGTAAATATTCCGCTTCTTGAATCGTCACTTTTTGCATTTATGCCACTCCCTGTATATACAAAAAAGAAAAGACGTACAAACGCACGTCTTATACTTCTTCTACTTTTTCTGCATCTTCTGTCTGCTCTGCAAACTCCTCTGGTGTTTCAAACGTCATTTTTCCAAGTTTGCCACCACGAAGCTCACGAAGTACAAGTTCAGATGTTTTATCATAATCAATCATTCCGCCGCCCATTAAGCAACCTCTGTTTTTTCCAATCGCATCAAATAACTCTACAATCTCTTCTGGAATGTCATTTAAATTATAGCGCTCTTTCAAACGTTCCGGATAATGTTTCTCCATAAAACGTAACGCATAAATAGCTACATCTTGCAGATTTAAAATAGAATCTTTAATTGCACCCGTTGTCGCTAAACGAAGACCCACTAATTGATCTTCAAATTTAGGCCATAAAATACCGGGTGTATCCAATAATTCCATTTCCTTCCCAACTTTAATCCATTGCTGAGCTGTTGTCACACCAGGGCGATCTCCTGTTTTAGCAATATTTTTCTTCGCCAATTTATTAATCAACGTGGATTTACCAACATTCGGTATACCTACAATTAATGCACGAATCGCTCTTGGTCTAATACCTTTTGCAACCATTTTATCAAATTTTTCTTTCACCAACACTTTACAAGCTGCTGCAATTTCCTTCATACCTTGTCCAGCTTGTGCGTTAATTGAAATTGCCATATGGCCTTTTTCTTTAAAATATGCGATCCATTGCTTCGTTAAATGATCATCTGCCATATCCGCTTTATTTAAAACAACAAGCCTCGGTTTATGTGTAATAATCTCATCGATCATTGGATTTCGAGAAGATAAAGGTAATCGAGCATCTACAAGCTCAATTACAACATCAATTAACTTTAATTTTTCTGTTACTTGGCGTCTAGCCTTTGCCATATGTCCCGGGAACCATTGAATTACCATGCTGCCACCTTCTTTTTCTTTTATTTCACAATACGTGCATCTTTTAACGGCCAATATAGTATATTTGCTTTTCCAATTACTTGGTCCATTGAAATTGTACCAATTGAACGACTATCTTTACTAAAACGACGATTATCGCCTAAAACAAATAATTGACCTTCTGGAACAGTTTTCTTCCCTGTCATTTCTTCAAGAGTAAAATCATATGTAAGCGGTCCGTCAGCAATTTGTTTTTTCTGCTTGTCTAAATACGGCTCCTCATAAGGCTTTCCGTTAACATATAGTTTATCATTACGATACTCTATTTCATCGCCTGGCAGGCCGATAATGCGTTTAATATAATCTTTATCTTCCGTTGCCCGGAATACAATAATATCAAATCGTTTCGGATCTCCTATGTGATAACCAATTTTATTGACAATCATTCGATCGCGATCATGTAAAGTAGACGCCATCGATACCCCATCTACGAGAATTGGCGCAAAGAAAAACTGTCTAATAACACCCGCTAATACAACAGCAATTAAAATTGCCTTGATCCATTCCCAAAGTGAACTCTTTTCTTTCTTCATGCATTTCCCCTCCACGATTATGTAAGCTGCTCGTATTATATCAAAATTTTATATAGATTGGAAAAAGGGAGCTTGTGCATTTACAAGCTCCCATACATGTCTTATCGAATTTCTTTAATACGTGCTTTTTTACCGCGAAGGTTACGTAAGTAGTATAACTTAGCACGACGTACTTTACCACGGCGAAGTACTTCGATTTTCGCGATTCTTGGCGTGTGAACTGGGAATGTACGCTCAACACCTACACCGTAAGAAATCTTACGAACTGTGAATGTTTCACTGATTCCGCCACCACGACGTTTGATTACAACACCTTCGAAAAGCTGAATTCTTTCACGAGTTCCCTCAACTACTTTTACGTGTACACGTAAAGTGTCTCCAGGACGGAATGAAGGAAGGTCAGTTTTTAATTGGCCTTTTGTAATTTCTGCGATTAATTGTTGCATATTAAATTCTCTCCTTTAAACAGATGCTCTTATAAAGTCTAAATAAATTACAGCGGAACATCGTTAATACGGCTACTGATTTCAGCAGCACAAGTGTTATAATAGCATATTGCTAGAACTGTTGCAATAGCAAATATATCAAGTCCTTATTTGCCTTCTTTAATCTGTTCTAACCATTTCTCTTCTTGCTTAGACAACTCTCGTTCTTCCAATAAATCCGGTCTACGCGTGTACGTACGACGTAGTGATTCTTTATGTCGCCATTCATCAATATTTTTATGATTTCCCGACATTAATACATCCGGCACCTTCATACCACGAAAATCAGCTGGACGTGTATAATGAGGATGCTCTAATAAACCTGTACTAAACGAATCCTCGACTTGCGAAGCATGATTCCCTAGTACTCCTGGCAGGAGACGTACAACACTATCAGTAATAACCATAGAAGCTAACTCTCCACCGGTTAATACATAGTCACCAATAGAAATTTCATCTGTTACGAGATGTTCACGAATTCGTTCGTCATATCCTTCATAATGCCCACATACAAAGATTAAATGTTCTTCCTCTGCAAGCTCTTCCGCTTTCTTCTGAGTGAATCTTTCACCCTGCGGACACATTAAGACAACTCTCGGCTTACGCTCTGTCTCTTTTGTTAAATCTTCTACAGCATCAAAAATAGGCTGAGGGGTCAATACCATCCCAGCGCCACCGCCATACGGATAATCATCTACGCTATTATGCTTACTCGTTGTATAATCGCGGAAATTGACAACACGAAGCTCTACCGCTTCTTTTTCTTGTGCTTTCTTTAAAATTGAAGATCCAAACACACCTGTAAACATATCTGGAAACAATGTTAAAATGTCAATTTTCATTATAGCAACCCTTCCATTACATGAATGGTTACTAATTTATTCTCAATGTTAACTTGAAGTACAACATCATCAATATAGGGAATTAACAGATCTTGACCTTTTGGACGTTTAATTACCCAAACATCATTCGCACCAGGTGATAAGATTTCTTTGATCGTTCCTAATGCCTCTCCCTCTTCTGTTACAACGTTACAACCAATAATTTCATGATAGTAGTATTCACCTTCAGCTAGTTCACCTAACTGCTCTTCTGGTACTTTTATTAAAGAACCTTTAAATTTCTCTACTTCATCTACATTTTTGTATCCTTCAAATGTTAATAAATCAAATGTCTTATGTTGACGATGAGAAGTTACTTTCACCGGAAGGTAATCTGTACTTTTCTCATTCGATATGTATAAAGTGTTTCCTACTTTATATCGCTCTTCCGGAAAATCAGTACGAGAAATCACACGAATTTCTCCTCTTACGCCATGAGTATTTACAATTTTTCCTACATTAAACCATTTTGTCATAAATAGTATGTCACCCCTGGTTTCCATATAAATTAAGCATCTCCATTTCACACATGGAACATGCAATTTCTCTTTAAATGTTAAAAAAGGGAGAGGATATAACTCCTCGCCCTTTTTACGTTTATTGAATTTCCAGTGTTACTTTTTCATCATTATGATGTCCCACTGAATACAAGAGCATTCGAATTGCTTTCGCAACTGTCCCTTGCTTTCCAATGACTTTTCCAACATCCTCAGGATGTACAGTTAATCGATACTTTATCTCTCCGTTGTAAAGTTCCTGTGTAACTTTTACATCTTCAGGATGATCGACAAGAGGCTTGACAATCGTCTCGACTAACTTCTTCATAGTCATTGCCTCAATTACTTACCTTGTTTAGATAAGTGGAATTTCTCCATGATACCTTGGTTAGAGAATAAGTTACGAACTGTATCAGATGGTTTAGCACCATTTCCTAACCATTTTAATGCTGCTTCTTCGTTGATCTTAACTTCAGCTGGTTGAGCAACCGGATTGTAAGTACCGATTTCCTCAATGAAACGTCCGTCACGAGGAGAACGAGAATCTGCAACAACTACACGATAGAAAGGAGTTTTTTTAGCTCCCATACGTTTTAAACGAATTTTAACTGCCATTTATAAAGCACCTCCGAATTTATTTCACACAGATAATTATATTAGCAAAAAGACTATTGCTTTGTAAAGTATTTTTTCTTAACAGAGCCATCTTTTTTTCCTTACATGAATGGAAACTTCAATCCACCTAGTCCCTTTTTCTTACCTTTTTGCATTCCCGTCATCGTCTTCATCATTTTTTTCATATCATCAAATTGCTTGATTAGACGATTGATTTCTTGTACCGTTGTACCGCTACCTTTGGCAATGCGCTTTTTGCGACTAGCATTGATTATTTCCGGTTGTTCTCGCTCTAATTTAGTCATAGAACGAATAATCGCCTCAATATGCCCAATTTGTTTTTCATCAACTTGTGCATTTTTCAGCCCTTTAATTTTATTTGCACCAGGAAGCATTCCTAACAATTCGTCAAGCGGTCCAAGTTGACGTACTTGTCCAAGTTGTTCTAGGAAATCGTCAAGCGTAAACGAAAGCGTACGCATTTTTTGCTCAAGTTCTTTTGCTTTCTCTTCATCAACTGTAGCTTGCGCTTTTTCAATTAATGTTAAGACGTCTCCCATCCCTAAAATACGGGATGCCATACGTTCTGGATGGAACGCTTCAATTGCATCTAGTTTTTCACCCATACCAGCAAATTTAATAGGTGTGTTTGTTACAGCCTTAATAGATAATGCCGCACCACCGCGCGTATCACCATCTAATTTCGTTAATACAACACCAGTTAAACCTAACTGCTCATGGAAACTTTGTGCTACATTTACCGCGTCTTGTCCCGTCATCGCATCGACAACTAGGAAAATTTCATCCGGTTTCGCAACTTCTTTCACTTTCGCTAATTCATCCATTAGTTCTTCATCAATATGCAGACGACCTGCTGTATCAATTAAAACATAATCGTGATGATCTTCTTTTGCTTTTGCAATCGCTTGTTTCGCAATTTCAACTGGACTAACTTGATCTCCTAAAGAGAAAACAGGCATGTCCAATTGCTTCCCTAATGTTTCAAGCTGTTTAATCGCTGCTGGACGGTAAATATCCGCTGCAACAAGCATTGGTTTACGATTATGCTTTTTACGCAGTAAATTCGCAAGTTTACCTGTTGTTGTCGTTTTACCTGCACCTTGCAGACCAACCATCATTATAACAGTCGGTGGCTTATTAGCAACAGCAATTTTACTTTGCTCTCCGCCCATAAGTTCTGTAAGTTCTTCCTGTACAACTTTAATTACTTGTTGTCCAGGTGTCAAACTTTTCATTACATCTTGTCCGACAGCACGTTCAGACACACGCTTTACAAAATCTTTTACTACTTTAAAGTTAACGTCCGCTTCTAAAAGAGCTAGACGAACTTCTCTCATCATTTCTTTCACATCGGCTTCAGAAACTTTTCCTTTGCCGCGGATTTTTTGCATTGTCTGTTGAAGTCGGTCGGCTAATCCTTCAAATGCCATATTGCCGCCCTCCTAATCTAATTTTTCGAT
The DNA here is from genome assembly GCF_050630465.1 of Bacillus basilensis. Taxonomy (NCBI): domain Bacteria; kingdom Bacillati; phylum Bacillota; class Bacilli; order Caryophanales; family Bacillaceae; genus Bacillus; species Bacillus basilensis. The sequence continues at coordinate 466,525 of NZ_JBNTQO010000002.1, read as the reverse complement.
AGCTTCAACAACTTGTTTCATTTCTTCATTCACATGCTCTTCTTCGCTGATTAGCTGTTTTAGCTTTGCAACAAGTCGCTGTCGCTCTTGAAACTTTTGAAGTAATACTAATTTATCTTCATATTCTTCAAGCATCGCTTCAGTCCGTTTAATGTTATCATACACGGCTTGGCGACTTACATCAAATTCTTCCGCAATTTCACCAAGAGATAAATCATCTAGATAATAAAGCGACATATAACTTCTCTGTTTTTGCGTTAACAACGATTGATAAAAATCAAATAAATAGTTCATTCTCGTTGTTTTTTCGAGCATGTTGGATCATCCTTTGTTAAGTGATTTCCCTTTACATCAATTAGTTTACATGGAGTACAAAAGAGTGTCAAGTTTTTTTCTTAACATCACATATTTTTATAGAAAAAGAAGCGGGAAATACCGCTTCTTTCACTTATACTTCTTCTGTTTCTACTAAGTTCGCAAATAAACCATACACATATTGTTCGGGATCAAACTGTTGCAGATCATCCATTTGCTCCCCTAATCCAACAAATTTCACCGGTACGTCCATTTCGTTTCGAATCGCTAATACAATACCACCTTTAGCAGTACCATCTAACTTCGTTAAAACAATACCAGTAACATTCGTTGCTTCACGGAATGTTTTCGCTTGACTTAAACCGTTTTGTCCTGTTGTAGCATCAATTACAAGTAATACCTCATGAGGAGCTCCTGGTACTTCGCGCTCAATTACACGCTTTACTTTCTCTAACTCTTTCATTAAGTTCACTTTATTTTGTAAACGTCCTGCTGTATCACATAGTAATACGTCTACTTTACGTGCTTTTGCAGCTTGTACAGCATCATACATAACCGCTGCTGGATCAGACCCTGATCCTTGTTTAATCACTTCTACACCAACGCGATCGCCCCATACTTCTAATTGTTCAATCGCTCCAGCACGGAATGTATCTCCTGCCGCCAATAGGACAGATTTACCTTCCGATTTAAATTTATGTGCTAGTTTACCAATTGTCGTCGTTTTTCCTACACCGTTAACACCGACAAATAAAACAACTGTTAATTGATCCTCTTGCATATTAATTTCGTTACTAAAGTCACTGTCACCTTTATAAATTCCTACTAACTTTTCTGAAATAACAGCTTGTACTTCTTTTGGATCTTGAATGTTACGACGTTGCACTTCTTCTTTCAATTGATCAATCAATTCCATTACTGTCGAAACGCCAACATCCGCACCGATTAAGATTTCTTCTAATTCTTCGAAAAAATCTTCATCTACTTTACGGTAACGAAACACTAAATCATTTACTTTATCTGCAAACGAATTTCTCGTTTTTTCTAATCCGTTTTTAAACTTCTCTGTTACCGTATCTGTTTGTTTTGAAATTTTTTCTTTTAACTTTTTAAAAAAGCTCATACTGTCCCATCCTTCCTATTTGCTTGCAACTAGTTCTTCTCCATCATCTAAACGAACCGAAACAAGTTTAGATACCCCTGACTCTTGCATTGTTACACCGTACAATACGTCAGACTCTTCCATTGTACCTTTTCTATGTGTAATTACAATAAACTGTGTCTCATCACTAAATTTCTTTAAATACTGGGCAAAACGGGCAACATTGGCCTCATCAAGAGCCGCCTCTACCTCATCTAGTACACAGAATGGGACTGGGCGCACTTTTAAAATACCAAATAACAGCGCAATTGCTGTTAAAGCACGCTCTCCACCTGACAATAAACCTAAGTTTTGCAGTTTCTTCCCTGGTGGTTGCGCTACAATATCAATACCCGTATTTAATAAGTCTTCTGGATTCGTCATGACTAAATCCGCTCTACCGCCTCCAAATAATTCAGAGAATACCGATTGAAACTCCATTCGAATTCCTTCAAACGTAGTAGAAAAGCGTTTTTTCATTTCTTCATCCATTTCAGTAATTAGTTGGTGCAATGTCGCTTTCGCTTCTTCTAGGTCATCTTTTTGCTCTAATAAGAATGTATGACGCTCTGCTACACGCTCATACTCTTCAATTGCTCCTATGTTTACTGTTCCTAGCTCTTCGATGGATAGTTTAATTAGTTTCACCTTTTTACGTGCATCCTCAGCAGGCATCGTCATTGTATACTTCAGTTTTGCTGCTTCAAATGAAATCGTATATGTTTCACGTAAATGTTGTAATCTATTTTCTAATTCTACATCAAGTCGGTTTATTTTTACTTCTTGATCTTTCAACATCTCAAGAATGTATTTATGTTTACCTGTTGTTTCTTTCAGATTACGCTCTAAATGTTCTACTCTCTCTTGTAAAGATACACGTTGTTCACGACGAGAGCGAATTAACTCTGAAGTTTGATTACGATCATATGCTTTCTTCTCAATCATATTCGTAATTTGTTCTTCACCACTTGAATTCGATGTCATTTCTTGTTTTAAGAATGCTAAATCCTCTTTCGTTTTGACAAGCGTTGCATCCGTTTCTTCTTTTTCCTTCGTCAATCGTTCAACTTTTTCTTTCTGATTAGATAAGCGTTGTTGCTTTTCAGCCGCCAACACTTTTAATTCAGTCATTTCTTTTTGAACTTTCTCTTTCGAAGAATGCTGCTCACTTTTTTGTTTTGTTAAAGCTGCGATTTTGCTATCTAATTCTGTAATCTCTGCTTGAAGAGTCGCTAAAATCTTTTCTAGCTCTTCTTTACGCCCTTGTATTTTCACTTGGTCTTGTAAGAAGCCTTCAATCTCTAAATCGTAAATAGATAAGCGATCATTAATACGGTGTTCTTCTAATTCTAAACGATTAATTTCTTCTCTTAATTTCTGTTCATCTATACGCTCTGCTTCTACACTTTGCCTTAGTTCGCGTATTTGCACTTCTTTTTCTTGAATCTCTTGTTTTACGGCTTTAACAAAGTTCTCTAACTTCGTTGTTTTTTCTTCCATATCAGTTAACTTTTTCGTCCACTCTTCTAGTTCACGTTGACGTCCTAATAAAGAAGATTTCGCCTGTTTTACCGCTCCACCTGTCATAGAACCACCAGGGTTCACTACATCACCTTCGATTGTTACAATGCGATAACGATATTGCAGTTGTTTCGCCAACTCATTTGCACCACGTAAATCTTTTGCAACAATAACAGTACCTAATAAATTTGAAACTACACTTTCATATTTATTGTTATATTGCACAAGTTCTGCCGCCACACCTACAAACGATGAGTGTTGATTTACAATACGTAATTGCTCAAATGATAACGATCTACTTTTAATAACAGCTTGCGGTAAAAACGTTGCTCGTCCATGTTTATTTTGTTTTAAAAACGCAATTGCATTACGAGCATGTTCTTCTTTTTGTACAACAATATGCTGCATCGCTGCACCTAGAGCAATTTCCATTGCAATTTCATATTCTTTCGGTACCGTTAGCAGTTCTGCAACAGCCCCCTCGATACCTTGCAACTTATTTTCTCTAGCTTTTAATACTTCACGTACCCCTTGATAGAAACCGGAGTAGTCTTCTTGCATCTCTTCTAACATTTCTTTTCGAGAACGTGCCTGTTGTACAAATTGATACGCTTGGTACAGTTTTGTTTCATTTTCACTATACTGCGCCTTGCATTTCCCAAGTGCCGCTTCTGTCTTTTGTATATTCGAAAGGATACCAGCTACCTTTCCTTTCACTTGTTCATAACTTTCCACAAGTTTCGTCTTTTTCGCTGTAATTTCCATACGTATTTCTACATATTTCGCATTTTCTTCATCAAGGCGTTCATTTTTAGAGTTTTGTTGTTTAGATTGTTCTTCAATCATAGATAATTCATTACGATGACTAGCTTGTTGATTTAAAAGTTCAATATAGTCACCTTTTAAATTCTCAATTTGTTCCTCTAAATTGTCAGCAAAAGTTGCAAGTAATCGCTCATTATCATGCAATTTTGTCTCCAAATCTTTCACTTGATTTACAAATTGCATCAACACTTCTGTACTTGATTCAATTTCACCATCATAACTTGTAGCTTTCTCTGTCAATTCAACAATTAACTGTTCGAGTTGCGCACAATGCGTCGTTGCATTTTGCTTTCTCTCTTTTAATAGCTCACGCTGTCCCTCTAACTTTTCTAGTTCTTTACTAGAAAGAAGAAGTACTTCTTGTAAGGAATCTACAGACTCATCTACCGCTTGTAATTGTCCTCGTAATTCCTCAAGCTCTTCTTCACCTTTTTGTAAATCCGTTGACATTTTAGCTGCTTCGTTTTTATTATGCCCAAACTGATTTCGAAGCGCTTCCCATTTCTCATGTAATTCTTCAATTTCATGTACAATAAGCGCCGCTTCTACTTTCTCTAATTCTTCTTTTTTCTCGAGATAATCTTTCGCAATAGAAGCTTGTCTTTCTAAAGGTTCTACTTGGCTACTTAATTCGTGAATTATATCTTGTACACGATTTAAGTTTTCTTGTGTGTCTGCTAATTTTCCTTCAGCTTTCTTTTTACGAAGTTTGTATTTCAGTACTCCCGCAGCTTCTTCAAATACACCACGACGTTCTTCTGATTTACTACTTAAAATCTCTTCAACTTTACCCTGGCTAATAATCGAAAAAGCTTCTCTTCCCATACCAGAGTCCATAAATAAATCAATAATATCTTTCAATCTACATGATTGTTTATTAATATAAAAATCACTATCACCAGAACGAGATACACGACGTGTTACACACACCTCATTATATTCAATCGGTAAACGTTGATCTTCATTATTTAAAGTTATTGTTACTTCAGCAACATTAACTGCTCTTCTCGTATCACTGCCTGCAAAAATAATATCTTCCATTTTTGCACCACGTAATGATTTTGCAGATTGTTCACCAAGTACCCAGCGAATGGCATCAGTAATATTACTTTTCCCGCTTCCATTAGGTCCTACTACAGACGTTACACCTGGGACAAAATCAACAGATACACGCTCAGCAAAAGACTTAAATCCTGCTATTTCTAATCTTTTTAAAAACACGAAAGGCCTTCCTCCTATTCTCCATTACTATAAATGTTGTTTATACAAAAACAAGCTATTATACGGATTCACTTTCCTTTCATTTACAAATGAAAGGAAAGTTTCATTCTATACACAAGGAATCCCCCTCATTCAAAGGGGGATTCCTTATCGTTGCTCTTTTAACTTTTTCAACGCTTCTGCAGCAGCTTGTTGCTCTGCTTCTTTTTTCGACTTGCCACTACCAAGACCTAAAGCCACGTTATTTAACGTAACACGTGACACAAATTCTCGATTGTGGGCCGGTCCTTTTTCTTGCAAAATTTGATACTCAATATTGCCACTACCATCACGCTGAATCAACTCTTGTAATTGACTCTTATAATCCATCACATGAGAAAAAGCACCTTCATTAATTTTAGGGTATACAATTTCTTTTAAGAATCCCCATACTGTTTCTAGCCCTTGATCAAGATAAAGGGCACCAATAAACGCTTCAAAGACATCCGCTAATAAAGCTGGTCGTTCACGTCCACCTGTCATTTCCTCACCTTTTCCTAATAAAACAAGGCTACCAAATGACAACTCATTTGCAAAACGAACAAGAGATGGTTCACATACAATAGCTGCACGTAGTTTTGTTAACTCTCCTTCGCTCATTGTCGGATATTTTTGAAACAGATACTGCGATACAGTAAGTTCCAATACTGCATCTCCAAGAAATTCGAGACGCTCATTGTCTTCATGCGGTTTTTTTCGATGCTCATTCACATACGATGAATGCGTAAATGCTTGAGTCAATAATTTTTCATCTGTAAACGTAATACCTATCTTTTCTTGAAATACTTTAAACGCTTCACGATATTTTGTTTCGTATTTTTTTTCTCTATATTTTCGGTACGGCATAGGTCCCTCCAGATATAAGCCGAGAAGCCCCGCTAAAAAACGGGACTTCATTCAAGCATTATAGATGACTCTCTATGTAAGTCACAGCATCGCCAACAGTAGCAATCTTTTCAGCATCTTCATCAGAAATTTCCATTTCGAATTCGTCTTCTAATTGCATTACAAGTTCTACTACATCTAGGGAGTCTGCTCCTAAATCTTCCTTGAAGCTTGCAGCTGGTACTACTTCAGTCTCTTCTACTCCTAAACGATCAACGATGATTTTTGTTACACGCTCTAAAACATCTGCCATTCCATTCACCTCCCCTCAAATATTATATTAAATATTATCCAAAAAAACTAGCTGAAATCGATTCTTTTATTACATTACCATACCGCCATCAACATTTAACGTTTGACCTGTAATATATTTGCTTTGATCAGAAGCAAAAAACGTTACAGCATTTGCGATATCTTGTGCTTCACCAAACTGAGCTGCTGGAATTAATTTTAACATCTCAGCTTTTATATTTTCATCCAATACATCTGTCATATCTGTCGCAATAAACCCAGGAGCAAGTGCATTTACAGTAATATTACGGCTCGCTAACTCTTTTGCTGATGTTTTTGTTAATCCAATTACACCCGCTTTAGCAGCAACATAGTTTGCTTGTCCTGGATTACCTGTTACTCCAACAACAGAAGCGATATTAATAATACGTCCATGACGTTGACGCATCATATATCGAGATACTGCCTTCGTACATAAGAATACACCTTTTAGGTTTGTATTAATAACTGTATCCCATTCTTCTTCTTTCATACGCATTAATAAATTATCTTTCGTTACACCTGCATTATTTACAAGAATATCAACTTGTCCAAATACATCTACAGTTTGTTTCACCATATTTGTAACGTCTTCAGCATTTGCAACATCTGCTCTTACTGCAATTGCATCCGAACCTAATTTCTTTATTTCATCAACTACTTCATTTGCCTTTTGCTCATTACCAGCATAATTTACTACAACATTTGCCCCTTGTTTCGCTAAATCAATCGCAATCGCACGGCCAATTCCACGTGAAGCACCGGTTACTAATGCTACTTTCCCTTTTAACATCAGTTTTCTCCTCTCAAATTTGAAATGGTATCTTTTAATGTCTCTTCATCGTATATCGCATATGCTTTCACTGATGAATCAATCGACTTCATAAGTCCAGCAAGCACTTTCCCAGGTCCAATCTCAATAAATGTGTCCACCCCTTGATTCACCATGTATTCAATGGATGGGTACCATAAGACAGGCGAATAGAGCTGTTCGATTAGCTTTTCTTGAATATGTGCACCACTTGTAATTACGTCTGCTGTTACATTTGCAATAACCGGAATATTCGTATCTTGAATTGTAATTTCATTTAAGACACTTTGGAATTTCTCCGCCGCTGGCTTCATTAACGAAGAGTGGAACGGTCCACTTACCTTAAGCGGAATTGCTCTCTTTGCACCATTTTCTTTCGCTCTTTGAGAAGCAATCTCTACTCCTTGTTTTGTTCCAGAAATCACAATTTGCTTCGTGCTATTCATATTAGCGATTTGTACTGCATATCCTTCACTTGTTACTTCTTCTGTAACTTGTTTCAGCATATGTGGATCAGCACCTAAAATAGCCGCCATTGCACCTTCTCCGCCAGGAACAGCTTCTTCCATATATTCCCCACGTTTCCTTACAGCATATACAGCGTCTTCAAAAGTTAATGCCCCCGCTGCTACAAGAGCGCTATATTCACCTAAACTATGCCCTGCGACAAAGTCTGGTGTAATATCATACTCTTTTAAAGCTGTCAAAATAGCAAAACTCGTTGTTAATAAGGCTGGCTGCGCGTTCGTCGTTAACGTAAGCTTCTCCTGTGGTCCTTCAAAAATCACTTCTGAAAGTGAATCTTGCAACACCTCATCTGCTTTTGCAAACACATTTGCAACCTCTTTATTATTCTCTGCTAACTGTTTACCCATTCCAACTGCCTGTGAACCTTGGCCCGGAAAAAGAAATGCTATTTTTCCCATTTCAAATCCTCCTCTTATTGGAGTGGCTCTTTCTCCATTACGCTTGAAATAGTAGGAATAACTTCTTTCGCTACCATTTCTCTCGTTTGACGAATCGCACTAAATATCGATTGTTCATTGGAAGAACCGTGAGCCTTAATGACAGGGGCTTTCAACCCAAATAATGCCGCTCCTCCATACTCCGAATAATCCATTTTATCTTTTAATACCATAAGTTTTGGCTTTAATACCGCTGCTGCTAATTTGCTCGTAAACGAACTCATTAACTGCTCTTTTAACATAGAGAATAATGCGAGCGCTGTTCCTTCTAATGATTTCAGCGCTACATTCCCCGTAAAACCATCACATACAACAACATCTGCTACACCTTGTAATAAATCTCTTGATTCAACGTTCCCAACGAAATTAATTGGGGCATCCTTAAGCATTGTAAAGACTTGTTTGGAAAGCTCGTTCCCTTTTCCATCCTCTGTTCCAACGTTTAAAAGGCCAACGCGAGGATTTTTAATTCCCCTTACTTTCTCAGCGTATACAGATCCCATTACTGCATATTGATATAAATGAATTGGTTTTGCATCAACGTTTGCTCCAACATCTAACATAACAAAACCTTCTCCATCAACGGTTGGCATTGTAGGGGATAAAGCTGGTCGCTCAATTCCTTCCATACGACCTACAACAAACAATCCTGCCGCCATTAAAGCTCCTGTACTACCAGCTGATATACAAGCATCCGCTACGCCGTCTTTCACTTGCTGCGCTGCTAGTACCATTGAAGCTTGTTTTTTTCGACGAACCGCTCTTACTGGTTCATCTGTCGATTCAATTTTTTCATCTGTATGAAGTATAGTAATTCGTTCTTCACTCGTTAAGTATTGACGAATTTCCTCTTCTTTCCCTACTAACGTAATATGTAAATCAGAGTATTCCTTAATAGCTTTCATTGCTCCTAATACGACCGCCTTTGGAGCATGATCGCCGCCCATTGCATCTATTGCGATTTTCATAAGTTGTTACCTTCCTCACTGTAATTACTAGATCGATACATTTCAAAAGTGCCTGTAAAAACAAGTTCTTCTCCAACGAAGCTACGCACTTTGACAACCGTCCGTCCTTTATCATTCTCTACATCTTCAACGAGCACTTTTGCAACAACACGCTCTCCTAATTTTACAGGACGAATGTATCGAATGATAGACTTTGCAGTTAAAGCTAATTCTTCATCAATAACCGCAACAGCTAGTGAGTTTGCTTGGGCAAACAAGTGATGCCCACGGGCAATTTGATTTCTTTTAAATACGTGTTCTATCTTCACTTCAAAGATAGAAATCGCGTGTCTATCTAATTCTATATCAATAATTTCTCCGACAACCTCTTCTAACGGTAAAGATTTCACATCTTCTTCATGTTGCTTTGTAGCTACATGTTTAATTCTTTCTCTTAATTCAGGAATAGATAATTCCATACGATCAAGACGTACGGTTTGTATACTCACTTGAAATTTTTCTGCTAAATCTTCATCCGTAATAAAAGGATTCGTTTCTATAGTTTGTTGTAATAATTCTTGTCTTTCTTTTTTACTTCTTCTTTTTTTCATACCGCACCATCCATTTTTATGACTAGGTACTAACAGTAGTATATAATCAATAAAAGTAGAATGCAACAAAAACTTTTGTTGCCTCCCTTTAATCGAGCTTCTCTCCCTGGAACACACCTGTCCCGTCAAGATACGTACGCAGCGAAGCATATTGATCATTATGCCAAAATGCTTCTGAATCTACTAGTAACGCCGCATCTTGTCTAGCTGTTTCTAACGCTCGATAATCATGTACCATATCAGCAACCTTAAATTCTGGTAAACCACTTTGCTTACTTCCAAAGAAATCTCCAGGACCTCTTAACTCTAAATCTTTTTCTGACAATACAAATCCATCATTCGTTTCGGTCATAATACGCATTCGTTCTTTTCCCGTTTCCGATTTTGGATCCGCGATTAATAAACAATATGATTGTTCACTACCACGCCCAACACGCCCCCTAAGCTGATGGAGCTGCGATAAACCGAAACGCTCTGCGTCATAAATAACCATTACAGTCGCATTCGGTACGTTCACACCTACTTCAACAACTGTTGTCGACACAAGAATTTGCACTTTATTTTCACTAAATTGTCCCATTATCTCTTCTTTTTCTTGAGATGATAATCTTCCATGCATTAATCCGACTTGACATTTCCCTTGATAATGATGAGTCAGCATACTATGTAAATCGATAGCATTTTGTACATCAAGTTTCTCAGATTCTTCAATAAGGGGACAAATTACATATGCTTGTCTTCCTTTTTTTATCTCCTTCTCCACAAAACCGAGAACACGGTCTAACATATCATGTTTTGCCCAGTATGTTTCAATTACCTTTCTACCAGCTGGCATCTCATCGATTATAGAAACATCCATCTCTCCAAATGCAGTAATTGCTAACGTACGCGGAATTGGGGTCGCCGTCATAAATAATACGTCTGGACTTTCACCTTTCTCCCTTAAAACTCGTCGCTGTGCTACACCAAATCGATGTTGTTCATCAGTAATAACGAGACCTAACCTATGAAAGATAACTTCATCTTGAATTAAAGCATGTGTTCCAACAAGGATATCTATTTCTCCTTGTTCTAATTTCGCCAAAATTTCCCGACGTCTCGCGCCTTTAACAGAACTTGTTAACAATTCAACCTTCATACCAAAATGCGAGAACGTCTCTGCGAGCGATTGATAATGTTGTTCTGCTAAAATTTCTGTAGGAACCATTAAAGCACCTTGATAATGTGCTAATTTTGCTGCATAAAGGCCAATGGCTGCAACAACTGTTTTCCCGGAACCTACATCACCTTGCAACAGACGATTCATCCGATAAGGAGATGTCATATCGTTCATAATTTCATCTACAACCCGGCGTTGCGCGCCAGTTAATGGAAACGGAAGTGCATCGATAAACTCTTGCAATTCTGCTAAAGGGATTTCTTTTTTCGTCCCTTTCGAATTTTCCCTCTCCATTTTCCGTAATGTTTGCATTTTCAGCTGAAATAAGAAAAACTCCTCATATACAAAACGGCGACGTGCTTGTTTCAAATCTTCCTGTCCTGCCGGAAAATGCAACGCCCGAAGCGCTTCATAACGCGGCAATAATTTATATCGACTTAGCAATCCATCAGGTAACACTTCAACTATAGAGTCTCCATACTCCTTAAACGCTTGTGCAATAAAACGGCGCATCTGTTTTACTGTAAGTTTCCCTTTCACTGAGTATACAGGCTCTACTTCTTGTTGACGTACTACTGGTCCAAAATGAAGCTCTGATACCGCAATCGTTTGACGGTGCTGATCCCATTTACCAGTAATCGTTACCGTTTCATCTAAATTTAACTTCTGCTTATAATACGGCCTATTAAAACATACAGCTGTAATTAAATAACGACCGACGAGAACACGAACCGTAAGACGCGACTTCTTCTTCCCATAATATTGCAGCAAAGGAGCACTATGAACTTTCCCCTCAACCGTTACACGTTCATCATGCTTTACTTCAGCAAGATCTTTCATCGCATAATCTTCATAACGGTACGGAAAATGTTCTAATAGATGAGAAACTGTATAAATTCCCATCTCGTGTAGTAATTCAGATGTTTCTCCTCCGATTCCCTTTACATCCGTAACAGGAACTTGTACAACTTCATTCAAGATTCTCACGCTCCTTCACATTATTTTCTTTGATTCATTCCATTCATTATCCATTAACATGATTGGCATCTGTAATCGCTCTCTTTCACCCTATATATTCTATCATAGGCATTCTAAGAGAAACTACTCAAATCCCTCATAAGCAACACGAAAGAAAAGAGCCTCACTTTTAGCAGCAAGGCTCTTTTTTATCTTCAATATGCTAGCCTTTTGAATAAAAACTAGTAATAAACTTCATATTACTACTTCTTATCCATTAGCAAATAAGTAATCCATTTATTTTCAAAACGAATTTTTTCTTATTCTACAGAGAAGATGAAAGAATACACCGGTTGGTTTCCAGCATGTACTTCTACTTCTGCATCTTCAAAATTCTCTTCTACAAATTCAACTAGCGTAGCTACTTCTTCGTCAGTTGCATCTTCACCTTGTAGAATCGTTACGATTTCAGAATCTTCATCAATAAGTGCTTCTAGTAATTGCTTCGCAGCTCCTACTTTTTCAGCATTTGTTGATACGATTTTTCCATCTGCGATACACATGAAATCATCTTTTTGAATTGCTACACCATCAATTTCCGTATCACGTACAGCATACGTAATTTGACCGGTTTTCACATGAGATAAAGCTTCTTTCATGTTTTCTTCATTCTCTTCTAACGTTCCAACTGGATTAAATGCTAACATTGCAGCCATACCTTGAGGAACTGTTTTTGAACGAATTACAATCACTTCTTGATCCACAACTGATGCCGCTTGTTCTGCTGCCATCACAATATTTCCGTTGTTCGGTAAAATAATGATTTTTTCAGCATTCGCTTCTTCAATCGCCTTCACAATATCCTCTGTACTTGGATTCATCGTTTGGCCACCTTCGATAACTTTCGTCGCGCCAATGCTCTCAAATAAAGTTTTGATACCAGATCCCATAGCTACAGTTACGATCCCGTACGGTTGTTTCTCTTTAGACTGGCTAGTTGGTTCAGGCATCATAGCAGGCTCATCTAATAAAGCAGTATGCTGTTCACGCATATTTTCTACTTTAATTTTAATTAAACTACCATAGCGTTGTCCGTAGTTCATAGGATCTCCAGGATGTTCCGCATGAATATGAACCTTAACAACCTCATCATCTGATACAACAAGTAGTGAATCTCCGTATACACTAATATCTTCACGGAATTTTTGTTCAGAGAAATTATGTTCCTTCATTTTTTCAGGCTCTAATTTCACCATGAATTCCGTACAATATCCATACTTTATATCTTCTGTACTCAATTGGCTTTGTACACTACGGTGATGTTCTGCGCGTACCATGTCATTCATTGATGGTTGGGCAGACACATTAGAAGAAATCGTTTCTCCTTTTAAGTCAGCTAAAAATCCTTCATATACAACAACAAGACCTTTACCACCGCTATCTACAACGCCAACTTGTTTTAATACAGGTAATAAATCTGGCGTACGATTTAACGATGCATTCGCTTCTTTCACAACGTCTTCCATAAACAAAACAAAGTCGCGCTGTTTTTTCGCAACTGTCACTGCATATTTCCCCGTTTCTCTTGCAACCGTTAAAATCGTTCCTTCAATCGGTTTCATAACCGCTTTGTAAGCCGCTTCTACCCCAGCATCTAAAGCTGCAGCAAAATCAACTGTTGTTAATTCTTCTTTTTGTTCAATGGATTTAGAGAAACCACGGAATAACTGAGATAAAATAACACCAGAGTTACCACGAGCTCCCATTAATAATCCTTTGGCTAAACTTACACCAACTTTACCAGCGTGCTGTGAAGGATTTGCTTTCACTTCACGTGCGCCTGAAGTCATGGATAAGTTCATGTTTGTACCGGTATCGCCATCTGGAACTGGAAATACGTTTAATGCATCAACAAGCTGAACATTATTTGTTAAATTATTCGCTCCTTGCATGATCATTTGTGATAAACGTTTCCCATCAATTTTTTGAATTGACACAGATTTTCCTCCTTAATGCACATTACAAGTTTATTACTTTAACTCCTTGTACGTAGATGTTTACAGAATCTACTGCTAGTCCTACAGTTTGATCTAATGTATATTTCACTTTCGTCTGCACGTTATGTGCTACTTCTGAAATTTTCGTACCATAGCTCACAATAATATACATATCAATATGTACTTCATCTTCATCTTTACGAACAATAACACCTCTAGTGAAGTTTTCTTTTCGTAAAATGTCTGTTAAACCATCTTTTAACTGATTTTTTGATGCCATACCTACGATACCGTAGCAATCTACTGCGGCACCTCCAGCAATTGTTGCAATTACATCTGTACTAATATCAATTTGACCATACTTCGTTTTAATTTCAATTGACATCTCGTTTCCCCCTTCATAAATGGTGAAAGTGAGCTAGACTACTTTAGTTACTATCATATAATCTTTTTAAAGAAAATTCCATCGTTCTTTCTTTTCACTCTCATATTTTATGTTTTAAATCACATTTTTTATGATGAGCAAAATAGTCCATTGTTATTATACAACATGTACCACTATAATATGTCAAGCAATTTTTCTTGATTTCAACTTTTCATCATCAACATATAGTGTCAAGTAATTTTTCTTGATTTCTTTTTTCTACGGTGTTGCATTCTCTTTTTAGTTGTGTTAAATTATAGTAGTGTTTTTAGCATCGCAAAAAAGACTAACATTGAAAAATTACGTATGGTAAGGTATCAAGGGAGGGAAATATAAATGGCTCGTGTTTGTGCTATCACTGGAAGAAAAGCTCGTTCTGGTAACTCTCGTTCTCACGCAATGAACGCTACAAAACGTAAATGGGGCGCTAACCTTCAAAAAGTTCGCGTACGCATCGACGGAAAAGTTCAACGTGTTTACGTTTCTGCTAGAGCATTAAAATCTGGCAAAATCGAACGTGTTTAATAATAAAAAAAAGAGCCGCTAGGCTCTTTTTTTACTATGACAATGGAAAAAGCACCGGTAATAGGTGCTTTTTTTAATCTTTTTTGAAGGTATTTAACATGGCACGAACAATTCCACCAAGAAATTTAGGTAACTTAATTGTATAAAATCTCATGGTTTCCCTCCTAATCCCCATTACTCCACTTGTTCACTATATGATGTAAGGAGCAAAATTGTTTCTTCAATCAGTGCTTCTTATCACCATTAATATGCCAGAAGTAAATGAAAAAGTACCTTTTTCCTTAACGAGTTCATTACTAATACAAAGTGTTGATCCCCATTCTATTGTTTTATTAGTTAGAGGATACTTAAAACCAAGTAACGTAATCCCTTCCACTATTTCAGTAACCGGTACAAAAGATACATAAGGGAAATCTTTATTTTCTTCAATTATATGTGTACCTACTTTTTTCACGCTTATTTCATTTTTATTGTCTACAATACACATTTCTATCCCTACTTCTAACCCTTTTAAAAGCATCTGGATATTCGCTAAACCGTGATCCAGCCTTCCGCCAGTAGCACCAAAAATACGAATCAATGTTGGATTTTGTTCTAAGGCCCAGTTAATCGCAATTTCTAAATCTGTTTGATCTTTTTCACGAGGAACAATATGTAAGTCATTTGTTTGCTGTCCCATCCATACTAATTCCTCTTCAGTAACCGAATCGTAATCTCCAAACGCAACAGTTGGAGTAATTCCTCCTTTTAATAAACGATATACACCTCTATCAACTGCAGCCCACACTACTTTCTCATTTTCATATCGAGAAAAATCTGCACAATATTCCGCAGGTCCACCCGCTAAAATATGAATAATCATGTTTCCTTCCCCTTCTATTGTAAAAAGGCAATCTGCCATTCGGTAGATTGCCTTTTTACATATTTTTTCTCTATCCTTTATAAATTAGTGAAAACTTACTACACTAGAAGATTCACTGGGATAAAGACTCGTTCATTCATTATCCACGAATGACACGAATTGCTTCACCGCGATCTTTTTGATTGTATACTGCTGATCCAGCTACAAGTACATTTGCTCCTGCTTCAACACAAAGTCGTGCTGTTTCAGCGTTTACACCACCATCAACTTCAATTTCTACTTCTAGATTGCGCTCTTTAACCATTTCTGCAACTTGTTTAATTTTCGGTAATACAGAATGGATAAATTTCTGTCCACCAAATCCAGGGTTTACTGTCATAAGTAATACCATATCGATATCTTCTAATACATGCTCAATCGTTGAAACTGGCGTATGCGGATTTAATACAACTCCCGCTTTAATGCCATGAGATTTAATTAACTGAATTGTACGATGCAGATGAGGGCATGCCTCTACATGAACAGTAATAATATCCGCTCCCGCTTTTGCGAAAGTCGGGATATAGTTATCAGGATTTTGAATCATTAAATGCACATCTAATGGTAACGATGTAATCGGACGGATTGCTTCTACAATTAATGGTCCAATCGTAATGTTCGGTACGAAATGTCCATCCATTACATCGACGTGAATGTAATCCGCTCCGCCTTTCTCTACATCTTTAATCTCTTCCCCTAATTTTGAAAAATCTGCTGATAAGATCGATGGTGCAATTTTAATCATAACTAATACCTCGGCTTTCTCTCTCTAATTTCTTCTACGAATTGTTTGTAATTCTTATAACGATATTCTGTAATCTTCCCTTCTTCAATCGCTGCCTTCACAGCACATTTCGGTTCAGAAAGATGTGTACACCCTCTAAATTTACAGTATTGGCTCGCTTCTTTCAACTCTGGAAAACAATATGTAAGATCTTCTACTTCTATATCTATGAAATCAAGTGAACTAAAACCAGGTGTATCTGCAACTAGTCCGCTTCCAATCGCAATTAATTCCACGTGTCTTGTCGTATGTTTCCCGCGCCCTAAATGCGAGGAAATATCATTCGTTTTCAGTTCTAACTCTGGACGTAAAACGTTAAGCATAGAAGATTTTCCAACACCAGATTGCCCTGCAACGACAGAAACACAACCTTCTAAGAATGGTTTTAAAATATCAATACTTTCCGATGTATTTATAGAAGTAAATAATACATCATATCCCATCTCACGATAATCATTTGCATAAGATTCAACAGTCTCTCTCATTTTTTCATCCACTAAATCCATCTTACTAATGCAAATAATCGGCTTAATGTTATGATATTCAATCAGCACTAAAAATCGATCTAACAGTCCCGGATTAAAATCTGGTTCTACTGCAGAGAAAACAAGAATTGCTTGATCAACATTAGCAATAGGAGGCCTAACAAGTTCATTTTTTCGATCGAATACTTCAAGCACATATCCTTCACTTGGATTATCAGCTTGAAAGACAACTTGGTCTCCTACCAGTGGTGTAATTTTATTTTTTCTAAACACACCACGCCCGCGACATTGTGTAATCCCTTCTTCATGCTGTACATAATAAAACCCGCTTAGAGCTTTTACAATTTTTCCTTCTGGCATATAATTCTCCTTTATTTTGTATAAAGTGAAGCTGTAATTAATATGGGATGTAATATGGAATGGATTAGAATTCTTTAAATAATGATTTCAAAACCCGTCATATATACAAGGTAATATATTTAATCTACCATCAAATTTAAAATATTATTTATAACAGTATCACTTTTATAGCTTTTTGAATCATATATTTTTGCCTGTTATACAGTCCACTATATGTAGAGAGCATAACAGGCAAGAGTAATACATTCCATCCTCTCTAAAAAGAAAATGGAATTCATTATTATTGAGTTGGGTATGGTACTTCTTTGTCGATAATCGTTACACCATCTCGTACAATTTTATAGTGTCCTTTTGTACCTTCTTGAATTACAAATTCTAATGAAATAGTTGCCGACTCTGAAATTGTTCTAGTTTCAATTGGTCTATCCATTTTTTGTTGCATATCTTCTTTATAAATTTCTATCGTTTGCGGTTTTTTCTCACCTATTATAGAAGACTCATACGGAATAGAAATATTATCTACTTTCACAGTTTTCGTTACTTTCGGCTTAGGACCCTCTGAGATGATAATCGTCACTTTATCTCCTTCTTTTAACGGCGTTCCTGGTTTTGGAGATTGCGAAATTACAAGTCCTTTATCAACAGTATCGGAATACTCTCGTTTTATATCTGGAGTTAGTTTTCTCTCATTCAAATAACCATTTACACTATTTTCAGTCCATCCTGAAAAATCACCTGGTCTAATTTGATAAGGACCTTTACTTACCCAAATTTTCAGTTCTTGTTCCGCTTCTACTACCATTTGATCCGGCGTCGGAATTTGCTCAACGATTTCACCTTTTGGTCTATCATTTTCAATATAGTTTATTGTAACTTGTTTATATTTTTCTTCTAATTCAGATCTTATGCTCTCAAAATCTTTTCCTGTGAAATCACTCATCTTACTTTTCTTTTTTCCACCTGATTGATAGATAGTAATTTTAGAGTTTTCTTTCACGACTCTTCCTGCCACAGGGTCTGTTTTTATCACATCACCGGTTTCAACATCATCAGTATATACAATATTAGGTTCCGTAACCTCAAAACCCTTTTCAACTAATGTATTTACTGCTGTCGTATATTTCATACCAGCCACATCAGGAACCTTCACATCTTTTGGAATAAAGAATCCCGGAATAACAGTAAGCGCTAACGTTATTCCAATCGCTAAAAGTAAAAATGTCGTAATTAAAACTTTAAGCCATTTATTACTTCGTTTTTTCTTCTTATTTAAATCAGTTTCTTCTTTTCTTTTCTGTTCATCCACTTTACTTCCTTTTAAAACAATTGTTTCATCAGTTACATTTTCGAATAATTGTTCCTGTTGAATAATCGGAATCGCTTTTGTCGCTTCCATATCTTCCGGTATGTAAAATGGCTGCTCATTTATCCTCTCTGGATATAGCGCAGTTTCAATATCTCGTTTCATCGCATTAGCAGATTGATATCGATGAAACGGATCTTTCGCAGTTGCCTTTAATATAATATTCTCGACACTTTGCGGAATATTTTCATTCCATCTTTTTGGTGACGGAATTTCACTTTGTAAATGTTTTAAAGCTATAGCAACAGCAGATTCGCCAGAAAACGGTTGTCTTCCTGTTAACAATTCAAACATAACAATCCCTAGGGAATAAATATCTGATTGTTTATTTGCTATCCCGCCGCGTGCTTGTTCTGGTGATAAGTAATGCACCGAACCGAGTACCGAATTTGTATGTGTAATTGTTGTTGCACTTGTAGCTGTCGCAATTCCAAAATCTGTTACTTTTATTACTCCATCAGCTCGAATTAAAATATTGTGCGGTTTAATATCACGATGCACAATTTCAAAATGATGGGCGTGTGCCATGGCGGATGTTAACTGCTCCATTATATCAAGAGCTTCTCCTATCGGTAACATCCCTCGCTCAATTATGTATTGCTTCAATGTTTGTCCTGGTACATACTCCATTACAAGATAATATATACCATCTTCTTCTCCGACATCATACATATTCACAATATTTGGATGCGACAACGTTGTAACAGACTGCGCTTCTCGATGGAAACGTTTAATAAACTCTTCGTTATTTGAATAGTCGAGTCTTAATATTTTTACCGCTACATCCCGGCCCAGTATATCATCATGAGCTAAATACACATTGGCCATTCCACCGCCACCTATCATTTTCAGCAGCTTATAACGGTCATTTAAGCGTTTTCCAATCAGCACGTTGCACTTCACCTACTTTCGTTTGTCGAACCCGCATAATCAATAAGAACAAGGGTGATATTATCTTCCCCGCCACGATCATTCGCCAATTGAATGAGACGTTGTCCCTTAGTTTCAAGCTGTTCATTTAACTGTAAAACTTGTTGCATATCAGCGATAGAAACTTTATTAGATAATCCATCAGAGCAAAGAAGTAACTGATCATCTTCCTCAAGCACCAATGTTTTAACATCTAATCCGACTTTTTCTTCTGTTCCTAATGCTCTTAACAAAACATTCTTTTTTGGGTGATATTCTGCGTCTTCTTTTGAAATTTCACCATGTCTCACAAGTTCATTCACAAGTGAGTGATCTTCCGTTACAAGCGAGATTTCCCCTTCTGATACCATATAACAACGACTATCTCCTATATGACCTATTGTCACAAAATTCGGCGTACAAATCGCTATTATAAGTGTTGTTCCCATGCCATTACATTCTACATGTTGCTTGGAGTACTCATATATACGCTCATTAATAATCCCAACACTAGTATGTAACCACTCTTCTACTTTTTTTGGCTCATTCATATTATGCGTTTGCTTCCAATAATCATGGAATAATTGAATGGTCATCGAGCTAGCTACATCACCAGCTCGATGACCTCCCATTCCATCTGCTACTACCGCTAAAATATTTCCATCTAAATTGTGAAAAACTCCTGCACTATCTTCATTATGTTGACGAACTTTTCCTTTATCTGATAGAAACACGGCCTTCATCTCGTCACCTCGTCTCTTCTTTACGCTCCTTCGCACGCAACTGACCGCAGGCTGCATCAATATCATGACCTTGTTCACGGCGAATTGTTACATTCACTCCACGATCTTTTAACGTTTTTTCAAACAAGAAAATTTGTTCACGTGGCGTACGTACATAATCACGTTCAGGTACGTAGTTTACCGGAATTAAGTTCACATGACATTTTACACCTTTTAAGAGTACAGCAAGCTCTTCAGCATGCTCAACTTGGTCATTTTCGCCTCCAAATAGTCCATATTCAAAAGTAATACGACGCCCTGTTCTATTTACATAGTATTTAATAGCTTCCATTAAATCAGGCAGCTTATAAGCACGGTTAATCGGCATTAATTTTGAACGTAATTCTGAGTTTGGAGCATGCAATGAAATCGCAAAATTAATTTGTAAGTCTTCTTCAGCGAACTTATAAATTTTCGGGATAATTCCACTCGTCGAAACTGTCATATGTCTTGCACCAATATGAAGTCCTTTCTCATGGTTAATGATGCGTAAGAATCCCATTAAATTATCGTAGTTATCAAATGGTTCTCCAATTCCCATAACAACAAGAGAACTTACACGTTCTTCTGATTCATCAAGTGCACGCTGCACTTCAACTACTTGTGCTACAATTTCTCCAGCTTCTAGGTTTCGCTTTAAACCGCCAAGCGTCGAAGCACAGAACGTACAACCAATACGACAACCCACTTGCGTTGTTACACAAATGGAATTTCCATACTCATGTCGCATTAATACCGTTTCAATAGAATATCCATCATATAATTGGAATAAGAATTTAATTGTTCCATCCGAAGACGTTTGTTTTACTAACGTGTTTAAAGTAGTAATATCAAAGGAATTCGACAATTTATCACGCAATCCTTTAGAAAGGTTTGACATATCCTCATAATTTTTTACACGTTTTTTATATAACCAATCAAAAATTTGTCCAGCACGGAATTTTGGTTCTCCTTGTTCCTTTAACCAATCTTGCATTTCATGGAGTTGTAAAGAGTAAATTGATGGTTTTTTCGTTTCTAAATTTTTCTTTTGTTTTCTCACAGTCGTTTCCACGATGCTACACCTTCTTCCTTAAACAAGCAATATAAAAGCCATCTGTTGCAAAATAATGCGGTAAAATTTGTACTTGACCTTCATCAATATACTGACTTAACTTTTCTGGCATACGCTCTTTTATCGTAGTATCCCACTCAAATTCAGGATGCTCTTGTAAAAATCGTTCTATTACTTGTTCATTTTCTATTTTCTCAATTGTGCACGTACTATAAACAAGGCGACCACCTTGTTTTAATAACGGTGCTATTTTTTCTAGTATTGCAAGTTGAATCGTCGATAATCTTTCACTATCGCCTTTATCTTTACCTAATTTAATATCAGGCTTACGTCTAATTACACCAAATCCAGAACATGGTGCATCTACTAATATTTTATCAAACGTTTCATTCGCAAAGTGTTCTTGCACTTTTCTAGCATCTAGTGCTTTTGTTTCGACATTTTCTAGACCAAGTCGCTCTGCTTGTTGTTTAATTAAACGTACTTTGTGCGCATGTAAATCAAGAGACATAACTTTACCAGTTCCTTTTAATCGCTCTGCGATGTGCGTTGTTTTTCCGCCCGGAGCAGCACAGCTATCAAGAACTACATCTCCCTCATTCGGTTCTAAAGCGCGTGCTACCAGCATAGAACTTTCATCTTGAATAGAAAGAAAACCTTTTTTGAACGCATCTGTATGCGCTACATTCCCTCTTTCAATTTGAATTGCATCATCTGACAAATCGCCACGCTTCGCTTCTATACCTTCACTAGCCAGCAACTCAATTGCTTCTTCTACTGTTATTTTATCAACATTTACACGTGCTGTTGGTACAGGTGGTAACATGTTCACTTCACACATTTTCTCTGCAGTTTCTAAACCAAATTCTGAAGTCCACTCTTGGACAAGCCAAACTGGATGACTTGTTGCAATTGCCAGACGTTCTACTGGATCCTTGATTTCATCTACAGAAGGTACCCCTTCTCTCTGAATCGAACGTAGTACACCATTTACCATACCAGCAATTCCTTTATGCCCGCGACGCTTTGCAATCTCAACCGCTTCATGAATAGCCGCTCTTTCGGGCACTCTATCTAAATAAATCATTTGATATAAAGATAAGCGAAGCAATACTCTTACCCACGCCTCAACCTTCTTTTTTAAAAAGGGCTGTAAATAATAATCTAATGTGTCACGGCGTTGAATCGTTCCATATACAATTTCAGTTAATAAACCAATATCTTTTCTATCAATTTCATTTTTTTCAATTAGATTATTTAAAAGTAAGTTACTGTATGCACCACTTTTTTCTACTTGAATTAAACCATCAAGAGCTAATTCACGAACATTTTTTCTCATGCATTTTCTCCTAACTTCGTTCCAATTTCAGGTTTTGTACCACGTAAAAATTGCGAACAACTCATACGCTTTTTACCAGAAGGTTGCAATTCAGTAATTTTAACACCTGTTTCATTACCAGTTGCTACAACAAAGCCATCTTCTTCGATCGCAACAATCGTACCAGCTTCAGCCGCTTTCGTTACAGGTACTTTTTCTCCCCACCATACTTTCACAACTTGTCCTGCTAAAGTTGTATAAGCAACTGGCCATGGATTCAATCCGCGAATGTGATTGTATACTTCTTCACCTGTTTTTGTCCAATCAATTTTCTCTTGCTCACGTTTTATATTATATGCAAACGTTACTTCTTCTTCATTTTGTTTAATTGGTTCTAACTTACCTTGAATTAATAAAGGTACTGTTTTGGATAGAAGGTGTGCTCCTGCTTCACTTAACTTATCGAATAACGAGCCTGTCGTTTCACGCTCTTCAATTTCCACTTCTACTTGCGTTAAGATATCACCAGCATCCAATTTTTCTACCATATACATAATTGTAATACCCGTTTTTTCTTTACCTTCCATAATTGCATAATGGATTGGTGCACCACCACGAAGTTCTGGAAGTAAAGAAGCGTGGACATTTATACATCCGTACTTCGGTGCTTCTAAAATTTCATTTGGTACAATCTGACCGAACGCAGCTGTTACAATTAAATCTGGCTCTAATGCCAATACTTTTTCATATTCATCTTTTTCACGAATTCTTAGCGGTTGTAACACTGGAATACCGTGTTTTTCTGCTTCAACTTTAACAGGTGTTGATGTTAATACTTTTTTTCTCCCTACTGGACGATCTGGTTGCGTCACAACACCTATTACATCATAGCCATCTTCAATAAGACGACGAAGCACCGGCACTGAAAAGTCCGGTGTTCCCATAAATACTACTTTTATCATTTAAAAACCGCTCCTTTTAACACCTATTCTAATTCGTTTTCCTCATAGTATCTTGTCACTTTCGATGTAAATAACACACCGTGTAAATGATCGATTTCATGTTGAATTGCACGCGCTAAAAACCCTTCTGCTTCTAGTAAAAACACTTTACCTCGGCGATTTTGTGCACGTACTTTAATATAATCCGCACGTTCCACTTCACCATAAAGTCCCGGGAAGCTTAAACAGCC
Organism: Bacillus basilensis; assembly: GCF_050630465.1. Taxonomy (NCBI): domain Bacteria; kingdom Bacillati; phylum Bacillota; class Bacilli; order Caryophanales; family Bacillaceae; genus Bacillus; species Bacillus basilensis. The sequence goes on along the minus strand of NZ_JBNTQO010000002.1, from coordinate 442,764 downwards.
TTCGGGACCTACTTGTTCACCACGTTTTTCTAATATCGACGGATTGATTAACTCAATCTTTCCAGTATCATCACCGATATCAACTACCGCAACTTGCAAGCTTACACCTACTTGAGGCGCAGCTAAACCGACTCCGTCCGCAATTAACATTGTTTCATGCATATCTTTCAACAATTTCACTAACTTTTTATCAAAGTTAATTACTCTTTCACACGGTGCTTCTAACACTTCATTTGGATGCTTTACTATTTCTAAAACTGCCATATTTCCCTCCGCTACATTAACATTGTTGGATTAAAATCAATTGAGATTTGTAGCTCTTTTTGCATTTCTGCTTGATAATGTTCATTTACCATTTTGAGCACGTTCTTTAAGTTTGGTTCCCGTTTGTATTTTATCATGCATTGATAACGATATCTATCTTTTATCCTTGGAATTGCTGAAGCAACCGGTCCTAACACCATTGTTTGCTCTGTGCAGTGTGACCGTAAATGACCGACAATTTTTTCCGTCACTTGTACTGCCTTTAATAATTCCGGGTGAGATACCGTCACAAGTACAACATAGTAATAAGGTGGATATTGTCTCGTTCGTCTCATCTGCATTTCTTGGTCAAAAAACACATCATATTGTTGGTTCTTTGCTAACTCTATACTGTAATGTTCTGGCGTATACGTTTGAATTATAACTTCCCCTGGTAATTCATGTCTGCCTGCTCGTCCACTTACTTGCGTCAACAACTGATAAGTCTTTTCACTCGCCCGAAAATCTGGTAAGTGAAGCATCGTATCTGCAGTTAAAACTCCGACGAGTGTTACTTTAGGAAAATCTAATCCTTTCGCAATCATTTGCGTTCCAAGTAATATATCTGCTTTTTCTTCCCCGAACGCCTTTAATAATTTTTCATGCATTCCTTTGCGACTTGTCGTATCTACATCCATCCGAATGACTCGTGCTTCTGGAAATAGTTTTGTAATTTCTTCTTCTACCTTTTGTGTACCTGTACCAAAGAAACGAATATATGTACTTTGACAAGCAGGACACGCAGTCGGCATATTCTCTTCGTAACTGCAATAATGACATTTTAAACGATGGTTCATTTTATGATATGTGAGCGAGATATCACAATGCGGACATTGTACAACATACCCGCAATCCCGGCACATAACAAATGTAGAATGACCTCTTCTATTTAAAAAGAGCACCATTTGTTCTTTCTTTTCTAATCGATCTGCTATTTTTTCATGCAGTGCCTTCGAAAACATGGAACGATTCCCGTCACGAAGTTCTTCACGCATATCAACAATTTCTACTGTCGGTAAGGCTTGTTCGTTCATACGCTTTTCCATCGTTAGTAATTCGTACACACCTTTTTTCGCTCTTGCAAACGATTCAAGTGTCGGTGTCGCACTACCAAGAACGATAGGACATTTATGATACTGTCCCCTCCACACAGCTACATCCCTTGCATGATACCTCGGATTATCTTCCTGCTTATAGCTCGATTCATGCTCCTCATCAATAATAATAATCCCTAAATTTTCAAAAGGAGCAAATACAGCTGAACGTGCACCAACTACGACTTTCACTTCTTTTCTTAAAATCTTACGCCATTCATCATATTTTTCTCCAACAGACAGCGCACTATGAAGAACCGCAACTTGCGAGCCAAATCTACCTTTGAAACGATCTACCATCTGAGGTGTTAGTGCAATTTCAGGAACAAGCACAATCGCTTCTTTTCCTTTCTCGAGCACCTCTGCTATAGATTGTAAATATACTTCTGTCTTTCCGCTTCCTGTAACACCATATAGTAAAAATGGATTGTAAGTTTCATTTGCAATTGATGATAAAATTGGTGCAATAACTCGCTCTTGTTCCTCCGTAAGTGGGAATGGTTTCGTTTGTTCAAAATCATCATCGTCATATGGATTCCGATATACTTCCACATACTTTTCTGAGATTAGCCCCTTTTTAACAAGTGCTTTAATTGGAGCATCTGTTATTTGCAACTCTTCTGTTATCACTTTCAACGGCACACTTTTATAATTTTCCACAAAATAATAGAGTACATCTTGTTGTTTTTTACTTTTCAGTTCAAATGCTGCTAATTCTAATTTATCTTCTGGCAACTCCGGTTGAACAACTCTTTGTTTCTTCTTTTGCACTTTATCTTTTACCTGATAAACAACTTCAATCGTACCATTTTTAATTTCTTGTTGAATTGTGCGGTATAGATGCGGCTGCGTCTCAATCGCTTCCCATTCTATCGCCTCTTTATTCTGAAATAAAAACAGTAGTTCAGGCGCTACTTCTTCTTGTTTACGAAGTTGTAGACGCTTTTTATATGTTGCTTTTATCGCTGTTGGAAGCATGACTTGAAAAGCTGAAATCATATAACATAACGTTTCACTTGTAAGCCAATATCCAAGTTTTAATAATTCCTCGTTCAAAACCGGCGTTACATCTAATATTTCATGGATTGTCTTTAACTTCTTGCTTTCTACTTCAGCCGAATCTTTGATCCCAATAATAAAACCTTGCAATTTCCTTGGGCCAAATGGAACTACTACACGCATGCCTGTCTGGACAATATCTTCCCATTTTTTAGGGATAATATAATCAAATGGTCGATCTGTCTGACGTGCAGGTACATCAACAATTACACTTGCAAATTTCATAGACGACCATCTTCTAACATCATTTCAATTTGCTTTAATATTTCACGCGCAACTTCTTTCTTCGTTAAAAGTGGTAACTCGATAATCTCTCCATCTTTTCTATACATTGTTACAATATTCGTATCTGTACCAAATCCAGCTCCTTGCGCTTTTACATCATTCGCAACAATCATATTTGCATTTTTTTCACGCAATTTTCTCGTTGCGTATTCTTCTACATTTGTCGTTTCAGCCGCAAAACCGATAAGTAACTGTTGGTCTTTCTTTTCACCTAACGTTTTTAAAATATCTACTGTTCTCTCTAGTTCAATTACAGCATCACCATTTTTCTTTTTCATTTTATTATCATGAACATATTTCGGGCGATAATCTGCAACTGCTGCTGTTTTAATGACAACATCTACGTTCTGATAATGTTGAAGTACTGCCTCTAACATATCTTGTGCAGATTCCACTTGCACTGTCGTTACATGTACTGGTGGATTTAATGCTGTCGGTCCCGAAACGAGTATGACATCAGCACCTAAGTTCGCTGCCACTTCTGCAAGCGCATATCCCATTTTTCCAGAAGAAAAATTGGTCATAAAACGAACTGGATCAATCTTTTCACGAGTTGGACCAGCAGTTATTAATATCTTTTTTCCTTGCAATGGTTTTTTTTCTGAAAAGGCCTCTTCTAACTCTGCAATAATCGCTTCTGGTTCTTCTAATCTTCCCTTCGCTACATAACCACAAGCTAAAAAACCTTCTCCAGGCTCAATAAATGTATATCCTAACGTTTTTAACGTCATCATATTTTTTTGAACAATTTTATTTTCATACATATGCACATTCATAGCAGGTGCAATCCACACTGGGGCTGTAGTAGCTAACAAAGTAGTTGTAATCATATCATCTGCAATACCGTTAGCTAACTTTCCAATACAATTAGCTGTAGCTGGTGCAACAAGTACAACATCTGCCCAATCTGCTAAATCGATATGAGCAATAACAGCTGAGTCTTTCTCATCGAATGTATCCGTATATACATCATGGCGAGAAAGCGCTTGGAATGTAAGAGGTGTAACAAACTTCATTGCTGACTCACTCATCATTACTTTTACAATAGCACCAGCTTGTGTCAATTTACTCGTTAATGCAGCCCCTTTAAAGACTGCAATGCCTCCTGTTACACATAAAAGTATCTTTTTCCCTTTTAGCATATGGCTCGTCCTCTTTCTTTTTCAAACTTATAATACTGAAACAAAATTCTCAGCTCGTCAGTACCAATATTTCTTTCCTACCGTAAAAAAATAACAACCTACTTGTAAATAGGTTGTTACCGTTACATAGAAAATTATAAAGTCTATGTTTTAATTTGTCGAAAAGAAGGTCTTAATCAATTATTTTGCCTTCACTTGGTACATATTTTAATACTTCTGCATCGATTTCTTCTAATGATTTACCCACACATTTATGAGAAACAGGCTTTTCAATAACACAATTGTCCGCAAGTTGCATTTCACGTGCACGCTTTGCAGCTACTGTTACAAGTGTATATTTAGAATCGATTTTTGTTAATAATGAATCAATTGATGGATTTAACATAATTATAGACCCTCCGTCATTTCTTTATAATATTTTGCTACTCTTTCGCGGCGGCAATGTTCACCAACCACAATTGCTTTAATTCTTTCACAAGCTAATTCAACTTGATCGTTTTCTACAACATAGTCGTAAGCGTCCATCATTTCGATTTCTTCTTTCGCTACCGTTAAACGATTTTCAATAACATCTTCAGTTTCTGTACCACGGCCGACAATACGGTTCTTTAGTTCAGATAAACTTGGGGGTGCTAAGAAAATAAATACACCTTCTGGGAAAGCTTTCTTAACTTGAATTGCTCCTTGCACTTCAATTTCTAAGAATACATCTTTTCCTTCTTGTAATGTTTTTTCAACATAGTCAATCGGTGTTCCGTAATAATTACCTACGAACTCAGCCCACTCAAGTAATTTTTCATTACGAATCATTTCCTCAAATTCTTCTCTCTCTTTAAAGAAATAATCCACACCATCCACTTCACCTTCACGTGGCTTACGTGTCGTTACTGAAATGGAGTACTGAAAACGTGTATCCTCATGACTAAACAGCTCTTTTCGAACCGTTCCTTTACCAACCCCAGAAGGTCCTGAAAGAACGATGAGCAATCCTCTTCTACTTCTCATAAATATGTAAAACCTACCCTTCCTCACTTAAATCTTCTTTATTATTCAAACGATGTGCAATCGTCTCTGGCTGAATTGGACTTAATACAACATGCCCATCATCCATAACAATAACCGCCCTTGTTTTTCTCCCATACGTAGCATCAAGTAAAGCATTATGTTCGCGTGCTTCCTGTACTGTTCGTTTAATAGGAGCTGACTCCGGACTTACAATAGCAATAATTCGATGAGCAGATACAATATTTCCGTATCCAATATTTAAAAACCGCATGGCCATAGTTTGCGCCTCCTAGTAAGTCTATCCGATTTCTCCACCACGTATAACTTTATATATTTTTTGAAAGCTACTCAATATTTTGTACTTGTTCACGAATTTTTTCAAGGTTATTTTTCATTTCTACAACATATTTTGAAATTGTTAAGTCATTTGCCTTAGAACCAATTGTATTAATTTCTCTATGCATCTCTTGCACGATGAAATCCATTTTTCTTCCAACAGGTTCTTCAATCTGCAGTGTTTCACGAAATTGCTCTAAATGACTTTGCAAACGAACTAACTCTTCGTGAATATCACAACGTTCTGCAAAGATTGCGACTTCTGTTAACAATCTTTGTTCATCTAGATCTTGATTATGTAATTCTTTTAAGCGATTTTCTAATCGTTCACGATATTTTTGTGTAACAATCGGTGCATGCGGAATAACTGCATTTACACAATTGTGAATCTCTTGTAAACGATACGCTATATCTTTATGTAATCGTTCTCCTTCGCCATCTCTCATCGTTTTTAACATATGAGCAGCTTGGCGAACAGCCTCATATAAACTGTTCTCAAATTGTTCATTTACATTTTCAGCTTCTTCAATCGCTGTTACTTCTGGCATTGCCATTAATTGCCCGAGTGTAATAGAATCTTGTAATTGAAATTTTCCTTTTATATCTTCCATAATCGATTGGTACTGCTCAAGAAGCGACCAATTCACACTTAATTTTCTTTCAACAAGCCCTTCACCCGTTATACTAATAGACACTTCAATGCGTCCACGTCGAACTTGCTGTGCAATTATTTTACGAATTTTGTCTTCAAATACCATCATTTGCTTCGGAAGTCGAATACTCATCTCTAGAAAACGGTGGTTCACTGATTTCATTTCTACTGTAATTTGAAAAGTACCATTTTCCACTTTCGACCTTCCAAATCCTGTCATACTACAAATCATTTTTATCACATCCAAGCCATGAAATAACTCAATGAAAAAGGTAATAGAGACAAGGCTCTACTACCTTCTGTAAATTATATCACATTTTCATATCATTGACTATTTCAAGTTTAATCCCTTCTTATATAATACTGGCTTTTCTTTCTTCCCCTTTTTCCCTGTTAATAAAGAACCTACTAATAAGAAGGTCGGAATTGATGACAAACCTCCAATTAACAACCAATCTCTTGCTTGTATTGGCATCGTGCTAAAAATCGGTTGTAACGGTGGGTAATATATAACGACGAGCATGAGTAGTAATGAAATGATAACCGCCCCTACTAAATACACATTTCCAAATGGATTGCGGTGAAAAACAGAATGCTCACTTCGGCAATCAAATACATGAATAAGCTGAGCAAGTACCAACGTCGCGAATGCTACAGTTTGTGCATATTTCAGTTCATTTGGATGTTGATTATATGCAATAATAAACGCCACTAACGTCACTGCTCCAATTAGAAAGCCACGGCTTAAAATTTTCCATGCAAGCCCTCTAGCAAATACCCCTTCTTTCGGATGACGCGGCGTTCTCTTCATCACGTCTCCTTCAGCCTTATCCAAACCTAGTGCCATCGCCGGTAAACCGTCAGTAACTAAGTTCACCCATAAAATTTGGATTGGAACCATCGGCAGCGGCAATGCAAGTAACATCGCAAATAACATGACTAAAATTTCTCCTACGTTCGATGCTAATAAATAACGAATAAACTTACGTATATTCTCGTATATATTTCTACCTTCTTTAATTGCTGATTTAATCGTAGCAAAATTATCGTCCAGCAAGACAAGAGATGATGCTTCTTTCGCAACGTCTGTCCCTGTAATTCCCATCGCAATCCCAATATCCGCTGTTTTTATAGCTGGAGCATCGTTCACCCCATCACCTGTCATCGCTACTATATGTCCTTTATTTTGCAAAGCCTTAACAATTTTCAATTTATGTTCTGGTGATACACGAGCAAATACATACGTATCTTCTACAACATTTTCTAGTTCTTCTACATCCATATTTGCGAGTTCTACTCCTTCAACAACGCGTCCACCTTGTGGTAAAACCCCTAATTGTTCCGCAATCGCCATTGCTGTCACTTTATGATCACCTGTAATCATCACTGTTCGAATACCAGCTTCTCTGCACTCTTTTACAGCCTGCTCTACTTCTGGTCTTGGTGGATCAATCATACCTTGTATCCCAACTAACATAAAATCCTTTTCAACGTCTCTTTCATGTTCGGTAGAATCTGTTACTTTTAATGGTTTAAATGCAACTGCAATTGTTCGCAGCGCTTGACTACCTAAACTATGAATAGCCGCCTGTACTTCTTTTCTATACAATTCACTTATTGGTTGCTGCTTATCTCCCCATAAAATCGTTTGACTCATTTGCAGAAGGACATCTGGTGCTCCCTTCGTAACGACAAACTTTTTCCCTTCTCTATCTCGTACAATCACACTCATCATTTTTCGAGTTGAATCAAACGGAAATTCACGAATGATTTCAAATTTCCCTTTCAGTGCCTCACGCGTTATCCCCGCTTTCATTGCTGCAGCTACAAGCGCCCCCTCTGTTGGATCTCCATCTAATACATACGCCTTTTTCTTTTGAATAATATTTGCATTGTTACATAGTGAACCAAATGTGAGTAGTTGATATAGTGCTTTCGTCTTAGCTGGATCAACTTCTTTTTCACCTTTCAGAAAGGATCCATTAGGTTCATACCCTTGACCTGTCACTTTCCACAACTCTCCACCTGACCACATATGTGTTACCATCATTTTGTTTTGCGTCATCGTCCCTGTTTTATCAGAGCATATAACAGAAGCACAACCTAACGTTTCTACCGCTGGTAATTTCCTTACAATCGCTCTCTTTTTTATCATACGCTGTACACCAAGCGATAAAGCTACTGTAACAATTGCTGGCAATCCTTCTGGAATAGCAGCAACAGCTAGCGACACGCCAGCTAAAAACATATGATATACTTCATTCCCTTGATACACACCGGCTAATACGACAAGCGCTGTCAAAACAAGAGCCACAATAATTAATATTTTTCCGAGTTGTTCTAATCTTCGTTGCAGTGGTGTTTCCATTTGCTCTGCATTTTGTAACATATTTGCAATTTGGCCCATCGCTGTATTCATACCAGTTGCTACAACGACCCCTGTTCCAGCTCCTCGTGTAATCATCGTACCCATAAAAGCCATATTTTTTTGATCACCAATTGAAACATCTTGCCCTTGCAATGCTTCTACCTTTTTCTGCACCGGTACTGACTCCCCTGTCAAAGCTGATTCTTCGATATATAAACTCGATGCCTCAACAAGACGTACATCAGCTCCAATACGATCGCCACTAGAAAATTTAATAACATCACCTAAAACGAGTGCTTTAGACGGTGCCTTTACCCACTTTCCATTCCGCAGTACAGTAACTTGCGGGGCGGCTAGCTCTTTTAAAGCTTCCAATGACTTTTCAGCCTTTCTTTCTTGGAAAAATCCGAGAATACCGTTGATAATAACAATTGCAACAATCGCAATCGAATCAATGTATTCCCCTAAAAAAGCCGAAACGATTGTTGCACCAAACAAAACAAGTACCATGAAATCTTTAAATTGCGCTAAAAAGACCATTAGTGCAGAAGGCCTTTTTGCTTCATCTAATTCATTTGTACCAAATTTCTTTATTCGCCCTTCTGCTTCTTTCTCTGTAAGTCCAACCTTCACATTCGTATTCGTTCTTTCTTCCACTTCATGTGCGCGCATTCCATACCAGTTCATCCTGCTATCGACCTCCTGATTCCAGACATACTCTATTGAAAGCTTATTCAGCCTCGTCCAAAAAAATGCTATAATTAACTTTTAGTTAGAAAGGAGTGTTTTTATGGCATTCGATGGATTATTTACAAGAGCAATTACACATGAAATTGCAAATTCTCTTTACACGGGGAGAATTTCCAAAATATATCAACCTTCAAAATATGAGATTTTATTACATATTCGAGCAAACGGAAAAAATCAAAAACTGATTCTTTCCGCTCATCCGACATATGCACGTTTACACTTAACAAATCAAAATTACGATTCACCTGCACTTCCGCCAATGTTTTGTATGCTTCTCCGTAAACATCTAGAAGGTGGATTCATTGAAAAAATTGAACAAATTGATTTAGAGCGTATTATTCAAATCACAGTTCGCAGCAGAAATGAAATTGGTGATGAATCGCTAAAAACATTAGTAATTGAAATAATGGGACGACATAGTAACATCATTTTAGTAGACACAAAAACAAACAATATTTTAGATAGCTTAAAACACGTTTCTTTAGCAGTAAACCGACATCGAACTGTATACGCTGGAGCTGAATATGTTGCGCCACCGGCACAACATAAAATTAACCCACTTCAGATTGAAACAAATGAGGAATTTATTAGACCGCTAGACTTTTTATCTGGAAACATGGATAAACAGCTTGTCGGCACCTTTACGGGAATATCGCCGTTATTCGCAAAAGAAGTCGTGAAAAAAGCTGGCATGGTAAATGAAAAAGCATTGGCGGACGCATTTTTCTCCATACAAAAACCATTATTAACTCATACATATTCACCTACGATGACTACTTCAAATGGGAAAGAATTCTTTTATCTTTTCCCTCTTGCACACTTGCAAGGTGAAAACAAGACGTTCTCATCTGTTAGTGAATTGCTAGACCGTTTCTTTTTCGGAAAAGCAGAGCGCGACCGTGTAAAACAACAGGCTCATGATTTAGAACGCTTTATGCAAAACGAAAAAAATAAAAATGAGAAAAAACTCATTAAACTAGAAAAAACATTACAAGATGCCGGAAAAGCAGATAAATATCAACTATTTGGAGAACTACTTACAGCCAATATGTATGCTTTGAAAAAAGGTGATAAAGATATTGAAGTCGTTAACTATTACGATGAAAATGGCGGAACTGTAAAAATCACATTAGATCCTTTAAAAACGCCATCTGACAATGCGCAACGCTATTTCCAAAAGTACCAAAAAGCGAAAAATTCAGTTGTTGTTGTAGAAGAGCAAATCGAAAAAACAAATGAAGAAATTCTTTACTTTGATAGCCTACTTCAACAAATGGAAGCTGCTTCTTCAAAAGATATTGAAGAAATTCGTGAGGAATTAGCTGAAGAAGGTTATATGCGCAATCGTAAAACGAAAAACGCAAAGAAAAAGCCTACTAAACCAGTATTAGATAAATATGTAGCAAGTGATGGCACAGAGATTTTCGTTGGTAAAAACAATAAACAAAATGATTATTTAACAACGAAATTTGCCCGCCGCGATGAAATTTGGCTACATACGAAAGACATACCTGGTTCTCATGTTGTCATTCGTTCTTTAGAGCCTGCTGAAGAAACTTTACTAGAAGCTGCAAAAATTGCTGCCTATTACAGTAAAGCAAAAGAGTCTAGCTCTGTACCTGTTGATTTCACCAAAATACGCCATGTCAAAAAACCGAGTGGTGCAAAACTTGGTTTTGTTACGTACGACAATCAGCAAACCGTATATGTAACACCGGATGTTGATACTGTAATGAAATTAAAAGCTTAAATACAAAAATGCGTTGCTCATAAGCAACGCATTTTTTATATATTTTCAATTTAGTTGCTATATCCATTCAATATTGTCAAAAAAATTGACAGTGTCATTTCACATTTGTATAAATTTTTTTACAGCATATAAATAAAGTGCACGTGTAAATCCAATCAATATTTTTTCATCCCCTGCCATTTATTGAAGCAATCTGGATTTTATGAACAAAAAGTCTCCCACAAATTGCGGGCTATTTTTTCATCTCCCCTAAAATATATGTTTTCCCTACCATCCTTTCTTCAAATATACACTTTGGCACACTATTTGCTTTATTCAATACTATGAATAGGGGGAATTAACATGACTTTAAAAATTAATAAAATCCAAAATCAACTACATAATTACGGAATTGACGGATTACTCATTACCAAAAAAGAAAATCGCCAATATGCAACAGGCTTTACTGGTAGTGCTGGCGTCGTCTTAATCTCTGCGGATACAGCTGTTTTTATAACTGATTTTCGCTATGTAGATCAAGCGAAGTCACAAATAAAAGATGTGGAAATCATTATGCATAAAGGAAATTTAGAAAAAGAAATTGCAAATCAAGTATCGAAATTAAACATTCAAAAACTAGGAATTGAAGAAAACAACATAACATTGCAACAATATAAAAACTTACAAAAATACGTACATGCGGAAATGGTTCAAGTGTGCGAAATCATCGAAAATATTCGTATTATTAAAGACACTCCTGAAATAGAAACAATGAAAATCGCTGCTAATATCGCTGACGAAGCATTTCACCACATCCTTACGTTTCTAAAACCAGGACTAAGTGAAAATGATGTACGAGATGAGTTAGAATTTTTCATGCGAAAAAAAGGGGCTACATCCTCATCATTCCAAATTATTGTAGCTTCTGGCGTTCGTTCTTCTCTTCCTCATGGAGTTGCATCAAATAAAATAATTGAACGAGGAGACATCGTCACATTAGATTTCGGTGCACTTTACGACGGATACTGTTCCGATATAACTCGTACTGTAGCGATTGGGGAACCATCGGAAAAATTCAAAAAGATATACAGTGTTGTACTTGAAGCATTAAAACGTGGAACGGAAGCAATTAAACCTGGAGAGACTGCGAAAAGTATCGATGATATAACAAGAGATTACATTACAGAGCATGGATACGGTCAATATTTTGGACACTCCACTGGACATGGTCTTGGGTTAGAAATTCATGAACCACTCCGCCTATCCCAAGAAAGTAAGGCTACTCTAAAAGAAGGTATGGTTGTTACAGTTGAACCAGGTATTTACATACCAAACTGGGGCGGTTGTAGAATTGAAGATGATATCGTCATTACAAAAGATGGCTATGAGGTTATTACAAAATCAAATCGGGAACTAATTGTTATTCCTTGTTAAAATCATGCCCCTTTTTAAAAGGAGTTTTTCTCTACACATAGAATTCTTTCTCTGGATTCATCGTTTAAAGAGGGGGGAAATTTTGTAATCGACAAGATAGATGGTTTACAAGTTGAATTTTCCAAACTTGTTTCCATGATGAATTACGCACGCTATACAACAATGCAAGCGGTGGAAGGTTTAACAATGGAAGAACTTGATTATTTATATGATGAGGAAGCAAATTCAATTGGCATGTTATTACACCATATGGCCGCTATTGAATTTTACTACCAGATTCATACTTTTGAAGACCGTGAACCAACGGAAGTTGAATTGGAACGTTGGTTACCTGCTATTGAGTTAGGAGATCTTGGCCGCGAGAAAATAAAAGGAAACTCGATAGAATTTTACATAAACACATTACAAGAAGTACGTTCCAAAACGATCGAGACTTTTCAATCGTTACCTGATGAATGGTTATTTAAAACGACAGACTTTTGGTATGATAAACCAGCCAACAACTACTTTAAATGGTTTCATGTTTTTGAAGATGAAATCAATCATCGTGGACAAATTCGTTTAATTAAAAAAATGCAAAAAGCTCATTCAGTAAAGTAAGAAAATGCCACCGAATAAGGTGGCATTTTCTTTTATTCATTAACGAATAACTTTTCGTTTACTTTTTTAGCGACTACCGCTATCGAAATTAAAATGCATATTAAATATAGCAATTTCACAATAAATACCCCCCCTTGAAACATTACAATACCATCTATTATTTCATTTCCTTTCAATAACAAAAACGGAATCGTGCTAATTATAATGACGAACTCGATGCTGAAAACAATTTTCTTTTTTCGACTACATGCTTTCCACTCATCCCAGCGATACATAGAAGCAAAAATCAATACTCCTATACATAATATAACTGGTACCCATTCACTTTTAAGAAATTGCCCTGAAATAACTGATAATAGTAAACAAACGAGCACACCATAATACCCTATTTTCTCTCTCATTCGTACTCCTCCCCCATTCTACTTTGCCTTTAATATGTAACTTGCTATGCTTATAACAATTCTTAGAAAAATAACAACTACAATTACAATATAAAGACCTTTTGCAGAAGACATCCATTCTTGAAAAATAGACATTTTCGCCATCTGTTTCTGCCCTTCTATTAAAATAAACCCTATGAAAAATGAGCAAACAACAATGATACCTATCATAATCCCAATACTTTTCTTGCTATATTGTTTTATATCATCCCAGTTATATAACAGAACAAAAACAAATCCGAAAACTGGTAAGATACTTATCCATTCATTGTTTGTAAACAGATTTAAAATGATTAATAGACTACAAGATATGATGAATCCCCAAAATCCAATTTTTTTGCGCATAAACCCTCCTTAAATTCCATTTTTAGGATTAATTGTATTGTAACATCCATTTTCTCTCCTTACCATTACAGTACATGAAATTTCATTTTTTCTTTTTCCTAAACTCACATACTTTCACTGCTTTCATACAATAAACTACACGAATGCCTAAAGGATGTGAATGTTATGGGAGTTGAATTAACGCTGTTGCACGCTCTCTATATTCTTTGTTTACTCACTATTATTACCTTTTTTATTCTCCGAAAAGATACGACTATTATTTGTATCGTTTTTATCTTTTTATTAGCATTAACCGCTACAAGCTCTATCCCTCTTGCTATTAGCGGTATTTTTCAAAGTTTCATTTACGCCATCACTGAGCTATTACCAACTATATTAATCATCTCCATTATCGTATCCATGAGCAATCTACTCGTTCATACCGGCATAAATGATACGATGATTTCACCATTTACAAAGATGATTCGTACACCTACCCTCGCCTACTGGATTATCGGCCTTTTAATGATGACAATTTCTTTCTTCTTTTGGCCTTCTCCAGCTGTCGCCTTAATGGGAGTTATTTTATTACCGATCGCTGTACGCGTCGGTCTTCCGCCAATTGGAGTGGCAATTGCTATGAACTTATTCGGTCATGGGATTGCTTTATCCGGCGACTTCGTTATACAAGGCGCACCAAAATTAACCGCAGACGCTGCTGGTCTTCCTGTTTCTAGCGTTGTTTCTGCCAGTGTTCCGCTCGTAATTGTTATGGGCATTGTGACAACTTCCGTCGCATTTTTCTTCTTACGAAAAGAATTTCATACAGGACTATCCTTGCAAGATTCCTCTTCATCAACTGAACCGTCTAAAACTACTATTTTATTATCTCCTCACATAAAGAAATGGCTCGCCATATGTATCCCTATCATATATACCCTTGATATTCTTTGTATGATTCAATTTAAACTACAAGGAAGCGATGCAACTGCACTTATCGGTGGAACGACTGTTATTATGATTATCATTATTTCTCTCATCGCCTACAAAGGAAATGGATTAAATAAAACGACCGATTATTTCATAGAAGGGCTTCAATTTGGATTTAAAATTTTCGGACCTGTTATTCCAATTGCTGCACTTTTTTATTTAGGAGATAGCGGCTTTGTGAAAATTATCGGGGACTATTTACCGAAAGGTTCCCACGGAATCATTAACGACTTAGGAATCGCCTTATCTCAAACTGTTCCTTTAAATCAATATGTATCGGCAGGGACATTAACTATTGTTGGTGTCATTACCGGCTTAGATGGATCTGGTTTTTCAGGTATATCACTTGCTGGTTCAATTGCAAATCTTTTCGGCACAGCACTCGGTCATGGAACAGCTACATTAACAGCACTCGGGCAAATTGCAGCAATATGGACCGGGGGCGGGACGTTAATCCCTTGGGCGCTTATTCCTGCTGCTGCCATTTGCAAGGTAGATCCATTTGAACTTGCACGCCGAAACTTTTTACCAGTTGTGATTGGCTTAATTGTCACCACGATCGTTGCGATGTTTATTCTATAACGTAGGCAAGTATTCTCTTTCTTACGTTTTTTCTTGTAAAATTCATCATGAATTACTCGTTTTCAAGAGGGATTCGTTATTACTTAGCGAAGTTATATTAGGAGAGTATTTATTTCAAAACGTTTACGAGAACAGATTACTGCAATTAGAAAAGGGGACATACCTATGAATGAATTGATTTTCGTCTTATTAATTTGTCCATTACTTATCTTTATCGTTTCTGTTATCGGAACACGTAGAACGAAAACGTATTACGTAATGCCGGTTGTAACGTTTGCTAGTTTTTTAATAATAGGTGTTATCGCCTTTACTCCAAAATTTTTCTTTTGGGTTGGCATGTATAGCATCTTCTCATTTATCGTTTCTTACATGACGCTCTTGTTTGTGAGAGGATATGAGGTTGTGGAAAACGCTAAATAGCTATTAACGAGGAGATTGTCATATGATTTTCTTTGATGTCGATGGAACTTTACTTGATTATGAGGCCGCTGAAAGAAATGGTATTATAGATTTCTTTCAAGTATATAGTACTATTTTTTCAGGTAATGAATTAGAGGCCACGAAAGTCTGGCATGAATTATCCGAAGAATATTTCAACAAATTTTTATCCAAGGAATTATCTTTTCAAGAACAACAAGGGATGCGAATATACCATTTATTTAAAACATATGGAATAAACTTATCACCCGAGGAGTCTCAGCACAGATTCAATCAATATATAGAACTATATAAGAACAACTGGGCCGCGTTTGAAGATGTACACTATACATTACAGACCTTAAAGCAAGAAGGGCACTCATTAGGTATCATTAGTAATGGTGACTATGAACAACAAGTCGAAAAATTAACTGCTCAAAACATTCTACAATATTTCAATTACATATCTACTTCTAGTGAAATTGGTGTATCGAAACCAGACCCTGAAATTTTTCAAAGAACTGTATTACAATTGAATCTTGAAATGAAAGATTGCTATTATATTGGTGATCGATTAGAAACAGATGCAATTAGTAGTACAGCAGCTGGAATGCAAGGGATATGGTTAAATCGGGATAACTTGCAACTCAAATGTGATGTTCCTACTATCTGTTCGTTACATGAAATTATAACAATGATATAAAAAGACGACCACGTTCCCCCGCGGTCGTCTTTTTTCGTGTTACGCTGTGATCCAAGCTTCATTAGCTGGATTTTTACGCCACTCTTGTAATTTTTTCGTTTCAGCTTGTCCGATCATACCTTTTTCTGCTGCAACTTCAGTTAATGCACTGTAATCACTTAAAGAATATGATGCTACGTTCGCTGCTTCTAGTTTTTCTTTTCCTGCTTCAAGCTCGTATGTGAAGATTGATACGATTCCTAATACTTCACAGCCAGCTTCGCGAAGTGCTTCTACACATGTAATTGCACTACCGCCAGTTGAAATTAAGTCTTCTACTACTACTACTTTTTGACCTTTTTCAGCTTTTCCTTCGATTTGGTTCCCTTTACCGTGACCTTTTGCTTTACTACGTACGTAGCACATTGGTAAATCCATACGATCGCTTACCCATGCAGCGTGCGCAATACCAGCTGTTGCTGTTCCTGCAATAACTTCTACAGTTGGGAAGTGCTCTTTAATTAACTCTTCTAATCCAGCTGCAATCGCTTGACGTACTTTTGGATAGGATAAAGTTAAACGGTTATCACAATAAATTGGTGATTTCATACCTGAAGACCATGTGAATGGATCATTCGGTTGTAAAAATACTGCTCCAATTTCTAATAAATGCGATGCGATTTCTTTTTTCATACTGTTACACCTTCCCACTGTTGTTTTACTGTTTTATACGCTTCAAGCGGATTTTCTGCTTTTGTAATACTACGTCCAACTACGATGTAGCTTGAGCCAAGTTCCCTCGCACGTTTCGGTGTTGCTACGCGCACCTGATCATTTACATCATCGCTTGCAAGACGAATCCCCGGTGTTACTGTTACAAATTCATTTCCGCATACTTCACGTAATTTTGGAACTTCAAGCGTTGAGCAAACAACGCCATCCAGTCCACTTTCTTTCGTTAATTTTGCATAATGAGCAACCGCTTCTTCTAACGTTTTCTCAATGCCGATCTCTTTTTTCATCATAGCTTCCGAAGTGCTTGTTAGTTGTGTAACTGCAATACAAATCGGTCTCTCTTTTCCTTCTTGCTTACCTTCCTCTAATCCCTCAATCGCAGCTTTCATCATACTGCTTCCCCCAGCAGCATGAACATTTACCATATCAACATCTAGACTAGCTAGGCTACGCATAGCGCTTTTTACCGTATTTGGAATATCATGAAGTTTTAAATCTAGAAAGATCTTATGCCCTTTTTCTTTTAAGTACGTAATAATCGCAGGGCCTTCTTTGTAAAATAACTCCATACCAACTTTGACAAATAACTCTTCCCCTTCAAAGTGGCGCAAGAATTGTTCTACATCTTGTTTCCCCGGAAAATCTAGTGCAACGATTAACGACTGTGACATGTTTGCTTCCAGCTCCTTCCTTGACATTCCGAAATGTGATCAAATCCTAATTCATCTAGTAATGCTGGTAACTCTTTAATAATTGTCGGACATACGAACGGATCGATAAAGTTCGCTGTACCAACTGCAACTGCGCTTGCGCCAGCGTAGAAGAATTCAATTACATCTTCCGCTGTTTCAATACCACCCATTCCGATAATTGGAATGTTAACCGCTTGGCTTACTTCATGTACCATACGAATTGCTACTGGCTTAATCGCAGGACCTGATAATCCGCCTGTACGGTTTGCTAAAATTGGTTTAGCTGTTTTTAAATCTAGACGCATACCAAGCAATGTATTAATCATCGTTAAACCATCTGCACCTGCATTTTCAATCGCTTTTGCAATTTCCACAATGTTTGCCACGTTCGGTGACAACTTCACATATACAGGTACTTCAGAAACCTCTTTTACTCGCTTCGTTAAATCAGCAGCAATTTCAGGATTTGTACCAAAGGCGATACCACCTGTTTTTACGTTCGGACAAGAAATGTTTAATTCTAGCGCATGGACATTAGGCGCTTTAGAAATTTCCTTTGCAACCGCCACGTAATCCTCAGCTTGTGAGCCTGCAACGTTCGCAATGATTGGAAGATCAAATTGTTCGAGAAAAGGTAATTCAGAATTCATTACTTTTTCTAATCCTGGGTTTTGAAGTCCGATTGCATTTAACATGCCGCCCGGTGTTTCAGCAACACGAGGCGTCGGATTTCCATAGCGTGGTTGTTCTGTCGTCGCTTTGATCATGATTGATCCTAGTACACTTAAATCGTAAAACTGTGCATATTCACGACCAAATCCAAAGCATCCAGATGCCGGTATAATTGGATTTTTTAATGATAATCCTGGTAATTCAACTTGCAATCTGTTCATAGTACAACCTCCCCGATTGGAAATACTGGTCCGTCGCTACACACCTTCTTGTAAGAATGTCCACTTGGATCTTCTTGTAAGTGGCATACACATGCGAAACAAGCTCCAATACCACAGCCCATACGTTCTTCTAATGAAATATAGGCTTTTTTCTCTTTGTAACGTCCTTCTAATGCACGAAGCATCGCTAACGGACCACATGAATAAAGAATATCAAAGTCAATTCCGTAATTATCAATTACATCTGTGACAAATCCTTTTGTACCGTGTGTACCGTCTACTGTCGCAACGTACGTATCACCAAGTTCTGCAAATTTTTCTTCATAGAAAACAACATCTTTCGTTTGAAAACCTAAGATGTGAATTACGCGTACACCTTTTGCAACGAGGCGCTGTGATAATTCATAAAGTGGTGGTACACCAATTCCCCCGCCTACTAGTAAAGCTGTTTGACCAGCTTCTGCTTCTTCTACAGGAAAACCGTGTCCTAATGGTCCTAGTACGTCTACCATTTCACCTTGTTTTCTAGTTGCTAATGTTTTTGTCCCTTGTCCTTCTGCACGATATAGCATTGTAAATTCGTTCTTCTCTTGATCTACATTACAAATACTAATCGGGCGGCGCAGAAGGGGCGCAATGCCCTCTGCTACCTTAATGTGCACAAACTGCCCTGGTTCGTTCATTTGCTGTACTAAAGTTCCTTGAAGCACTAATTCGTAAATGTTTTTTGCGATTTCTTTTTGATTAACGACGATCATATTTTGCTTTTGCATCATGCATGTACCACCTCGTGACGCTTTGTTTGCGTAATTTCTTTCATTGAATGAGCTGAGAATGTCATAGATTCTAATACTCGTAAGATTGCTCTCGTTGTATCAAGTGATGTTAAGCAAGCCACACCATTTTCTACTGATTCACGGCGAATGCGGAAACCATCACGCGCTGGTTGTTTGCCTTTTGTTAATGTATTGATTACAAACTGTGCTTTTCCTTGACGGATAATATCAAGTAAGTTGTATTCTTCAGAATCAATTTTATTAACAACTTGCACTGGAATGTTTTGCTCTGCTAACGATTGTGCTGTTCCAGCTGTTGCTAATAAGTTATAGCCGATTTCGTGGAAACGTTTTGCAATTTCCATTGCTTCTTCTTTATCTTTATCCGCTACAGTGATGATTACTGATCCGTGCGTTGGGATGTTAATTCCTGAAGCAACTAACCCTTTGTATAATGCTTTTTCAAGTGTTAAGTCTTTCCCCATTACTTCCCCTGTTGATTTCATTTCAGGTCCTAATGTTGTATCAACCGAACGTAGCTTCGCAAATGAGAATACCGGTGCTTTTACATACACTTCTTTCTCTTCTGGGTGATAACCAGTTCCATATCCTTGTTCTACAAGATCTTGACCTAAAATAACTTTCGTTGCAACATTCGCCATCGGTACGCCTGTAATTTTACTTAAGAATGGTACTGTACGGCTCGCACGTGGATTTACTTCAATTACATACACTTCATCTTTGAATACTACAAACTGAATGTTTAGTAATCCAACAATGTTTAAACCTTTTCCAAGTGCAATTGTATGCTCAATAATTTGTTCTTTCAGTTTTGCAGATAAGCTTTGTGGTGGATATACTCCGATTGAGTCACCAGAGTGAACTCCAGCGCGTTCAATATGTTCCATAATACCTGGAATGAATACATTCTCACCGTCTGAAATTGCATCTACTTCAATTTCTTTACCAACCATGTATCGGTCGATTAATACTGGGTGATCAGCGTGAACTTTAACCGCATTTTTCATGTAGTGCAGCAGTTCTTCTTGACGATATACGATTTCCATCGCACGTCCACCTAGTACGTAAGATGGTCTTACTAATACTGGATAACCAATTTTGTCAGCGATTGCTACCGCTTGCTCTACAGTCGTTGCCGTTTTACCAACTGGTTGCGGGATACCAAGCTGTGTTAGAGCTGCCTCAAACTTATCACGATCTTCTGCACGGTCTAAATCTTCAAGTGATGTTCCTAAGATTTTCACACCATGAGCCTCTAATTTAGCAGCTAAGTTAATTGCCGTTTGTCCACCGAATTGGACGATAACACCTTCTGGCTTTTCTAAATCGATAATGTGCATTACATCTTCGATTGTTAATGGTTCAAAGTATAATTTATCAGAAATACTGAAGTCTGTTGAAACTGTTTCTGGATTGTTATTAACAATGATTGCCTCATAGCCAGCTTCTTTAATTGCCCATACAGAGTGAACTGTTGCGTAGTCAAACTCAACCCCTTGACCGATACGGATTGGACCAGACCCTAGTACAACAACACTCTTACGATCTGTTCTAACCGATTCATTCTCGTCACCATATGTGCTGTAGTAGTATGGTGTTGCAGATTCAAACTCTGCCGCACAAGTATCTACCATTTTATAAACAGGAGTGATATTGCTTTCTTTACGCATATCGTAAATTTCACGCTCTGTTTTGTTCCAAGCTGCTGCAATGTAGTGATCGCTGAAGCCCATTTCTTTCGCAGTTTGTAGTACTTCCATATTTCCTACATTCGCTTTTACTTCACGTTCCATATTTACGATGTTTTCAACTTTTTGTAAGAAGAAGAAGTCCATTTCACACCAATCGTTAATTTCTTCTTTCGTTACACCTTGACGAATTGCTTCTGCTACAATAAACAGTCGCTCATCATCAGCTTTTATAATACGTTTTTTCATTGTTTCTTTATCAAGTTCTTTTAAATGCTCTAATTCTAAGTGATAAACACCAAGTTCTAAAGAACGAACCGCTTTTAATAATGACTGTTCTAAGTTACGTCCGATTGACATAACTTCACCAGTTGCCTTCATTTGCGTACCAAGTGTTCTGTTTGCTGATTCAAACTTATCAAATGGCCAGCGTGGTATTTTTGAAACAACATAGTCTAATGCTGGCTCGAAGCAAGCGTATGTTTTTTGTGTTACTGGGTTTATAATTTCATCTAACGTTAAGCCTACTGCAATTTTCGCTGCTAATTTCGCAATTGGATAACCAGTTGCTTTAGATGCTAGTGCAGATGAACGACTTACACGTGGGTTTACTTCGATTACATAGTACTGGAAGCTATGTGGATCCAGTGCAAGCTGAACGTTACATCCACCTTCAATTCCTAATGCACGAATAATTCGTAATGAAGTGTTCCGTAACATTTGATACTCACGGTCACTTAACGTTTGGCTCGGCGCTACAACGATAGAATCACCTGTATGAACCCCAACTGGATCGATATTTTCCATATTACATACTACAATCGCATTATCATTCGAGTCACGCATTACTTCATATTCAATTTCCTTACAGCCAGCAATACTTTTCTCTAATAAACATTGTGTCACTGGACTATGTTTTAAACCACCTGATACAATTTCAATTAATTCTTCTTCATTACTACAGATTCCGCCACCTGTTCCACCCATTGTAAATGCTGGGCGAACAATAACTGGATAACCAATTTCTTTTACAAATTCATGTGCTTCTTCTAGCGTATGAATAATGGTACTAGATGGAATTGGTTCATTTAATTCCTGCATTAATGTACGGAATAAATCACGATCTTCTGCTTGCTCAATTGCTGATAATTTTGTTCCTAAAATTTCAACTCCACATTCTTCAAGTATGCCTGATTTCGCAAGTTCGACAGCCATATTTAAACCTGTTTGACCACCTAATGTTGGCAGGATTGCATCTGGACGTTCTTTACGAATGATACGGCTTACGAATTCTAGTGTTAATGGTTCTATATATACTTTATCTGCTGTTGCAGTATCTGTCATAATTGTTGCTGGGTTAGAGTTAACAAGGATTACTTTGTAACCTTCTTCTCTAAGAGATTGACAAGCTTGTGTACCAGAGTAATCAAACTCTGCTGCTTGCCCAATTACAATTGGTCCTGATCCGATTACTAAAATTGTGTTAATGTCTAGGCGTTTTGGCATAACTCTTCCCCTTCTTTCTTGAAGTTTTCAATCATTTCTAAGAAATCTTCGAATAAATCATTTGCATCTTCTGGTCCTGCTGAAGCTTCTGGATGATACTGTACTGTAAATGCTGGGAACTTCGTATGACGAAGACCTTCTACTGTTCCATCATTTAAAGCGACATGTGTAATTTCAAGTTCTGTATTTTTAACTGATTCTTCTTCTACTGCATAACCATGGTTTTGAGATGTAATTGCTACTTTTCCAGTTGCAAGATGTTTTACTGGATGGTTTAAACCACGGTGACCAAATTTTAACTTACTTGTATTCGCACCAGATGCTAGAGCGAATAGTTGATGTCCTAAGCAAATTCCGAATAAAGGAACTTTACCGATAATGTCTTTTAACATTTCAATCGCTTCTGGTACATCTTTTGGATCTCCAGGTCCGTTACTTAACATGATTCCATCTGGGCTAAGGCGTAAAATCTCTTCTGCTGTTGTATTGTAAGGTACTACAATTACATCGCAGTCACGTTTATTTAATTCTCGTAAAATACCATGTTTCATTCCAAAGTCTACAAGTACAACGCGATGTCCACGGCCTGGGCTTGGGTATGGATCTTTCGTTGATACGCGTTTCACGTGATCTGTAAATACTGTCGCTTTTAATTGGCTCACGATGTATTCTACATCTGCATCCATGTTACATAGACGTCCACGTAATGTACCGTATTGACGAATTTTTCTCGTTAATTTTCTTGTATCAATTCCTGCTAAGCCTGGGATGTTTCTTTCTTTTAAGTAATCATTTAACGAAATTTCATTACGGAAGTTTGATGGGTGATCACAAATTTCGTTTACGATTAAACCATTTACAGATGGGTGAATCGATTCAAAATCGTCACGGTTAATGCCGTAGTTTCCGATTAATGGGTACGTGAATGTTACGATTTGACCGCAATATGATGGATCAGATAATGTTTCTTGATATCCAGTCATTCCTGTTGTGAATACAACCTCACCTGACTTTTCAATTGCTCCTCCGAAACCTTTTCCAATTAATACTGTTCCATCTTCTAAGATAAGTTGTCTTTTCATACTAATGCACTCTCCTTTTGCCATGCGATCTTACCACCAACGATTGTCATTACCGGCCATCCTTGGCATTTCCAACCTGCGAATGGTGTATTTTTTCCTTTTGATAGGAATGTTGCTGGGTCAATCTCTTCTTCTTGTTCTAAATCAATGATTGTAATATCAGCTGTTCTACCTTCTTTCAGGCGACCTGCTTCTAAACCAAATGTATCAGCTGGCTTTTCTGTTAAGAATTGAATTAACTGCTCTAGTGTAATGATTCCTTTTTTCACAAGGTTTGTGTAAAGAAGTGGGAATGCTGTTTCAAAACCAGTAATTCCGAATGGTGCTCTTTCAATTCCTTGTGCTTTCTCTTCTGCTGTATGCGGTGCATGATCTGTTGCGATCATATCGATCGTGCCATCTAATAAACCTTCAATTAGTGCTGCGTGATCTTCTTTTCCACGAAGCGGTGGGTTCATTTTAAAGTTAGGATCAGCTGATGGGATATCATCTTCACATAACACTAGGTGATGAGGTGTTACCTCTGCAGTTACTTTAATTCCAGCGCGTTTCGCATCACGAATTACACGTACTGATCCTTTTGTACTTACGTGACATACGTGATAGTGACAATCTGCCGCTTCAGCAAGCAGTATATCCCTTGCAATATGTACAGATTCACATACTGATGGGATACCGTTTAATCCGTGTTTCTCAGAAAACTTCCCTTCATGTACACAACCTTTATTAATAAGAGTATTCTCTTCACAGTGCGCAACTACTGCCATATTTAATTTCGCTGCACGCTTCATAGCAGCTAACATCATGCTAGCATCTTGTACGCCTACACCGTCATCTGTGAAAGCAAATGCTCCAAGTTCTTTTAACGTTTCGAAATCTGTCATTTCAGAACCCGCTTGACGTACTGTAATTGCTCCATATGGTAGTACGTTGACATGCGCTTTTTCTTTAATACGATTTTGCAAGTCTTCCATATGTTCTCTGCAATCTGGTACTGGGCGTGTATTTGGCATTGCACAAATTGTAGTGAATCCACCTTTTGCCGCTGCTAGTGTACCTGTTTCAATTGTTTCTTTATGTTCACCACCTGGTTCACGAAGGTGTACGTGTACATCTACTAATCCAGGTGCGATTAACTTTCCGTTCACATCGATTACTTCAGCATTATCTGCCGTAATATTTTCTGCTACCTTAGCGATTTTACCGTCTTGTACGAGAAGATCCGTTGCTACGATTTTTCCTTCTTCATTCATATAACGACCATTTTTAAACAAATAATTCATGTTTCATTCCTCCTAATACATTTGGTAAGGCGCGTTTTAGTACAGCCATTCTTACGTAAACTCCATTTTCCATTTGTTTAAATATGCGTGAACGCTCACACTCAACAAGTTCACTTGCAATTTCAACATCACGGTTTACAGGAGCTGGATGCATAATAATGCTTCCTTCTTTCATACGATTTTCTCTTTCCACTGTTAATCCGTGGTTCTCATGATACTCTTTCATAATGTCTGTTTCATAATGATCATGACGCTCATGTTGTACACGAAGTAACATCATTACATCCACTTCTGGAACAAGTTCATCTAATGGTTTGTATGTTCCAAATGTGTTGTCTTCATCTTTCCACTCTTCTGGACTTGCAAAGTAAATTGTTGCACCCAGCTTCGTTAATGCTTCTGCATTAGAACGTGCTACTCGGCTATGACGAACATCTCCTACTATTGCAATCTTCAAACCTTCAAATCTTCCAAACTCTTGTTTAATTGTAAGAAGGTCGAGTAGGCACTGTGTTGGGTGGTTTCCACATCCATCTCCAGCGTTTAAGATTGGAATATTCACCTGTTCTTTTAGTTCATCGAAGTAGCGATCTTGCTCGTGACGGATGACCACTGCTTTTGTTCCGATTGATTCTAGTGTTCTTATCGTATCGTATAAAGTTTCTCCTTTTTGTACGCTAGATGCATCAGCTGAAAAGTTTAAAACATCAAGTCCTAATCTCTTCTCAGCAACTTCAAAGCTAAATCTCGTTCTCGTACTATTCTCAAAGAACAAGTTCGCAACAAAAGTTTGCTCTGTCGTTTTGCTCTCTTTCCCATTCGCGAAATCTTCTGCGTCTTTTAGGATTTCTGAAATTTCTACTTCCGATAATTCGCTCATCGTTAACAAATGGCTCATCGTCATCCCTCATCTTTCTGGTTTTTATGTTACCACTTTTGTATTTTTATAACAACCTTTGCATAAAAATACCCTAGTCATGTGAGACTAGGGTGCAAGAAAGAAGCCACCCTTTCCAGTCTCACAGGACTGAATTAAAAGGTTATTATTATGAAGCAATCTGCTTAGATTGGTTTATTTGTTTTGTTTCCGGTAGTAGTAGATTTAACAGCACACCTACAATTGCTGCTAGTGCCATTCCTTCTACTTGGAATGATTCCCCTACGTGAAGTACCGCTCCACCAATACCGATTACTAGTATTACTGATGCAATCATTAAGTTTCGTTTGTCACTTAAATCTGTTTTATCGTCTACCATCATGCGTAATCCGCTTGATGCGATTACACCGAATAGTAAGATTGATACACCACCCATAACTGGTGTTGGGATCGAATGAATCAGTGCAGAAATCTTACCGATAAATCCGAACATGATTGCGAATACTGCTGAACCGATGAATAAGTATACACTGTACGCTCTCGTAATTGCTAGCACACCGATGTTTTCACCATACGTTGTATTCGGTGGCCCACCGATTAGTGATGCGATTAATGTTGCTATCCCATCACCGAAGATTGAACGGTGTAAACCTGGTTTTTCAATTAAATCTCTTTTAATAACATTTCCTAGTACAATTTGATGTCCGATATGTTCTGAAATTGTTACTAGTGCAACTGGTACCATCAAGAGTACAATCTTCCATGAAAACTCTGGTGTGTATGTTACAAATGGTACTGTGAAATCTGGTACAACAAACCATTTCGCCTCAGCTACCGGCTTTAAGTCTACTAGCCCTTGGAAGTAAGCGAAGATATATCCGCCGATAATGCCAAGTAACACTGGTATGATACTGAAAAATCCTCTTCCGAATATCGAGCATATAATTGTAATTGCTAATGTTACTAATGCTACTGAAAAGTGTGTAAAGCTATATTTGCCATCCGCACCGTTCATCGCCATGTTCACTGCTGTATGTGCTAAAGCTAGACCGATTACCATTACTACTGGACCAACTACGATTGGCGGAAGTAATTTCATAATCCACTCTGATCCTGATTTCTTAATTCCGAGTGAGATTAAGATGTACACAAGTCCTGCTAGCAAACCACCGAGCATTGCTGCTCCAGGTCCCCCTGCTGTTTTCGCTGTAATAATCGGTGCGATAAAGGCGAATGATGATCCTAGGTAGGCCGGTACTTGACCTTTCGTTATAAGAAGAAACGCTAACGTTCCTAATCCACTTGATATTAATGCTACTGACGGATTCAATCCTGTTAAAAACGGAACAAGCACTGTTGATCCAAACATCGCGAACAAATGTTGTATACTTAAAAATAACCATTTTCCCGGTTTCGGTACTTCATTAACATCTAACACTGGCTTTTGTTCCATTGTTACATCCTCCTTCAGTTTAATTCTTTGCAATAAAAAAACTCTTTGTGCCTGTGCACAAAGAGTCCTACACTTTCGTATGCCAAATTTGACATATGAAAGCCAAGACCCTTTGGCAGCCTCACAGGACTACATTTAAAAGGGCTTTACTTATCGTATATGCTTACTCGATCTTGTTGATCTGTCTCTTGCAAATCAACTTCGATACGCTCTTCACTTGATGTTGGAATGTTCTTTCCTACATAATCAGCGCGAATTGGTAGTTCACGATGACCTCTATCAACAAGAACTGCTAGTTGGATTTGTGATGGTCTACCTAAATCCATAAGAGCATCCATTGCTGCTCGAACTGTTCTGCCTGTATATAATACATCATCCACAAGGATAACTTTTTTCTTCGTAATATCTACAGGGATATCAGAACCTTTTACAAGTGGTTCTTCATTTTTCGATTGTAGCGTTAGATCATCACGGTATAACGTAATATCTAACTCTCCAACTTCCATTTCTTTTCCTTCAATTTGACCAATTCGTTCTGCCAAACGTTGTGCAATAAAAATTCCACGAGTTTTAATTCCGACAAGAACACAATTATCGACACCTTTATTTCGTTCCACGATTTCATGACTAATTCGTGTTAAAGCGCGGCGAATCATTTGGTCATCTAAAACGACAGCTTTCTCTTGCATGCTCTACACCTCCAAGCTTTTTTTCTTGCGTGAGAGTAATGGTATAAAAAAAGTCCTCTCAGCGTGTGCGAGAGGACTTTTGAAAAAAGGGTAAAGCATACCCTAAGTATTTCAAACCGTTACCTTCTCAACCTCACGGGGCTGTGTTAAAGGATCATTATTTAACTGTTGTCAGTATCTCAGTTTTCTTATGATTTGTCAATACTATTTCCGTAAAATATTTAATGCATCTTCAAACACTTCTGGAATCGGTGCCTCAAACTGAATATATTCACCAGTACGAGGGTGGTCAAATCCTAAAATACCTGCATGAAGTGCTTGTCCATTCATGTCTAATGTTTTCTTTGGTCCATACTTTGGATCTCCTGCAAGTGGATAGCCAATATATTTCATATGAACACGAATTTGGTGCGTGCGTCCTGTTTCTAAGCGACATTCTACAAGTGTGAAATCTTTGAAACGCTCTAACACTTGGAAGTGAGTAACAGCGTTCTTACCGTTTTCATCAACTGTCATACTTTGACGCTCTTTCTTATCGCGACCAATCGGAGCATCAATCGTTCCCTTATCATGCGGGATAACACCGTGTACAATCGCTTTGTAACGTCTTGTTACTGTTTTTGCTACAAGTTGATTTACAAGTGATTCGTGTGCCATATCATTTTTAGCAACCATTAATAGGCCAGATGTATCCTTATCAATACGATGCACGATACCAGGACGCATTACACCGTTAATGCCTGATAAATCTGTACAATGATGCATAAGACCATTTACAAGTGTACCACTTGTATGACCTGGTGCTGGATGTACAACCATACCACGTGGCTTATTTACAACAAGCACATCTGCATCTTCATAATAAATTTCTAAGTTCATATCTTCTGCTTGAATATCTAACGCTTCTGGCTCAGGAATCGTTACTGTAATTTCATCATTTTCTTTAACTTTATAATTTACTTTTACCGATTTCCCATTAACTGTTACAACGTCATCTTTAATCCATTGCTGTACTTGTGAACGTGACCATTCACTGTTTATTTCTGCAACGAATTTATCAATTCGCTCATTTTTTTGCTCTTCTACAACTGTTACTTGTACTACTTCACTCATTCAATTACTCCTTCGCTTTCTTGCCTTCTAATAATGTTTGAATAATAATTAATACAACACCAATACATAATGCTGAATCAGCTATATTAAATACTGGATAGTTGTACGAGAAAATATACACGTGAATGAAATCCACTACTTCTTGTCTAAATACACGATCAATAAAGTTACCAATTGCTCCGCCTAATATTAGACCTAATGAAATTCCTAGAAGCTTGTCTGTTTTTGCATATTTTTTCATATAAAATACGATAAATACTACAAAAATGACTGTAATAATGTAGAAGAACCACATTTTATTTTCTAAAATCCCCCAGGCAGCTCCTCTATTTCGATGTGATGTTATGTATAATACATTATCGATAATCGGAATGCTCGTACCCAATTCCATGTTTTTTACAATTAGCCATTTCGATATTTGATCGATGGCAATGACGAATAACGCTATTACATAATATATCATTTTCATTTCCCCCACAAAGACAGTGTACCTCAAAATTTTAGCATAGCTGCAACCTTTTCACAATGAACCTTTATAGAAGAATAAAATAAATTAAAAAAAGGTAATATAATATCGTTGTGCACATTCATACATTTACTTTTTCATAGAAAAATTCATGGATAGTACGGGCAGTCGGCATCGTTTTCATTTGTTTTACCGAAATTACTCTCCCTGTTTCTTCACAAATACCATACATATCTATTTCCATTTTAAATAATGCACGTTCTACATCTTTTAAATCCTCTTTTATATCATGTAATAGCAGTTTTTTCTTTATCTCTTCCTTAATTTCATATCCAAGCTCTTCGCTAAACTCTGTATCATATTTGTGCATGACCTCTTTAGCTAGTCTCTCTTGCAATTCTTTTCTCATCAATTGCAATTCTTCTTTTATTTCCATATACATTTCATTCACGTGTACATTCCTCCCAGCTGCAATGTACGATTAGTGTGTCCGAAATTTATATGCTTACCTCTCACACATTTTTCCTTCATAGGAAAGAGAGTGAAAGTTATTTCGATATACCATCAACATAAAAATGACTGCACTTTACGTGCAGTCATTTTTATTATTTTACATAATTTTCTTTAACAACTGTTGCACAACGCTCACATAATGTTTCATGTTCAGCATCTTTACCAATTGTTTCTGAAACTACCCAACAACGTTCACATGTTTCACCAGTTGCTTGAGCAACAACAACCGCTGTATGTTCATACTTAGGCGCATCTGCTGGCGCTTCTTCCATCAGACCACCAAGCTTATACTCAGAAACGATGAATAATTGCTTTAAGTCTTCGCTAATAGACTCTAGCATAGCTTTCATTTCTGCAGTTGGATATAACGTAATGCTTGCATTTAATGACTTACCGATTACTTTTTCATTACGTGCTACTTCTAACGCTTTTAATACGTCATCACGTAATGTCATGAATGCATCCCATTTTGTTTTCAATGCTTCCGCACCATCTAATTGTACAGCTTCTGGCATATCAGTTAATTGTACGCTTTCTTCTGTTACACCTGGAACATATGGCCATACTTCGTCAGCTGTATGCGGTAAGATTGGTGTTACAAGTTTTGTCAATGCAACAAGAACATCATATAATACCGTTTGAATTGCACGACGATCTTCATGGTTTGCACCTTCAATGTATAAAATGTCTTTTGCAAAGTCTAAGTAGAATGAACTTAAATCAATTGTACAGAAGTTATGAATTGCATGATATACAGCAGCGAAGTCGTATGTTTCATATGCTTCTTTTACTTTTGTAATTAAGTCATTTAATTTCACTAACATGTAACGATCTACTTCACGAAGTTCAGCTACCGCTACTGTATTTTCACTTGGCTTAAAGTCATCTAAGTTTCCTAATAAGAAACGGAATGTGTTACGGATCTTACGATACACTTCTGCTACTTGTTTTAAAATATCATCTGAAATACGTACATCAGATTGATAGTCAACAGAAGATACCCATAAGCGTAAAATGTCCCCGCCTAATTGATCCATAATTTTCTTCGGTACGACGATGTTTCCAATCGACTTACTCATTTTACGTCCTTCACCATCTAATACGAAACCATGGCTTAGTACGCCTTTATATGGAGCTTTACCTGTTACAGCAACTGCTGTTGATAATGAAGAGTTAAACCAACCACGATATTGGTCAGATCCTTCTAAATATAAATCAGCTGGACGTTGTAAGTCTTCGCGCTCTTCTAATACCGCTTGGTGAGAAGAACCTGAGTCGAACCATACATCCATGATGTCTGTTTCTTTACGGAATTCACCATTTGGGCTACCTGGATGTGTAAATCCTTCTGGTAATAGATCTTTCGCTTCACGCTCGAACCATACGTTAGAACCGTGTTCACGGAATAAATCTGCTACATGGTTAATTGTTTCATCTGTAATAATTGGATCACCATTCTCAGCATAGAATACAGGAATTGGCACACCCCATGCACGCTGACGAGAAATACACCAGTCACCACGGTCACGAACCATGTTATGAAGACGAGTTTCGCCCCATGCTGGTACCCATTTTGTTTCCGCAACAGCTTCTAATAACTCTTTACGGAATGCTTCAATAGATGCAAACCACTGAGCTGTCGCACGGAAAATAATTGGTTTTTTCGTTCTCCAATCATGTGGGTATGAATGCGTAATGAATGTTAGTTTCAGTAACGCGCCTACTTCTTCTAATTTTTCTGTAATTGGCTTGTTAGCTTTATCATAGAATAGGCCTTCAAACCCAGGTGCTTCCTCTGTTAATACACCTTTATCATCAACTGGGCAAAGTACTTCTAATCCATATTTTTTACCAACAACGAAGTCATCTTCCCCGTGTCCTGGTGCTGTATGAACACACCCTGTACCTGCATCTGTTGTTACGTGATCTCCTAGCATAACTAATGAATCACGATCGTAGAATGGATGTTTTGCAACTGTATACTCAAGTTCGCTACCTTTTACAGTTTTCACGACTTCAGCATTTTCCCACTCTAATGTTTTTGCAACTGTCTCAAATAGTTCAGAAGCAATAATATACTTTTCATCATTTACTTTTACAATGCTGTATTCAAGTTCTGGGTGAACAGAAATACCTAAGTTTGCAGGTAACGTCCAAGGTGTTGTTGTCCAGATAATGAATTTCTCATCACCTTCTAATACGTTCTTTCCATCTTTAACAGGGAATGCTACGTAAATAGATGCTGATTTTTTATCTTGGTATTCAATTTCAGCTTCTGCTAAAGCTGATTCACTCGTTGGAGACCAGTAAACTGGTTTTTGCCCTTTATAGATATAACCTTTTTTCGCCATATCACCAAACACTTTAATTTGTTGTGCTTCATAAGCTGGCTCTAAAGTAATATATGGGTTATCCCAATCAGCACGTACACCTAAACGCTTAAATTGTTCACGTTGACGTTCTACTTGTTCATATGCATACTCTGCACATAACTTACGGAACTCAGCAACTGTCATTTCTTTACGCTTTACACCTTTATTTGTTAAAGCTTGCTCAATTGGTAAACCGTGCGTATCCCAACCTGGAACATATGGTGCACAGTAACCAGTCATTGATTTATAACGAACAATAAAGTCTTTTAATACTTTATTTAATGCATGTCCCATATGAATGTCACCATTTGCATATGGAGGTCCATCATGCAGTACGAATAAAGGACGACCTTTTGTATGTTCTTGTACCTTTTCATAAATATTCATTTCAGCCCACTGTTCTTGCATTGCAGGCTCACGTTTTGGTAAATTCCCACGCATTGGGAACTCTGTTTTTGGCATTAGTAATGTATTTTTGTACTCCATGCTCAATTCCTCCTTACATGTATAAAAGAAAGACTTAAAAAACGGAATAAAAAAGAGACTTTCTCATCCCAAAAAGGGACGAGAAAGTCTCCCGCGGTACCACCCTAGTAGATCCTATACGTATGTATACAATCCTCTTTATATTCTTAACGCGAATATACGCCTACGCTTACTCTATTTGTTCAGCGCGGAACTCCAGGGTGATATTCCCATTATCTCCTTATCCTGAGCTTACACCGTCCTCAGTTCGCTATATAAGGTATGAAAAAGGTACTTATCCCTATCTTCGTTTTTCTTAATCAATATGTTGTTTAAAATTATATGTAATAATGAGAAAAACGTCAAGCTTACACTGTTTCTTCTTTTTTCAACAGCTCATCTACTTCGTCTTCTAACTCAATTAATTTATCCCAATCATCGTTGTTTAACATTTCAAGCTGTGTTTCTAATAACATACGGAAACGAGTGCGGAATACTTTCGCTTGTTTCTTCAGCTCTTCAATATCAAAAGCAACCTTTCTTGATTTTACTAATGCTTCGTTAATAATACGGTCTGCATTCTTTTCCGCTTCACGTACGATTAATTTTGCTTCTTTTTGTGCATTACGTTTTACTTCTTCCGCCGCTTCTTGTGCAACAACGATAGATTTGTTTAACGTATCTTCAATATTAGAAAAATGATCTAACTTTCCTTCTAATTGCGCAACTTTTTCTTCTAAAGCTTTCTTCTCACGAATGACTAATTCATAATCTTTGATAATTTGATCAAGAAACTCATTTACTTGATCCTCATCATAGCCACGGAATCCGCGACCAAATTCTTTGTTATGAATATCTAATGGTGTTAACGGCACAACGCCACCTCCAAGTAGTTATCTAAATTTCCTCTTTCAATTATATCTTTTCTTCGACAAAATAGGAGGATTTCCTTCTAAAAAACCAATCATTTTAGTATACCATACAAAATTCTCCATTTGTCGCGCTTTGTTCTACCTTCTACAGAAAACAATTTACTTCGTCCATATCCTCTCACTGAAAAAACATCTCCTGGATAACATTCATAAGAGGTTTGCTCCACTGTTTTCCAATTCACTTTTACTAGTCCATTTTTTATGAAAGGTTGTACTTTCTGTCTGGATATATGTAACATTTCAGCTAACATAACATCTAAACGAAGTGAAGAAACCGTTCCAGATTTCTCTCCCCACGTTTCTTGCATCTGTAGAATTTTTTCTCCTTGCACTGATGATAAGGAGACTTTCACTTTCCCTATCGATTGTAAGTTCATCTCAATATAAGATACAACTTCTTTCGCGACTACAATTTGGGCACGATTTTCTTGAAGCAAAATATCTCCACATTTTTCTCTCGTTAAACCAAGAGACATAAATGTACCTAATATTTGCCTATGTTCTAGCGTATAAAACTTGGAAGGATAGTCAATTTCTAATACCTCTACTTGAAATTCCTCTTCATTTACTACTAGATAGTCCGGATAAATGAGTGCTCTTTTACGCTCTGCATGAGGCGTTGCACCATCAAACTGTACAGCAACATCCCCTTGTCCTATTACCATATTGACAATTTGTTGTTGTCTTGGATCAAGGAAATCTGTTAGTTTCACTTGATGGTACTCCGCTGCTCGCTTCCACTCTAACACCTTATCCACAAAGACCTCTTCATCGGGTCTGAAATGTTCATAGATGCTCATGTATTTAACCTCTTACTATAAGAAATAGCGGAATATACTTACTAAACCATTCGTAGCAAGCTTTAACGCAAAAATCGCAACGAGTGGAGAGATATCAATCATACCAAGCGGCGGAATAAATCTGCGAAATGGTTCTAAATACGGTTCACAAATACGCGCAAGAAAATCTCCGAAAGTTGATTCCTTTGCACCCGGGAACCATGATAGGAGAATGTAAATAATAAGTGCCCACGAGTAAATCTCGATAGCAGTAATTAAAACGTTTAAAACTGTTACCATGGCGTATTACCACCTCTTTATATTTGTGTCTTCTTCTTCACCGAATAACTCTGAAATTGCACCAACAATATCTACATTTTCAGGCGTACACATAAATGTTTTCGGTCCTATTTTTTGAATGTCCCCGCCTATAGCGTATACAGTACCACTTAAAAAGTCAACGATACGTACAGCTTGATCAGTAGACATTCGTTGTAAATTAATCACAACAGCTCGTCTACCTTTTAAATGGTCCGCAATCCCTTGCGCTTCCGAATATGTGCGTGGTTCTAATAAAACAACTTTTGAAGATTGCTTTGCTGTTTCAATGCTCACAACATTTTGTTTCGGTTGCGCTTTTGGAAACGTAACATCTTGTTGTTCTGGCGGATCTTGCTGCTTCTTCATGTCTGTTTGCTCCTTTTCATAACTATATTGAGCTGCTTCTTTTTCTTCCGGTGTATCAAAAAAGAAGTACTTTACTTTTGACCAACTCATAATAAGATTCTCCTTCCTTTTACGCTTTTCCTACTAAAATCGTCCCCAAACGAATATATGTAGCACCTTCTTCAATCGCAATCGTGTAATCATTAGACATTCCCATTGATAATTCTTTACATGGCGCATGTAATAATTCTAGCTCCTGTACCTTTGTTTGTAGCATACGTAACTCCTTAAAACAGCGTCTGATTTCTTCCTCTTCTTCTGTAAACGGAGCCATTGTCATTAGTCCCACCACTTCAATCTTATCCAATTCTTGCAAACTTTGAATAAAAGAAATGGTTTCTTCTATTGCCAACCCTTGCTTTGAATCTTCAGATGATGTTTTCACTTGAATAAAACATTTCACTTTCTTATCCGCACGTTTTTGAATTTCTTTTGCAAGTGAAAGACGATCTAACGAATGTAAATAATCGATTTCATTAATGATTTCTTTTACTTTTCTCGTTTGTAATGATCCAATAAAATGCCAATTCACTTTTGAACCGAAATGCTCGTACTTCTGTAAGAAACCTTCATTTCTATTTTCACCTAAATCGATAATTCCAGCTTCAATTACTTCGTTTGTTTTTTCAATTCCTACCGTTTTTGTAACCGCAACGAGTTTAATATCTTGCAACGAACGTCCCGCTCGTGCGCAAGATTGTTTAATTGCTTCGTTTACAGTTGTTAATTTTTTTTGTACTGTCACTTGCTTTCTTCCTCCTTAAAACCTATGAAACTCAACATTCTCCCTGTCTTACCCTGATCACGACGATGAGAGAAAAATAGTTGTTCTTCACAGCTTGTACAAAGAGATGACATTACAATATTCTCTTCTTTTATGCCTGCTTGTACACATAATATACGATTAATTTCTTTTAAATTAATTGCATACTGCCCATCAGAAATTTTTTTATAAGGGACAGAACCGTTTACTACTTGTTCTGCCGCTGTTAACACTCGATCATCAACAACGTAACAACAATATCCAATTGCTGGTCCAATTGCAACATGAATTTCATCACTTGAAATCCCTTCTGCATTCCATTTTTGAATCATTTCTTTTGCAATCTCTTTTACAGTCCCTTTCCATCCAGCATGTGCAAGACCTATCATACCATGTGATGGTGCATAAAAATAGAGTGGAACACAATCCGCGTAACAAGATGTTAGAAGAACATCATTATTAGTCGTATAAATGCCATCTGTTTTTGAAATGCCGTCTTCATATGAATAGACGCCGCTTCCTTTTTCCTGTTGTCCTACTTTTTCAACATGATGATCATGAACTTGTTCAGAGCAAATCCAGTTTTCTAATGGTTTTTGTAACTTATTAGCTAAAATGCGTCTGTTTTCATGAACGTTCTCCACGATATCATTCACATGTAATCCTAAATTCATCGCATGAAAGGAGCCGGTACTTATCCCACCATCTTTTGTCGTAAATCCAGCAGTAATGTTTCCAAGTTCTTTCCACGCTTGTAAATACAGTATACCGTCCACATATTTAAATGGTTCTCTCATAAAGATGCTCCTTTTAATTAAAATAACAGAAAAAAGCATGGTACTTCCTGTCTATTTTACCATACTTTTATTTTTTCATAATCCTAACAGAAAAAAAAGAGGAATTTGTAATATTCTTTATGAAATTGTCGGTGTTTGTATTGATTCTGTTACAGAATTAACAGGATTTACTCTAACAAGTATGACATCTTCCCCAATTTTCATAATTTCCTCCCAAGGAATTACAATTTCTACATCTTTCCCAAAAATCCCTAACATACGTGCCTGTTTGGAAATGATAATAGATTTAATCTTCCCTGTGTTCATATCGATTTCGATATCTCCAATATTTCCAAGCCTTTTTCCATCTGACACATTTATTATGTCTTTCATCTGCAACTCCGAAATTCGTATCACTTTCATCCCCTCCCTTATATATGACGAATAAAAAAATACTGTTTCTCAAATTAACAGGAAGCACCCTCTACTAATTCCATACTATTTTCATTATATGAACACAGCTACCCTACTATGAGCGTAAACAAACTATATGACATATAAAAAGGTCTCACCATAAATGGTGAAACCTTATCCTTGAATCGTCTTATTCATTTGTTTAATAGCTGATTTCTCTAAACGTGACACTTGTGCTTGAGAAATCCCAATTTCTTCTGCAACTTCCATTTGCGTTTTTCCTTGGAAGAAACGTTTTCGAATAATCATTTTCTCACGATCATTTAAACGCTTCATTCCTTCTTTTAGTGCTAATTCTTCAACCCACTGCTCGTCCTTTTGTTTTTCATCACTTAACTGATCCATAACAAAGATAGGATCTCCTCCATCGTTATAAATCGGCTCAAATAATGAAACTGGATCTTGAATCGCATCTAAAGCAAAAACAATTTCTTCATGAGTCACTTCAAGCACTTTTGCAATATCCATTGCTGTTGGTTCTTTTGAATTTTCTGCAATCAACTTTTCTCTTACTTGTAACGCTTTATACGCAATATCTCGTAATGAGCGAGATACGCGAATTGGATTGTTATCACGCAAATATCTGCGTATTTCCCCAATAATCATCGGCACAGCATACGTTGAAAATTTTACATTTTGGCCTAAATCAAAGTTATCAATGGATTTCATAAGTCCAATGCAACCAACTTGAAATAAATCGTCAACATATTCTCCTCTGTTATTAAATCTTTGGATGACGCTCAGTACA
This sequence comes from Bacillus basilensis, assembly GCF_050630465.1. Lineage (NCBI taxonomy): Bacteria > Bacillati > Bacillota > Bacilli > Caryophanales > Bacillaceae > Bacillus > Bacillus basilensis. The sequence continues at coordinate 404,750 of NZ_JBNTQO010000002.1, read as the reverse complement.
AGACGTAAGTTTCCATTCACTAATTTCTCTCTTGCGCTTATCTCTCCACTTTGCATTTCACGAAATAATTTACGCATTTCATCATTTTTTAGTACGGGAAGTTTAGCTGTATCAACACCGCAAATTTCTACTTTGTTTCTCGTCAAAGTGTTCCCTCCTATCGGGAGTTGCTGTACAGTGTAAAGTATTTCCTTTGAAGGGGATTTTATGCATGCGGTTTTCTCTTCATTTTTCATTTTAGTTTTCTCTCCTCATACAACTAAAGAGAATAAGACCAGCCTAGATAACGGCTGGTCTTATTCTTTACACCATTTTATTAAATTCTTTTCGTAATCTTTTTATGATTCTTTTTTCTAAACGCGAAATGTATGACTGTGAAATCCCAAGCATATCCGCCACATCTTTTTGCGTCTTTTCCTCTCCTCCAGCAAGCCCAAATCGAAGTTCCATAATTTGTTTTTCACGATCATTTAATTGATGTAATGCTTTCATTAGAAGATGACGATCAACAGTAGCTTCTAAATCTTTTGTAATAATATCATCGTCTGTACCTAATACATCAGATAACAAAAGTTCATTCCCATCCCAATCAATGTTAAGCGGTTCATCAAAAGAAACTTCTGAACGATTTTTGTTATTTCGGCGCAAATGCATTAAAATTTCATTTTCTATACAACGTGAGGCATATGTTGCTAATTTTATTTTCTTTTCTGGATTAAATGTATTGACTGCTTTAATAAGACCAATTGTTCCTATACTAATTAAATCTTCAATATTTATCCCTGTATTTTCAAACTTTCTTGCTATATATACAACTAGCCGTAAGTTGCGTTCAATTAGTAATGATCTTGCTGCCTGATCGCCTTTTGGCAATTTATTCAAAAGAACTTCCTCTTCTTCTTTCGTTAACGGCGGTGGCAAAGCTTCACTTCCACCAATATAATAAATTTCATCGGTCTTAATTCCTAATTTCAACAATACTTTATACCAAAGATATACTAAATAAAATTTTAATTTCATCATATTATCCCGCCTCCCATTATTAAGCAATTACCATTTTTTGCGAAATTAACATTTTCGGATGCACAATACATTGATACTCTCCATTGGTTGACAACTGTTGTGTATTTAATCCAATCAATACTTTGTTCACGGCAATAGAACTACCTTCATGATAAATTTGCACACTGTCTGGCTTAATTGCCCATAAAAATTGATTCTCTACTCCTACTGCTCGGAAAGGAATTAAGCGTAATTTTGTTGCCCACCCAGAATCATTTTCTGGTATTTGAGGAATCTCTGTTTTGGAATAAATTTGTTCTGTTAACCAAGCTGGTAAGCAATGTTCTAATGATGAAATATGCATAATCATAACGGGTGTTTTCGTTAACGGGTCGTAAAGTTGGTTCCCACTATCAATTAAACCTGCGAGTTCTAGTTCCTCTTCAGCTAATTGAATTTTCAATTTCACAATTTGATCATAGTGTATTTTTGTAACCTCTACGCTTTCAATACGCTTTTTAGAAAAATAATAAATTACCGGAAAACCAAAAACAACAAACAACCAGCTAATTGGATCACCGTAAGAAATTGATTGAGATTGGACCAATCCACTTACCATTTCATTCGTTTGCAAAAAGAAATGAGTGCCAATTAACCCTCCGCCAACCATAAAGGTGACAAAGTAAAAAGTAAAAACAGTTTGTGTATAATTTCTAAACGTTGTAAACCCAAATGCTGTATACACAATAAGTAACGAGTACAGTAGTTTCATAATTGGATGTGTCATCATAGAAGCAAAAGGAGTAAAGGCAAAAATAACAATGGTTGAACCTATAAATGCGCCTAACACAAGCCTCCATCTTTTGATCTTCTTTTTTAACACGGTGGCTGATAATAAAAGTAAAAGAAAATCAATGCAGGCGTTTAACAACCAAACAACGTCGGCGTAAACAACCAAACAATTCACCTCTTTATTTAAGTTGAGACTAGTATAATGCATATCCAATAGGAAAGTGTGTCAATTTGCGGAGGTGTTTTTTTGTTATTTTGTGATTTCTAGACATAATCTGTCGTTAAAAAATAAAAGTATATTTTTCATAGAATCATATACTGTTCTACTTACATATAAATGATTTCCTGCAACTTAAAAATTAAGATATATAAAATAAAAAAAGACCTGCTTAGCAGATCTTTTCCCTATATAAAACAAAAAAGGAGCATAAAAGCTCCTTTTCTTTTATCGTCTACGACGATTACGTAAGAATGCTGGAATATCGATATCATCTGAATCTGAATGACGTTCATGTACAACCGGCTCTTCACGCTTCATTTCACGTTTTACTTCACGTTGTTTTGAAGGTTGAGCTACTGGCTGTTGCTGTTGTTGCGTGTGATTCGCATTTGGACGGATAATTGGTTTTGGTGGTTGAGTTGCAATGCTATCATCAAAACCAGTTGCAATTACAGTTACAACGATATCATCTTTTAATCCTTCATTAATAACCGAACCGAAAATCATATTTACTTCTGGATCTGAAGCTGAAGCTACAATGTCTGCCGCTTCTTGTACTTCATATAAGCTTAAGTTAGCTCCACCCGTAATATTCATGATAACACCTTGAGCTCCATCAATAGATGTTTCTAATAACGGACTAGAAATCGCTTTTTTCGCAGCTTCAGCAGCACGATTTTCTCCATTACCAGAACCAATACCCATTAAAGCAGAACCTCTATTAGACATAATTGTCTTTACGTCTGCGAAGTCTAAGTTAATTAAACCTGGTGTTGCAATTAAATCAGAAATACCTTGAACACCTTGACGTAATACGTTATCTGCTTCACGGAACGCTTCTAACATTGGCGTATTTTTATCAACAATCTCTAATAAGCGATCGTTTGGAATTACAATAAGTGTATCTACATTTTCTTTAAATGCCGCAATACCAGATGCTGCTTGTGTTGCACGCTTACGTCCTTCAAATGTAAATGGACGTGTTACAACACCAACTGTTAATGCACCTAATTCTTTTGCAACTTGAGCAACAACTGGAGCTGCACCAGTTCCAGTTCCGCCGCCCATACCAGCAGTTACGAAGACCATATCTGCACCACGAAGTGCTTCTTGGATCTGTTCTTTACTTTCTTCTGCAGCTTTTTTCCCTACTTCAGGGTTTGCACCTGCACCAAGTCCACGTGTTAATTTTCCACCAATTTGCATTTTTGTTTCAGCTTTTGATAGATTTAATGCTTGTGCATCAGTATTCACAGCGATAAAGTCTACACCTTGTACACCGTGTTCAATCATACGGTTTACAGCATTGTTTCCGCCACCGCCGACACCGATAACTTTTATATTCGCTAATTGATCTTGAGTAGTATCAAACTCTAACATGTCGAAATCCCCCTAGAACCTCATTTTTCGTGTCCAATTTTAATCCCATAAATAACGGAATACACGTTTTACTTTTGACATCATACGGTCATCATTTTGATTATTATTGTTTTGATTACGAGTTTTTTGTTTCGCAGGTTGCTGTTGTACCGGCGTTGGTGCTGGAGCTGGTACTGGTTCAAAATGCTCTTGCTTTTCCTGCACATTTTTCCCACGTAATTTAGCTTTTTGATAAGAATGTTTAATTAATCCCACTCCACTTGTATATTGGGGCTCACGCACACCAATATAATCAGGAGTTGCTATACGAACATTTTCATGTAAAATATCATATGCAAGATCAAGGACACCTGGCATAGAAGCAATTCCACCAGTTAGCACATAACCAGAAGCTACTTGCTTTACTCCTAGCTTACGCACTTCATCTTGAACAAACATTAAAATTTCCTCTACACGAGCCTCTATTATATCCGATAATTCCAACTGAGAATATTGTTCTGTTTGATCGCTTCCCATAATAGGAACCGTAAACATCTCTTCTTCAGATGCTGTATCATAAAAAGCATGTCCATATTTCAACTTAATTTGATCTGCATTTTCTGTTGAAGTTTTCAACCCAATCGCAATATCCTTCGTTATATGGTCTCCACCTAATGGTAATACGCTCGTCGCTTGTAACTCTCCATCTTTAAAAATAGATAAAGTTGTAGATCCTCCCCCCATATCAACAAGGGCTACTCCTCTATTTTTTTCATCTGAAGATATAGCAACTGTTGCAGCCGCTAAAGGTTGAAGACAAATATCAACAATTTCAAGACCTGCTTTTTCTACACAACGAAGTAGATTATGTAGTAAAGTTCTCGAGCCTGTAATAAGTGTACCTTCCATTTCTAATCTTACACCGATCATCCCGCGTGGATCGTTAATCTCGTCAAGACCGTCTACGATGAACTGTCGAGGTACCACATCAATAAACTCACGTTCTGGAGCAATTGACACAACTTGTGCTGCATCTAGAACGCGTAAGACATCTTCATTCCCGATTTCACGATCTTCATTTGAAACAGCGACTACTCCGTGACAAGGAAGTAGCTGTACCTGGTTTGCATTGACACCTACTACAACTTGCTCAATGTGGATCCCCACCATGCGCTCAGCTTGTTCAATTGCTTTTTTAATTGATCGAACAGTCTCGTCTATATCAACTATCGATCCCTTCTTTAAACCATTTGATTTTACATTTCCAACACCAATAATGTTTAAGCTGTCATTAACCATTTCACCAATGATGACTTTAACATTGGATGTACCGATGTCAAGACTAACATATATTTCATTGCTGTTCATTCTTTGGCACCTCCTTCTTTATTTATACCATACAACTCAATATATGGAACAACAATCGCAACTTTACTATTTATAAGAAAAATATTCAACGTCTTTATACGTTTCCCTTTTTTAACCCTATATTTTTCTTATTTTTATTTAACATTCATTTAAGAATATCGCAGTAAACTGTGAATATCTGCTTATCTTGAAATAATTCTATTTCAAGTGTAAAGATTACCGCCAAGTATAAGTCTACACTAAGATGTACTCATAGAAAAGTGAAACTTGTACCAATCCTAGTATGAATCTAAGAATTTTTACATCTTTTTCATCAAATGAACCATTCTAGTAAATTTAGACGCATCAAGCAGAACGTTCGTTTTGTTTTTTCTACGATAACGCAGTGAAAACTATCGTTCTATTCTTTTTTTTCTTCCGCTTCTAATTCTTTCGTATATGCCCCTACTTCTAAGTCAATTAATACCTTTTTGCCTGGCTCAATTGTTTTTAAAATAAGCGGATAGGTTTCCATACGTTTTGCGAAATTTTGAATCGTAGTGCTCACTTCATACCCTTCATTCATATATAAAGTAAGATGGTCTTCATTCGCATTCGTCGGTGAATAACGAATTTCAGAAATAGACCTTAAAATAGTTGGTGTTAATTTTTCAAGCTCAGCAATTAACTCCTTCATTTTCTCCTCTTTAAAAGGTTCAAAAATTGGCGCTGCAACAGGAAGTTTTCCGTTCGGGAGGACATCAAGTGTTTTCCCGTTCTCTAATAGCGGTTGTAATTTCCCATCTTTGTTTATATAACCAATCGTTAAATATTCTTCAATATGAACATCAATTTTATTTGGAAAACGTTTTTTTACATTTACTGCTTTAATTTCTTTTCGTTTCGTTAGGTTTTCTTCTGCTTTATGTGCTGTCACTCGGAAATAACTTGTATCATACGTCACACCTGATTCCTTCATCACTTGCTCATCTGTCATATAATGATTTCCAAACACACTTATCTTTTTAATATTGCTAAGCGGAGACCGAAAATAAATTAAAAAGAGCACTAATAAAAATAAAATTGATATGTATAAAATCAACCGATGATTAACATTTTTTTTGTTTTTTTTCTGCTGATTTTTTAACTTTGGTACACGATCCTGTAGTTTAATCACTTTACTATTTTTCATGTACGATCCCCCTACGTAACATAAAGAACGGCATGTTCCTCATGCCGTTCTTATCTTCTTATTATAACATAAATGATAATGAGCGGAACGAATAACCGTTATCTTCCAATGATTTCTACTTCTGTATGCATTTCTACGCTAAATTTATCCTTGATTGTTTGTTTTATTAATGCAATTAAAGATAAGACATCTTGCGCGCTGGCTCCCCCAGTATTAATAATAAAATTCCCATGCATTTCAGAAATTTGAGCTCCACCTATTTGATAACCACGAAGCCCGGCCTTTTCTATTAAATCTCCTGCAAAGTATGGAATTGGATTCCGAAATACACTTCCTGCACAAGGATGATTCCATGGCTGTGTTTCACGGCGGTAATCTTTATTCTTTTGCATGAGACTTACGATTCCCTCACGCTCTCCTATCTGTAATTGAAACTCAGCTTCCAAAACAATACCAGGACGTTTCGTTTGTAATATAGATGTACGATAGGAAAACTCCATTTCTCCATGCATTAACCAGTCAATTGTTCCGTTTTCAAACAAAATAAGAGCTTTTGATAATATGTGTGCTATATCCGATTTATGTGCTCCTGCATTCATATACACTGCACCACCAACACTTCCTGGAATACCACTTGCAAATTCCAGACCGGCTAACCCTTGACGACTCAGTAAAGTTGACAATTTAATAAGGGGATACCCACCACCAACTCTTACTCTATGTTTTTCGACTTCTAAATGGTCTAATCCTTCTCCTAAACGAATAACGACACCTTCTATACCTAGATCAGATACAAGAAGGTTCGAACCGCGACCAATTACAGTCCACTTTGTTTTATATTTTTTTACTAACTGCAAAGTTTTTTCAATACCGGCAATATGCTTTGGCACAATTAAAATATCAGCTGGCCCACCTATTTTCATAGTGGTATAACGCGCTAACGGTTCATTCACTAACACGCGACCAACATTTGCTTCTATAAGCTCATTTACTAATTGCTCCATAAACAATCTCCCCCATACTAAGTATCCTTATTACAGTAGTATGCAGGGCGTTCACCTAACGTTATTTTTTTACAAGCTTATTCATTACTTCATACAGCTTATTTGCTGCATCTGGAATACCTAATTGTGTAGCAGCTAGCTTCATATTTTGTAATGTTTGTGCATCTAATAAAATCTCATCAATATCACGAATAAGCGTTTCAGCTGTTAAATCTTTTTCAAGCAACATTTTTGCTGCCCCTTTATCGACAACAGAACGTGCATTTTTTTCCTGATGGTTATTTGTTACGTAAGGACTCGGAATTAACACACTTGGCTTTCCTAATGCGGTTAATTCTGCAAGTGTTGTTGCCCCAGCTCTTGAAACAACAAGATCTACCCCTGTAAGTACCTCTGGCATATTATGAATGAAAGGTTTAATAATCACATTATTCGGATTCCCTTTTTGCTTCACTGCTTCCATTACTTTGTCATAATGAACTTCACCTGTTACATACAATATTTCGTAACTTTTATTTCCAAACTGTTCAATTGCTTCTACGAAAGCATCGTTAATCGGTCTAGCCCCACGGCTTCCCCCAAAAATAAGTACGGATTTTTTAGGAAGAGATAAACCTACTGAACGTTTTCCTTTCATTCCATTCTGATCCATTACTTCTGATGCTCGTGGATTTCCTGTCATGACAACTTTTGACTGTGGAAAATGTTCTGCAGCCGCTTCAAAACACACCGCAACTTTATCAACATAGCGACTTAAAAATTTATTCGTTACACCAGGTACACTATTTTGTTCATGTACAATAGTTGGAATACCTAATTTTGCCGCAGCATACACAACTGGTCCACATACATATCCACCCGTTCCAATCACAATATCCGGATTAAAACGACGAATATATCGTTTACTATCTTGTACACCCTTTAGGAAACGCATCACCGTTTTCACGTTATCTAACGATATTTTACGCTTAAATCCACTTATAACAATCGATTGAAACGGTATACCTGCTTTTGGAACGATTGTGCTCTCTAATCCATTCTCCGTACCAATATATAAAAACCTTGCTTCCGGATTTAACTTTTTTATTTCTCTTATTAAAGCAAGAGCCGGATAAATATGACCTCCAGTGCCCCCACCACTTACTAATACTCGCACTACTAACTCCTCCGCTTCTCTTTTCTTATTTCAGTCGTATTTATTTCTATATACATCATGTTTCTTCGCGCACATACGAAAAACCCTGTCTTATAAAACAGGGTTTAGTAGCGAGAATGGCGACTTATATTTAATAATACACCTACTGCCATTAACATTAATGTCAAACTCGATCCACCATAACTTAAAAACGGCAAAGTAATACCCGTAACAGGCATCAATCCTGTTACAACACCCACATTAATCATTACTTGAATCGCAATCATCGCCACAATACCTACTGCTAAAAACGTACCATATAAATCTGGCGCTCCTAAAGCTATACGAATCCCACGCCATAATAATAGACTAAATAATAATAACACAAATGAACCACCAATAAAACCTAATTCCTCGGATAAGATTGCAAATATAAAGTCTGTTTGTGGTTCAGGTAAATAAAGAAACTTTTGTCTACTTTGTCCAAGTCCGAGCCCAAATAATCCACCAGGCCCAATTGCGAGTAACGATTGAATAATTTGAAATCCACTTCCAAGCGGATCTGACCACGGATCTAAATATGATGTAATACGTTTCATTCGATACGGTGCTGATGCAATTAGCCCTACAAATCCTGCTATACCTAGCAAACCAAACATTGCAAAGTGAAAGACCCTTGCTCCCGAGATAAATATCATAATGATACATGTCCCAACCATTACCGTTCCTGTGCCAAGATCTGGCTGTAACATAATCATCCCAAAAGCAAGAAATACAAAACCAAGAGCTGGTAGTAAACCACGTTTAAAAGAGGTAATTAATTTTTGTCGTTCCGCTAAAAATTTTGCTAAGAAAATAATCATCGCAAACTTCATAAATTCTGACGGTTGAATGGAAAATGCCCCGATTCCAATCCAACTTCGCGCTCCTCCTCGGACAAGTCCTACCCCTGGAATAAGAACAAGAATAAGAAGAATGAAGCAAACTAGCAAAATTACTTTTGAATACGTACGCCACACCCAATAATCAATTTTCATGATAAAAAACATAGCCATTACACCAAGACTTGCAAATAACAATTGCCTTTTTGCAAAAAAGAATGAGTCCCCCATTTTATAAGAGGCCCAAACCGCACTCGCACTATACACCATAATCATTCCGATTGTTAACAACGCAAGTGTAACGATGATGAGAATAAAATCAGGCGTTTTCTTCATTACCCATAAACACCACCTCTTTAGGCAGAAACTTTTGCCCTATGTAACAAAACATCAGTAGGTGTCAGCCTACTGATGTTTTGATTTACTTTATATAAGTTTATGCACAGCTTGTATAAAAATGTCTCCTCTTTCTTCAAATGTTTTAAATTGATCCCAGCTTGCACATGCTGGAGAAAGAAGAATTACATCGCCATCTGTAGAATGAGCATAAGCTTTCACTACCGCTTCATCTAAAGTATCGACACTTTCAATTGTACCTAATCCCGCTTTTTCTGCAGCTCTTACTAATTTTGGAGCTGTTTGTCCAAATGTTACAATTGCTTTTACATTTTTGAAATACGGAATTAAATCATCGAATTCATTTCCACGATCAAGCCCACCTGCTAATAACACAATCGGTTGTGTAAACGCAGATAAAGCTTTCTCAGTCGCTAACATATTCGTTGCTTTTGAGTCATTATAAAACTTACGGTTGTTAAGAGTTGTTACATATTCTAAACGATGTTTTACACCTGTAAAACGTTTTAACACCGCCGTAATCGCTTCATTAGAAACACCCAGTAATTTTGCGATACTCATCGCCGCTAAAATATTTTCTAAATTATGCTGACCAGGTAAAACGATATCGCCTACTTCAACAACTTTTTCACCTTTAAAATAAAGAGCATTATCTTGTATACACGCACCATCTTCAATTTCTTTCGTTGTCGAGAATAGTACTTTTTGTCCTTTACTATAAGCAGATAGAGCCATCACATCTGCATCATCTGCATTTATTACACTATAATCATTTTCTGTTTGGTTTTTAAAAATATTTGCTTTCGCTAAACCATATTCCTTCTTCGTCCCATGATAATCTAAGTGGGCCTCAAATAAATTTAAAAACGCAGCAATTTTAGGTTGGAACAATTCTACTCCCATCAATTGGAACGATGAAAGTTCTGTAACTACAACTTCATTTTCTTTTGCATCCTGTGCTACTTCACACGCTACAGTTCCAATGTTCCCTGCAATTACAGGATGCTTTTGTCCTTCTTTTAGCATTTCAAATGTAAGCATTGTCGTCGTCGTTTTACCGTTAGATCCCGTAATCCCAACAAATGGCGCTTCTGCGATACGATATGCTAATTCAACTTCCGTAACAATTGGAATTTGCTTTTCTTTCGCAGCAACTAATATTGGATTAGAATACGGGATTCCTGGATTTTTTACTACAAGAGAAATATTTCTCTCTAATAACTCTAAAGGATGACCACCGCATACAACGTCCATTCCTTTTGCTTGTAATTCTGCAGCAAGTACATTTTCTGCTAAAGGCTTTCCGTCATTTACAATAACATTTGCCCCTAATTTTTGTAACAACGTAGCTGCTGCATAACCACTTTTTGCAATGCCTAATACAAGAATATTTTTATTTTGAAATTCAGTTACAGTTTTCAATTACATCCACACCCCGATATAAATTCCTAACACAGCTAATAAAAATCCTACAGACCAAAACGTCACAACAACACGCCACTCTGACCAACCACATAATTCATAATGATGGTGTAATGGACTCATTTTAAAGACACGTTTTCCTGTTGTTTTAAACGAAATAACCTGAATAATAACAGATAAAGTTTCCATTACGAATACGCCACCAATAATTACAAGTAGCAATTCTTGTTTTAATAAAATTGCTACAGCTGCAATGGCTCCCCCTAAAGCTAAGGAACCTGTATCTCCCATAAACACTTTCGCTGGATTTGCATTAAATACTAAAAATCCAAGTACAGCTCCTACAACTGCCATACAGAATATCGCTACTCCAAACTGCTCTTGTGCTACAGCAATAATACTAAACGCTCCAAATGCAATAGCCGCTGTTCCTGATAATAAACCATCTAAACCGTCAGTTAAGTTAACTGCATTTGATCCACCAATAAGCATAAATAGTACAAGTACAAAATAAGCCCAACCTAATTCAAACTTAACATCCGTCCCCGGAATCATGATGTATGTGTAGAACGCTTGCCCTTTTCCAATTAAAAAGAATGCAATAGCAATAACAAGCTGACCTACTAATTTTTGTTTTGATGTTAAACCAAGGTTTCTCTTCTTAACTACCTTTATGTAGTCATCTAAAAATCCAATTAATCCGTAACCAAATGTCACTAATAATAATAACGAAACCTCTGCACCTAAATGATTAAACTTAATCGCCATAATAAGTGAAGTTACCATCATAGATACATATATGACAATACCACCCATTGTTGGAGTCCCTGATTTTTTTTGATGTGACTTTGGTCCCTCATCACGAATGCTCTGTCCGAACTTTAATTTCCTTAAAAATGGAATAAACAATGGCGAAAGGGCAACAGAAATTAAGAATGCTACCCCAGCCGTTACTAATAAACCTTGCTCAAGCACATGTAGTCCTCCTCTCATGTTGTTACTCTTCGTTGTTTAAACGCTCTGTAATTGCTTCTTTAGCGACTTCACGATCGTCAAAATGATGAACGTCTTTTCCAATAATTTGATACGTTTCATGACCTTTACCAGCAATAATAATGATGTCTTCAGCTTTCGCGTTAGCAATTGCATGGCATATCGCTTCTTTTCTATCAATAATCACTTCATAATTATTCCCATTTGCACCCTGTACCATATCATCTAAAATAGCCCCCGGCTCTTCACTTCTTGGATTATCTGAAGTGTAAATTGCATGAGTTGCATATTTTGTTGCGACACTTGCCATGATTGGTCTCTTTGTACGATCTCTATCACCGCCACAACCGACGATACAATATACGTCACCTTTTGCAAACTGTTTTGCTGTTTTCAATACATTCTCTAAGCTATCTGGCGTATGTGCATAATCAACAATAACTGTATAATTTTGTCCACCATCAACCACTTCAAAACGTCCTGGAACTCCAGCTAGATTCTTTATCACATCAATGACCGTTTCTAAACTTACACCGGAAACAAGTCCTGCCGCTGTTGCCGCTAGTACGTTATATACATTAAATTTCCCAATCAATTTCATCGTAACATTTACACTTTCATACGGTGTTACAAGCGTAAACGTAGTTCCACCACTCGTCATAACGATATCTTTGGCCATAATATCACTTGTTGTATCAATTCCATACGTTACAACAGTTGCTGCAGTACTTCTCATGTACTCCTCTGTTACAGCATCATCGTTATTCAGTACCGCGTACTTTTCACGATTATGGTTATAACTATTGCCAAGTTGTGCAAATAACAACCCTTTGGCATGTTTATATTCTTCCATCGTTTTATGATAGTCTAAATGATCTTGTGTTAAATTTGTAAACACTGCTACATCGTAATCACATCCGTGTACACGACCAAGATCTAAAGCATGCGACGAAACTTCCATTACTGTGCTATCCACACTGTGTTCAACCATTTTTGAAAACGTCTGTTGAAGTGTTAGTGCATCTGGCGTTGTATTTTTCACCTCAAATGTTTCATCACCGATTTTCATATTAATCGTTCCAATTAGCCCTGTTTTATGACCATGTGCGCGCATAATCTCATCCATAATATGCGATGTTGTTGTCTTTCCATTTGTACCTGTAATTCCGATTAAATGTAACTTGTGCGTTGGTTGACCATAAAAATAATCAGCTAAAACCGCTAACGAACGAAAAGTATTTTTCACAAGTACAACTGGAACGTCAACATCAATTGGTCTTTCCGCAACAATAGCAGCCGCTCCTTGTGCCGCTGCTTGCTTAGCAAAATCATGGCTATCAACCGTATACCCTTTCATACATACAAATAAGCTTCCTTCTTTCACTTTACGTGAATCAGCTTCTATAGATGTGATTTCTGGATTTTCTTTTGGAACAACTGGAAAATCATGCAAACATGATACAAGTGTATGCAACTTCATTTCACTAAACCCTCTCTACATTGTGTATTTATCTCTTTTTTTAATAAGCAACACGCTACCTCCTAATTATGTGAAATAGGAGGTAGGTGCTACTGTGTCTAATAAATAGACCTATTTATAACTGAAACCCTTACGGCCTCAAATTAAGTAACTCTTCTATAAAGAACTCACTTCCACCAATTGTACCATAAAACGTACTAGGTTACCTTTAATTCCCGAAGTAAATTCTAATTTTTGAGCCTTCTTTCACTTTAGCTCCTGCTTCTGGGGATTGTTTAATGACTTTCTCTCCATCTCCACTTATATCAAGCTTCAAATCGACGAGTTGCGTCTGTAAGTCTTTCTTTTTCATACCAATTAAATTCGGAACTTCCACAGTTGGTATATCGCCCCATTTATATTCTCTCTCAACTTGTTCTTTTCTCGGTTTCACTCCCATAACAGGAAGTGCATCCCGAAGAATATTCCCAACAATTGGAGCTGCTACTACTCCACCAAATTGCGTTACACCTTTCGGATTATCAACAGCAACATAGACAACAATTTCCGGATCATCTGCTGGAGCAAAGCCGATAAAAGATACTATATAATTATTCTCTAAATATTTACCATCTTTCACCTTTTGAGCCGTACCTGTTTTTCCACCTACACGATACCCATCAATGAAAGCACCTTTACCAGATCCCTTTGCTACAACATTCTCTAATGCATACCGAACTTTTTCTGAAGTTTCCTTGGAAATAACTTTTCTTTTTTCCACAGGTGTCTTTTTACTTACAACTTGATTATTTTTCGGATCAATAAATTCTTTAGCTATATACGGTTGATACAATGTTCCACCATTTACAGCCGCCGCTACTGCTGCTACTTGTTGAATTGGTGTTACAGAAACGCCTTGACCGAATGAAGTGGTTGCTTGTTCGACTGGACCGACTTTATCTAAATTAAATAAAATCCCACTACCTTCACCTTGCAAATCGATTCCGGTTTTCTGCCCAAAACCGAAATTACGAATGTATTTAAACAATCGGTCTTTACCAAGACGATCACCCAGTTCAATAAATCCCGGGTTACAAGAGTTTTGAACTACTTCTAAAAACGTTTGGCTACCATGGCCTCCCGCTTTCCAGCATTTCAATCTAGCTCCACCAACTTCAGCTGCTCCATCATCATAAAACGTATCTTTCTCTAAGTCTACTAAATTTTCATTCAAGGCTGCGGCTAACGTAATGATCTTAAATGTTGAACCAGGCTCATACGTACTCCATACCGGTAAATTTCTATTATACACTTCTGGAGAAACACTTTGAAAATCCGCTGGATCAAAGCTCGGCCGACTCGACATACCTAAAATTTCACCATTTTTCGGATTCATTGCGATCGCAATCATACCATCTGGATTATATGTCGACTCTGCAATATTCATTTCTCTTTCCATAATTCTATTAATACGTGCATCAATTGTTAAACCTAAATTCAAACCAGCTTCTGGTTTTTTGAAATCATCGCCAACATTAGGCATCCTTTGTCCTTTTGCATCCGCAAAAAAACGCACATGACCATCATCACCATTTAGCTCTTTATCATAATATTTTTCTAGTCCCATAAGACCTTGGTTATCACTACCTGCAAACCCTAATACGTGTGATAGAAAGTTTCCAAATGGATAGTACCGGATAGAGTCCTCTGCGATATAAACACCTTTCAAACTTAATCCTCGTACCTCTTTCGCTTTATCATGTGATATTTTCCTTCCGCCTTTATCTAACCTTACAATCGATTCTTTTTTTGTAATTCGCTTATAAACCTCATCTTTTTCCACACCTAATACTGCAGCTAACTTCTCTGCAGTCTCTGCTGGTTTTTCAATTTGCCTCGGTACAACAAAGACAGTTGGGGCACTTTTATTTGTGGCAAGTTCCACACCATTTCGGTCTAAAATTTTCCCACGTTCAGGTTCAAAAGTAATATTACGACTCCATGAATCCTTCGCACGATCCGTTAACATATTGCCAAGAAAAAATTGCACATATCCAAGACGAATATCGATGATAGTGAAAATAAGTATACCTGATATGAGTATAAAAATAAGTCGTTTTCTAACTGTTACATTTGATACACGCATATTGGAACAAGCCTCCCTTACGCCTAGCTTGTTCCAAATATATGCTTGTACTTATTTAATTAGAACTTCTTCTCTTTTACCATTACGGTTTTTCTGCTTCTTGTTGTGGTTCAAGTGGCGGTACAAGTGTTACACCTAACTCTGTACCAGGTTGTAACAATGTTCCTTCTGCCACACTTTGTTCGGTTACATATCCGGTACCAGTAGGTTTTAGGTTAAGCTTTAATGTTTTTGCTAAATTCATAACATCACGCAGTGCCCAGCCTTGTATATTTGGCATTGTAGGTTTATCTCCTACTAAGAAAACTCGGTCACCCTTCAATGTTTGCTCAGTCGCTTTCGGTACTTGTTGCTGTACTTTCCCTTCACCTAATACGATTGGACGAAGTTTTGCCTTTTCAATGGCTTTTTTCGCTTCTTCCATCGTTTTTTCTGTTACATCCGGAACAGCAGTTTGCTGCTCTTTCACATATTTCTTCGGATCTTTCACTTCATTAGGCTTAATCTTTAAATACTCTAAACTATTTTTTGTTACATATTTAAAAATATCAGCTAAAGGCTGTGCGCCATTCTCATCATCTTTCAATTTTGGCTGTTTAACAGCTACATACACAACAAGTTGTGGATCGTCCATAGGTGCCATCCCTAAGAATGAGAATATATAATTCTCTCTTCCTGTCATATAGCCACCTTTTCCATCCGGAATTTGTGCTGTCCCTGTTTTACCACCAACTGAATATCCATCGACTTTATAAGCAGTTCCTGTTCCTTTCGGCGATGTAACAACGCGTTCTAATAACTGTCTTACTTGCGCTGCTGTTTCTTTTGTAACAGGTTTCCCCACTTCTTCTGGCTTATGTTCTAATTTTACTTCTCCTGTTATTGGATCTACAATTTTATCAATTGTATAAGGCTTCATCATTTTCCCATCATTTGCAATAGCAGTTGCAGCTTGTACAAGCTGAATTGGTGTTACAGTAGAACCTTGCCCAAAAGCTGTTGTTACCTGCTGTATTTGCTGATCGAATACAATGGTATTTGAACCTTCACCAGGTAAATCAATATTCGTTTTTTCATCTAATCCAAAGCTATGAATATATTTCCGGAAACGTTCTGGACCAAGTTTTTGATCCCCTAAAATTGCAAACGCTACGTTGGAAGAACGCTCTACCCCTTCATCAAACGTGATAGATCCCCATCCAGCACCGCCGTTATGATCTTTTATTTTTCGGTTCCCGACAGGATATGTACCAGACTGATAATAATCTTGTCCCTTATACACACCTTCATTAATAGCTGCTGCTAGCGTGAAAATTTTCATTGTTGATCCAGGTTCAAATGCATTTGCAATTGCGTCATTGAAGAAATATTCAATTTGACGATCATTTGGATCATAACTAGGTTTACTAGACATCCCTAATATTTTTCCTGTTTTTGGATCCGCAACAATCCCTATTAAATTTTCTGGTTCATAATGTTTACTCGCTTCTTTCATCGCATCTTCTAAATAACTTTGAATACGTTGATCTATCGTTAAATACGCGTTATCTCCGTTTTTAGGTGCCTCTACGTTCACTTTTCCACCATCTAGCGATACACCCTTACGATCCCCTGTATAAGCTACTTTTCCGTTAGAAGCACTTAAATATTTATCCAAACTTTGTTCTAAGCCAAATTGACCTACCGAGGTTCCCTTTTCATTCGGCTTCGCATGACCTATAACGTAAGATGCAAAATCACCGTTTGGATACACTCTTGCATTTTCAGTAATAAAAGATATTCCCGGTAATTTCAATGCTTCTATTTGTTCTTTCTGTTCTTTCGTCAAATCTTTACCTAGCGTTCCAAATTCGACTTGACTTTTATCTTTTTTATTTAATGTAGCTAAAATCTTCTCTTCATCTTTTCCGAGTACTCCCGCAATTTTCTTTGCAGTGTCCTCTTTATTCTCAACCGGCTTCGTACCTTTTAGTTCCGCTACAAGTTTATAAGAGTTTGCATCTTGCGCTAACACATGACCGTTTTGATCATAAATCGTCCCGCGGTTTGCTTCCAGTACTCCTGTTTTACTATGTTTTTGCTTAGCAAGTTCATTCAAATCCTGATTATGCACTGTTCCTGTCGCTTGTATGTAAAAAAATCGGGCTAATAACAGCAAAAAGAGCAGGAGGAATAAAATCATAAAATACCCTGCTCCCTTATTGGTATGAAATTTAGTCATATTTCTATTCATTTTCCCTTCACACCTATTGCCTTATTTGAGGCCTTTCACATTATTCGCATTAATTTCTAGCCCGTGTTTTTTTGCAACTTCAGCGATTCGTTCATAACGACTTAACTTCTCTACTTCAGCCTGTAATTCTTGATTTTCTTTTTGCTGCTGCACAATTTTTTGTTCTATCGTCGCTGCTTCTACATTAACTTGATAAAGGCCTGCTTTATTTCCAATAAACGCTACACAGGCATACAATAAAAAGCCAATAAACGCTACATACAACAGTTTTTCGATTCTTGTAATCTTCGCTTTAGCTTTTGGCTGGGCCATCTGCTGTGGGGGCGTTTGAATCTGTACCTCTTCTTGCGCTTGTTGTTTGTACTTTACAGCTAAGTTACTCATACCTCTCTCCCCTTTTTATCGTTTTTCAGCGATTCTCAATTTCGCAGAACGCGCTCGATTATTTTCTTCTAACTCTATATCAGAAGGTAAAATCGGTTTTCTTGTAATAAGCTTTAATTTCGGTTTAAATTCATCAGGAATAATTGGTAATCCTGGCGGCAATTGTGGCGTTGTACTATTTCTCTTAAACGTTGTTTTACAAATACGATCTTCTAAAGAATGGAATGTTATAACACTAACCCTTCCACCTGGCTTAACCATCTCAATTGCAGATTCCAACGCTTCCTCAAATACTTTCAATTCATCATTTACAGCAATACGGATTGCTTGGAACACTCGCTTCGCAGGATGTCCGCCCGTTCTACGAGCAGGAGCTGGAATCCCCTCTTTAATTAGTTCTACTAATTCCCCTGTCGTTTCAATAGCTTTATTCTCACGATATGCTTCAATTTTTCTTGCTATTTGTTTTGAAAATTTCTCTTCCCCATACTGGAAGAAAATTCTTACAAGTTGTTCATATGACCAGCTATTTACAACATCATATGCTGTTAATGGGGCATCTTGATCCATTCGCATATCTAACGGTGCATCATGATGATAGCTAAAGCCACGCTCTGGTGTATCTAATTGTGGAGATGAAACTCCTAAATCAAATAAAATACCGTCTACTTCTGTTATACCTAATTCGTGTAGTTTTTCAGATAAATAACGAAAATTACTCTTTACTGTTATGAATTGCTCACCGTATGAAGAAAATTTTTCTTTCGCATTTTGAATTGCTATCTCATCTTGATCAAACGCGATTAATTTTCCACCTTCAGTTAATTGGGATAATAAATAAGAACTATGTCCTCCTCCCCCCAGTGTACAATCTACATATGTACCATCTGGCTTTATATCTAAGCCGTCTACTGTTTCCTTCAAAAGCACTGTTACGTGTTTAAACATTGTTGCACCTACTCTTTTTCCAATTAATTATGTTGAATGCATCTCCTCCTCTAAACGCATATTTCACGATTAGAGAACGACATACTATGAAAGAACGACTCATTTAACTTGCCTACAAAGGCAGCATACTATACAAATCGCTATTTTCTTTTATTATATACTAAATTTTATCATCTTTTGCGGGAATTTAAACAAAAAACTGTCGAAAAAGATAATAATACGTTTACATTTTGTGCTATTTTGTCATATATTTAAGTATCCTGCATAATTACGATATTCACCATTTTCAGATTGATAATTCAGAAAAATTTCACTTCACAGTAAATTCAACGAGATAAAAATAAAATCCTGCTCCGAAGAGCAAGATTCTATAGTTTTATCACATGATGTTTTCCATCCCAAGAAAACGTTTTTTCCATTACACGATCAATGAAATCCAAACCGAACTGATTTAAATAGTAACATACATTCCACACTCGCTCTTGCGGCGCTTCTAATGGACGAAGTGCAAATTGTATGCGGCGGAATTTATTTAGCTGTACTTCATGTTTTTTCTCAACATTTCTTTTCAACATTCTTTCCAACAGCTCAATTTGTTCATTAATTTTGAATTCATTTTTCCCTGCAAACCCACTTAACCCCGGATCTATTTTCTTCACAAACTGTTGTAATGACGCATGAATATCCATTATTTCTTTTTTCGCCTCTACAAATCGTTCATCTATCGGTTCCTCTATTTGATTAGATAGCCAGTTTTCACGCAAATTATCTATGTTATTTACAAACGGATCACTCTCTTGCAATTGTAAATCGTGTAAATCTGTCGCTATATCCCTCTCTATATAAGTGATTGTAATACGCGGAACGACAGGTGGCATTCGGAAACCGATAGTATGGAAGACTTGTTGCAATTCACTCCAATAAGCTAATTCCCCCGGACCTCCAATAAACGCCAGCGTAGGGAATACATACTCTTGCATAAGGGGGCGCGTTACAACATTATTACTAAAACGTTCCGGGCTTCTTTCCATCTCTTCAATCAATTCTTCATACGAAAAGGAATACGCTCCATCTTTCCCAACAAACTTCCCTTGATCGTCTTCAAGTAACACTCGCTCGTCATCAATTTCCATGAATATATGCACTGCATTAGACTTCGTTTCAATAATCGGTTTATATCCTAATTCTTTAATTACTTCCTGTTGGTTATGAAGCCCCTCTTGCACTTCTTTATACTTACCTACAATCTGTTTGAAAAACGGCAATTCTAATTTTCTTAATTCTGGATGATGCGAATCGACAAGAATTAAACCAGAATTCACGAACATTTGCATAATAAGATGAGCAAAGAAATCTACATACGTATTCGATTTCCCTAAAGAATCATCAATAAATTGCAGTACATCCTTTGTAAAATTCGTTTCAGGGTATGTTTTGAAAATTTCTTCAATCCACTTTCTACAGTCTTCCAGAGAAAGCTCGGACTCTGAAGCACTCGCTTTTTTCGGATTACGATCATGAAAAATAGTCTTTTTTATTTTTTTATTCTTCGTTACAAAAGTATGATTAATTTCATCCATATCATGGTCTTCACCAGCAATCCAGAAAACAGGAACAACTTTAACACCTAAACTTTCTTCCTTTTCCCTCGCAAGCTGTAAAACTGAAATAATTTTATGAATTGTATAAAGTGGTCCAGTTAATAACCCGGCTTGTTGTCCAGCTATAACAACATATGTATTTTCATCTCCAAGCGCTTTTACATTTTGAATTGTAGCTTCTCCCGCTTGTAATTTTGTATTATATTCTAATAAATGCGCTACTAAATCTTGGCGGAAAAACTCCCTCTCACGCAAATCTTGTACACGTTGTTTAAAAGCATCTTCTGTTAACATATAATCAAAACACGACTGTATCTCTTTTTTACCGTTCATATAGTCCGCTACAACACCTTGTTGCGGAACAGAGATTTCTTTTATCTCCATATAATTCTTCCTTTCGTATCCTGTTCTCTCACCAATCCACATTGTAGTCAATGTTTCACGTAAAAGCAAAGAATTACACTTATACTTTTACTTCTAATCCTTTTATTGCATCGAATAAAAATTGAAGTGTCGGAACGGATTGTTGTTGTTTCTTAGCTTCTTCTAATACATATCCAACAATCGCACCAATTTCCGTTTGTCTATTCGCTCTTACATCCGCTAGCATAGACGATGTATTATGAGACGTTCTTTCACATACGTGACGTACCATTTCCCACACCATTTCTTTTTCTTCTTTAACAAGAAAAACGACTTCCTGAAACACTTGCTCCATCATCCGATGAAAAAATGGGTTCGTAATCAGCTCTCCGTTCTGGACTTGTAATAATGCTGTCAACGGATTGATACATACATTAACTACTAATTTTTTATGCATAACATCCTTCCAATCATCTTCTATTCGAATCGGAAAATGAGAAAAAGGAAAGCAATTAAATATTTTTTCAAAATGTATAGACCGGCCGTGCACGATTCCAAACTTCGTTACACCTATCCCTGTATGATAAACGGTATGTCTTTCTTCTTTTTTTGCACCATGCTCTACAATTCCAACTGCAATATTTTCATTCCCTATTTCCTGCATAGCATGAAGGTGCGACATTCCGTTTTGTAAAAAGATTAATGAGGATTCCCCTCGTACAAAAGGTAGTATGTCAGTTATATGATATTGCTTAACAGCAATAAATATATAATCTAGCTGCTGGTCTAGCATGCTTTCTATTGATAAAACAGGTGGGAATACCGTTTCACGTTTCCCCTCCCTAATACAAGTTATACCCGTTGCATTCAATTCCTCAGCCTGTTTAGCTGTCCTTGTAAACAACGTAACATCTTGATTACTTTTTTGTAAATAAAATGCATACAATAGACCGATAGCTCCTGGTCCCACAACTCCGATTTTCATTTTCACACAAGGAACTCATATGAACACGATATATAAGTCCCTTTCCCTCCCCCTTTTTATCACGCAAACGTCCACTTGGTGCGGAATAATAATTTAACTAAGGACAAACAAATTCCACCTATGAAAGTTTTACTTTATCTTCCTAAATTACATTAACACAGTTTACAACTTCATTGCTCTTTACTAAACAAATGCAATCTCATCTTTCAATATGTATATACTACTTATTAATATGCTTCTACTCTTAGTTTAACAAATCCTCAAAAAAATAATAAAAGAAATATACTATCATCTTCATAAAAATAAAAAAATGAGTTATAATATAATTATAAATATTTTTACTTTTCTGCATTCAACGAGACAAGAAAAGGATGTGATGTTATGGGATTCCCAAAAGTTGAGCGCTTGCTCATCAATTATAAAACATTAGACGAATTTAAAAAATTTAAAGGTTGCGGAGCTCAAGAACTATCCATGTTAGAAGAATTACAAGCAAACATTATCGAAAACGATAGTGAATCTCCATTTTACGGTATTTATTATGGTGGATCACTAATTGCACGTATGAGTTTATATATGAAAAGGAACGGCGGGGAACCATTCGAAATTACAGGTACTTACCTAGAACTCTATAAACTTGAAGTGTTACCAACTTTCCAAAAACAAGGATTCGGAGAAATGCTTGTAAATTATGCGAAGGGGCTACAATTCCCGATTAAAACGATTGCACGTATCCATTCAGCTGGTTTTTGGGATAAATTAAATTTCCAACCTATATCAGTACCTGATGGTGATTTTTATGTTTGGCAACCAGAAACAAATTTGAATGCGGTTACAAATGAAGAATCTGCATAAGAAATAAAAAAACAGCTACATAGCAGCTGTTTTTTTATTTCTTTAACTTCTCTAATTTCCCATTTGACCGAACACTATTTCTTTCTGCTACTATTACACTTCTTTTTTGATCAATATAATCGAGCAATGTTCTATATTCTTCCTCATATACTGATAATCGCTCCAAAAGACGCTCTTTCTCTGTTTGTAACGATTCAATTTGCTGTTGCAACACCATTAAAGAGTTTTCATCTTTATAATTTTGCAAGAAATCAATAACATCATTTAATGTAATTGACGTAGGCTCCAATACCTTCGTCTCTTTCACTTCATAATTTTCTACTTTACGCAGTTGCTTCGCTTCTTCAATACGTTCTTTGTATTGCTTTCTAACATAAGAATTCCACCTAAAGCCACATGCTGCTGGTGTACGAGATAAATGTCTTCCCACTTCTTTAAAGGCAGATAATTGCGTTCCGCCTTCTTGAATATGCCGGAGTACTACTTCTGCCAGAAGCAAATCTTCATCATCAGTCCAAGCATCTTGTCTTGTTGTCGCCATCTCTCTAGTCCTCCCTATGCATTTTTTATTAAGCATATGCAGTTACTAGAAAAGATAGAATACAACAAATAAAGAATAAGACAAAAAAAATAAACGTAGAAGATATCTTCTACGTTTATTTTCCCGCAATTACTTGCTGATTACTTCTTTACCTTTGTAAGTACCGCATGCTTTACATACACGGTGAGCTAATTTCGCTTCACCACAGCTTGGGCACTCTACCATACCAGGTACTGATAATTTGAAATGCGTACGACGCTTTCTTTTTACTGTTTTAGAAGTTCTTCTAAAAGGTACAGCCATTCTTCCCACCTCCTTAAAAGAAATAGTTATTTTCATATGAAGGCCTGAACCAGTCTTCCGATTATTTGTCAAAAAACTTCGCAAGTCCTGCCAATCTTGGATCAACAGTCTTTTCTTTGTTTTCTTCCGAAATCACTTGCCAGTCTTGACCTTGCATCGGTGCTCCACCAGAAACATCATCACTGAAAATTTGCATTGGAATCTCCAAAAGTATATTTTCCTTGATTACGGGCAGTAAGTCAAGTACTTCTCCTTCTAAACAATGAATTTCAGCTTCAGTTTCAAATTCTTCTTGTGAAGTTTGGAACACCTCAGTTGTTTTAATGTCAAATGGTAATGTCACATCTACTAAAGAGCGAGAACATGGTAAAACCATGCTTCCAGTTATATGTAGATGGAACGTAAACTTGCCGGAGCCAAAATCAACTCTTCCTGTTACATGAACAGGATTAATTTCACGAATATCTTTCTCGACCTCTTTTAGCTCACTTACATCTACCATCTCATCCAGTGTCAATCCTTTATTTCTCAATTTATTCAATTGATGGATGGACCATTTCATATCATATCACCTCAAGGCAACAAACAAAATTATAGCTAGCCATTTTATATTTGTCAATGTTTTTTCTTTACACTATAATGAAGTCATCATAGTAAATAATATATAGAGTATCACGTTTTCCAAAAAGATGCTACATCGAAAGGAGAGATTCCCATAAAAGCCAGTGGTATTATTGTTGAATATAACCCTTTTCATAACGGTCATGATTATCATGTGCAACAAACAAAAAAGTTAACACAATCTGATATTACAATCGCTGTTATGAGTGGCCCTTTTTTGCAGCGTGGTGAGCCGGCACTCATATCCAAATGGTATCGCACCAAAATGGCCTTAGCATGCGGTGTAGACCTTGTTGTAGAGCTTCCATATGCCTTTTCAACACAAAAGGCTGAAACCTTTGCAAATGGTGCTATTTCTATTTTAAACGCCCTGCACGTTTCTGAAATTTGTTTCGGTAGTGAAGATGGACAAATCGAAAATTTTTATAACACCATCTCTGTGCAACAAAATGAAGAAGAGACTTTTAATCGTCTTGTAAAGCAATTTATGAACGCAGGTAATAGTTACGCAAAGGCTACTTCTGAAGCTTTTCTACACATTTTACCTTCTGAAAAAAACATAGATATGTCACAACCGAATAATATTTTAGGCTTCCAATACATGAAAGCAATTCTGATGCAAAATAGTTCTATGCAGACACAAACGATAAAAAGATTCGCATCTCATTATCATGATGAAACATTTAACGACCAACATATTGCAAGTGCAACAAGTATTCGCAAACAACTTTTTAGCGAAAATAGTTCCTTTACAGAAATTGAGCCTTTTATCCCAAAAGCGACTGCTTCTCTTTTAGCAAGTTACAAACAAAACTACGGTATATTACATAATTGGGAACAATACTTTTCATTTTTTAAATACAAACTCATGACGATGTCTCCAGGGGACTTACGACATATATATGAAATAGAGGAAGGTTTAGAGCATCGTATTTTATCAAAAATACAAACCAGCTCCTCCTTTCATTCATTTATGGAAGCATTAAAAACGAAACGTTATACGTGGACTAGATTACAAAGAGCTTGTACACACATTTTAACAAATACAACAAAAGAAGAAATACATAGCGCAAATATAGAACAGCATGCACCGTACATTCGTCTACTAGGCATGTCACAAAAAGGACAAACTTACCTTTCAAAAAACAAGAAAAAAATAGGGCTCCCAATCCTTACCCATACAAAAACATTTGATCATCCTACTTTACACATAGAGCGAAAAGCCAATTCTGTATATTTCTCCATCATGCAAGAACCATTACGAACACAACTACTAAAACAAGATGCAACACATCATCCAATTCGTTATGATGAAACAACTGCAAAATTCCTATAAAAAAACCTCTCTTTTTCAGAGAGGTTTATTTTTTCCCACCCATTTTTTCCAAATACTTCAATGCATCATCCAGTG
Organism: Bacillus basilensis; assembly: GCF_050630465.1. Classification (NCBI taxonomy): domain Bacteria; kingdom Bacillati; phylum Bacillota; class Bacilli; order Caryophanales; family Bacillaceae; genus Bacillus; species Bacillus basilensis. Next base: position 379,196 of record NZ_JBNTQO010000002.1, on the reverse strand, counting down.
TATCAACTGGCACAACTTTCATTTTTGTTTTAATATCTTTCGCAGCCTCAAGCGCATCTTTATAATTCGATTTCTCCGCACCTTTTTCATTTGGTGCAAAGAACACTTCAGCACCAGCGTCACTTGCGGCAACTACTTTTTGCTGAATACCACCAATTGGGCCAATTTCTCCTTTTTCATTAATCGTACCTGTTCCAGCTATTTCATGCCCTCTTGTTAAATCTTCTTCCACAAGTTGATTATATATTTCTAATGTAAACATTAGGCCTGCCGATGGTCCGCCTATTTCATGAGAATCAATTTTCACTTTCGGATCTACCACTAATTCTCTTTCCGTAACGATAGAAACACCTATACCAACACGTCCATTTCCATTTGGAATGTTCTTTACATTTAAATTTTCTTTTAATTGTTTTCCATTCCTCTTGTACTCAATATTTACTGTGTCTCCTTCCTTTTTCCCTTTCATATATTCAATAAATTGCTCTGTTTTTTCAAATGCTTTTCCGTCAACAGCTATGATAACATCTCCAAGTTTAAGCTTTCCTTCTGACGGCATCCCTTTCGCTACACCAGCAACCAATACACCTTGATTTTCAAAAGAAACAGTACGATTTGCACGTTTATAAGCATTATAGATCGCTGCATTTTGCGAATCTTTCATCGCATAATTTTGGCGGAATTGATATTCTTCATCACTCTCACCTTTTTGCAATATTTCTTCCGCTTTCGAAATATGTGTATATTTATTAAACTGTGCCGCTATTAAATTCACTACATTTGCCGGTCCCATTGAAACCGTAACAAGCATAAAATCACCAGATTCTTTTGTTCCCCCCTCAACTTGAACGTAAGGCTCTAGTTTGGCAGCCATTCCTGGTTTTGTTACATAATACGGCAGGCGTACGTAAACAAGTAACATCGCCAATATAACCCCTATTAAAATTGCATATATAAACCGAAAACGCTTAAACATTATGTTTCTCCTTCCACTGCTCAATTAATAAATAAATATTTGCAACATGTTTTTCTGCTTCTACCTCTCCAACTCGAATAATGTCTTCAATGTTTGTAAAAGCACGTGAACTAAACTGTTCTACAGCTGGTCGCATCATTAAATCAGATGCAATTTGCCGATTCATCACAAGCTCATGTTGCATAATTTCAATACTCTGCATAATCACATCATAAATAGACGTAACCTCTCCATTTACTTCAATTGGGGATACATCAACAGCAATTACAATATCGGCACCTAACTCTTTCACAACCGATACTGGAATGCGATCAATCACTCCGCCATCCACCAATAACCGTCCATCTATTTTCTCTGGTACAAACACTCCAGGTACAGATATGCTAGCTCTCACCGCCTCTGCAACAGGACCACTTGTAAAAACTACTTTTTCCCCCTTCAAGATGTCAGTAGCCACAACAGCCGTCGGGATATCTAACTCTTCTAAATTTTTATTATATGTAAACATTTTAATCATATCTTTGACACGTTTTCCAGCAATAAATCCCATTTTCGGAACCGTAAAGTCTAAATAATATTTCCTCTTAAAAACATTTGCCAGTTTATACAGTCTTTCAACGTTTGAGCTCGCTGCATAAAATGTACCTACTAAAGCCCCCATACTACTTCCTGCAATCATGTGAATCGGTATACCATTTTCTCTTAAAACTTTTATAACACCAATATGAGCAAACCCTTTTGCGCCCCCAGATCCAAGAGCTAAGCCAATTTTCGGTTCTTTCATTTTTCTCACCCTTTAATTTTTTTCATTCCTTTTTCATACTTATGGTCTAAATTCACTACGTATCCACGTATACTGAAATGAACGTTTTTTGGGACAAAGGGGGATTTACTTACATGTATGAAAAATGGAAAACGGCTTTCCTTACCATATCAACATTGTTTTTAACCTTTTCTCTTGTACTCCACCCCCAAGCTGCTTTGCAAGCTTCCATTCGAGGGTTAAATATATGGTGGGAAGTTGTATTCCCTTCACTTTTACCTTTTTTCATCATTGCGGAACTTCTAATTAGTATTGGTGTTGTAAAATTTATAGGAGTTATATTAGAACCACTCATGCGACCACTTTTTCGCGTTCCAGGGATAGGTGGATTTGTTTGGGCAATGGGAATGGCTTCAGGATTCCCTGCTGGCGCCAAATTAAGCGCTAGACTGCGTAAAAGCAATCAACTAACACAAATCGAAGCAGAGCGCCTCGTATCTTTTACAAACTCATCTAATCCACTTTTTATTTTTGGAGCTGTTTCTATCGGTTTTTTCAATAATCCAAAATTAGGAATCGTATTAGCTGCTGCACATTATTTAAGTAACTTTGCCGTTGGGTTACTGATGCGTTTTTACGGCAATAACAAAATTTCCAAGAATGATAAACATACTACTAAAAAACGCCCTTTTCAAAACCCTTTTTCAATCCTACACGAGACACGCATGCAAGAAAAAAGGCCAATAGGAAAATTACTTGGGGACGCTATCGTTTCTTCTATTCAAACGCTACTTATGATTGGTGGATTTATTATTTTATTCTCTGTTTTAAATAAAATGATTACTGTATTTCATATTACAGCAGCCCTCTCTTTTATTATGCAACATATTTTATCATTCTTCCAACTAACTACCGAATTTAGTATTCCGATATTATCTGGCATTTTTGAAATGACTCTCGGAAGCCAAATGATTAGTCAAATAAATGAAACACCCCTCCTGCAGCAAGCTATGGTAACAAGCTTTATTTTAGCATTTAGTGGCCTTTCTATTCAGGCACAAGTTGCTAGCATATTAGCTGAAACAGATATCCGATTTAAGCCCTATTTTTTCGCACGAATTATCCAAAGTATTCTTGCCCCTATTTTTACTTTTATATTTTGGAAACCATTTTATGAAAAAGTAAGCTCTTTTTCACCTATTCAAAAAGATATCCCCGTCTTTTTATCGAATCATTCTTCTATACTACATGAAATTTGGACATCTTTTGTACACTATGGACCGATATTTACATTATTTTGTTTATATGTATATGTTATCTTATTATTTTTTCGTAGCCACAAAGAAAAACCCCGTTCACTTTAACGGGGTTTGAAACTTTTCTTTTAAAGCACGTTCTACAACAGGAGGCACAAGATCTACTACGCTTCCTCCATATCTCGCAACTTCTTTCACAATGCTCGAGCTTAAAAATGAATATTGGTTGTTTGTCATAATGAAAAATGTTTCAATGTTTTCATCTAATTTTCGATTCATAGAAGTAATTTGCATCTCATATTCAAAATCAGAAACCGCTCGCAACCCACGTAAAATCGCGTTTGCATTACGCATTTTTGCATACTCCACTAATAGTCCACTATGTGAATCTACTTTTACATTCGGGATATCCTTTGTTGCTTCACGAATTAAATCTAGGCGTTCTTCAACCGAAAAGAACGGTTTTTTTGATGAATTGTTTAAAACGACTACGTACACTTCATCAAACACTTTCGCTCCCCTTTTAATAATATCCAGATGTCCAAGGGTAATTGGATCAAAACTCCCTGAAGAAATAGCTATACTTGTCATTCTGTCTCCTCACCTTCATACTTATAAATCGATATTGCTGTAATCCCATAATTTTCAGCTCTTACTTTTACAAGATCACCTATAGAATCAGGTAAAACCACATCATTACCGTGCTCTGACATAATTAATCCATCTCTATGTAGCAATCCATGTTGATCCATCACACTAATTAAAGATACAATTTTTTGATCTTTATATGGAGGATCTATTAGTATAAGGTCGAATGACATTTCACGCTTTATGAGCGCTTTGACCGCACGCTCTGCATCATTTCGATATACTTCAGCTTGTTCCTGTATTCTGCAACTTTCTAAATTTTGATGAATGACTTTTATCGCTTTATTATCTCGATCAACAAAGATTGCTTTATCAATCCCTCTACTTATCGCTTCGATTCCAAGACCACCACTACCCCCAAATAAATCAAGAGCAGTACCACCATCAAAATAAGGACCTATCATATTAAAAATTGATTCTTTTACTTTATCTGTCGTTGGACGTGTTGTATTACCTGGCACCGCTTTAAGTGGGTGCCCTTTACATTTTCCTGAAACTACTCTCATCTGTTGTCACTACCTTTATTTCAATCTAACGAGCAATTATAGAAAACCCTTCTCCATTCAGTAACCGCTACCAAACCATACTAGTCTGTTCATCTTTCAACGAACACTAAGAGAACTTAGCTTAAAATAACCGCTCTGCATTTTTATGTATTCATCTCACCATTCGCTAACACGAATCCATTATGTATATTCGTTTCACTTTATCCCGCGTTAACGCCCAATTGGTGAAGGCTAATAATCAGCAAGGAATACCCCGTCGATTAAAGTTTCACTTTACCTTTTTTATCCTATCATAAAATAAAAAAAAGAAAAATAAAAAGCCCAACATAAAATTTAATTTGATGATGTATATCTTCATTTAGATTGGACATAAATAATTATAACAACATCACCTTCGATGTTGTTGCCAACCGCGGAGAAGACTTACGTTTCCCCATAAGTTCTTCCTCCGGTTTCTCCTCTCCCTTTGCCTTCTTACTAGTACATGCTAGTATAAGAAGGGCCCTGCTTTGCAGGGTTTTTTTTATTTGTCTACTTTTCATTTAAAAAGCGAGATGATACAGTAAAAGAAAGAGGAGGAAAAAATATGATTCAACGCTTTATAGAACTCGGAGAAGGCTACTCTGATTTATATGAATTACTTGAAATTGCCAAAGCAAATCAAGAACGTATAGCACATATGTTACAATTTGAAACGATTAAAAATGAAAAAAAAGTGTGCTCACTTGTTGTAATATTAAAACCAACTACTACTGGTGATTTCCAACCATTATACATATGTCGTGAAGGCATTCCTGTACTTGAAAATAAAAAAAGTAAACGCGTCATTTTATTTGAAGAAACGGCAGAACAACTAGGGAAAAAAGTAACTACCTTTACGGTAAAACCATCCACAACTTTCCCAGAAAAAGAACTGTTTTTCAACCATTTAATTGGTATTTTACGAATGAATAATTTCATTCCTCCAATGAAATAAAGTGTTATTTCAAGTAAAAAATCCCCCACTAAAATTAGCAGGGGATTTTTTCTATTAGCTATAATCGTATTCCTTTGCCCGATCAGGACGTGAATTTTCAAATTCCGTTTTTAAGTACGGGCGGTACGACTGTTCTATCTTTTTCACAAAAGGAAGTTTATTCAACTTTTGCATCATATGCTCAATTTGTTCCATATCACAATATACTACTGCGTATTTTAAGCGTTTTGATATGTAATGTATGTTACCATATTTCCTTAAAATCTTGGCATGTTTCAATGAATGTAAATAAACAATCATACTTTGTCGTTGCCCGAACATAATCTTCTCCATCTTCTCCTTTTAAAAACATATATTTTATATTTTATGAAAACCAATCAGAAATTTATAACATTACAGGACAAACTCTGTATACGTTTTCTTCTATCTTCTAAAAAACGGGGTAAATTACCCCGTTTTTTTACAGCCGCAACCTCCGCCGGTACCACAACCGCCACCACAGCCACCAGCATCAAAAAATGGATTTCCTGTTGGAACTTTGATGGAAGAAGACACCTCAGAACCGATTGCTACACTAACTTCATCTAACAACTTTTGCAAAGCCGTTTCTACTCGTTTAAAAGCTGCAATCTTATCATGTAAGTCTACAGAACGCTTTAACTCCCTCATTTTCGTCGAAACAAAAGTATAGTCAGGATGGTATTTACCGAAACGTTGCACTTCTTCATATCGTTCTTTCATCGCTGTAAATTGCTGAATTAACGTCTGAACTTCCATATCTTCATGCAATTCTTTATAACACTTACGATAATCTTCTGCTATATCTGAACAGATGATCGCTTTTGCAAGCTGCTCTGCCTTATCTAATATTAATACGCTTTCTAGCGTCGCTACAATCATGAGAGACACCTCCGAGTATTCATCATACCACATTTAGAATAGAACTACTAATTGAAGTGTCTCACTAAATAGAAAGACATCATTCTAACTATTTTTTATATAATGTCAGCACACACTTATACGTTAATATGTTCCGCAATATTATATTTAAGAACATCCCATTTCCCACTATTTTCGTTCACATAACTAATACATGCGTTTTTTAACGGTGTTTTAAACGTAATATCTTCTGGTGCAATTGCATGTAAAATTGCTTTTATCGCATGTGAATGGGCTACAATGATAATACGTTTGCCAGAATGAGTTTCTGCAACATCTTTTACCGCAGCAAAACAACGAGCTACAATCTCTTCATCTTGCTCCATACCTTCTACTTTACCTTCTGCAATTAATTCCCTAACAGTCGCAACCGGCTTCCCAGAAGCTTCACCAAAATTACGTTCAACAAATCGCTCATCTAATAAAATCGATTGTAACCCAGTAGCCCCTGCAATTTCCTTAGCTGTTTCTTGCGCTCTAATTAATGGGCTACTTATAATTATATCCCATGCCTCTGCTTGCAAAGCAGCCGCACTTTGGCTCGCTTGCTTCTTCCCTACTTCATTAAGTGGAATATCTTCACGTCCCTGAATAATCTCTTGAAAATTCCAATCAGTTTGTCCATGTCGTACTAAACAAATTTCCGTCATGCTCATGCTGCAACTCCTTTTTAAATAATCCGCTTCTATTGTATCAAAAGTTCTGCATGACGGACATAGTTTTCCCTTCCAATTATGTTGTATTTTGCTGCTTCATATACTGAAACATATCGATCATAATGGAAGCAACTGCCAATTGATTTTGAAATTTCTCAACTTTATCTGGTATCGTTTTTTTGAAATGTTGCATGGCCGCTAACTCAAATGCCTCTTTTTCTTCAGGGTTTCGCGTTAGTTTTCTATACCAGTACGGTTGCTCCCTAATATAGCGAGATAAATCCTCATCAGCCTTTATAAACTCCATAATTTCTGCTCTCATCCGCTTTCCCCCTAATCCTTCTGAAAGAAAAATGGATTATTTTCGGAAGTACTTTCTTCTTGCTGTGTGCGCTTTCCTTGAAATTGTTGAAAAACTTGTTGCACACTACCAATAGCACTCGTTACATTGGCTAAATGGTGTTGCATTTGTTCTACATCTAGCTTTTTAAAGAAAGAAAGCATTTGTCCCATCACATCAGCAGTTTTTTCCTCTTCAGTTCGATTATCTTTTTCTTTTTCTTTTTCTTTTTTATTTTCTTTTACCGAAGAAAAAGCAGGCGCTCCATCAGGTCTAAAAGTTGCCCATATCGGATCTTCTTCACCAAGTAAGTACCATTCCTCATAAAACTGTTGCCAAGTTTTGTGACCACTTCTAACTTCATGAACCATTTTAGGGTGATGGTTTACAAACTCTTTAAACTGTTGAACCGATGGATGTAACGGTCCTTTTGTTGTTGGCATAATCCTCACCTCTTCATGTATATCTACTATATAGTAAGAAAAAAAAGGCGCATGGTTCGCCTATTTTTAGACGATTCATGCACCTTTTTTTTCTTCTATTTGCATAGGATAAGTTTCGCACCTACAATTCATTGAATACAAAGCAATTATCCGGGAGGTGTCCCAGCCACAACTTACAATTTCACTTTACTTCCGAATAAAGTTTTGTGTATAAAACTTATCGTATACACCAACACCTAATCCTGTAAATTGTTCATTCAATAAATTCTTTCTATGTCCCTCACTATTTAACCAACCTTGCAACGCCGCAATTCCATCACTATGTTGCGCCGCTATGTTCTCACCAGCAAGTTGAAATCCTACTTTCCCGCGCTGCAAACGATCTCCTAACGTACCTAATGTAGGTGAATCGTGTGAAAAGTAATTATTATCCTTCATATCTTTACTATGACCAATTGCCACATCTGCTGTTTGTTGATCCCAAGCTAACAACGGTAACTTATGACGGCTTCGAATAATATTTGTTAAATCAAAAATTTGTTGCATATTCCCATTCTCTATTTGTTTCAGTTTATCTGGAGTCAATGGTTGCTCTGCTAGTAATTCACCTGAATAAACAAGCTGATACGGTCTTTGACGTAATAATGTTTCGTCATCCATATAACGAACACCAACAAGCTCATGTGTAAAATGATCAAAATATAATTGTGCCCAGCCATCTTCTACAGGTATTAATGGTTGTTCCATCACTTCGGTATCAGATAACTCAAATTGATAACTATTTTTCCCTCTTTTTAACGAAATCTCATGAGAGAGTGGATTCTTTTTATACACGTCTTCATACTTTTCATTTATATAATAGGGCGGCACCTTAACTTGCTCACCAGCAACATACGCCGTTACAACTTTACGTTCAGCAACCCCAAATTGAACATACTGAGCTAAATCTTGACTGTATACCCACCATTCATATCCGTAAGCAGATGGCTCTATTCGAGAAGGTTCGCCCCATTTTGCTAATAAATTTTCAGAGTCCCCACCAATCATATTTAAAACAGTATCGGAAGAGTCTTCATTTACTTGTTTTTTCTTTTTCACAATTTTATTTTCTTGCTTTGATTGAGATGGGGTTAATATATATTGTGAAACGAGTAATTTCCCGTATAAATCAACAGCTAAAATTAAAAATGTAATCATTACGATACGCAATAATTTCTTCAATCGATATACCTCCTGCACAAAACATAAAATTGAGATATACACAAATCCTTTTCTTTCCTTTTTTGTGTGTACCGTACTCTTTTCACTATATCATATTTTCGCAAAAAAAGTCTGGATTATCCCTTTTCTCTCAATATGAATTGCACTTTCTTATTATTCATACTATTATAAAAATAATGATGTAACATTAAAAGAGGAGGTATTATATGCAATTTACAAATACGAAATTTAATGGGGCAGTCGTTGATTTAACACTATTAACAGAGATTATGGAAAAGAACCATTTTGTACTTGCTGGACAGTGGGATTATGAACGAGTTACATACGATTATAAATTTGAAATATTAAATGATGTTTATTATTTGCGTGTACAAGGTTTAGCTGTTGAAGGTGACATTGGTAGTAGACACGCTGAAATAAAGCTACTTCCTCCCTTATTAGGTAAACATTATTATCCTCACGGCGTTGAATATGGTGATGGCGAAACTTTCCCAACGAATGTACTTCAAAAAAGTGAACAGCTCCTACAAAATATCGAAAAAGAGTTAAAAGAATTCCAAATCATTGAATAAAATAAAAGTGAGTGCATCAATATGATGCACTCACTTTTATTTCGTTTGTAAATACGGCGGTAATTGCTGCAACTGCTCTTTATCCTTTTCACGCTCTCGACGCGCCCATCGAAAGAATACATAGCCGATAATTGTACCATACACTATTTCCTGGACAATTTTCATGATGATGCCGCCTGTTTGTTGATCTTGTACAACTGGCATCCAGTGTAAAAATTCTGGTCCAGTTATATTTAAATCTGATAAAGTTCCTGCTGGTACACATAATTCCATCGCCTTCATCCAAGCAGCCGGATCCGTATATGTTGCAAACAACGGTGCAGTCGCAAAAATGATTAACGCGCAAGCTGGCGTTAATAATATACCATTAGCAAACATGTAACCAAGTTTCTTTATATCACTTAACGTTTGATATTCTGGTAATGGATTTAGCATCGGCCACCACATCATGATCGCCGTAAAGAACAATATAGCTAGACAAATAGGATGAGCAATTTGACTTTGTTTTACTGCATCAAAAACAATTGGTAAATGATAAAAAGAAAACAGGCCATTAAATACAAACAATGCAATAAGTGGCTTAGCAAATACCTTTAATATAATTTGAACGAACTTAAAGGAAGTAATATAACGATATAACCAAACTGGTATACCAAGCAACAATAACGGCGGAACTGCAATATACATAACTGCCATTTCAAACATATGTGCACTAAATATAATATGACCAATTAAATCAATAGGCCCTCCCTTTACAAAATACAAAAGAACAATACCGGTCGTAAAATAGAAAACTTGCTTCTTACTTACCTTCGTCGCATGTTCAAATCGCATTCTATATGGCCCAATAATTAAAAAATACCCAATAAGGATCGAAAGCATAAATAATAAAAAGATTGGACTCCATAGAGCTTGAAAACCAAATATCCACAAGTTACTCATTGTCACACCTACCTTCTTAAGGTTATCCTTTCACATAATATGAAGAGGGAGCTGTGACAACACAAGCTCCCTTATTCTTCACTTTTCAAATCCACACAATTGTCATAAAAGCTAAAATTGTAATTAACCCGATTAACAGACCAGAATAAAGAAAGAAACTTGCCGCTTCATGTCCTTTATGACTCATATGCATAAAATAATACAATTGAAAAATTACTTGTACCACTGCTAATAGTAAAATAAATGGTACTGAGAAAGTCGGACTAAACGTTTTCGGATATGCTACTGCTACAAACGCAACTAATGTTAAAAAAATCATTAATGCAAATGTAATAACTTGATGCTTCATTTCCTCTGCACTTTTCCTCTTCCGATAAACAAGATCAACTTTAGGATTATTCGTTTGCTTTATCGCCATTTGTTTATCCCACCATTCCCATTAAATATACTACAGTGAAAATAAACACCCAAACTACGTCAATAAAGTGCCAATAAATCGATGCAACATAAAACTTCGGTGCATTGTATAAATTTAGACCCCTCTTCGCATTTCTACAGATTAATGTTAAAATCCAACACAACCCAAACAATACGTGGAGTCCATGTGTACCAACAAGAGCATAAAACGCGGAACCAAAGGCACTACTTCTCATAGTATGCTTAAATTCATGCGTATAATGATAAAACTCATATATCTCAAACCCTAAAAACCCTAAACCTAGCAACACTGTTACTAACAGCCAAAGTTGCATTTTCTTAAAGTTAAAGTTTTTCATATGATACATCGCATATACGCTCGTTAAGCTACTCGTTAATAAAAGCATCGTCATAATGAAAACAAGTGGCATTTGGAACATCTCTTGAGATGTTGGTCCACCATTTGTAGAATTCTTTAACGCTAAATATGTGCCAAATAAGGAAGCGAACAATACTGTTTCGCCTCCAAGAAATAACCAAAAACCGACAAACTTATTTTTTCCCTCAAGGGTTGCTTTTTCAGGCTCTGCTGGAAATGTTTCATTCGTTAATTTTTCATCTACATGCATTATGCCTTGCCCCCCTTATCTTCTAAATCTTCCTTATGAATATGATATCCATGATCATCGATTACTGAACGTAGGAACATTGCGCCAAATGTGATAATTAAACCAATAATTGCTACTAATAACCAAAACTTATCTTTTCCACCCTGCATATACATTGCACCGAATGCCGCTATAAACAATCCTAAAGAAATGATAAATGGTGAAAATGATGGATTTGGCATATGAATATCACCAACTGGTTCCGCCGCTGTCATCTCTTTATTCCCTTCACGTTTTTCAATCCAAAACGGATCTAACCCGCGAACAAATGGTAATTGTTTAAAGTTATATTCTGGTGTAGGTGCTGGCATCGTCCATTCTAACGTTCGTGCATCCCATGGATCACGACCAGCCTTTTCTTTTGATACTGTTGTTTTAATTACATTGAATAGAAGAACAATCGTTCCAAGAGCCATAAACACCGCTCCAATAGAACTAATCATATTCCCCATTTCCAACCCTTGACCTTCAAGGTATGTGTAGTAACGACGCGGCATACCGATCAACCCAAGGAAATGCTGAATGAAGAACGTTAAATGGAAACCGATAAAGAATAGCCAAAATGTTATCTTTCCTAACGTTTCATTTAATACTTTATTAAACATGAGTGGCCAATAATAATGAGCTCCTGCAAGTAAACCAAATACAACACCGCCGACGATTACATAATGAAAATGAGCTACTACGAAATAGTTATCATGAAATTGATAATCAGCTGGTGCAGATGCTAGCATAACACCTGTAACTCCCCCCATTACGAATGATGGAATGAAAGCTACTGCCCACATCATCGGTGTCGTAAAACGTATACTTCCGCCCCACATTGTAAAGAGCCAGTTGAATATTTTAATACCGGTCGGAACCGCAATCGCCATTGTTGCAACTGAGAAAATAGCATTCGCAACTGGACCCAGCCCAACAGTAAACATATGATGCGCCCATACCATAAATCCTAAGAATCCAATTAATACTGTCGCAAACACCATTGACGAATAACCAAATAATCGTTTTTTCGAAAATGTGGCAAAGATTTCTGAGAATATTCCGAAAGCTGGGAGTATAAGAATGTATACTTCTGGATGACCGAAAATCCAGAATAAATGCTCCCATATAATTGTATTCCCGCCCAGTGCTGGATTAAAGAAACTTGTTCCAAATAAACGATCTAACATTAAAAGTCCTAATCCTACAGTTAACGGCGGAAAAGCGAATAATATTAGTGAAGATGTTACAAATGTCGTCCATGTAAACATCGGCATACGCATATATGTCATCCCTGGCGCACGCATATTAATAATGGTTACAAGGAAGTTAATACCTCCAATTAATGTACCTATACCGGAGATTTGCAAGCCGAGTACATAAAAATCAACACCATGGCCTTTAGAGGCTAAAGCTAAAGATGCATAAGATGTCCATCCTGCATCAGGTGCTCCACCTAAAAACCAACTTAAATTTAAAAATACTCCACCAAAGAAAAATAACCAAAATCCGAGTGAATTCAAAAACGGGAACGCTACATCACGTGCACCAATTTGAAGTGGTACAGCGGCGTTCATAAATGCAAACACGAGTGGCATAGCTGCGAGGAAAATCATTGTTGTACCGTGCATGGTTAATACTTGATTATAAGCATCCCCAACAAGAAAAGCGTTGTTAGGAATCGCTAATTGAAGGCGAATAAATAAAGCTTCTATTCCGCCTATTATAAAAAACAATCCACCTGCAATTAAATAGAGAATGGCAATCTTTTTATGGTCTACTGTCGTTAAATAATCCCATATGACAGCACCCATCCCCTGTTTTTTTGCTACAGAACTCACGTTTTCAACCTCCCCTTCGCGAATAATCCCTCTTTACTTTTCAACTTTTAACGTTTGTAAGTATGCATTTAATGCATCAATTTGATCATCCGTTAAGTTGCCATATTTACCAGTCATTTTATTTCCTGGTTTCATATTTTCAGGATCTTTCAGCCATTTTTTTAAGTTTTCTTCATTGTTTTCGGCAATGCCGGCAACTGTATCGCGATCCGCAAAGTTTGCTAAGTTTGGTGCGATACGAGCGGAAGGTGGTCTACTATCATTAGATCCTACTGCGTGACAACCAATACAGCTTTTATTAAATATTTCTTGGCCCTCTTGCGCCTTTGTTGAAGCTACTTCTTTCTTCCCATCAATCTTCTTCATATCAGCAAGCCACTTTTTGTACTCGCTTTCATCTAAAGCTTTCACTTTGAATTGCATTAAAGAATGTGATGGGCCGCAAAATTCTGTACAAAAACCATTATAAGTGCCCGATTTATCTGCCTTTAACCACATTTTGTTCACATTGTCTGTATTTGTATCCATTTTTCCAGCTAAAGACGGAACCCAAAATGAGTGTTTAATATCGGCACCCTTCAAATTCAAATACACTTTCTTACCTGTGGGGATGACTAAATCTTGAGAAGTTACTATTTTTTCTGATTTATAAGAAAATTCCCACCAATAAAGATTCGCTGTTACATCAACAACGATAGTATCTTTATCAATATTCTTTTTCTCCATCGCACTTACATCAGCAAGTTTGAATGTATATGTAACCGTCGGAACAGCTAAGATTAGTAAAAGAATAATCGGAATAACTGTCCATATAATTTCTAGCTTGTGATTCCCTTCAACTTGCTCTGGAATATAATCTTCCTGACCTTTCTTTTGTCGGAAACGCACAATTACATACAAGAAAATAATAGTAACTACTAGTACTACTCCTACCATGATTGCACTCGCTAATAAGAGCAAATCATATTGCATTTTTGCTACTTCTCCTTGCGGAATTAAAGTAGATTGAAAGGCTTTACCGCATCCCCCTAACAGTAAAGCCAGCAGTGAAACGAACGAAAGCAGTCGCCACTGTTTCTTCATACAAACAACCCCCACTTTCCTTGTGAATTAGATTGTACTTTATAGTTAAGTAAAGTAAATCTCAACGTAAAGAAATCCAATTATGTCGTTGTCTTAGAAGAATGTAACTACAATCATTAATACAAATAAGATTGTTAAATAATTTAGGGAATAAACAAACATTTGTACAGACCATTTGATGTCATCTTGCTTACGGAAGCCATAAAATCCTAAAACGATCCAACCGATGTTAAGCAATGTTGCAATTACCATAAATGTTATCCCTAGTCCACTCATATAAAATGGTAGTGGTAATAAACATACTGTCCAAATCATAATTTGGCGTTTCGTAATTTCAAATCCATGAACTACAGGAAGCATTGGAATTCCTGCATTTCGATATTCATCAACACGTTTCATCGCTAATGCAAGGAAATGTGGGATTTGCCAAATAAACATAATTAAAAATAGCATCCAAGCAATTGGATGGCCTAAAGATGGATCGATTGCTGCCCATCCAATTAAAGGTGGAACTGCCCCAGATATACTACCTACAACAGTATTTAGTGTATACTTTCTCTTTGTCCATAAAGTATATAGAACAACATATGTGAAAGCACCAATAAATCCCATTAATACTGCCATTGGTGTTGTTAATAATAAAAATACAAACCCAAGAAGTAATATAACTAATCCAAATGTAAGTGCAAATCCTGGTTTATACTTTCCAGTAACCGTTGGACGGGTCTTTGTTCTTTCCATTAATGGATCGATGTCTCGATCAATGTAGTTGTTTAAACAACATACCCCTGCCATAACTAATCCAGAACCAACGATTGTAAAAAATAGCTTATCCAGATTATCCATTACACTTAATCCATTAAAGTGTAACGCCAACCAAAATCCTGTAAATACAGTAAGTGTATTTGAGTTTACAATCCCCATTTTAACGAGTGCTTTTAAATCTTGTAGCCGAGTTGTTTCCGGTACGCTTGTAACAGCAGACTCATCATGCAGCTCAGTTGTTGCATGGTTCATCACTTTAACCCCCTCTTAAAACTTTCATCTTTCTTTTTTGCGTCTATTTCGAATGAAATAATTCGCTTTTATATAGCAATATTATTACAGTAGAAATATTGTTAACCCATTCTACTACTAATCTACGCCCATACTCCAATATATTAAATCATATTTCCCGAACATTTTGTGAAGAAAACATGAACTTTTTGTGTCGAATATAAAAAACTGAATTCTGACTTATCCTTATCATAACATGATGTTACCTTCTATAATAAACTTTTTTGTCATATTTAACACGTATTCTCCCCATTTCTTTTCAAAATAGCCTGTTTTTCAACCAAAAATTCCCTTATACATTCTATTTCCACACCGATTTTCTCTCCCCTGTCTACACCCGCCATTTCTTTGCTATTTTATTATTTTTTATATATCATAGGAACTAGCGCGTTTTATTCTATACATAATGGAATGAAAATATTTCGCAATAACTTCATAGCAGAAAGATGGTGAAAGAGATTGCAACGCTTTATTAAATGGTTAGCAGTCATTACAAGTCTTGATTTATTAATAGTTTTATTAGGAGGCGCTTTAGTTACAAAAACAGGTTCCGGCCAAGGCTGCGGTAAATCATGGCCACTTTGTAACGGTGAATTTGTTCCATCTAATTTATCAATGGAAACTATTATTGAACTAAGTCACCGCCTTACATCAGGATCAGCAGGAATTCTTGTCACTCTCCTTTGTATTTTGTCCTGGAAATATTATAAACATGTGCGCGAAACAAAAACGTTAGCAATTTTATCCTTCGTATTTTTAGTTGCACAAGCATTAATGGGAGCCGCTGCAGTTGTCTGGGGGCAAATGCCAGCTGTACTTGCTATCCATTTTGGTATTTCCTTAATTTCATTTGCTTCTGTCATTTTATTAACGTGTCTCATCTTTGAAATTGACCAGAAATTTGATGCACGTTCACTTATTATGGACAAAAAAATGAAATTTCATATTTATGGTGTAACAATTTACTGTTATCTCGTTGTCTACACAGGAGCTTTAGTACGTCACGAACGAGCTAGCTTAGCCTGTCCAGACTTCCCTTTATGTAGCAAAAATAGACCTATGCCGACTCAACTACATGAGTGGGTTCAAATGGGACATAGATTGGCAGCCATGTTAATCTTTGTTTGGATACTATACGCGATGATTCTCGCTATTCGCCATTACAAGCAGCAGCCTGTCGTATACTGGGGATGGATCATTTCATTTATCCTTGTTACACTTCAAGCCATAGTAGGAATTTTAGTCGTATTTACAAATGCTAGTTTAGCAATGGCATTATTACATTCCCTATTCATTTCTTGCTTGTTTGCTGTACTATGCTATTTAGTTATGTTAGGAACAAGAAGTAAAGTGAATGCAAAAGAAGCTGAATCAACTTCTAAACAAACAAAATAAATTAAAATACCTTGCCGAATTGGCAAGGTATTTTTTTACAATAAAGAAAAAGAGCTGCATTTCCACAGCTCTTTTCTATTTTAGTGATCTAATTCAATGAGTAAGTCACCCGTTTGAATTGCATCTCCATCGTTAACATATACTTTTTTCACTTTACCATTGAACGGCGCTTGAACTGTCGTTTCCATTTTCATCGCTTCAGTAATTGCCATAGAATCGCCTTTTTTCACTTCATCGCCTTCTTTTACAACGACTTTAATAACCGTTCCTGGCATTGTTGCACTAATGTGGTTTGGATTTTCACGGTTTCCTTTCACACGTTGTGCAACTGTTGCTTTCACACTTTCGTCTTTCACAACAATCTCACGTGGTTGACCATTAAACTCCAAGTAAAGAATACGATTTCCATCTGCCTGAGGCTCTCCGATTGACACTAGTTTAACCATCAATGTTTTACCTTGCTCAATTTCCACATCGATTTCTTCACCAAGTCTCATACCATAGAAGAATGTCGGTGTATCAAGCACAGATACACTTCCATAAAGCTCAGCAACTTTTTCGTAATCCATAAATACTTTTGGATATAATGCATATGCAACGACATCAAAAATCGTCACTTCGCGCCCAAGTTTATGGAATAGCTCTTCTTTTAACGCATCGAAATCTACTGGCTCTAATAATTCACCTGGTCTTACTGTTAATGGTTCTTTCCCTTTTAAAATAATTTCTTGTAACTTTTTCGGGAAACCACCGTATGGCTGCCCCAAATCTCCTGAGAACATTTCAACGACAGACCCTGGGAAGTCCATAGAATGCCCACGCTCTAAAACATCTTGTTCTGTTAAGTGATTTTGAACCATAAATAATGCCATATCACCGACAACTTTAGATGATGGCGTTACTTTAACAATATCACCAAACATGTCATTCACACGGCGGTACATTACTTTCACTTCATCGAATCGATCTCCTAAGCCAACCGCTTTCGCTTGTTGTTGTAAATTACTATACTGTCCGCCTGGCATTTCGTGCATATATACCTCTGTATGAGGAGCATTCATACCACTTTCAAACGGTGCGTAGTATTTACGTACATCTTCCCAGTAATGAGATAGTTTTTCTAATGAATCTATATTAACATCTGGCTGTCTTTCGTTTCCACCTAACGCATAGTATAGCGTGTTCGCACTTGGCTGTGACGTTTGCCCAGCCATAGAACTTACTGCTACATCGACAATGTCAACACCTGCTTCAATTGCTTTCGTATACGTTAATATACCATTTCCACTCGTATCGTGTGTGTGCAGGTGAATCGGAATCGATACCGTCTCTTTTAATGCTGAAACTAAATCATATGCTGCGTTTGGTTTTAGTAAGCCCGCCATATCTTTAATACCTAAAATGTGAGCTCCTGATGCTTCTAATTCTTTTGCTAAATTTTTATAGTAATTTAAATCATATTTACTACGTAACGGATCATGAATATCCCCTGTGTAGCACATCGTTGCTTCTGCAATTTTACCAGTATCTCGTACAGCATCAATTGCAACTCTCATACCTTCTACCCAGTTTAAGCTATCAAAAATACGGAACACATCAATTCCAGCTTGAGCAGAACACTCCACAAACTTTTGAATTAAATTATCCGGATAGTTTTTGTAACCAACTGCGTTTGAAGAACGAAGTAACATTTGGAATAAAACATTTGGCATTTTTTCACGAAGATCTAGTAATCGTTCCCATGGATCTTCTTTTAAGAAACGATATGCAACATCAAACGTTGCACCGCCCCACATTTCCGCTGAGAATAAATTCGGTAACATTCTCGCTGTCGGCTCTGCAATTTGATGTAAATCTTTTGTACGAATACGCGTTGCAAGTAATGACTGATGCGCATCCCGGAATGTTGTATCCGTTAAAAGTACACGTTTTTGATCTTGTACCCATTTTACTAATCCGTCTGCTCCACGCTCATCCAAAATTTGTTTCGTTCCATTTTGGATCGGCTCTGAGTGTAATACATTCGGTATACGAGCATCCGGGAAAATTGGTTTCTCTTTTTTCCCTACTCCCGGGAAGCCATTTACTGTTACTGTCCCGATGTAATTTAACATTTTCGTTCCGCGGTCTTTACGTTTCGGGAACAAGAATAATTCAGGTGACGCATCAATAAATGAAGTGTCATATTCCCCTGATAAGAAGTTTTTATGTTTTACTACATTCTCTAGGAATGGAATATTAGTTTTAATACCACGAATACGGAATTCTTTTAAGTTACGTTCCATTTTTGCAGCAGCTTGTTCAAAAGTAAGCGCCCATGTTGTAACTTTTACAAGTAAAGAATCATAGTACGGTGTAATAACAGCACCTTGGAAACTATTACCTGTATCAAGACGAACTCCAAAGCCACCACCTGATCGATATGCCATAATTTTTCCAGTATCCGGCATGAAATTATTTAGTGGATCCTCAGTCGTTACACGAGATTGTATTGCAAATCCATGTACAACAACTTCCTCTTGCTTTGGAACACCTACCAATTTGCTATGTAATGCATGTCCATCAGCTATTAAAATTTGTGATTGAACGATGTCAACTCCTGTAATCATTTCTGTAATTGTATGCTCTACTTGAACACGCGGATTTACTTCAATGAAATAGAAATTATCATCTTTCACAAGGAATTCAACTGTTCCTGCGTTTAAATAATTTACATTTTTCGTTAACTTAACAGCAGCATCACAAATACGCTGACGTAAATCATCTGAAAGTGATACACTTGGTGCTATTTCTACAACTTTTTGATGACGACGTTGTACAGAACAATCTCGCTCGTATAAATGAACAACATTTCCCTCTTCATCTGCTAAAATTTGAACTTCTATATGTTTAGGTTTTTCAACGAATTTTTCAACGTATACTTCATCATTACCAAAGGCTGCTTTCGCTTCTGACTTCGCTCGATTATACGATTCTCTTAATTCTTCACTAGTACGTACAATACGCATACCACGGCCGCCACCACCAAGGGAAGCTTTAATTATAATCGGGTAATCATACTTTTCAGCAAATTCTTTAACTTCTTCTACCGAATCTACTGGACCATCACTACCAGGAATAACTGGAATTTGTGCTAGCTGCGCTTGTGTTCTTGCTTTCACTTTATCTCCAAACATATCTAAATGCTTACTTTTTGGACCGATAAAGATAATTCCTTCTTCTTCACAACGTTTTGCGAATTGAATATTTTCTGACAAGAAACCATATCCAGGGTGAATTGCATCTACATGATTACTTTTCGCAATCTCAATAATGCCCTCAATATCTAGATAAGCATCAATTGGCTTTTTCCCTTCCCCAACTAAATAGGATTCATCGGCTTTATAACGATGATAAGAACCACTATCCTCTTTAGAATAGATTGCAACTGTTTTTAATCCAAGCTCCGAACAAGCTCGAAACACACGAATTGCAATCTCTCCACGGTTAGCTACCAATACTTTTTGAATACGTTGCAGCTTTGTCATGATTTTCCCCCTCTACTTTCCTACCACTCTAGAGATAAAATATATACACACCCTAAAGAGCGTGAAGTTCTTCACTTTCTACATTATATTATACTTAGAAAGCTTCACTTTATTTTTATCCATCATACCTTATTTTTTAACAAATGATAAGTTTTCTGTGGAATTTGTTTCACAAAAATAGTATAGCATACCTCTTCCTTTTCTAACAACTTAATTGTATATCACATTTGATTTAATGTGATATATTTTTTATTATAAATACCAATTAATGTATCATATTTAATATTTCTAAAAAATAAAAAACACATCGCGCTCTAAAGCACAATGTGTTTTTTATTTTACAACTACAAGACGTGGTCCATCTTGTTCTCTTTCTTTCATTTCCTCATTTTGCTGTTTCTCTTTTCGTTTTACATGACTAGCAATATTTAATAATATACCCATCGCGATTAGATTAGCCAATAAAGAACTACCACCATAACTAATAAACGGTAAAGGTACCCCTGTAAGCGGTATTAATCCAGACATACCACCAACATTAACAAATGTTTGTATTCCAATTAAACTTGCAATTCCGATTGCAATTAAACTTCCAAATGGATCTTTACATTTTTGTGCCACTCTAAACGAACGAATGATAATAAGTAGTAAACAGATTAAAATGATAGCTACACCTATAAAACCTAGTTCTTCAGATATAATCGCCATAATAAAATCCGTTTGCGGCTCTGGTAAGTAGCCATACTTTTGTATACTATTTCCTAATCCTCTACCATTTAACCCACCTGAGGCAATTCCAACAAATGAATTTATTAATTGAAATCCATCCTTTTGTGGATCACTAAATGGATCAAGGAAAACTGAAAATCGCGCTTTTTGGTATTGACTCAATTTATAGTTTCCAATAAAATACAACGCTGGAATCCACACGACAGATGTTAATAAAAATCTTTTTATCCACAAGTTAACATTAACTCCTGAACAGAAGAACATAATTAACACTGTTCCACCTATTAATATGTCAGTCCCTAAGTCATTTTGTAATAAAATTAATACCATCGATCCACCGACAACAAATAAGGGAGGTATTATCCCTTGAAAAAAAGGGGTTTGCCTCTCTTGTTTCTTAGCAAAAAAACTTGCTAGCGTAATAATAACTGCTATTTTTACAAACTCAGCTGGCTGTATACCTAGTATCCATCCTTTTGCACCATTGATTACCTTACCGAAAAGGAAAGCTGCTGTTAGTAAACCAATACTTCCTAACCCCATCGCTGCAAGAACTATTTTTTTCCTCCACAATTTGTAAGGGATTATAACTACAATCACAAGTATTACCGTTCCAATAGCAAGAGCAACTAATTGTTTTTTAAAAAAGTGATCTGCTGGCCAGTTATTTTTCGACGAAATCGCGACAATGGAACTAGAACTATATACCATTATAACTCCCAACACACATAAGATAACAAGAGGAAGTAATAATGAATAATCCATTGATTTCCATACTCTTTTCATTTCATTTCCTCTCTCTGTTTCAATTTAATTATTGTTGTATTCCATATGTACATTGATTCTTCCTGCTTTATTATACAAATAAAAAGCCCAAACTTTTTCAGTTTGAGCCCCCTTATTTGAACCCGTTATTGTTGTTTATTTGTAAATGCTTCATGAAGTGCAGATAACTCACGTTCAAGCTCTCCTAACATTGCTTTCCCTTGTTCTTCTGCAATAAGACCAAGGCGAACTGCAAAATCGACTTCGCGGGATAGTCCAAACATTTGTGTGTCTAACACTTCTTCATATAATGGACATTGCGGCATTGTAAGATGGTCCATTTGCACCTTAATAAGTCTTAAAATCTTCTCCGCATCCGCTTGTAGAAGGGCTAGTGCCTTTTCCTGATGATTTGATACTGTCTCAGACGCCAAATTGATTCCCTCCGTTTCCGTCCTACTCTCTCCTATCTATTAATATTAGCGATAGTTTTAATAAATTGCAATAGAAACATTTTTTGTGACAATAGTGTCTAATACTATTATACTGAAAAGTGGGAGTATAACACAAATGGGGGAACAACAATGAGCGAAATTTTATTTATCAATGGAAAAGTTCGTTTTCCAATCACTATCGATCCAACCGTTTGGATCTTTGATGATCGAAAAGTAGATTTGACAACTTACTTTGATGAAACGAGAGAAAACACTTCAGAACTAGAAGCTTATTTAAAAAACACTTCAGAACATTGGGATCGCGAAATCCGTGATGGTGCTGCCTTCCCGCCGATACAACAAAGTGTAAAGAAATATAAAAAAGAACAGTTAATTACTGGAACGTTCGGTATACCATTCCATCCTTTTCTTGCTAACGCCGAAATTTCAGATGACGCTACGCAAGTCGAGATTGAAACAGCAGATCATACAATAACGCTTCCACTAGAAACTGTCAAAGATGCTATTCTTGGTTTTTCAAAAGAAGGAAAACCATTAAAAGAAGATGGACCTGTTCATTTATATTACAATGATGGATCTAATAGACAAAATCCAATCCGTAACATCCGTACATTTACAATTATTTAAAGTGTATACTTGAAAGAAAAAAGGAGTGAGCCTCGGCTCACTCCTTTTTATAATAAATCTGCAGCTAGTTGAGCTAAATTAGATCGCTCCCCTTTAACAAACTTTACATGACCACTAATACGTTGCTCTTTAAACTTCTCTACAACATATGTTAAACCGTTATTATATTCATCCAAATACGGATGATCAATTTGCTGAGGGTCTCCCATTAGTACGATCTTACTTTTTTCTCCTACCCTTGTTAATATCGTTTTCACTTCATGCTTCGTTAAATTTTGCGCTTCGTCAATTATTATGAACTGATCTGGAATACTTCTTCCGCGTATATACGTAAGAGCTTCTACTTCAATCGAACCCATTCCAGCTAAAATAGCATCTAACTCTCCTGGCTTTTTCGTATTAAATAAATACTCTAGATTATCAAAAATCGGTTGCATCCACGGTCTTAACTTTTCTTCTTTTTCTCCTGGTAAATAACCGATATCTTTTCCGACTGGAACAATTGGCCTTGCAACGAGTAGTTTTTTGTATAGTCCTAAATCTTCCGTTTGCATAAGCCCTGAAGCTAACGCTAGTAATGTTTTTCCTGTACCTGCTTTCCCTGTTAATGTTACTAGCGGAATATCTTCACGAAGTAATAATTCTAATCCCATAATTTGCTGCACATTTCGTGGTCGTATCCCCCATACTTGTTCATTGTGAAAAATAAGTTTCTTTACCTTCTTACCTAAGTGATCCACAATGCCAAGTGCTGAACTAGATCCGCCTAATGCATCTTTCATTACTACAAACTGATTTGGATAAAAAGGATGATTTGCAATTTCAGATAAAGGCAATTCACCTTTTTCATAAAAATAATCCAATTGCTCTTTTGATATATACCCTTCTAAAAATCCTGAATATATATTATCTACTTCAATTACACGATCACTTAAATAATCTTCCGCCTTCAAACCAATTGCATCAGCTTTTACCCTTACGAGCACGTCTTTACTTACTAAAATAACAGACTTCCCGTCCTCTTTTTCTTGTTCTTCTAAAGATAAATTTTTTGCTACAGCTAAAATTCGATTATCATTTGTTTTTTCTACAAAAATATCTTGTAGTTGAACAAATGAACGATGATTTAATTCAATACGAAATGTACCGCCGTTTTCTAGCGGAATACTTTCATGCAGCTTTCCTATTTCACGAAATTTGTCTATTAACTTAGATACATAACGAGCGTTTCGTCCTACTTCATCCATATAACGTTTTTTCGAATCAACCTCTTCTAATACAACTGCTGGAATCACTACTTCATTGGTTTCAAATGAAAAAATAGATAAAGGATCCTGCAAAAGTACATTCGTATCTAACACATAAATTTTATCCAACCTGTTACCCCCTGACTCCACTTTTAAATTTGTAGAACAAGGGTTTCATCCAAAAAATATGGACGAACCATTGTTATAATTATATGTACCGTATAAACGAGGTAGAATCGAAATTTATAGCCATTAAACCTTTTATTTATTTTTTATTCATTTCTATTCAATATATTACTTTTAATTATAATTATTAACATAAAATCACAATAACTAATTACAAAAGTTACTAACTGGCTTTCTTATTTATCACATTTATAATTCTTTCATTCCTACTAACACTTGGTTATCGAGCTTTTTTGCTGCCCGAAGATCATATGTTTTTTCATATGTTGGTTCAGTTGCAAGTTTTGCACCATAAAACATAACATCACGTACTTCTTGTACATTTACTTCTATTACAGTTAATTTTAGAGGAATGCCTTCCATTCTATCAGTCAAAATTTCACCTGCACCACTTATGGAAAATACGGAATCATTCGCCATTATAGTCAATACCACCCCTGTACTATGCCGCATATTTTCCACAATACGTGAACGTTGATCTACTGCAAATCGAATACTAGTTTTACTCACTGCATACACCCAAGAAATAGCACTTACGTTAGGAACTTGTTTTTCAAAATCTGTTGTTGCTACCATAACAATACACTCTTTACGTAACGATTGTACTAAATCATCTGTTAATGTAGGCTCTACTACATTCGCCATATTTCCACCTCCAAATATACTTAATATATCCTTATCATAACTTATTTTTCGAATTGCGAAAATATTATTTTTTCCCGCTATTATTCAAAAACATTACACTTCCATGATATACTTATACTGATAGAATTCGTATTGAGGTGACGACATGAGAGTCAAATGTATGATTTGTGATAAAAAAGATATGTTAGATGATGAAAATCCTATGGCAAAAAAACTGCGTAATCGCCCTATTCATACATATATGTGCATGGAATGTTCGGAACGAATTGCAGAACGTACGATGGAACGTCATGCAAGTGGTAGTTTCCGATTATACCGTGATAAAAAAGTCGAAGACGATTGGTAAAATATAAATAAGTCCTTAATCATATAGATAAGGACTTATTTATATTTTTCAGGCTCACGATTCATCTGATCCAAGAAACAATCAATAGCTTCTAACGGAAACCTTGCAGATTTTCTTTCTCCATTCATTTCATATGTAATCAAATACATTTCCTCGTTCTTTTTAACTTCCACATTCCTCAATTTGTGTTCTTCATATATCATATTTTGAAATAACAAATACGTTTCTTTTGCAGCACTATCATCCGGACGTGCTTCTGCAACTGTTTTAATTGTTAACCAATTATATAATGCATCTTGTACTGAACGCATAAAATTTTGCCTCCTCATCCTGCTTTTTGTTGTCTTGCTTGATGTAAACGCAACCTATAAATCCCAAGTACAATTGCCGCTACAACAAGCCCCTCCCCAACAGGTAAAAAAACTGCAAAGAAAGTTAACACTGTACACCCTATCGCTAACGATATATATATCACTATATTTTTTATTATTGATAGTTTTCTTGCAAAACCTAAATTATACACAAGTGCACTTAATATAATAATGATGCCATACAGTAACCACATCCCTAGTTCTGGGTTTTCATCAACTTTACATAATTTCGCAAAAAATGACATTCTTTCTAACACTATTTATCCCCCTTCTCATAAAAACAAAATTTCTTTATGTACTTAATACAAGAGTAACCCGCGAAAAAAATACTGTCCACTAAAAAGAGTAAATATTCTAAAAATAAATACAAAAAACAGCTACCTTAATTTAAGGTAGCTGTTCTATTCTTTACGCTTCTACAGATTTCTTTTTCTTAGCAGCTCTTTCACGCTCGCTCTTATCAAGAATCTTTTTACGTAAACGAATTGATTCTGGAGTTACTTCACAGAACTCGTCATCGTTTAAGTACTCTAATGACTCTTCTAAAGTCATTAAGCGTGGTTTTTTCATTGTTGAAGTTTGATCTTTCGTTGCAGAACGAATGTTAGTTTGTTGTTTCATTTTCACAACGTTAACTGTTAAGTCGTTCTCACGAGTGTGTTCTCCTACGATCATACCAGCATATACTTCTGTACCTGGTTCAACGAAGATTACACCACGGTCTTCAACTTGCATAATACCGTATTGTGATGCTTTTCCTGTTTCAAGTGAAACTAGAACACCTTGGCGACGTCCACCAACTTGTCCAGCGTGTACTGGTTGGTAGCAATCGAATGTATGGTTTAAAATACCGTAACCACGAGTTAATGTTAAGAATTCTGTTGTGTAACCAATTAAACCACGTGCTGGAACCATGAAAGTAAGGCGAACTTGACCGTTTCCGTTATTCACCATATCTAACATTTCACCTTTACGTGCACCCATAGATTCCATAATAGAACCAGTGTATTCTTCAGGTACATCGATTTGTACGCGCTCTACAGGCTCACATCTTACGCCATCAACTTCTTTAATGATTACTTCTGGTTTAGATACTTGTAACTCATAACCTTCACGACGCATGTTTTCAATTAAGATAGATAAATGTAGTTCCCCACGTCCAGATACGATCCATGCATCAGGAGAATCTGTATTATCTACACGTAAACTTACATCTGTTTCTAACTGTGAACGAAGGCGCTCTTCAATTTTACGAGATGTAATGAATTTACCTTCACGACCTGCAAATGGGCTGTTATTTACAAGGAATGTCATTTGTAGTGTTGGCTCATCAATACGTAATAATGGTAAAGCCTCTTCATGCTCAACCGGACATACCGTTTCACCTACGTTAATGTCTTCCATACCTGAAACAGCTACTAAATCTCCAGCTTTTGCTTCTTCAATTTCTTGACGTTTTAATCCAATGTAACCAAATAATTTCGTTACGCGGAATTGTTTTACACTTCCGTCAACTTTCATTAATGCAACTTGTTGTCCTACTTTCATTGTACCACGGAATACGCGGCCAACCCCGATACGACCAACATAGTCATTGTAATCAAGAAGTGCTACTTGGAATTGAAGTGGCTCTTCGCTGTTATCAACTGGTGCTGGAATATGTTCAATAATTGTGTCAAACAATGATTTCATATTCTCTTCTTGATTTGCTGGATTTGAATCTAAGCTTGCTGTTCCGTTCATTGCTGATGCAAATACAACTGGGAACTCTAATTGATCTTCGTTTGCACCAAGTTCGATGAATAAGTCAACTACTTCATCAACTACTTCATCAGGGCGAGCGAAGTCACGGTCAATTTTGTTTACAACAACGATTGGAGTTAAGTTTTGCTCAAGAGCTTTCTTTAAAACAAATCGTGTTTGTGGCATACAGCCTTCATATGCATCAACAACAAGTAGAACACCATCAACCATTTTCATGATACGTTCTACTTCTCCACCGAAGTCAGCGTGACCAGGTGTATCTAAAATGTTAATTCGTTTATCTTCATAGTGAATCGCAGTATTCTTCGCTAAAATTGTAATACCACGTTCTCTTTCTAGATCGTTTGAGTCCATTGCGCGTTCTTCAATATGTTCGTTCGCACGGAAAGTCCCCGCTTGACGTAATAACTGGTCAACAAGTGTTGTTTTACCATGGTCAACGTGGGCAATAATTGCTATATTACGTAAATCTTGTCGTTTTTTCAACATGTCCAACTCCTAATGTCTTTTTAATCCTTCTCTATTATAAGAGCGAAGGGGATACAATAGCAATTAAAATAAAATCAAGAATGAAAATATAGTTGTATTCTTACTTTTGTGAAAGTAAAATGAGATTGGAGGGTGAAGAAATGGAACACATTCAATATCGCTTTTTATTAACTGCAATTATCGGTGTTATTTTCTTAATCGGTATCGGCATTATGGTTGCTGAAAATAGTCCCATCGGTATTATTATTTGCATTATCGGCACATTTGTTACAGTTGGATACGGTTTTGTAACAAAAAGAAAAATGCGTAAATCGCAATAACGTCAAAAAGTAAGAAGCGTGTATACAGCCTCTTACTTTTTTTGTTACTTAGATATAAATCGTAACACCTCTTCATACACCCCTGGTTTTGCAACTAATACGCTGCTTTTCTCTACGATAGAAAGCGGGGCTCCAGAAAATGTTGTCACCTTGCCCCCAACTTCCTCTACAATTATCTGTCCCCCGCCAAAATCCCACGGTGATAATCTCGGCGTTACATATGCATCTATTCTTCCTGTTGCAACGTATACCATCTCTAACGCTGCACAGCCATATGATCTCGTGCCTCTTGCTTTCTTAACAAGTGCCATCATACTTTCCATATTAAGCAATGGATTGTCGGTAAGCCATATCGCATTTAAAGCTACAATACCTTGCTCTACAGTCCCTTTTTCCAATAAAGTTATTGGTACTTCATTACAAAATGCTCCAGTCCCCTTTAACGCATGATATAATTCATCATGAACTGGATCATAAATAAGTCCAATCTTTCCGATACCGTTCTCATAAATTCCAATTGAAATTGCAAAATTTCTCTTTTGATGAACAAAGTTCATTGTGCCATCAATTGGATCAATTAACCAAACAACCCCATCAGAAGAAGTTACCTCATCTCCATAACCTTCTTCCCCTAAAATACTATGATTCGGGAATGTTTCTTTAATTTTCCCAATTAAAAACTGTTCTATTTCTCGATCCATATTTGTTACTAAATCAGCTGCATTGGATTTCGTTTCTATAATAAGTGCTTTTTTCATTGATGCCATTAAACGCTCTCCCGCATCTCGAATCCACTGCTTGGCGTGTGCATCGATGTCTTTCCATACTTCTTGCATGTTTAAACACTCCGATCTATACTGTTCACAGAAAAAACGAACCCTTTATAAGGTTCGCACCAACTAATTTTTTATACATATACTATTATTACGCTTCTAAACGAATCATTTCAAGTCTTAACACTTCTAACTTTTGTACACACTCTTCTTTTTTCTGTTTATCATTTTCCATCATCGCATCGTATAAAGTCGCTAATTCATAATCTAGCTCCAAACGTAGCACCGGTATTCTCTTTTCAGCATCTGTTCTCTTTAACGCATTAATCACCTGTCTCATATTATTTGCCTCCTCCCAATATTCGTCTGCCCTCGGACTAGAATTAATTTAATTTTCTGATTTTTTGTTTTATACTATACTATGTTGGAGAAATCATCTATGCAACAAAATTATATTTTTTTATTTAAATTTTTTTGTGCTGTTCTTTTTATGAATAGTACAAGCTATGCTAAAATAAAAGCAAAATAGGAGTTGGAGGAACAATCATGACACTAGAAACATTCAAATCAACTGATTTTGAGGTCTTTACAGTTGATGGTCTCGAAGAACGAATGAGTGCAATTAAAACGAACATTCATCCTAAGCTAGAAACTTTAGGGGAACAGTTTGCAACGTATTTATCCAAACAAACTGATGAGAACTTTTTTTATCATGTAGCAAAACATGCACGTCGCAAAGTCAATCCACCAAACGATACTTGGGTTGCTTTTTCAACAAATAAACGCGGATATAAAATGCTACCACATTTCCAAATTGGACTATGGGGTACTCATGCCTTCATATACTTTGGTTTAATCTATGAGTGTCCACAAAAAGTGGAGACGGCTCACGCCTTCTTAGAACATTTAAATGATTTAAAAACAAATATTCCAAATGACTTCGTTTGGTCCATTGACCATACTAAACCAAGTGTAAAATTACATAAAACACTTGAAACAGAAGACTTACAAAAGATGGTTGAGCGTCTAGCTACTGTGAAAAAAGCAGAATTATTAGTTGGTATTCATATATCACCAGAGGAGTTTTCAGCAATGACCAACGAACAATTCCTTGCTAAGATTGAATCTACGATGCAATCACTCCTTCCTTTATATGCACTTTGTAATCGATAGTAGAAAACGGACAATTTATATTGTCCGTTTTTAGTTGTTATCACATTATATCACTTCAGTTTTTATTTTTCAAAATATTTTTACATTTTTACAAGCTTTTGTTCTTCGATTTCTTTAGCCCTTTGAATCGCACGGTATATAGAATACCCACTTACTTCTTGAAACTCTTTATCAATTTTCTTTTCTTCTGCTTTCGATGGAACAATCTCTTTAAAACGACGATATAATCCCATTAACTCTTCTCTTATAATTCCTTTTTCATATGCTTTCTCAATCGCTTCATAAAACTTCACAATTGCAACCATTTCCTCATTTGACCAATCATAATCTAACGGATATTGATATTCCATTTTGCACCTCATTTACCATTTCTTCTTATTTCAATACGCTATTTTAAAGAGATTTTTTCTTCTTCACTATAGCCACTTTGCATTATACACTATTTATTCATTCTAATGGAATTGTCTTCCTCTAGAAGTTAGTAGGGAACAACTATTTAACATACTCAGCGTAAAAATATTTTTTGCTATACATCTATAATTATTGGTGATATAATGCTTTTGTTTTATAGAAAATAAAGTGAAGCTCCCATCTCAGAAAAGCTTTTGTGAATGGCAGAAAAACAAGTCTCATTCTAAAAAAGAACTTAACTTTTTTAGAACAAGATTATATAAAACAAACTCTAATAAATATAAAAAAAGAAGGGGTGTATAGATTGTCCCAATACGAAACACCATTGTTTACCGCTTTAGTTGAGCACAGTAAGCGAAATCCAATTCAATTCCATATTCCAGGTCATAAAAAAGGACAGGGCATGGATCCTGAATTTCGCGAATTTATTGGGCATAATGCATTAGCAATTGATTTAATTAATATTGCGCCGCTCGATGATTTACATCATCCAAAAGGTATGATTAAAGAAGCACAAGATTTAGCAGCCGCTGCATTTGGTGCGGATCATACTTTCTTTTCTATTCAAGGTACAAGTGGCGCAATAATGACAATGGTGATGAGCGTTTGCGGTCCTGGTGACAAAATACTAGTGCCACGAAACGTGCATAAATCAGTAATGTCAGCTATTATTTTCTCAGGTGCAAAACCTATTTTCATGCATCCTGAAATCGATCCAAAACTTGGTATTTCACATGGAATCACAATTCAATCTGTCAAAAAGGCACTTGAAGAGCACTCAGATGCGAAAGGCTTACTTGTTATTAATCCAACATACTTTGGCTTTGCTGCAGACTTAGAACAGATTGTACAATTAGCACATTCTTACGATATCCCTGTACTAGTTGATGAGGCACATGGTGTTCACATTCACTTTCACGATAAACTACCGATGTCAGCGATGCAAGCCGGTGCAGATATGGCAGCAACAAGTGTTCATAAATTAGGTGGATCTTTAACTCAAAGTTCTATTCTTAATGTAAAAGAAGGTCTTGTAAACGTAAAACATGTTCAATCTATTATTAGCATGCTTACGACTACATCAACTTCTTACATCTTGTTAGCATCCCTAGATGTTGCTAGAAAACGTCTTGCTACAGAAGGAACGGCACTCATAGAACAAACAATACAATTAGCGGAACAAGTTCGTGATGCTATAAATGCTATTGAGCATCTTTACTGTCCTGGTAAGGAAATGCTAGGTACGGATGCTACTTTTAACTATGATCCTACAAAGATAATTGTATCTGTGAAAGATTTAGGTATTACAGGCCATCAGGCTGAAGTATGGCTTAGAGAGCAATATAACATTGAAGTAGAACTCTCAGATTTATACAACATACTATGTCTTGTCACTTTCGGGGATACAGAAAGTGAGACAAATACACTTATTGCAGCATTACAAGATTTAGCAGCAACATTTAGAAATAAAGCTGATAAAGGTGTTCAAATACAAGTAGAAATTCCAGAAATACCAGTGCTAGCACTTTCTCCTCGAGATGCTTTTTATTCAGAAACAGAAGTCATCCCATTTGAAAATGCAGCAGGTCGTATTATAGCTGATTTCGTTATGGTTTATCCGCCAGGGATTCCAATCTTTACTCCGGGGGAAATTATTACACAAGATAACTTAGAGTATATTCGTAAAAACTTAGAAGCGGGTTTACCTGTACAAGGTCCTGAAGATATGACATTACAAACATTACGTGTGATTAAAGAGTACAAGCCTATCAGTTGATAGGCTTTTCTTTCACCCTTTTTCCCTTTTCTCATACGATATTGAGTAATGTAATGTATAGGTGGGGATACTATTATGATTGTAATAGGCCGTTCTATTGTACATCCTTATATCACAAATGAATATGAGCCATTTGCAGCTGAGAAACAACAAATTTTATCTATAATGGCAGGAAATCAAGAAATTTATTCCTTCCGAACATCTGATGAACTCAGCTTTGACCTAAATTTACGAGTTAATATTATTACTTCTGCATTAGAACTTTTTCAAAGTGGATTTCAGTTTCGCACATTTCAGCAATCCTTTTGCAACCCTCAGTATTGGAAAAGAACGTCCCTTGGAGGATTCGAGCTCCTTCCAAACATACCCCCTTCCATTGCCATACAAGATATTTTCAAAAACGGAAAACTATATGGAACTGAATGCGCCACCGCTATGATCATTATTTTTTACAAAGCTTTACTCTCATTGTATGAGGAAGAAACTTTCAATCGTCTCTTTGCAAATCTTTTACTTTATACGTGGGACTACGACCAAGATTTAAAGCTCATAACAAAAATGGGTGGCGATCTTGTCCCAGGTGATCTCGTTTATTTTAAAAATCCACAAGTGAATCCAGCTACAATTGAGTGGCAAGGAGAAAATACAATTTATTTAGGAAATTTCTTTTTTTACGGACATGGCGTAGGTGTAAAAACAAAAGAGGAAATTATATACTCGTTAAATGAACGACGAGTCCCTTATGCTTTTATTTCGGCTTTCTTGACCGATACTATCACCCGTATTGATAGCCGTCTCATGAGCCACTACACCTCTCCTAGCACTCCACAGACATCCATAGGATTTATTCCGATTAGAGATGATGCAATCGTTGCAACAATAGGTCATACGACTACAATTTATTAAAAAAAGCACCTACACATGTAGGCGCTTTTTTTCTTATTATTAAGCTTTTGTATGTTCTTTATGAGTACAGTCGCAATGAGATCCGCATTTCCCGTATAGCACTGTTGATTTTTCATCTTCAAAATGTCCGATTGTTCCTTCACATACTTGGCATACGATTGTTCCCATTTTTCATTTCCCCCTGAGTTTTTATAGTAATTTACTTATTTATCATTAAGCTTTCGCATTATCTCTATTAGCACAGTCACAATTTGTTCCACATTTTCCGTAAAGTACTGTCGTTTTCTCATCCTCAAAATGTCCGATTGTTCCTTCACATACTTGGCATACGATTGTTCCCATTTTTCATTTCCCCCTAAGTTTATGGTCCTAAAAACTTTTAGCTGTCCATTTCCTATCCATTATTGGGCTTTTGTATGCTCTGTGTGATCACATCCGCAAGATCCACATTTCCCGTAAAGTACCGTTACTTTTTCATCCTCGAAGTGCGCAATTGTACCTTCACATTCTTGACATACGATCGTTCCCATTTTTCATTTCCCCCTAAGTTTATAATCCCAAAAACTTTTGTAACCGCTTAACTTTCTGTCTTTATTTTAATATGTTATACTTTTTACGTCAATAGGTTTTTAGTATAACACATTAAATATTTTATTTTTTAATTAGTATGCGATATTCAAATAAAAAAACAGCCATATTTATACGTACGACTGTTTTACATTAATTATTCTTCATATTCCGCATGCAAAGAAGTAGATGGAACTAGGAATGAGAAAAACTGAGCTAATTCCGCCGCTTCACCTTCTGATCCTAATTTGAAAATTTCCTGCAAATATTGAACATTCTCTACATCATCTCGTCCAAGTAAAGTAGATCTTCCTGTTTGCATGCAAACAATGAGTGGCTTTCCAAAAAACATATTTGTATAAATAATACCAAAATCATAACGAGTATCATGTGTCATAAACCCCAAAAATCGTACCTTCACACTTTCATGCTCATCATACAATTTTTCAAACATTGGTTTCCACCTTTCCATATCACCTTTCATTAGTATATTAAACAAAAAAAGGAATACTCCTTTTAATTGTCAAAAAATTCAGTAGGATGTAAAATAATAGTATTCTACTAAGTTAGGGGGAACTTATATGCAACATGCCTTTATTACGCTTGTACCTAAATCCAATCAACAATCTGTTTCAATAGATGATATAAAACAACTTTTTCATTATTATAAAACAGTTACTTCCAAAACTGGTGTTCAAATTAATTACACTTATACAAATACCGCTTTTCCTTATGAAATTTTAGATACATCAGCAACAACATTAAAACTACAATCTACTCACGATCGATATGACTCCATTTATGTTGGTGTTGGTATAGAAAAGGAACAATCTTTTATTCAGATTTCTTTACCACCTAATGCAACATTTGGTGATAAAGGAAAAGCAAATGAATTTTGCCGTTTTCTAGCGAAGAAATTAGAAGGAGAGTTACAACTATTTAATGGAAGAACAATGTATTTCTATAAACGTTAATTTAAAAAATAGAAAATATTATTAAAAAGAGTATACAATTCGAACATGTAAGAAATAAAGCTTGCTTCCTTATGTGTAATACAAAACATGCTATCACATATGCTAAGTAAAGGAATACGAAAAAAAGAATAACTTTATAATGAAACTTATCACCATTCGATAACGTTAATACAACGGAAAAACCACTCCATAATAAAAAATGATAAAATATAACATGTAATATTCTCATGGAACCTTCTCCTTTGACATGCTCTATTTTATTAATATATGGGATTAAGTTTGAATCAATTACATATTATACGAAAGCATATATACAGCTTTTAGATTAATATATGTTCTAACGATTCATTTAAAGTATTATATATTCATTCGACAAGTACATATAAAGACCTTGCAAGCCATTTTATTAAAATAAAAAATAGCCCATCTCTTTAAATAAGAGATGGGCTATTTTCATTACTTAAATTATTTTACAATGTGAATTGGCATTCCAAGAGCAACTTCAGCTGCTTCCATTGTGATTTCACCTAATGTTGGGTGAGCGTGGATTGTTTGAGCGATATCTTCTGCTGTCATTCCAGCTTCGATAGCTAAACCAATCTCAGAAATAATATCAGAAGCGCCTGCACCTGCAACTTGAGCACCTACAAGAAGACCGTCTTCTTTACGTGTTACAAGTTGTAAGAAACCGTCAGTGCTGTTTAATGATAACGCACGACCGTTTGCAGCGAATGGGAACTTAGATACAGATACTGTCATTCCTGCTTCTTCAGCTTGTTTCTTAGTGTAACCAACAGATGCTAATTCTGGATCAGTGAAGCATACTGCAGGAATTCCGATGTAATCGATTGCTGATGCATGGCCACTAATTGCTTCGACAGCTACTTTACCTTCGTAAGAAGCTTTGTGAGCTAATGGTGGTCCAGGAACGATATCACCGATTGCATAGATGTTTGGTACGTTTGTACGACATTGCTCATCGATTTCGATGATGCCGCGGTCAGTCATTTTAACTCCAACTTGCTCAAGACCGATTTCTTGAGTGTTTGGACGACGACCTACAGTTACTAATACGTAATCTGCTTCTACAGTTTGGATTTCACCTTTAACTTCGAAGCTAACTTTTACGCCAGTTTCTGTTTCTTCAACGCCTTTAGCCATAGCTTTTGTATGGATATTTACGTTACCTTTCTTTTGAAGAGCACGTTTAACAACAGAGCTCATAGCTTTTTCGAAACCAGCTAAGATTTCGTCGCCAGCTTCTACTACAGTAACTTCTGTACCGAAGTTAGCATATGCAGTACCTAATTCCATACCGATGTAACCGCCGCCGATTACAACAAGTTTTTTTGGAATTTCAGGTAAGCTTAAAGCGCCTGTAGAGTTGATAACACGTTTAGAGTATTTGAATCCTGGAATTTCGATTGGTGTAGAACCAGTTGCAAGAACAGCATTTTTAAACGTATAAGTTTGAGCTGCATCTTCAGTCATTACGCGTAATGTGTTAGCATCTACGAAGTAAGCTTCACCGCGAATGATTTCAACTTTGTTACCTTTAAGAAGGCCTTCAACACCGCCAGTTAATTTCTTAACTACGCCGTTTTTCCATTCTTGAACTTTTGTAAAGTCAACTTTTACGTTCTCTGCAGTGATACCCATGTCATCAGAATGCATTGCATTCTCATAACGATGACCTGCATTGATTAACGCTTTTGAAGGAATACATCCAACGTTTAAGCATACGCCACCAAGGTTAGCTTTTTCAATGATTGCTACCTTTTGACCTAATTGTGCTGCACGAATTGCCGCAACGTATCCACCAGGACCTGCACCAACAACGACTGTATCTAATTCAATTGGGAAATCTCCTACTACCATTGTTATTACGCCTCCATTACTAATAATTGTGGGTCATTCAATAGACGTTTAATTTGGTTTAATGCTTTTTGAGCAGTTGCGCCGTCAATTAAACGATGGTCAAAGCTTAGAGATAATGCTAATACTGGAGCTGCAACGATCTCACCGTTTTTCACAACTGGTTTCTCAGCAATACGGCCGATACCAAGGATTGCTACTTCTGGGTGGTTGATAACTGGAGTGAACCATTGTCCACCTGCAGAACCAATGTTTGTAATTGTGCAAGAAGCGCCTTTCATTTCAGCAGGAGCTAAACGACCTTCACGTGCTTTACCAGCAAGATCATTGATCTCGTTAGAAATTGTGAAGATAGACTTGCGATCTGTATCTTTAACAACTGGTACTAATAGACCTTTGTCTGTATCAGCTGCGATACCGATGTTGAAGTAATGTTTATGAACTACTTCTTGAGAAGCATCATCTAAAGAAGTGTTTAACATTGGGTATTCACGTAATGCAGATGTTAAAGCTTTAACAACGTATGGAAGGTAAGTTAATTTAATACCTTTGTCAGCTGCAACAGCTTTGAACTTCTTACGGTGAGCAACAAGTTCTGTTACATCTACTTCATCCATTAATGTTACGTGAGGAGCTGTGTGTTTAGAGTTAACCATTGCTTTCGCAATTGCTTTACGGATACCACTCATTTTCTCACGAGTTTCTGGATATTCACCAGCTGGGATTGGTTGTGCTTTTGGTGCTTCTTCTTTCGCTGCTGCTGGAGTAGCTTCTACTGCTGCTGGAGCCTCAGTTGCTGCTACTGCTTGTCCACCATTTGCAAATGCATCGATGTCAGCTTTTACGATACGACCGTTCTTACCAGAACCAGCTACTGTATGAATGTCTACACCTTTTTCACGAGCATATTTACGAACAGATGGCATAGCGATTACGCGCTCATTTACTACTTCTGCAGTTACTGCTGGAGTAGCTTCCGCTGCTGGAGCTTCTACTGCTGCTTCTTCAGCTTTTGGAGCTGCATCATGGTCGTCACCTTTAAATTTAAGGTTTTCGTATCCAGGAGCATCAAATTTAATTAATGTATCTCCTACAATTGCTACTGTTCCTTCTTCTACAAGTACTTCAAGTACTTTACCTTTAACAGGAGAAGGGATTTCTACTACTGCTTTATCATTTTGTACTTCAAGAAGTACATCGTCTTCGTTTACTTCATCGCCTGGTTTAATAAACCATTTTACGATTTCACCTTCGTGGATACCTTCACCGATATCTGGTAGTTTAAATTCAAATGCCACGGAATTCAGCCCCCTGATTCATTTCATTATTATGGAATATGTACAAAAGAAACCAGCATGTGCTGATTTCTTTTGCACATGAAAAGCTAAAAATTAGAAGTTCATTACTTTGTTAACAGCTTCAACAATATCTTTATGGTTTGGTAACCATACACTCTCAGCTTGAGAGAATGGGAATACTGTATCAGCAGCTGCAACACGTACAACTGGAGCTTCTAAGTTTAAGATTGCACGGTCGTTAATTTCCGCTACAACGTTAGCTGCAATACCAGCTTGTTTTTGTGCTTCTTGAACTACAACTACGCGGCCTGTTTTTTCAACAGAAGCGATGATTGTTTCGATATCTAATGGTTGAACTGTACGTAAGTCAACAACCTCTAAAGAGATACCTTCTTTTTCAAGTTCTTCAGCAGCTTTTAATGCAGCGTGAACCATAGCACCGTAAGCGATAACAGATACATCTGTACCTTCACGTTTGATATCAGCTTTGCCTAAATCAATTGTGTATTCGCCTTCTGGTACATCTTGACGGAATGAACGGTACAATTTCATATGCTCTAAGTAGATAACTGGATCGTTGTCACGAATCGCAGAGATTAAAAGACCTTTTGCATCGTATGGAGTTGATGGAATAACAACTTTTAGACCAGGTTGTTGAGCCACTAATCCTTCTAAGCTATCAGCATGTAGTTCAGGAGTATGAACGCCGCCACCGAATGGAGAACGAACTGTTACTGGAGCAGTCCAACGTCCACCAGAACGGTAACGCATACGAGCTAATTGACCAGAAATTGAATCCATTACTTCATAAACGAAACCGAAGAATTGGATTTCTGGAACTGGACGGAATCCTTCAAGTGCAAGTCCAACTGCAAGTCCACCAATACCAGACTCTGCAAGTGGAGTATCCATTACACGATCTTCACCGAATTCAGCTTGTAAACCTTCAGTAGCACGGAATACACCGCCGTTTACACCAACGTCTTCACCAAACACAAGTACGTTAGGATCATTTTTCATTTCAACGCGTAAAGCATCAGTGATTGCTTGAATCATTGTCATTTGAGCCATGGCTTACTTCGACTCCTTTTCTTTGTAAATTTCATATTGTTCAGCTAAGTTGTAAGGCATTTTTTCGTACATGATTTCCATTAAATCAGTAACTTTTTGTTTTGGAGCTTGGTCAGCCTTAGCGATTGCTTGTTTGATATCTTCTTTCGCTTCTTCGATTACTTTCTCTTCAACTTCTTGAG
This sequence comes from Bacillus basilensis, assembly GCF_050630465.1. Classification (NCBI taxonomy): domain Bacteria; kingdom Bacillati; phylum Bacillota; class Bacilli; order Caryophanales; family Bacillaceae; genus Bacillus; species Bacillus basilensis. The sequence goes on along the minus strand of NZ_JBNTQO010000002.1, from coordinate 340,038 downwards.
ACCATAGGCCTTTGTTTTCTAAGAAAGCACGGAAACGTACGATTGGATCTTTTTGTTCCCATTCGTTTTCGATATCTTTTGTACGGTAACGAGTTGGGTCATCACCAGCCATTGTATGTGGACCGTAACGGAATGTTAAAGTCTCGATTAAAGTAGGACCTTCACCATTTACTGCGCGCTCACGAGCGAAAGCAGTTGCTGCGTATACAGCTAATGGATCCATACCATCTACTTGAATTCCGTAAATACCTGCTGCTACTGCTTTTTGAGCTACAGTTTTAGCTGCAGATTGCTTTTCTACTGGAGTAGAGATTGCATAACGGTTGTTTTGTACAACGAAGATTGCTGGAGCTTTGAATGCACCCGCAAAGTTCATACCTTCGTAGAAGTCACCTTGTGAAGCACCACCGTCACCAGTGTAAGTAATTGCAACAGATTTTTTACCACGTAGTTTCATACCTAACGCAACACCAGCAGTTTGGATGATTTGCGCACCGATAATGATTTGTGGAGCAAGTGCATTTACGTTCTCAGGCATTTGGTTACCCATGAAATGTCCACGAGAGAATAAGAATGCTTGGTATAATGGTAAACCGTGCCATACTAATTGTGGCACATCACGATATCCTGGTAAGATGAAATCTTCTGCTTCAAGTGCGAAATGACTTGCTAATTGAGAAGCCTCTTGTCCAGCTGTTGGTGCGTAGAAACCTAAACGTCCTTGACGGTTTAAAGAAATAGAACGTTGATCTAGTACGCGAGTATACACCATACGGCGCATTAATTCTTTTAATTGATCATCAGATAATTCAGGCATAGCTGCTTCATTCACAACTTCGCCTTTTTCATTTAAAATTTGTAATGTTTCAAATTGAGCTGCGATAGCTTTCATTTGCTCATCAACATTAAATAGGGTCTTTTTTGTTTTAGTACCCATTCCGTTCACCTCTTCCTCTCTTGAACCATATTCTGAAACGCTTTCACTATCTATTAGCTAGACTGAAAACGCAACAATGTAAACCAACAAATTTATTTGTCGGTTGAGAATAATTTTGTGTACCTAACAATCTGTACTAATGTTTTTTCAGAAACATATTAATACAATCTTGATCACGTTTTTTAGTTTACAACTATTCTAATTACGATGTCAATTACTTTGAATACGTTTTTTTATAAATAATCTGCAGGTTTCTTCTACACAAACGTGTTTTTATTTTTCACATCTGTATTAGTAAGCATTGACCTACTGTTATATTATTCCCTTTTTAACTTGTTTTTTCTCTTAGAATAATATGTAAACGATTTAATTCTCTTTAGTTTTTCTCTCTTCTTAACAAAAATATACAAACTCTTCTTCCTTTTATAGGTAATTACCCATACATTTCTCCCTTTCCCTCCATACATTATAGTAACCGCAGTATTAGCGGGAAATGATAAAGGAGGTCATCTCATGTACGGATACTCTTATTGCTATCCAACTTGTTCATATCCTTCCTACGGTTATGGCGGTTCTTGTGGCGGGTCTGGACGCGGCTTCGCCTTAATTGTTGTGTTGTTTATTCTTTTAATTATCGTTGGTGCTGCTTGCATTCGCTAATGTAAAACGAAACAACTATGGAAAGAAACAGACGGCTTTGCCGTCTTTTCTTTTTATTACATACATATTCTATAGTAGAACGCTTTCCAAAGCGCTTCCCCTTACTTGCCGATGACTTTTTCCATCTCCTTTGGTAGACTAAGGGGGAAAGGAGAGATTACATATGCTTACAATGAAAGATGTAATTCGCGAAGGAGATCCTATTTTGCGAAACGTTGCAGAAGAGGTAGTAATGCCAGCGAGCGAAGAAGATTCAAATACACTTAAAGAAATGATTGAATTTGTAATAAATAGCCAAGATCCTGAAATGGCTGAAAAATATAGTTTACGCCCTGGAATCGGATTAGCAGCTCCACAAATCGGTATTTCAAAGAAAATGATTGCGGTTCATGTAACAGATACGGACGGTACGTTATATAGTCATGCATTATTCAACCCAAAAATCATTAGTCATTCTGTTGAACGTACATATTTACAAAGTGGTGAAGGCTGTCTATCTGTAGACCGTGAAGTACCTGGTTATGTCCCTCGTTATACAAGAATTACAGTGAAAGCAACATCTATCAGCGGTGAAGAAGTAAAATTACGTTTAAAAGGTTTACCAGCAATCGTATTCCAGCATGAAATTGACCATTTAAACGGTGTTATGTTCTATGACCACATTAATAAAGAAAATCCATTTGCTGCTCCTGACGATTCAAAACCTCTGGAGCGATAATAAAAAAAGGCGGAGTTAATCTTCCGCCTTTTTTTATATGAAATGGGTTTCATATTTATTTATAACAATCCAGCCCATTTTAATCCATGATATATGCCGTCTTCACTAACATCTTTTGTCACGTGATTTGCCAGTTTTTTTAAGTCCTCATGACCATTCCCCATGACAATACCTGTCCCAACTGCTTCAATCATTTCTAAATCATTTAAGCCATCTCCAAATGCATACACTTGGTCACGGTTAAACCCTAACTTCTCAATGAATTTCTCAATCCCTTTTGCCTTAGATCCACCATTTGGAATGATATCCATTGAATACGCATGCCAGCGAATAAAATGAAAGTCCGGGTACTCATTAATAAACTTTTCCTCTTCATTGACTTCACAGAAAAGCAGAGTTTGATAAATATTACGCTCCTCATAAAAATCAGGTTCATATGCCGGATGTTCAAAGTTTAAACTCCCAAAACCTTCTTTCACATAATCATGATATTCTACTGACGCTCTCATTTCTTGATGATCAAGATATACAAGTGGATATCCTTCTTGTTTTGCAAACTGAGTAAACTTATGCAGGGCAGCCGGATGTAACGGATTATTAAATACTACCTCATCCTCAAATACAACGTATTGTCCATTAAAACTAACATAATTATGTATATTAAGTTCCTTACGAATATCTTCAAACATAAATGGCGCACGTCCTGTCGCAATTGCTACATGCACACCTTTTTCTTGTAAATGTCTTACTGCATCTCGTGTAGATTGCGGAATTTTTTTATCATGATCTAATAATGTTCCATCAATATCAAAAAAGACAATTTTATCATTCATTTTTCAAAATCCTTTCTGTTACTCTATATTCCTATTTTGATTATCGCTTTTCAAATGCTAAAAAAAAGTATAACATATTAAACATCTGTGAAGAAAGCGTTCACTTTCTGACCTTATTTACGAAACCTGCATATATATATTAGTAAAAAATGTGGATACTTGTTCGTATGAATTTTCTTTTCTATTCTTTCTCATACTATACCTATAACTAACGGCTACTAATCGTTACTATAGAATAACTTTCCCTGTATGAGGAAGGACAAGATTCAACATTCACTTTTGTCCTCTTTCTTATATCAGAGACGGAGTTTTCACTAGTAATATGCATGTTTAAAATAAGGAAAGGAAGGAGTAATCATGCTGAAGAAGCTGAAGAAAAAGCTCAAGCGTTATTTAAATGATCTAGTCCGTAAAAAGACAATCGCTTAAATTGTGCCCATTTCGGGCTTTTTCTTCATTCTCATTCGAAAAAACATGAAAATCGTGACTGTTTGCTTTATAATAAGTAACAGATAATGCAAAACATAGACAAGGAGAGGTTTTCCAAATGATTTTTAAAGTATTTTATCAAGAAAAATTAACTGAGGTTCCAGTACGTGAAAATACAAAAGTTTTATACTTAGAGGCTACGTCTCAAAAGGATGTTCGTAAAAAATTAAATAAGTTCGCATATAATATTGAGTTTGTTCAGTCTGTTACTGGTAATCATCTTGAATATGAAAAACAAAACGCTGATTTAATATTAGCGGAAATCGTATAGTCATATGAAATTTCTAAAGAATGATCAGGCTGCCGTTTTTGCTTTAGGTGGACTTGGTGAAATCGGTAAAAATACATATGCTGTTCAATTTCAAGATGAAATTATTATAATTGACGCTGGAATTAAGTTTCCAGAAGACGAACTCCTCGGAATCGATTATGTAATACCAGATTACACTTATTTTGTGCGAAACGAAGATAAAATTAAAGGATTATTCATTACACATGGTCACGAAGATCATATTGGTGGAATTCCTTACCTATTACGTCAAGTGAACATTCCGATTTATGGCGGAAAATTAGCAATTGCACTAATCAAAAACAAATTAGAAGAGCACGGATTACTTCGTAAAGCAAAACTTTATGAAATTCAAGAAGATGATGTTATTAAATTTAAAAAGACATCTGTTTCCTTCTTCCGTACAACTCACAGTATCCCAGATTCATACGGAGTTGTTGTGAAAACACCTCAAGGACAAGTGGTTCATACTGGCGATTTCAAATTTGATTTCACTCCAGTTGGTGAACCAGCGGACTTAACAAAAATGGCTGAAATTGGAAAAGACGGTGTACTTTGTCTCTTATCTGACAGTACAAACAGTGAAGTTCCAAACTTTACAATGTCTGAGCGCCGTGTTGGTGAGAGTATTCAAGATATTTTCCGCAAAGTAGAAGGACGTATTATCTTCGCAACCTTTGCATCAAATATCCATCGTCTACAACAAGTTGTTGAAGCAGCAGTTGAAAATAATCGTAAAGTGGCTGTATTTGGTCGAAGTATGGAAGCAGCGATTGAAATTGGACAAAACCTCGGTTATATTCGCTGTCCAAAAGATACATTCATAGATACTTCCCAACTAAACCGCCTACCAGCTAATAAAGTTGTTATTTTATGTACAGGTAGTCAAGGCGAACCAATGGCAGCACTTTCACGTATTGCTAATGGTACTCATCGTCAAATTCAAATCATTCCTGGCGACACAGTTGTTTTCTCTTCTTCACCAATCCCTGGTAATACAATTAGCGTAAGCCGTACAATTAACATGTTGTATCGTGCTGGTGCCGATGTAATCCACGGAAAACTGTCAAACATTCATACGAGTGGACATGGCGGACAAGAAGAACAAAAGCTAATGCTTCGTCTAATTAAACCGAAGTATTTCATGCCAATTCATGGTGAATATCGTATGCAACGTATGCATATGAAGTTAGCAAATGATTGTGGTATTCCAGAAGAAAACTGTTTCATCATGGATAATGGAGATGTTCTTGCCTTGCGTTCTGATGAAGCAAGTGTAGCTGGTAAAATACCATCTGGATCTGTCTATATTGACGGAAATGGTATTGGAGATATCGGTAATATCGTATTACGCGATCGTCGTATTCTTTCTGAAGAAGGACTTGTTATTGTAGTTGTAAGCATTGATATGAAAGAGTTTAAAGTTGCAGCAGGACCTGATATTATCTCACGTGGTTTCGTTTATATGCGCGAAAGTAGTGATTTAATTAACGATGCTCAAACATTAATTACAACTCATTTAGAAAAAGTAATGGAACGCAAAACAACACAGTGGTCTGAAATTAAAAATGAAATTACAGATACATTAGCACCATTCCTATACGAAAAAACGAAGCGTCGCCCAATGATTTTACCAATCATTATGGAAATATAAGAAAAAGGACAATACCTTCATGGTATTGTCCTTTTCTCTTATCTTAAAAAGTGTTTAAAACGATCCACTTCATCATCATGACCAATTACAATTAATATATCTCCCGCTTGAATATTTTCCGTAGCTCGAGGAGATACAATAACTTCTTTACCACGTTTAATTGCTACAATATTCAATCCAAACTTCGCACGAATATCTAATTCGATTAAAGAATGACCATCAATTTTTTTATTTGCAATAATCTCTACAATACTATGCTCATCTGAAAGCTCAAGATAGTCTAATACATTACTTGATGCAATATTATTAGCAATCCTTTTTCCCATATCACGCTCTGGATGCACAATGTGATCTGCACCTATTTTACTCAAAACTTTTTCATGATAATCATTCTGAGCTTTTACAGTAATATTTTTTACCCCCAACTCTTTCAGAATTAACGTTGTTAAAATACTTGAATTTAAATTATCTCCAATAGCAACGACTACATGATCAAAATTACGAATACCAAGACTTTTTAATACCATCTCATCTGTTGAATCTGCAATTACAGCATGCGAAGCTATATTTGCAAACTCATTAATTTTATCCTCATCTGAATCAATTGCCATTACTTCCATACCTAATTGAGCGAGTTCCCGGCAAATACTTCCACCAAAACGTCCAAGCCCAATGACAGCAAATTCTTTCTCTTTTTCACCCACAGGAATTCCTCCAATAACATCGAATACTATGTATTTTTATTGTAACATACTTTATATTTGCTACAAAAACCTGTATATCATGCTTATTTTTGTTTTTGCATATAAAAATACTGTTGTAAATAAAATGCGATACTGAAAATTAACATTCCAAATACAAATATGTTTCCAAATGAACTAAATGTTTCAAAAACGAATAATAACGTTTCTTGTCCGAAGAAAGCAAACAATAGTTGTATAAATGCGAATAGCAATGCCAATATATAATGATGTTGATGGAATAAATAATGCGTTGCGCCTAAAAAAGCGATAAACGAAATGATGAAAATCCACCAACTTTCTAAAAACAGTTGCCAATTAGTAAATTGATATCCATTCACTAATATTGCAATAATTCCTATAACAGCCATCGTTGGCACACTCCATAACAATGCACGCCCTCTAAAAAATTGCGTACCTTTTACATCTCCCTTTTCATTTGCAATGTATGTTAGCACGACAGTACTTATATACAAAACAGAGAAAATTGTTAAAACAATTATGAGCCAAAAATGCAACTGATAATATTCATGTTCTATATTCGTCACGATAGCAGCTAGCATACACGGTATTAGCATTCCCGTCCAACCATCTACTTTTCTTTCATTCCAAAATACCGTGTTACCGATCCGTATTCCTAACAACATAAAAATAATGATACCTAGTACAAATAATGTCGTTTTATTCCCTACTAAGCTCGTTGAGAAAGCAATTAATCCAATAAATAAAAAGAGAACAAATCCATTCATAATTTCTAATACAGGTGATAAATATCTCTTCACCCATTTATATGTTTCGTCATATTCATGATTATCTACTAAACGGTAGGCATAAAAACTTATCCCAAAATACACCGCCGCAATAATAACATACGCATATAAGACGAAACACAACATTGCACTGCTAATTTGCACGTAATTCCCCACCCTTTTTTCTATGTTTCACCTTGATTTTACACATTTTCCACACGAAATGTAAACATATATAAGCTAGTTAACTAATCATCTTCTCAATAAGCGATAATGAATAATGAGCAGCGGCTCAAAACCACTGCTCATTATTTTATCCATTTGTATGCCGATGTCTATGCGAAGCAAATATGAAAGATGTTTTCGCCTTGAAACTAACACGTACCCACTTTAAATTTTTGCAAAGTTAGTGAGCAAGTTCACTTTCTAGTTCCTTTCCACTTCACATATTGATCTAAAAATACAATAGCTTTCTCAATTGCCTCTTCATCTGGTTTTAATTTTGCGTGGTGTAAACCATATTCTGAATTTACCCCAAGCCAAAACATAAATCCAGGAATCTCTTGAAGCATATAACCAAAATCTTCACCTGTCATTGCCTCAGTACATGTAATTACATTCATATCAGTTTGTTCACTTACAAATTGCATAAACTCTCTCGTTAATGCTTCATGGTTATATACTTGATGATACATTGCTCCGTAATCAATAACCGCTTCACATTGGAAAGAAGCTTCTATACCTGCAACAATCGCCTCAATCCTACTTTTAACACGACTCATTGATTCCACTGATAACGTTCGGATCGTTCCTTCTAACCGAGATTTTTCTGCTATGATATTTTGAACTGTACCGCCTGTTATTTTTCCGATTGTAATCACTGCACTATCAAGAGGATTCACATTACGACTAATAACGGATTGAAGTTGTGTAACAAGGTGACTTGCTGCAACAATCATATCATTTGCAGTATGCGGGTAGGCTGCATGTCCACCTTTCCCTTTTAAATCAACATATAACTCAGATGTATTCGCAAATAATAGCCCCTCTTTTGTGGCAATTGTTCCTACAGCGTATTCAGGTGCAATATGGAGACCAAGGATGATATTCGGCTTCCATTCTTTTAACTCTTCACTCTCTAACATAGGAAGAGCCCCTCCTGGTCCTTCTTCAGCTGGTTGGAATAGAAACACAAGGTCATCATCTATTCTTTCTGTTACAGCTGCTGTCAGAAGGCCTAAACCGATTGTTGTATGCAGATCGTGTCCACATGCATGCATCATTCCTTCATGAATAGAAGCAAATTCATATCCAGTTTCTTCTGTAATTGGCAAACCGTCTATATCTGCTCGATAACCTATAATTTTTTCTGGATTTTTTCCATTTACTTTAACAATGACACCCGTTTTCCATACTTTCACTTCCACATTTTCATTCGAAAGCGTTCCTATGTAATCTAAAATATACTGTTGTGTTTTCCACTCTTTAAATCCAATTTCCGGTATTTTGTGTAGGTCTCTACGAATTTGAATGAATTTGCTTACTGCCATTTTTGCACCTCTATCTATAAAAAGCGTAAGAGCCTTTTTATGCTCTTACGCTTTTTTGTTTTTATTTCTCTGGGTTTAATTGACGAAGCTCTTGTTTAATTTCAGTTTTTGCTTTTGTCTTCTCATCAATCTCTTTAATTACGCGTGCTGGAGTACCCGCAACAACTGTATATGGAGGTACATCTTCTGTTACAACAGCTCCTGCTGCTACAACTGCACCTTTACCTACTGTAACTCCCTCTAACACAACTACGTTAGCACCAATTACAACATCGTCTTCAACGATAACTGGTTTTGCTGAAGGTGGCTCAATAACACCTGCAAGTACTGCACCTGCACCTACGTGACAGTTCTTACCAACAGTTGCACGTCCACCAAGTACCGCGTTCATGTCAATCATAGAACCTTCACCAATTACAGCACCGATATTAATTGTTGCATTCATCATAATAACAGCGTTGTCGCCGATTTCAACGTGGTCACGAATAATCGCGCCTGGCTCAATACGAGCTTTAATACCTTTTAAATCAAGCATTGGAATTGCAGAATTACGACGGTCATTTTCAACAACGTAATCAACGATGTTCTTGCTATTTTCATCAAGAATTGTCTTAATTTCAGACCATTCTCCAAATAATACACCAGACTTTTTATTTACAAATGCTTGTACCGTTTCAGGGAATGTTACTTCTTTTAAATCCCCTTTTATGTATACCTTTACAGGAGTTTTCTTTTCACTTTTTTGTATAAACGAAATAATTTCGTTAGCGTCCATCATTTTCATTCTTGTTGCCTCCTAAATCCATTTATAATGTTACTCTACCAAACGATAGAGCGAGTAGCAAGATAATAATCCTATTTTTCCATTTGAATTTCTTCTATAATTTCTAAAAATGCTTGTACTTGCTTTAATTGTCTAGCTGATTCACTCGTCAATAACCATGTTTCTCTCGTTAATTGAACAGGTGTTTTATACATATTTTCCTGTACCTCTTTTAAAACAGTAGAGGGTAAAAGGGCATAACCTATACCATTTAAAACGAGTTGTTTGCACGTCTCAATTTGATCAACGACAATTGTTCTCTTAGGTGGATTAGAAAATAAACCATACCACCAATTTTGTATTTGTCCATAATAAGTCGAATCACTTTTAAATTGAATAAATGGTCTATTTGTTTCTTTTAACATCGAAATATCTTTTATTTCTTTATCCACTAAATAAAGTTCATCTTCAAATAATTGTTGCTTCTGACCTTTATATTCTTGTGTTCCTCTCAATATAGCAACATGAACGTCTCCTTCATAAAATTGCTTTTGCACTTCACTACTCCAGCCAGTAAACAGCGATATTTTCACAGAAGGATATTTATGCACAAACTTCTTCAAAACAGGAGGAAGCCAATATTGACCAATAACTGATGCAACAGCTATTTTTAACGTTCCGTGAGTTTCTGTTCTAAAAACAGCTAGCTCACTTTTAATATCCTCTTCCTTTTGTAACATTTCTTTTGCATAATTTGCGACTTTTTCCCCTTCAGGTGTAATTGTCAATCCTTTTTGCGAGCGAATAAAAAACTTCATTCCCCATTGTTTCTCCATAGATTGTAATCGTTGACTAAGCGCAGGTTGTGAAACAAATAAACGTTCCGCCGCTTTTCTCATATTTGATTCCTGAGCTAACACAACCATCATTTGAAAATCATCAATTTGCAACTTTCTCCCTCTTTCCTTAGCTTCCATACACCTTATCTCAATAAGCTTTTCATCCTTAATTTAACTACATACTCTTATATTTTTTATCTTTTTAAATATAATACATACACAACTGATATGCACGAAAAAAAGTGACTTCTCAGTTTCTATGAAGTCACTTTTCTCACATTATCGATTATGTTGCCTTACTTTTTTATTCAACAATTTTAAAATAGCTCGACGTGTTAAAATTCCCTCAAAATACCCCTCTTCGTTGACTGCGCAAATAAAAGGATGATCAATTGTCATTTCTAAAGCTTTTGCAAACGAATCTTCTAACTTAAGTACCGGAATGTCTTCCTTCATCACCTGTTCTACTTTCATTTCTTCAAGTCTTTCAAACTCAATGCGTTCTAGCCCTAACATACCGTCTAAAATCATAGCAGTACTAATTAATCCGTGCAATTTATACATCGGGTCCAAAACAGGTATCGCCGAATATCCAGATTTCACAAGTACGAGTAACGCATGCTCTAAACCATTCCCTATTTGGACATGTGCTACTTTTTCTGATGAAATGATTAAATCTTTCACAAAAATTTGTTGAAACTCGTCTTTCGGAATACTAATCATGTTACATCCCCCATTTTTCCTTTTTCCTGCTTATAATCACCGGCTCTATCCATATTTTATGACAGCGTTTTCATATTATTATTTTGTCCTTACATTATTTCAATAAAAACAAAATTACACAGCTATTTTAGCATACAACACAAAAAAAAGACTACCATTTCGGTAGCGCTTAATACCCTTTATTTTTTAATCTGTAAAATAACCTTGTGATTTTTTTATATTGCATCACATCTGTCTTTTTTAAACCATTCTCAATATCTGTAAGTTCCACAGATAAAATTTCACTCGCATAATTTTGCTGAAATAAAATATCTAGTAACAAACTTTCCTCTTCTTCAGTTAAAACAAATTCCCTTTTCATATACCCCTCTCCTTATACTCGCATCGTTACTCTTATTATATAAAATTTCCAGCCTATTTAATAGATGTAATATTCAGTTTTTATTGAAAGATATATAAAAATTGTTTTTATTTCGTATATCGATTTGCATAACTAAATGCCGCGTAAGCATCCGGCTTAATTTTTGCAGTTAATCCCATCGCTTGAATTTTCGTTGTCATATCTAGAATAAATTCTTTTGTTAAACCATCATTTCCGATATCCAAGTGAATTTCCATTATAAATCCAGCACCATCTTGCGCATATGGATGCAATAAATCCCATATTGTTTGTATATGGTTTGGAGTAAATAGACATGCGATTTCTTGACTAAATTGCGTCTCTAAATATATTTTCTCACGTAAAGTTGCCGGCTTATCTTTTACTGATTTATGGTGTAAGCACCCCCAAGCTCCTTTTCCAACGCGATGAATATGAATTGCCGTAATAAACCTCGTATCCTTTTGATGTGCTTGTGAGTCTGTCCCAATGGATAAGCGATATAAATTTCGTGGATCCTTTTCAATGAAATTACAAATACGGGTAAAGACCATATCAAAATTTAAATGTCTCTCTGAAACATTATAAAATTTATGTTCCCCGGCCACATAGTCACGTCCTTTCAATTAGACAGACTTTTCGTATTCTCATTGTATGGGACAAAAACAAAAATTATAACTTCCTACCCTTTATTCGTTTCAATATTCCGAATTACATAATGGCAAACCTGGCATGTATAAATTACATTTTGATTAGATTGAGCCGTTAATACATGAATAATCTCAGTAGAATTGTGACAATTAGGACAAATCACCACTGGTAAACGTTCCATACAGCACACCTCCTCATTATTTTCATCCCTCTATTTACTATCCCATTAGTGATGGCTAATAAACATTATAGGACGAAGATTCTCCACTGATTACAATTTCACTTTATTACCATTGTAGGAAAAATTAAAAATCCCTATACATATATACTAAAAAGTAATAGAACTAAAAAAGGTGCTGCCATATGGCAACACCTTTTTTATATGTATCAAGAAATGATATCGTAAATCTCAATTGCAACCATGTCGATATTATCGAATTGATACACTTGAGGTTTTTCACCTTGTTGATACACTTCTAACTCATACATTTCACTTTTATCGAAAAATTTCACGCTACATTTGCGCTCACCGTTCACTTCAAAATAGCGTTGTGCTACTTCACCGCTTTCAGCTTGTTCTTGTAGACTAACAAGTCGAGTTAAAATTCCTTGGAGTAGAGACATGAAATCTCTCCTTTCTCTGATCTTCCTAACAATAGGTTTTACAGCTATACTCATTCTATCCGTCATAACAGAAAAAATGTTCCACACTCTAGGATAAAGGTTATTGGCCAGAAACTCAACTAAAAATTTGTCGAAATACAAAGGAAAAAAACAAAAAGAACATCTTTTCCCTTCTTTATTGCGATTTTTATACTGGAAGAATATAATAAAAAACAGAAAAAAGGAGGAATTACAATGAAAAAAATTGAGGTTTACACACAACCTGATTGTCCGCCATGTGTCATTGTGAAAGAATTTTTAAAGCATAATAATGTTGTATATGAAGAATTTGACGTAAAAAAAGACGCCGCTGCACGCAATCGTCTTTTATATGACTATGATTCTTATTCAACTCCAACAGTTGTAATTGATGGCGAAGTTGTTGCTGGTTTTCAAATTGAAAAATTACAACAGCTACTCAATATAGAATAGGAATAGGTGTAAAGACCTATTCCTATTCTTGTCCCGCTATTTTCGGAAAATAAACACCCGATTGAGGCGGGATAATAATCAGCGGGAGATGAACCCCACTGATTAAAGTTTCACTTTATAATTGTTGTAATCTTTTTATTTCAGTTAAAAGTTCTTGGCTCTCATGATATCCGGCCAATTTCCATTTCCCTTGATCTCTTTGCAATGTTACAATTTGATATTGTCCACTTTTCGCCCGCTCATATACATATAAAATTTTATGCTCTTCATCATATGACATTTTCGTTTCTGAATTAAAAGAAAACGGCGCTTCTTTTGCTGGAAGTAAATATTCACCACTTTGTTTATCACTTCTACTATTTTCATCTGTAAATACTTGAAGGAAATTCTCTGTAAAATACGGTGATAACGTTTCTATCATCTTATTCATCGGCAAATGCTTCCCACGAATTGAAAATTGGGTTTCATAGCCATTTTGTATCGTTGTAAACACTTCTTTCCGATCGACCTTCACTTCCTCTTTTCCTAAAACAGTTGTAACACTATAACCAACTAGAAAGGCAATGCATACAAATAGAACTAACCATATTCCATATTTCCTCATTTTCTCACCTTCCTTTTAAGAAAACTTGTCTTTGTAGTATTCATTGTAACAATGATTATGCACAGACAGGGCTGGTTTCGTTCGTAAAATCTTTACAACGATAGACAGCATTTTCATCACCATTTTCACTATTTCCAATTTATGATAAAAACAAACAAAAAATGCACGAATTTCTTCGTGCATTAAAATAAAACATCTTCTTCATATAAATATTCATACGATAAATCTATAAATAAAAAGTTTTCATCATCAATTGGGAAAGAAAATGTTCGTACCATCTCACCAGTTTCAATATCAGCATATAAATCTGATAGTCTTGCCTTATTCTCAAAACGCATTTTCATAATATTTTCTAGAAAATACGGACGCCAACTCCAGTTCTTCATATAATACTCAGGCATCACAATCCATTCCCCATCTTTTTTCATAACGTTTCCTGATTGTTGGAAACCATCTTCGTTACAAATAAATATGCGAAAACTACACTGTGATACACTTTGGCTAAATTGTAATAACCAATCGTTTATATCTTCATTCTTTTTCTGTTTGGCTAGAACATCACCAATTCGATCGCGTAACATTTCTGTTAAATTATAAATTTTTTGTAACTTCTTCTTCTCATGTTGAATAAATTGATGACACTCATTACCAAGTCGTTCTTTCAAAACGTTCGTTTCAATAAAATCAGGCAAGCATTCTTTCAAATAATTCCCTTGATAGTATCTACCACCGTTTTTCCAAGCATATTGCAGTTGATAAAAAGCATCTATTTCTTCATATAACAATGTCGCACCAATTCTTCTAGCAAGTAATGATAAAGAATATAAAATATCTTGATAAGATTGTAAAAGTGCAGTTTGCCTTAAGTTTGTTAAATCTACTTTTAAAATATCCGGTGCTAACACGCTAATACGTTCTAAATTACTTGTACCCGTTCCGACTTTATTAATCGAAATTTGAATACCATATGTACGATAATACATAAGTAAATGATTAAATTGCTCTATATCTTCTTTGCATTCATGTTCTGTAATCTCTAAAACAATGTGTTTCAAATTTAAACCTTGCTCTTCATACATCAATAAAAGTTGAAGCAAACTTTCATCATCATCGTTCATTAATACGTTAGCATTCCGATGTATAAATAATAATAATTTTTGATCACTTTCTAAATAACGATTTAAAGCTTTTTCTACTATAATGTTATCGGCTTCCAGTTGAAACTCACTCGGAATAGAATCATCATGAAAGAAAGAAGCTAAACTTTGTATGCCCTCTTCTGTTTGAATACGTCCTACTACTTCATATCCAATTACAGTATGCTCATCAGCACTAAAAATAGCTTGATAATAAGGAAGGACTTTATCCAAGTTACTCATTACATCTAATGCATCTATCAACGTGCTTCCCTCCCTTTACTTTTCAAAAATTATAACATGATATTTACGGAAAAATAATAAAAAATCCCTTCAGTTTTCCTGAAGGGATTAGAGGGGTAAAATGCTAAGGGGAATTAGCAATTCTACTATGAAGAAAAAAGAGGTCTTAAATATAACGTACATATGACCTCTTGTAAATACTTTTCTTTCATATGTCACAATTCCGTCACATTTAACCGTAAAAAAATGAATCAAACATTCATTTTTTTACCCCTTTTAAAATGGATATTGATGCAAATGTTGTCCTCCATCCATTGTCATGCAAGTTCCATTTATGTAGGCAGCTTCATCTGAACATAAATAATAAGCTAGACCTGCGATTTCTTCTGGCGTACCCAGCCTTCCAAGCGGAACACTTTGTATCGTACGCTTAGCCATTTCTTCTGAAATCCATAATTTATCAGCACCACCCGTACGTTCAATTGGTCCTGGCGCGATAGCGTTAACTCGTATTCCATATTTACGTCCCCACTCAACAGCAAGCGTCTTCGTCATTGCTAAAACTCCAGCCTTCGCTGCAGCCGAATGAATAACTCCCGGACCTGCATCCCATGCATATGTTGCTACCATGTTAATGATATTCCCTTTTATACCTTTTTCAATCCAATATTTCCCGACAGCTTGGCTACAGTAAAATGTACCATTTAACACAATATTAATTACCGAATTCCAGCCATTCACGGATAAATCTTCTGCTGGACAAATAAAGTTTCCAGCTGCATTATTTATTAAAATATCAATTCGCCCAAACTTCTCATCAATCTGTTCAATCATTTTCTGAATATCTTCCGTATTTCTTACATCCATTTGTACAGGTAATATTTGTCCTGGAAATTGTTCAATTTCCAACTTTGTTTCTTCTAGTTTTTCCTTTGTACGTCCTGTAATAACTACTCGTGCCCCTTCTTTTGCAAAGCGAGTCGCCATTCCTTTTCCCATTCCGCTTGATCCACCTGTTATAATAACTACCTTTTCTTTCACATACATCCCCTCCAAAAAATGAATACACATTCATTTTATCATTTTATTTAATAGAAATCTTTATATTTTTAAACTTTTCTGATATTTTAACGTAAAGAGGTGTCTTTTCATTCATTTTTTTCGTAATCTATACTACTTTTTTATTATTTAAAATATATTTTTAATAAACTGAAAGGAGATTTGAGTAACCTGTATATGTAACAAAAACATGCGCTATAAATCAAATAGGTATACTCATATTTTTATGAAGAAAATTACAAGAAGAGATTTTTTAAAAACTGGAATGCGCACTTGTCTATATTCACTTATAACCACTAGCATCGGATACTATTACGCTAAATATATTGAGCCACATCTACTCTCTTTTACAGAGCATACACTTAAATCACAACTCATACCAAAAAGTTTTCACGGTATGAAGATTCTTCAATTCAGCGATTTACATCTCGGATACTATTTCTCTCTCCACCATTTATCTCAAATCGTTTCTAAAATTAATGCTGTAAAGCCCGACATTGTTCTTTTCACTGGTGATCTCATTGATAATTATCAAACATATACTGACACTCCTTTCGTTGCATCCATTTTAAAAAATATACAAGCACCCTTCGGTAAATTTTATATTTATGGTAACCATGATCACGGCGGATATGGAACAGAATACTACGAACACATCATGCGTGAATCTGGATTTGAACTATTACTAAATGGCGAAAAGAGAATTCGTCTACTGGATAATAGTGAAATTTCAATTTTCGGTCTTGATGATATACTACTAGGCAAACCAAAAATAGAGGAGACACTACAACACGCGAGGCAAAACACTTATAACATTGTTCTTGTTCACGAGCCAGATATTGCACCGCAAATTGCTAACTATCCAGTTAACTTACAACTTTCTGGTCATAGCCATGGCGGACAAGTACAAATTCCTTTTTTAGGCGCTATTATTACCCCAGCACTTGCTAAAAACTATGTTGAAGGTTTCTATACGATTCAAGATTTAACTCTCTATGTCAATCGAGGCCTTGGAAGAACACGTGTCCCATTCCGATTTATGTCAAAACCTGAAATTACGATTTTCACGCTCCAACATGCGTAATAATCCGCCTATTTTCTTACATATCCTTTCTTGTACGCGCTCATCCACGTTTCATTTACCATATGATAAAAGTGAGTCCAATAAAGGAGGTTTGTTCATGTATCCATATTATCAACCAATCCCAGTCCGTTCAGCACCTATTGGTCCAGTAGGCGACTCACGCTTCTTTCCATTTTTTGGCGTTCCATTTCTAGCTGGCATTGCTGGTGGACTGCTCGGCGGAGCATTAGCTTTCGGTCCTAGACCGTATTACCCACCATATCCACCACCTTTCCCACCGCCAGCACCTTATCCTTGTTATGGTGGACCTTGTCAACAACCATACTATTATTAATGTACCGCAACAATTCTACCAATGTTATTCCCTCTCTTAACCGATTCATAATCCATTAACATGCTTACAATAAAAACTATTCTCTCTACTCATGCTTCTATTTTGAGAACATACAATAAGTAGAGAACGAAGTAAAAACCTCTTTTTAAAAAGAGGTTTTTACTTCGTTCTCATTATTCAGCATCTGTGTTTTGATACGCCATCTTAAACAACTTCACTTGGCTATCAATCTCTTCTGCACCATTATTAATAACATAATAATAGTCACCGTCTTTATTTTGTTCACGCGTTTTCACATTATCAGCTAAAGTAAGCTGTAAAATCGCCTTAATTCGCGCCTTCATTTCAATATCTAATATCGGGAAAGATATTTCTACGCGCTTCTCCATATTCCGCGTCATCCAGTCAGCTGAAGATAAGTATATTTTCTCTTCCCCATTATGATGGAAATAATAAATTCGGCTATGTTCTAAATATCTCCCGACAACACTAACTACCCGAATATTTTCACTTACATTTGGAATACCAGGTCTTAAACAACATGTTCCTCGAACGATGAGTTCAACCTTTACTCCAGCTTGTGATGCTTCATACATTTTTTTAATGAGTGGTTTATCAGTTAACGAATTCATCTTAGCGATAATATATCCATTTCCATATTGTCTATGGTAACGGATTTCCTCATCTATTAAATCCATAAATTGCTCTCTTATATCAAATGGCGCAACCGATAAATGATGAAAATGCGGTTTTGTTGTATAACCACTCAAATAATTAAAGAAATTTGTTGCATCGACCCCAAAGTCTTTTCGTGATGTAATATAGCCAAAATCAGTATATAGCTTTGCGGTTGCATCATTATAATTTCCGGTCCCAAGATGTACGAACCTTTCAATTTTTCCGTTTTTTCTTCTTACAACTAGCGTAATTTTACTATGTGTTTTCAAATGACTTACACCGTAAATAACATGACAGCCTGCCTTTTCTAACTCTTTAGCCCAATGCACATTATTTTCTTCATCAAATCTTGCCTTCAATTCAACTAATACTGTCACTTGCTTCCCTTTTTCAGCCGCTACCTTTAGCGCCTGAATAATCGGCGAATCCCCACTTACTCGATATAATGTTTGTTTAATTGCAAGTACATTCGGATCGTCTGCCGCATCACGGACAAAATCAACTACTGGCTGAAACGATTCAAAAGGATGATGTAATAAAATATCATGCTCAATCGCTTTTTCAAATACATCTTCCGCATCACCTAAGTCTTGAGGCCGTTGCGGAATAAGAGCCGGATATACTAGATGTTCATATAAAGGAGCTAGTTTTTTATATAAAGAAAATAGACATGTTAAATCTAACGGTCCATCCATTATATACACATCTTCATCCTTTACTTCCAACACCTCATATAATAATGCTAATACTCTTTCATCAATATGCTCTTTGCCAACTTCTAAACGTACAGCAGCTCCCCACTTACGCTTTTTTAATTCTTTTTCAATTACCTTTAATAAATCTCTCGCACCTTCTTCGTGAATTGTTAAATCCGCATTGCGTGTAATACGGAAACGAGTAACAGATGATACTTTATATCCTGTAAATAATTTATGAGTAAAACTACTAATTACGTCTTCTAATAAAATAAATTTATGCTTTTGCCCTTCACTCGGTAAAAATATGAAACGTTCAAGTAGTGAAGGAACTTGTACAATTCCTAACTTCGTGCGGTTTTCTTCTTCCACTTGTTTCTCATCATATAAAAGAGTAGCTAAATTTAAACTTTTATTTAATAACATCGGAAATGGACGATATGCATCGATAGCCACAGGTGTTAAGACTGGGAAAATTTGTTCATCAAAATACTCTTCTATAAATTCTCTCTGTTCTTTCGTCAAATCATGGAACGTTAAACGCTCAATCCCCTCTAGCTCCAACGCTGGCAACACATAATTTTTAAACGTACCATATTGTACGGTCATTAATTCATGTGCTTTTATCGCAATTTTATTTAATTGCTTTTTTGGTGTTAAGCCGGCCTTATTTTCTGGTTGGTTAAACCCAGCACTCACTTGATCCTTCAATCCTGCCACGCGTACCATAAAGAATTCATCTAAATTTGAGCTGAAAATGCTAATAAACTTTAACCTTTCTAAGAGCGGATTCGTTTCATCTTGTGCTTCTTGTAGTACACGTTCATTAAATGCTAACCAACTTAATTCTCTATTATTGTAATAAGCTGTATCATTTAAATTTACTGTATTCCCCTTCAATAATTCCATCCCCTTCACACTTCCCCTTGAAACTTTTTTACTATAATTTAGTTACTTTCATTTTAGCAAATTACAATATTCCAAAGTGTTAATTTTTCGTAAAGACATCCGTACAACTTAACGTTTTGATTCGAAGGATAAGTTAATAGTCGTTTTCAATACTCTTTCTAGCTGCTTTTTTTGCTTTTCAGCTTGCACTTTTTCCGCTAATGCTGATTGCTCACATACAATTTTAAATGTTAATCCTTCTTTATTTTCTGTTATAGATATTGATTCCACAAGTGATCTTTGTCTTATATTTAGAGCTGCTGAAAATTGTAAAACAGCCCCTAATAGGCGAATTTTCTTTTGTTCGTTTTTATCAAACCATCCTTCAAATGGAGACAAATGTTGTTTGAATAGCATTTTTGATTTATAAGACGCAATAAGCGCTAATCTAACTCGCTCTTTATGCATCATACCATCAATTGTTTTATTCGCTAATAAATAAAACGTATGTAAGCGGCTCGCTTCTTCGTCTATATATTTACCTATATTAAATACTTTCGCTGCTTGATGGAATACTTCCCAGTCTTTTACCGACATTGAAATCAATCCTGTTTCTTCAAGCTGTTGACAAATCAATCTTCCCTGCTTTATAAGCTGCATTACAAATTCCATATCCATTTCATATTCATGTGACAATAAATACAAACTTTCTTCAACTACGTTCGGATAATATGAAATCCCCAAATTTTTTGTCAACTCTTCATAGAAAACACCTTCTCGTAACCCTTTTCTACTTAATACAAATGCTGGTGCCTTTATAACATTAACAAGCGTATGAAATACTTCGACTGCTGGAATAATTGTATCTGCTCGATCTTTTGCCAATCCTTCCATTTTTTGAAGTTCTATGAACGACAATGCTTCCAATTCTTCTTTCACATTTTTAATATCTTCTTCTTTCATCTTGTATAAATGTACCCCTGCTATAGGATAACAAATTAAATTTTGATGAATTTTTACTAAGTTCCTCGCACTACCACCAATTGCAATAAGAGGCAATTTCTTATCAATTAACCATGGTAATGTTCGAAATTGATGTTCTAAGTACGTTTGAATCTTTTCCAACTCTTCTTCAGTAGGTATATCCTCTTTAATAAATTGTTGCTTTAAAGAAAGTGCCCCAAAAGGAAAGCTATGATACTCTAAAATCTCTCTATTACGAAAGTATGTAACTTCCGTACTCCCTCCACCAATATCTACTGTAATCCCTTCAGAGAACGAAGTTGAATTCATAACTGCTAAATAGCCGTAACGTGCTTCTTCATATTCTGATAATACTCTAAGAGTAAAGTCTGTTTGTCCTTCAACAAGTTTTTTAATTGCATCTTGGTTCTCAGCCTGTCTGATTGTCGCTGTTGCAACACAAAGTACATGATGCAACTGATGGAATCGTGTACTTTCTTGAAATTGAAATAATGTTTGTAACAATACCTCTATTCCTTCTTCAATTAACATACCATCGACTAAGTAATTTCTTAACCGAGCGACCACTTTCGTATTTTCAATCTCTTTATAAAAACCTCCATTTTGCTTTTCATAAATAACTAAACGCATTGTATTAGATCCAATATCTATAATGGCATATTGTTGTTTTAATATTTCTTTCAAACTTCTCACTCTTTCATTATCAAATTTCTAAAACACATTCTATTACTATTATACAAAATAGTTGTTTTTTGTAACAATATTGCTTTAATATTGAAAATATATACAATCACTTTTTGCATATAATAAAAACCTATTTTATTTATGGTATAATAATGAAAAATTGAAAGGAGATTCAATATGAAACCTTCACAACCACAATCTCAATTACAAAACCAACATTCTATTAATCGACTAGCTCAATCTATTTTCGTTGTGAATCGTCATGCTAAAGCTGCAACTAACCCGAAGTATTTATACTGGTTAAAAAAGACTGCTTTAGAACGCTTAATTGCTGAAAAAAAAGCTATTAAAGAAGGATTGCATTTTTCTAGAAATCCACGTTTTAGCCAACAACAATCTGATGTTCTTATACGTTTAGGTGATTATTTTTTCCATATTCCTCCTACAAAAGAAGATTTTCGAATCCTACCACATCTTGGCCATCTTGAATCCTCCTATCGAAATCCGAAAACAACCTTATCTTTAACAGTAGCAAAAAAGACACTTCAAGATTACATTGGTCCTGAAGCACTGAAACAAGAAAAAAAATTAAGTGAACCTGTTCCATGGTATAGTCGTACTTATACAAAAAAATAAAACAGTTTGGCCCATTGTAGGCCAAACTGTTTTATTTTTTCTCTTCTTTAATTTTAATATTTGCTTGTTTATAAAAAGCTATTTTTTCTGTATTATAAGATTTCGTGAATTCATTAAACTTATCTTTTTCTGATTCAATATCCTTATAAGATTGATTTACTACTTTTACTTTTTCACTTATATCTTTTAATTTTGTACCTTTATCTTGTAACATTGTATATAATTCTTTTTCTTGTTTTAATGATTTATTATAACTATCATACATCTTGTTAAATGAATCGTGTCGTTTCTCATATGTGCTTTTCACTTTATCCGCTTGCTCTTTCAATTTCTTATCTTCAATTTTCTTCACATATTTATCTGCTGATTTCACTTCTTCTTGTGCCTTATTTAAAGATTCTTTTTCTTTTTTAAGCACTTTTTCTCGTTCATCTGTATTTTTCACTGCTTGGTTCAATTTTTCCTTAACAGTTTGATTATTATCTTTTCCTTCTTGAACAATCTGGTTATATAATTCTTGTCCCTCTTTTTCTAAAGTTTCAAGTTTCTTTGCATCTTCAAACATTGTTTTTTCTTGCTTTGCAGCATTTTCAAAAGCAACATATAATTCCTCTTCTGGTTTCGGTCCGAAACAACCTGCTAGTAAAGTCATTGATAATGCAGTTACAATTGCTAATTTACTATATTTCAACATCTTTTTCCTCCTACTTATATACGATCATCGTGTAAAAAGCTATGAAATTATATATCCTTCTATAAACTCCACACTCGCACCTTTTTTACGAAAATCATTTATATTGTTTGTAATGCTTGTACAAATTGTATTACTTAAAATTACATTTTACGTTTTTGAACTCAATAGCAGTTTCATATCCATCTTTTACTAGGCACTTTTTAAAACCTGTTCATACTATGTATTACATAAAAGTACAACGGAATTCATCACAGCCATCATAATTTGAAGAACAACAGTAATCATTCACCTGATAAAAGATGATCGTTGTTCTCTCACGTCTATCATTCTATCATTCCCTTTCCCGCTTTCTATCAAATAATCTCTTCGTTCATTTTACACAGTATAAACGCTATCTTGCAACAACTTACAATTACTCTTGTCATTCCCTAAAAAGGAAAAGTGTAGAGTATGTTTTCCTCTACACTTTTAAAATGAAACACATTGTGCAAAATGCATTGACACATCCATCATAATTATATGCTTATTCCATATATTTTTAAAGACTTTTATTACAAAAAAAGTTGTTTTTGTAATAAAAGTCAAAAAAATGTTACATTCAAAACTTCTTCATTTCATATTTCTTTAAATCAAAGTTTTTCTTATTTCCTTACAAATTCCTATGCTGGTACAATTGATTTTGTGCCTTTCTTAACAATTCTTCAAAAGTTTTTCCTTCTATTGGATAACTAGCTGCTCCAAATAATAGAGTCATACTTAACAAGCCATTTTCTATTTCACTTTCAATATTTTTCATTAAACGATTTGTTATTGTCGACTTTTCATGTCCGTTATCAATCGCCACAATAACATACTTATTTTCATCCCACCTAGTAACGACATCCCCTTTACGAATTGTCTTTACAATCGCACTCTCCAATTTTTGTACTAACACCTCCAATTTTTTTTCTTGCACTGTTTCTTTTAGTTCTTTCCATTCTTTCACAGAAAGAATGTACACTGTAATATTATGAGAATCCCGTTCTGATAACGCAGCTACTTTCTCAAAGAAATCAACTACAAAATCATTACTCGCCATTCCCCCTACTTCCGTATCCATGCGCCCACTCGCTCTTTTATCATACCAATGTCCAAAATAATAGCTGAGTATCATTTGCAATATATAAATAATAAAGACGGTATAAAACGATCGCGAATCCAGTTTTGTAATTACATCCTGAAGCGCAATCCATTCTGTAACTGCCACTGTATTCCCAAGTAGTAATCCACTAATTTTTCCTTTATGTTTCATACTTCTCCTCCCTTCTATACCAATATATGTTTCTATAGCAATTATGTTTTTCTACAAAATAAAAAATGTACATATTGGGTGTACATTTTCGCTTAAACTTGTCTACCATTTCTATTCTATTTCATATATATACTATATATCGTTTTTAGAAAGGGGTGACCTATATGCTGCAAAAAGAAAATCTATCAGATATTATGCGTTTACTAGCAGGTTTTCTGTTATCATTAAAATTACTATTTAACTCTTTCGGAATAAACTTTATTACAAACGATCAAATTGACGCTATTGTAAATGTTGCTTCCTTCCTTTTCATTCTATATTTTGGTTATAAAAATAATTATGTAGGAAAAAAAGGAATCGAGCAAAAAAAAGTACTCAAAAAGCACAACCTTCACTAAAAAAGGAACCTTTCATACAGGTTCCTTTTTATCATTGCCGCACAACAACTTCATTGGTTTGCAGCGGACCATATGATAATCCTTTATATTGAAATGTATATGTAGCCTGAAATAATGCGTTTTTGAGTGCTTTATCTTTATTTGCTTTTATTTTACAAATTAGTTCTACCTTCTCATTCGGTAATAAATTATCGATTCGCCACCTTACAAGCTGGAACAGAAACTCGCTCATCCCCTTATCAACCTTTAATGAATTTGGAATATAGGCAAAATAATCTCGAATCATATGACTTACTACAACTCGTGAAATCATTTCCATCCCTTTATTTTCGACTTCAATTCGAATAATAAGTATGTCGTTTACATCATAGGTCAGTTCATATGAAAATTTTTCTTTATACATACTACGGATTTGTAATGTAACTTCTAGATTAGGACATTCGTTTTCCTTTTTTGAGCCATCAATCCATAATACCGGTTGTAGCGGTATTGAACGCCTTCCTTGATCCGAAATTCGTTTCCATATTTTCATAATAATATTCACCTCATTTCAGATGCATCATCCATACGACCTTATTCTGCCTCTCTACACGATATTAATAAAGCTTGTTACAAATTGTATATAGTTATTACTCTTCCTTTTATCCTATTCGACAATATAAAGAAAAAACCATTTTTCCTCTGTTAACAGAAGGTATTCTTACTGAAATATTTTTTTACAATTTCCTTCATTGACTTTATCCCACTATTTGCCGAGCAGTAAGACCCCCATCTCAAAACTCAGAGAAAGTAAAGAAGCTAGGTGGGGGATGAACAAAACCTCCACTGATTAAAGTTTCACTTTATACCAATAATAAGTATTACTCAGTCTTTCGCTGCCCATACAACAGAATATTTTGACGGAAGAAAAAGTTTGCCTTTTAGTCAAATTTGACTATAATATTCTTTATGGCTTTGTCAGTGCACTTGTGGCAATTGATTTGAAAGAACTATATTAATTTTTTATGCACTGCACTCAAAACTTAATATAGTTTACTTATTATTAAAGGAGGGTTATATTTGGAATCTCAATTATCAAAAAAAGACTCCAACAAGACAAAATTTGTTGTTGCTGGTTTACTACTTGGTATTTTAATGGCGGCAATGGATAATACAATCGTTGCAACAGCAATGGCAACGATTGTTGGAGACCTAGGAGGATTTGACAAGTTCGTTTGGGTCACGTCTGCATATATGGTAGCAACAATGGCAGGGATGCCTATCTTCGGAAAACTTTCTGATATGTACGGACGGAAACGCTTTTATATTGGTGGCCTCATTCTTTTCTTATTCGGTTCTGCACTTTGCGGAACAGCATCTAGTATTGAGCAGCTAAGTATTTATAGAGCAATTCAAGGAATCGGTGGCGGCGCTCTTATGCCTATCGCTTTCACAATTATGTACGATATATTCCCACCAGAAAAACGCGGAAAAATGACAGGGCTATTCGGTGCGGTTTTTGGGACATCTAGTGTATTTGGACCTTTATTAGGTGCTTATATTACAGACTATATAAGTTGGCATTGGGTCTTCTATATTAATATTCCATTAGGACTTATCTCCTTCTTCTTCATTACGAAATACTACAGTGAATCTCTAGAATTTAGAAAACAAAAAATTGATTGGGCCGGCGCTATTACACTTGTTATTAGTATCGTTTGCTTAATGTTCGCCTTAGAACTTGGTGGTAAAGAATACGCATGGAATTCCACTGTAATTATCGGTTTATTTACAACAGTTGTTATTATGCTTATTATTTTCTTCTTCGTCGAACGAAAAGCAACTGAGCCTATCATTTCGTTCCATCTATTTAAAAAACCTTTATTCGCAGCTAGCCAAGGAGTTGCCTTTTTCTATGGCGCCGCTTTTATCATCTGTACCGTATATATTCCGATCTTCGTTCAAGGTGTTCTCGGCGGTTCAGCCTCAAATGCTGGATTGATTTTAACACCTATGATGGTCGGCTCTGTAATTGGAAGTCAAACAGGTGGACAGTTAGCTTCTCGAACAAGTTATCGTAACATCATGATGGCATCTGGCGTTTTCTTCGTTCTTGGTATTTATTTACTAAGTACTTTAACAATGGACACACCACGTCTACTCGTAACGCTATTTATGGTTCTCGCTGGACTTGGAGTTGGTTTCTCATTCTCAGTTTTAAGTATGTCTTCTATCCACAAATTAGAAATGAGAGACCGTGGTTCTGCTACATCAACAAACTCATTCTTCCGTTCACTCGGTATGACTCTTGGTGTAACGATTTTCGGCACAATTCAAAATCATATTTTTACAGATAAACTAAACACTTTGTTCCCTCCTGAACTAGCTAAATTAGCTCCAAAGGGCGGAGACACAAGTTTCTTATTATCACCAGGTGCTACTGATAAAATACCAGCTGAAATATTAACTGGTATTAAAGAAGCTCTCGCTACATCTATTGCCAGTACATTCTTCTGGGCACTTATCCCGGCTGTACTAAGCATTATTTGTATTTTACTTATGGGAAATGAACGCCTCTTTACAGGTCCAAAAACGAAACAAAAACAAAAGCAGGTAAGTTAGTATAGAAAAAAGAAACGGCATATCCTTTATGAAAAAGGGTATGCCGTTTATAATATATAAAGTAAATCTTTAATCAGTAAGGAACCATTCCCACTGATTATTATCCCTCACCAATCGGGATAAAGTTTCTATATACAGGAGTTGAGACAGAATGAGCATGAAATTAGTCATTCTCGGCTTGCTACTCGAAGGGGATAAACATCCATATGAAGTGCAACACATCATGAAAGAAAGACAAATGGATTGTTATATTAAATATGCAAAAGGATCACTTTACTACGCCTTCGAGCAATTAGAAAAGCAAGGTGCAATTAGTATTACAACTATTGTTCGAGATACGAATAGACCAGATAAAACAATCTTTCATATAACAGAAGAAGGTAAACGGTTATTTCACACGTTACTATTAAAGCAATTCGAAGCAAAAAATCAAATATATAAACCAATTTATTCAGCACTCTCTTTCGCTCATTTTGGTGACGATCAAGAGTTAGTTCCTATTTTAGAAAAGAAGAAAAATGATACCATTCAATATTTACATAATATGCAAACTATTTATGATTGTAGCAAAGGACAAATTCCACGTGCTCAATTATATATTTTACAAAGCGTTATTGAACATATTACAGTTGAATTACAATGGTTAAACACCCTCCTTACAGATGCAGTTGCAGGGCGGCTTTCAGAAATTGATATAGATGAAGATAAAGAAAAAGCTGTAAAAAGACAATAAAGTTATTTAATTTTAAAACCTAAAATAAGCATAACCCCGTTCTAATTTAGGACGGGGTTATCATATTATTGTTTAATTTTCGATATAAGATACTATTTCGAAATGAACCATCCAATCCCCTTCCTTATTCCAGAATACGGACTAATTGTTAAACAACACAACTAGCGTCTTATCTCTGTACAAGTACACACTTTTTTATAAGTTTAATCCAATCCACTCCTCTTCATTAATCAGAAAAATAAAAATGAAAAACTTTAGAATTTTCTTATTTCAAAACAGTAGACAAAATTCCAAAAATTGTGTTAGAATTTGTTTCAATATCATATTGCTTGTTAACTTCCTTTCAAAAGGAAAATAGGTACACGAACATTTCGTTTCGTGTTTAAAAGGGAAGCTTGGTGAAACTCCAACACGGTCCCGCCACTGTAAATGCTGAGATTTCTTTTTTAGAGCCACTGTGAAAACGGGAAGGTGAAAGAAATTATATGACGCATAAGTCAGGAGACCTGCCTGTTTTAACAACACTGATAGATTCACGGATGATGATGAGGTGTTAAAACAAAAAGGAAGGCTTATTTTCTGTGCCTTTGTACTTTTTGTTATAGGTATTTCCTAGTAAACGGAAATGCTTACTTTCAATTAGGGAGGAATTTGAAATGGCAATTCAAACAAGTAACTTAGGTTATCCACGTATCGGACTACAACGAGAGTGGAAAAAAACATTGGAAGCTTTTTGGTCCAATAAAATTGATAAAGAACAATTTTTAACAACGATGAAAGAAATTCGCCTTCAACACGTAAAAGTACAGCAGGAAAAAGGGATTGAACTCATTCCAATTGGCGATTTTACATATTATGATCACGTTTTGGATACTGCTTATATGCTAGGATTTATCCCATCACGTTTTTCTGAGTTTACATCTTACCTTGATGTATATTTTGCAATGGCGCGTGGCTCTAAAGATCACGTAGCTTCCGAAATGACAAAATGGTTTAATACAAACTATCATTATATCGTTCCTGAATATGAAGAGGGATTACAAATCTCTTTAAAAGATAACCGTCCACTTCGCTTATACGAAGAGGCAAAACAAGAATTAGGAGTAGATGGAAAGCCTGTTATTTTAGGACCATATACTTTCTTGAAATTAGCTAAAGGTTATACACAAGAACAATTTGCTACTATTTTAAAACAGTTAGTTGCACCTTACGTACAACTGCTTTCAGAACTACATGCAGCTGGTGCACAAGTCATTCAAGTTGATGAACCAATTTTCGCTTCTTTAACGAAAGAAGAAATTCAACAAGCAAAAGAAATTTATGAAGCTATTCGTAAAGAAGTTCCAAATGCGACTCTTCTTTTACAAACATATTTTGATAGTGTAGAAGAAAACTATGAAGAAATTATTACATTCCCAGTATCAGGTATTGGATTAGATTTCATTCATGGTAAAGAAGGAAATCTACATGCTATTTCAAAATATGGATTCCCAGCTGATAAAACTTTAGCTGTCGGTTGTATAGATGGCCGTAACATTTGGAGAGCTGACCTTGATGAAGTTCTTACGTTATTTACAACGTTACAAAAACAAGTCCAAACGAAAGATTTCATCGTTCAGCCTTCTTGTAGCTTATTGCATACACCAATCGATAAAACAGAAGAAATTCACTTATCGACCGAGCTATTTGATGCGTTAGCATTTGCAAATCAAAAATTAGAAGAGCTAGTTCTCATTCATTCTGCTCTGACTCAAGGTATAGAAAGCATTAGTAATGAGCTGGAAACATATCGAAACGTACATCATACAATTCGTTCATCTGCTGCACGTAACCGAGAAGATGTTAAAGCAGCACGAACAGCACTAAAAGAAGAAGATTTTTCACGTCCTCTTCCATTTGAAAAACGATATGAATTACAACAAGTTGCCCTAGAGTTACCGTTGTTACCAACGACAACTATCGGTAGCTTCCCGCAAACAACTGAAGTTCGTCAAACGCGAAAAGAATGGCGTAACGGTGTTATTTCAAATGAACAATATGAACAATTTATTGAAAAAGAGACAGAAAAATGGATTCGTTACCAAGAAGAAATTGGTCTTGATGTTCTTGTTCATGGCGAGTTTGAAAGAACTGACATGGTTGAATATTTCGGCGAGCGCCTTGCTGGTTTCTCATTCACTAAAAACGGTTGGGTACAATCATACGGTTCCCGCTGCGTAAAACCACCTGTTATTTATGGTGATGTAGCCTTTATTAACGGAATGACTATTAAGGAAACTGTTTATGCACAAAGCTTAACAGAGAAAGTTGTAAAAGGAATGTTAACTGGACCTGTTACGATTTTAAATTGGTCCTTCGTTCGAAATGACATTCCAAGAAAAGAAGTTTCGTATCAAATCGCATTAGCTCTTCGTCATGAAATTGAACTACTTGAATCTTCCGGAATTCGAGTAATCCAGGTCGATGAGCCAGCACTTCGTGAAGGAATGCCACTAAAAGAAAAAGATTGGGACGCTTATATTACATGGGCAGTACAATCCTTCCTTTTAGCAACTTCTTCTGTAGCAAATGAAACACAAATTCATACTCATATGTGTTACAGTAACTTTGAAGATATTGTTGACGCAATTCGCGCATTAGATGCAGATGTGATTTCTATTGAAACATCAAGAAGCCATGGCGAATTTATTGATACATTAAAACATACAACATATGAAAAAGGCATCGGTCTAGGTGTATATGATATTCATAGCCCACGTGTACCAAGCAAAGATGAAATGTATAAAATCGTAGAACAATCTTTAAAAGTATGCGATCCTAAATATTTCTGGATTAATCCTGATTGTGGTTTAAAAACGAGAAGAACAGAAGAAGTTATTCCAGCTCTAGAACATATGGTGCAAGCAGCAAAAGATGCTCGTTCCCTACTAAAAACAAACGCATAACAAAAATGGGTTATCCTCAAAAAGGATAACCCATTTTTTATTCTTTACTTTCAAAAAAGAATTCGTATTGTATTTTATATAATTCATCATCCGTTGGTTCTTCAAGAGGAGTTGCTTGTAAGACAACTGTATACTCACCATTTGGAATAGGGATTTGAAATTTATTTGAAAGAATACTTGTTACAACGATACATTCATTTTCAACTGTAAAAGGAACTGTAACTGTTCTAACCACTTCTTCTTTCTCAATATGTTTCCCGCAAGTTACTTTTATTTCACAAGTATAATCAGAAAGTGCTTCAAAAATAACAGTTCCATCCGCCTTCGCATAACCTCTTTCAAAATCTTCATCCGTCCAGTCAACGTAAGGCTGCTCACCGTCATAGTTCATCAACATTAATTGCGAATACGAAATTGTTAACTCCATCGTTCCCCTTCTCCTTCATTATGAAATATACAACTACTACTTTACGTCAAATTTCACACGCGTACCATCTGGGTATTTATCTAGCTTATTCCCTACCCAAGACCCTGCTCCGCGGTTATCTGCTGGACTTATATATTCGATATGTGCTCCTTTTCCGCCTTCTTTACACATCGCCATTGGCCATTCATCACGATCGTACCCTTTTTTTGATGGGTATGGAGCTAACGATAATTTTCTTCTATCCGCAGCACCACCACGGTCGATTGTACAAACTTCTGAATGTCCTTCTTTTATCGCATCCGTAATATGTTTCCCGGTTTCTGGATATCTCTCTTTCGGAAATTCTAGAACTTGATCATACGCATTTGTTTTTTTTGTACTTGTTTCCTCTGGAATAAGTACTTCATAAACCGCTACTACAATAGAAAGAATTGCAATAATTGAAATGATAATACCTTTTAATTGCTTCATGTATACCTCCATGATTCTACCAGTTTCTTTTCCTCAGTTATTATAACAAACTTCTCCCGTATATGTTTTCAGACATTATTTTAGCTCTTCTCCGCTATTCCGCCAAAAACTCTCATTTTTCTTCACCTTTTCACTAATGCTGTAGAAAACTAATAACCTTCCGACATTCTTTTTCAAAGGAAGTCCTCATAAAAGATTGAAATGATATATACGATACTTTTTGGGGAGGAAATATCATGGAAGCTATCTATAAAACGAAAGATGTCACGAATAAAACAGGCATCCCAAAACATATAGTTCGCAAATATAGTCAACTGTTAGAGGAACATGGTTATATGATTTCCAAAACAGCTGATGCCCGTATTTATAAACTGGATGATTTAAAACTATTGAAATCTATACATGAAAGAGCTGCTACATTGCAAGAAGATATTTCAGAAACGATACCAATTATTTTAAAAGAAAAAGAGGCCCCACCTGTACCAGTTATACAAGATAAGCAAGAAATACAACCGAAAGAAAAAGAAGATGGGCGTAACTTTGAGGAGTTCATGTTAAAACTTGAAATGCTCGCTCAATTAAATGAAGCAATTATTCATCAAAATTCTACCCTTATTACCCAAAATCGTTTAAAAGATGAAAAGCTAGATGAATTAATGCAACAAGTTTATGTAAAAGAAGGCTCTCAAGAAAAAATGCTACAAGAATTAGTGGATCATGCTGCTCAAACAGATGCCCTGCAGAAAGAAAAGATGGACTTATTAATGAATCATATGTATAAACGAGAATCTAAGCAAGAAGAAAAAATGAATAAACTCGTAAATCAAATTTATAACAAAGATAGTAATCGTGATGCACAACTTATGCAAGTTATTCGTGAAATTCAAGAAACAAAAAGAATGGTTGCTGCCTCAAAAGAGCAAGGATTCTTGCAATCATTTAGAAGCTTATTTAGCCGAACAAAACAAGAAAAAACAAATGAATAAACAATATAAAATAAAAAGTTACCTTTCAACGGTAACTTTTATTCCTTATTTCTTACAGCTGGCAATATAATAATCGCTTCAGTGCCTTTCCCACTTTCGCTTTTATATTCCAGCGTACCATTATGCGCTTGTAAAATACTAAATGTTACCATAAGCCCTAATCCTGTTCCTTTTTCTTTTAAAGAATAATACGGTTGTCCCAGCCTTGCTAACTGTTCTTTCGTCATTCCAACACCACTATCTTTAACTCTTATTACAATCGTTTCATCTTTTTGAATAGCCGTTACTTTTAAATATCCTTTATTTCCTTGAATTGCTTCAATACCATTTTTAACAACATTCATAATTGCTTGCTTTAATTTCGTCTTATCACCAATCGTATAAAGGCTTTCAGAAATCTCAACTTGCAAATATACACCTTGCATCGCTGCAAATGATGACATAAGTGTAGTCATTTCTATTAATTGTGCTGATAAACAAATGTGTTCCTTTTTCTCAATTTGTGGCCTTGCTAAATTCAAATAATCTGAAATAATTTGTTCTGCTCGGTCCAATTCGGCTAATACGAGACGCATATAATCCTTATTCTTCACATCTTCCGTACTTTCTAGCAATTGAATAAAACCACGAACAACAGTGAGCGGGTTTCGAACCTCATGTGCAACACTTGCTGCTAACTCACTTACAATATTAAGCTTTTCTGACTTTTGCATCTCTGTACGTAGTATTGCATTTTCATTTAAATATTCTGTTAAGTACACCTGAAATACCATTGTCATAACCATAATAAGCGAAGCAAATATATATCCGCTATATAGGTGCGAAATATACGGTGTAAACCCCGTTTCTAACAGAACGGTAATCATTCCAATTACTAAAGAAACAAGTACGTACAATGATGAAATCATAAATGCAAAAATTAGTTTCTTCTCCCTTGAAAATAGAGACCATTTCTTTGATAAAAATAATGGGACTATCAATAGAAATATTACTTCTATGATTGGAAGAAGGCTCATTCCCTTTAGTGCCCATTCATATGCAACAAAAATCACGGCCGGGACTAAACCAACAATCCCACCATATAGAAAACCACTAACAATCGGGATTGGGTGAAAGTTATACCCACAAACGTCACCAAAACAAATAGAGTATGTCATGGAGAGAACGAGTGTAATACTGGATAAAAACATAATAAAGTAGCGGTTAGGCTTCGGAGGCATTTCTTGATAACGATTTAAACGAATCGCTTCATATAAAAATAGCGGCAAAATAATGATGGCAATTTGGATCATTAAATCACGGATCAGCTCCATAGCCTTTCATCCCCTATATGTATTTTGATATGATTATATCATTTTACGGGTTTATTTGTTTTAAAATTTTGATTTTTCTTAACATATTTGTTAATTCTTTGTTAACAACACATAATAATTGTTACAGATTTTCGAAATGAATGTAAACCCTGTACCAAATTTCTGCCCGGCAGTATACAATGAATACGGATTACAAAGAAAATAAAAAATACTTCATGAGACGGACAACTATAGCAAAATACAGCATATAATCCATACTATCTATGTTTACAAATAAGTGATCATTATTTTAGTAGGAGGAAGATAAATATGGCGGGTACTACGCTTGTTTTAAAAGAAGAAAATTTGGTCGTTCTAGAAAATGTTGAAAAATCAGTATATGAAGAGTTACAGCATAAAACGGGAGAAGAAAATTGCACATGTGCTGTTAATGAATCCGTTGTTCACCTTGGCAAAGTATCCTCTGTACTTTGGAATGAAGATGAAATAGATTGGGAGTACGGATATTAAAAAGTCGCTTACAGCGGCTTTTTTTCTATTATCCCTCTCTTTCTACATAACATATACGCAAGCGAAATTATAGAAAATATGATAAAATGGACTTAATTTTCAAACGGAAGAAAGGGAGATACAATGGAACAATTCATTAACCCTAGAGTGAAGGACATCCAAATTTCTGGAATCCGTCAATTCTCTAACATGATTCAAAACTATGATAATCTTATCTCTTTAACAATTGGTCAACCTGATTTTCCTACACCTTCTCTTGTAAAAGAAGCGGCAAAACGGGCTATTACAGAAAATTATACAAGCTATACACATAACGCTGGTTTACTAGAATTGCGCAAGGCAGCTTGTAACTTTGTAAAAGATAACTACGATTTACATTATTCACCTGAAAACGAAACCATCGTTACAATCGGTGCCAGTGAAGCAATTGATGTTGCATTTCGAACGATTTTAGAGCCAGGAACAGAAGTCATTTTACCTGCCCCTATTTATCCAGGATACGAACCGATTATTCGCTTATGCGGCGCTACACCTATTTTTATCGATGTTCGTGAAACTGGCTTTCGTTTAACAGCCGAAGCACTAGAAAATGCTATTACTGAAAAAACAAGATGCGTCGTACTGCCGTATCCTTCTAATCCAACTGGTGTAACTTTATCGAAAGAAGAACTGCAAGATATTGTAGATGTTTTAAAAGATAAAAACATTTTCGTCCTTTCTGATGAAATTTATAGCGAACTTGTATATGAACAAACGCATACATCTATTGCTCATTTCCCAGAAATGCGTGAAAAGACTATCGTCATTAACGGTTTATCAAAATCTCACTCTATGACTGGCTGGCGTATCGGTCTATTATTCGCACCAAGCTATTTAGCTGGACATATATTAAAAGTTCATCAATACAACGTAACGTGCGCTACTTCAATTGCTCAATATGCTGCAATTGAAGCATTAACAGCTGCTAAAGATGCACCAAAAATGATGTGCCACCAATACAAAAAACGCCGTGATTACGTATATAATAGACTCATTCAAATGGGCTTAACAGTTGAAAAGCCAACAGGTGCATTTTACTTATTCCCATATGTTGGACATTTAACATCTTCATCATTTGATTTTGCACTTGACCTTGTCAAAGAAGCTGGACTCGCCGTCGTTCCTGGAACAGCATTTTCTGAATATGGTGAGGGTTATCTTCGCTTATCCTATGCGTATAGTATCGAAACTTTAAAAGAAGGCTGTGACCGTTTAGAAGCCTTCCTACAACAAAAAGCTAAGAGTTAAACTCTTAGCTTTTTTATGCATAATGATCACAAGTTTGACGCTTCAGTAATTTATGCGGAATAATAATACACTTTGCAGTAGATTCTGCATTCTCTACTTTATCAACTAAAGCTTTTGCTGCTTCATATCCTAGTTGATATATATTCACATCAACTGTCGAAAGTGGCGGACTCGCAATTTCTGATAATAAAGCATTGTTGAAGCTTACAATAGAGACATCCTTCGGTACAACGAAGCCTTTTTTAGAAAGTGCACTTAACACACCAAGTCCAATCAAGTCATCCGTTGCGATAATTGCTGTCGGCGGTTGCTTCAGCCCCATTAATTCCTCCACGGCTTGTTGACCACTTTCTCTTGAAAAATCAAAATGTAAAATATACTCTTTCGGCAATATAATATCAGCTAATTTCAAAGCATCACTCATTCCAGCCAAACGATCTCTCGTTACAAGTAAATCAGATCCACCGCCGATGAACGCGATTTGTTTATGACCTAATGAAATCAAATATTCTGCTACTTCTCTTGCAGCTGTATAATTGTCATTATCTACATATGTAATTTCTTCTTTTCGATCATATGGTTTCCCAATTAATACAAACGGGAAATTTTGTTTATGCAAATATTGAATAATCCGATCATTCTCTCTTGAATATAAAAGAATAATGCCACCAATTTGGCGCCCCTGCACCATCTTTACAACACCATTAAAAATTTCATCTTCCGTTTCACCTGTCGACATATAAAGTGCATACCCTTCCACATGTGCAAATGAACTAATCCCTCTTATAACTTCTGGGAAAAACGGATTTTGAAAAGCTTTACTTGCAGAACTTGGCATAACAAGACCAAGTGTTTTTGTTGTTTGGTTAGCTAGGTTTCTTGCGTTTAAATTGGGATGATACCCTAGTTCACTCATTACTTTCCGAACACGACGCTTTGTTTTTTCACTTATACTTGGATTATCAGCAATTACACGAGAAACGGTAGATGGTGCTACATTCGCCTTCTTCGCCACATCTTTAATTGTAACTGTCATAAAAATCCCCCTCCTCTCAATTCTCTGCCATTTTTCATATATTTTTATCTTGCACCCGTTGCAAGTTATAGGAGAAGTCATAAACTTTCATTAATTCTATCTTGCAAAACCTATCATATTCTCCCTCTCCATGTATTGTAAGGGATATAGCTCTTTTTTCCTATACTATAATATACTATTTATTTCACTTCTTTTCACATATGATGTCAAATCTCTTTTCATCTCCCTATAAAATATTTTATAGGGAGATGAAAAGAAAAATGGGACGTAATGTCCCATTTTTCATCCTTTCGTACCTCCAGCAGTTAAACCAGAGATAAAGTATTTTTGTAGTGATAGGAATAAAATTGAAATTGGGATTGCAATCAATACTGAACCTGCTGCAAACGTTGTAAATTCATTACCAAATTTCTTCGCTACCATTTCATATAATCCAACTGCTAAAGTATAATTTTCTGGTGTGCGCAAAATAATACTCGCTAAAATGAAATCTGTAAATGGACCGATGAAAGTGAATAGCGCTACAACTGCTACGATTGGCTTTGCAAGTGGCATAATGATTTGCCAAAAAATACGGAAATGTCCTGCCCCATCCATACGAGCTGACTCATCCAATTCTTTCGGAATTGTATCAAAATATCCCTTCATAAGCCATGTATTCATTGGGATTGCCCCGCCTACATAAATTAAAATTAATGCAAGGTGCGTATCAATTAATCCTGTTAACTGCGCTAATACATATAGAGCGATTAACGCTGCAAAGTTTGGAATCATTTGCAGAATTAAAAATGTTAATAAACCATTTTTTCTTCCTACAAAACGGTATCTTGAAAATGCATAAGCAGTAAAGCTAATTGCTAACACTGAGAAAATCATCGTTAAAACACTTACTTTTAATGTGTTTTTATACCATAGTAAATAATTACTATTCTCTAAATCTAATAACTTACGATAATGATCTAACGTTGCATTTTGTGGGATAATACTTGATCCAGATAAACTATCACCCGGATTAAACGATGAGCCAATAATCCATAATAATGGATAGAAAATGATGGCACACATTACGAAAATAACGAAATAACTTAATGAGAGACGTAACATCTTTTGTCTTTTAATATTCATTTACATCATATCCTCTTCTTGGAATGATTTTGTTCTCTTAAATTGCCATAACGCAACTGTAATAACGATTAACGATAATATCATTGTAAGAGCTGCTGCTTTCCCATACTGCGCTGAAGTCATCGTTAACTTATAAATCCATGAAATTAAAATATCCGTTCCACCTGCGTCTTGTCCAGCTACAGCAGGACCTCCGCCGTTAAATAGATAGATGATACTAAAGTTATTAAAGTTAAACGTATATTGCGTAATTAATATTGGTGCTGTTGCATATAGAACAAGTGGCAATGTAATTTTTCGAAACTGTTGCCAAGCTGTAGCTCCGTCTACTGTAGCAGCTTCATATAATTCTCCTGGAATCGATTGCAATATACCTGTCGTCATTGCAAAGACGAACGGGAATCCAAGCCACGTTTGAATCATAATTAAAGCTACCTTCGCCCAAAATGGATCTGTCATCCAAGCAATCTTTTCAATTCCGAATAAAGCCAATACTTGATTGTTAATTGCTCCAAATGTCTCATTAAACATACCAGAGAAAACAAGAATAGATACGAATGCTGGGACCGCCCACGGTAAAATGAAGATTGTTCGAATAATTGCCTTCCCTTTAATACCAGGCTGATTTACGATAATCGCTAAGAAAATACCAAGCGCAACTTGTAATGTCGTTGCAACGAATGTCCAAATGACAGTCCAAGAAAATACACTTAAAAACGTCTCTCTCCACATCGGTAATGTAAAGATATCAATAAAGTTTTTAAACCCTACCCAATCTACTAGTTTAGCTGGAGGAGAATGATATAAATCATAGTTCGTAAATCCAATTAAAATTACGAAGATGATTGGGAATACAACTACAAAGATAAGTAATAGAAAACCTGGTGAAACCATTAAATATGGAAAACCTTGATCTAGTAAATTACGGTATTGCTCTTTTACAGAGTTTAACGGTGTTCCTATATCACGTTTCTTCCCGTTTTGGTATGCATCATATAAATTAAACCCATATATTCCGAGGCCAAACACGATGACGATGAGTGCTAAGATTCCTTCTACTAATAGAAAGACAGAATGGTCACGTGGAACTTCTGTACCAAGCGTTACAATTCCCCATAATCCCATATTTAATAAATCAGCAAAGGCTACAATAAATGAACCTGTTAATACTAGAAAAATAAGACCTTTTACAAATTGTTTATTATACATTTGGCCCACGCCTGGAATGATAGATAACATGGTTGCCATTTTCCTATGCTTTGAACCATTTAAGCCGTTTGCTGGTTCCATAGATGTTTGCATGTTCCTTCCCCCTTTTTTCTGGGAGAGAATTCGTGCCCCTCATATTAGAGGCACGAATTTCACCTTATTTTTTCTTACTATGATTTGCCTCAATATTACCTTTAATTTGCTTTACTGCATTATCAAGCGCTGCTTTTGGTGCCTCTTTATCCGTAACAACTAATTGAAGCGCATCTCCAGCTGGTTTCCATACTTCTTGCATTTCTGGAATGTTCGGCATTGGAATCCCATTTTCAGATTGTGTCGCAACTGCTTTTGCAGCTTCATTATCTTTAATAATTGGATCTTCCATTACTGCTTTTACTGGAGGAATTTCTTTTGTTTTCTCAAATCGAATTTTTGCGTTTTCTTCATTCGTTACCCATTCAGTGAATTTTGTAGCTAAATCATTTTCTTTAGAGAAACTTGTTACATGCCATCCTTTAACCCCAACAAACGTTTTCATTGGTTGACCATTTGGTAATTTCGGCATTGGAGCAACCCCATAATCAATTCCGTTCTTTTCCATCGCTTGGAATGCCCATGGTCCATTCATAATAGATGCTGCTTTCCCTTCATTGAATAGTCCATCAGCAGCAGGTCCACCAGATTCACCGATAATACCTTTCGGGAATAACTTTTCTTTGTACCATTTTTGAAGGTATTCAGCACCTTGCACTGCTCCGCTATTATTTAATCCAACATCACTTGCATTTGGCTTTCCATCTTTTTCACCAAACACATAACCACCCATACCTGCCATGAATGCATTAGCAAAGTAGAAGTTATCTCCTAATGTTAAAAATCCGTACTTGCCATCCTTGGTAAATTCTTTTGAGAAGTTAAACAGCTCGTCCATCGTTTCTGGTGCTTTTGGCATTAATTTTTTATTGTAAATAAAGATTGGTGTCTCAATTGCTTTTGGTAAACCATATAATTTTCCGTTATATGTCTGTGCTTGTATTGATAAATCAGTAAATTTACTCTTTACAGCATCATCAGCTTTCACTTCAGAAAGTAAACCTTCTGTTACTGCGTTTCCGATTTGATCATGTGGTAATGTTACAACATCTGGTCCCGTCCCCGCTGGTCCATCAAGACGTAACTTCTTCACTTGATCCGTCATTTGCATTTCAACAACTTTTACTTTTACTTTATATTTTTCCTCAAAGCT
This sequence comes from Bacillus basilensis, assembly GCF_050630465.1. Taxonomy (NCBI): domain Bacteria; kingdom Bacillati; phylum Bacillota; class Bacilli; order Caryophanales; family Bacillaceae; genus Bacillus; species Bacillus basilensis. The sequence continues at coordinate 299,672 of NZ_JBNTQO010000002.1, read as the reverse complement.
TTTTACTGCTGGTTCTAAACCAACGCCTTTTTTATCATCTTCCCAAACAAGAAGATCATAGTCTTTCTTCGCTTTACTTTCCTCTTTTTTTCCCGAATCTTTCGGCCCACATGCAGATAACATACCAATTGATAATGCCGAAACCGTTAATAATGATAATGCTTTCTTCATCCCAAAAACCTCCCTAAATTGTATATGTACCTTAATAATTGAAAACGTTTGCATTGAATAGTTTAATAGAAGCGCAAACAATATCTCAATCTATGAAAACGTTTGCGCTATTTGTCTATCATTATACATTCTTTTATTCATTTTGCAAATATTAATTTAAAAATATTATTTACTATACTCTTTATATATTGACTTTATATGAAATGAATACTACTCTTATAAGCAATATTAAAGTTATGCAAAAAGCAATCGTTTGCAACATATACTTTATTATTATACTTAAGGGAACAATATGCATGGAGATAGTAAAGGGGGATTTTCTATATGCTTAAAGAAGCCATTTATCATAGGCCAAAAGATAATTATGCATACGCTTACGATGAAAAAACGATTCACATCCGAATACGTACTAAAAAAGACGATGTTCAAAGCGCCACTCTTATTTACGGTGATCCTTATGAATGGAAAGACGGGAAATGGATTACATCAAGTACACCGATGAAAAAAACTGGTTCTACTACATTGTTTGATTATTGGTCCATTTCCATTGAGCCAAAATTTAAGCGCTTACGTTATGGATTCGAATTAAAAAACGATGCAGACACTCTTATTTATGCAGAGCGAGGATTTTTTTCTACCATTCCAAATGATGACGTTGGTAACTTTTTCTGTTTTCCATTTATTCATGCAAATGATGTATTCAAAGCGCCTTCCTGGATTAAAGATACTGTTTGGTATCAAATTTTCCCAGAACGATTTGCAAATGGAGATCGTGTACTAAATCCAGAAAATACCCTCCCTTGGGGCAGCACTGAACCAACTCCAACTAATTTTTTCGGAGGAGATTTTGCTGGTATTATCCAAAACCTTGATTACCTTGTTAAGCTTGGAATTTCTGGAATATATTTTACACCTATTTTCAAAGCACATTCAAACCATAAGTATGACACAATCGACTACATGGAAATCGACCCACAATTTGGTACAAAAGAAACTTTCAAAGAACTCGTTCAGGCATGTCATACACACGGTATAAAAGTAATGCTCGATGCCGTATTTAATCATAGTGGATACTTTTTCGATAAATTTCAAGACGTACTAGAAAATGGTGAGCAGTCAGCATATAAAGAGTGGTTCCATATTCATGAGTTCCCAATTAGAACTGAGCCACTTCCGAATTATGATACTTTCGCGTTTACACCGTATATGCCTAAATTAAATACAGCACACCCGGATGTAAAAGAATACTTACTTGAAGTTGGGCGTTATTGGGTAAGAGAATTCAATATAGACGGTTGGCGCCTTGATGTGGCAAATGAAGTCGACCATAGCTTTTGGAGAGAATTCCGGAGTGAGATCAAGGCATTAAATCCTGAAGTATATATTTTAGGCGAAATTTGGCACGATGCACTTCCATGGCTACAAGGGGATCAATTTGATGCTGTAATGAGCTATCCTGTTACAAATGCTCTACTGTCTTACTTTGCTAACGATTCCATTAAAGCAAATGAATTTATGAAACAAATTACAGAATCTCTACATTCCTACTCTATGAATGTAAATGAAGCAGCATTTCATTTATTAGACAGTCATGATACACCGAGAATATTGACAACATGTAATGGAGATAAAAACAAGTTAAAGTTACTTTATATATTCCACCTTTCTTTCATCGGCTCTCCTTGTATTTATTATGGAGACGAAATTGGTATGGACGGCGGTATGGACCCAGATTGCCGCAAATGTATGATTTGGGACACGAAAGAACAAGACCATCTATTATTTACACATGTACAAACATTAATTTCATTACGAAAGCAATATAAAGCATTTGGCGGACATGGTACTTTCCAATTTATCGAAGCAAATGATGAACATAATTATATTTCTTATACGAAAACATATGAAGATGAAACTATCTTTTTCGTTTTAAATCCGACTGGTAGTGATATTACAACTTCACTACCTCTCCATGTCACCGGAAAGAAAATCATTAACATTTATACAGACGAAGAATTTTCAGCGGAAGCAAGTGTATTACAAGTTACACTTCCTCCATATGGATTCTCCATATTAAAATGGTAACCAAAAAATCCTTATACCGAAGTGGTATAAGGATTTTTCTTATTTCAATTTGAATACCATTGCTTCATACGGGCGTAATGGTATGCTTTCTACCGGTCCATTCTCTACATCGTAATTGTGTATTAATAACTCTAATTCACTATAAACAATGTCCTTAGGTAATTCAAATACACATTCATCCGCAGTAAAGTTTGCAATAACAAGAAGTTTTTCTTCTCCATATGTTCTTACGTATGCAAAAATAGAAGGACTATTCTCTAATATTAAATCATATGATCCATACACAACTATTTCATTATTTTTGCGTAGCTCAATTAATTTCTTATAGTAATAAAAAATTGAATCTTCGTCTTGGAGTGCTTGTTTCACATTAATCTCTTTATAGTTAGGATTTACAGTAATCCAAGGTTCACTTGTTGTAAATCCAGCGTGTTTCTGATCATCCCACTGCATCGGAGTTCTAGCATTATCACGACCCTTTATATAAATAGATTCCATTACTTTTTCTATATCTTCACCATGGTCTATCACTTTTTCTTTATACATATTTAATGTTTCAATATCTCGATATTCATCAATTGATTCGAATCGAACGTTCGTCATTCCAATTTCTTCTCCTTGATAAATATATGGCGTTCCCTTCATCATATGTAGAACTGTCGCTAACATTTTTGCTGATTCAGTACGATAGATTCCATCATTACCAAAACGAGATACAACGCGAGGCTGATCATGGTTATTCCAATACAGACTATTCCATCCTGCATGCTCTAATGCTTTTTGCCACTTCGTTAAATTCTCTTTTAAAGTAAGGAGTGAACATGGTTTTACATCCCATTTTCCGCCTTCTCCTGAATCTAAATCCATATGTTCAAATTGGAATACCATCTGCAGTTCTTTTCGTTCTTCCCCGGTATACAATTTCGCTTCTTCTGTCGTTACACCAGGCATTTCACCAACCGTCATAATATCATAATGAGACAATACTTCTTCATTCATTTCATGTAAGTATTTATGAATGTTTGGACCGTTCATAAAATGCTTATGACCTGAAACATACCCCTCTTCTTCTGTTTCAACAGCTGGTAACCCCTCTTCTTTAGAAATAAAATTAATAACATCCATGCGGAAGCCATCAATTCCTTTTTCTAACCAAAACTTCATCATTTCATAAACATCTTGTCTTACCTTTTCATTATCCCAATTTAAATCTGGCTGTTTTTTAGAAAACAGATGTAAATAATATTCATCTGTCATTTCATCATACTGCCATGCTGATCCACTAAAAGCTGCTCCCCAGTTATTCGGCTCTTTTCCTTCTTTTCCAGGGCGCCATATATAGTAATCTCTATATTTATTATCTTTTGATTTACGTGATTCAATAAACCAATTATGTTCATCAGAAGTATGATTAACAACTAAGTCCATCATAAGTTTCATATTACGTTCATGCATTTCATGTAATAGCTTATCCCAATCGTCCATTGTTCCGAACTCATTCATAATTTTACAATAATCACTTATATCATAACCATTATCGTCATTTGGAGATTCATAGACTGGCGATAACCAAATTACATCAATCCCTAATTCTTTTAAGTAATCTAACTTTGAAATAATACCGCGAAGATCACCAATACCATCACCGTTGCTATCCATAAAGCTACGAGGATAAATTTGATATACTACACTTTCTTTCCACCACTGTTTTTCCATTATGCTACCCCATTTCATTAATAATTCGATTTTCTCTTTTTTAAGGCGCAAACGTTTTCATTAATGAATGATAACAGATTCTATCTTAATTTAAAATAGCGCTTACAACTTTTATTCTTATTTTTCTAAGAAAACATAAGAAATTTACTAATATTCTTCTAATGTATGAAAACGTTTTATTTTTTTGTTTATTTTTTGAATCTATTAGTTTATAATGAACTCAAAGAAAACGTTTGCATAATTATTTCTAGGAGGAAATACCATGGCAGAACTGAAATTAGAAAATATTTATAAAATATATGATAATAACGTAACAGCTGTAACAGACTTCAATTTACACATTCAAGATAAAGAGTTTATCGTATTTGTCGGTCCTTCTGGATGCGGAAAATCTACAACATTACGAATGGTAGCTGGACTTGAAGATATTTCAAAAGGAGAGTTTTCAATTGATGGTAAGCTAATGAATGATGTCCCTCCAAAAGATCGCGATATCGCAATGGTCTTCCAAAACTATGCTCTATATCCACATATGAGTGTGTATGATAATATGGCGTTTGGATTAAAACTTAGAAAAATACCAAAAGATGAAATCGATCGTCGTGTGAAAGATGCAGCAAAAATTTTAGGACTGGAACAATATTTAGATAGAAAACCGAAAGCGTTATCGGGTGGACAACGTCAACGTGTTGCGTTAGGTAGAGCAATTGTTCGAGACGCGAAAGTGTTCTTAATGGATGAGCCATTATCAAACTTAGATGCAAAACTCCGTGTTGCAATGCGATCAGAAATTTCTAAGTTACACCACCGCCTTGGAACGACAACAATTTATGTAACGCATGATCAAACTGAAGCAATGACAATGGCTTCTCGACTTGTTGTTATGAAAGACGGAAAGATTCAGCAAATCGGTACTCCAAAAGAAGTATATGAAACACCTGAAAACATTTTCGTTGGTGGATTTATCGGCTCTCCAGCGATGAATTTCTTCCGTGGTAAATTAACTGAAACCGATTTCGTTATAGACAATGTAATAAAAATCAAAGTAACTGAAGGAAAAATGAAACTATTACGTGAACAAGGCTATGTAAATAAGGACATCGTTTTAGGTATTCGTCCTGAGGACATTCATGATGAACTATTATTTTTAGAAGCTTCACAATCTACTGTTTTCACAACAAAAATCGAAGTTGCTGAATTATTAGGTGCTGAATCTATTTTATATATGAAACTTGGAGACCAAGACTTTGCAGCACGTGTTGATGCAAGACATACATTTTCACCTGGTGACCAAATTAAACTAGCATTCGATATGAATAAAGCACATTTCTTTGATAGTCAAACTGAACAACGTATTCGTTAAAAAATAATTTCCTTCTACAATAACACACAAAAAAACCGTCCACATTTATACTGAGGGCGGTTTTCATTATTATACTAGGGCTTCAACTGTATGAAATGATTGTCCTTTCGTGCTAATAATGCCGAATATCGGTAAATCACTTAGCACCACTTCTTCTTGCTGTTTCATAAAAGATGACGTTAATTGTTTTATCTCTATCCATACGTCATTAATACAAAGTACATTGGAATCGTTCTCTTGTTGGCGTGAAAAAATAGAATCTATTTTATATAGACCAGCATTTTGAAAAAGCATATCAATACGGCTGAATGCATTCAAAGTAATACTGATAACGCGTTGCCAATCTCCTTGCTTTCCCATATCATAGGATACAAAAAGTGCTTCTCCGCCTAGATTCGTAATTTCCTCTACTGTTGCTTGTCCACTTTCTTGATCAATGTCCGTCACAATTACTTTTGCGCCTTGTTTAGCCAACAAAAGAGCTGTATTACGTCCAATACCGATGCCGCCGCCAGTTACGATGGCAACTTTTCCTGCAAGCTTCATTTTCATTACCCCTTCTATAAGTCTTACCGTCATTCAGTATACTCCTTTATGAGATTAGTCTGCAAGCAAGAAAAGTTGCGCATCCACTTGTAAGCGGTTACTCTTTTACTCCTTCTTTTTTCTTACTATTACGCTGATCGAAAACTAAACCGATGAAAATTAAAATCCCCCAAAAGATTACGCTACCTCCAGTCATTTCGATTTCCCCCTTATTATATAAAGATATTATTTCAATTATTATAACATTTTCTTAATTTTCAATCTATTAAATTCAAAAATGATATGGATTAACTTTTTCCTTATTATATATCAATTAAAATATATTTGTATAATAAAGAAAGACCTTCTTATTTTATATATAAAAAGGTCTCTTTTTTGTTATACAAGACTTATTACTTTCGTTTTTGTAATTAAATCCTGAAAACCACAATTATCTTTGCGGAATAACATCATATATACGTTACATAATATCGGAATTCCAAGTAGTAATATGTTTGGTAATAACAATACAAAAAATCGTATTGTTAATGTTTGTAATGTTAACTTTTCACTCTTCAATGAAATTAATTTTATTCTCGTTACCTTTTTACCAAGTGTAACACCGTTCCAAATAAAGGGTAGCAAAATAAAATATATCGCCATTAATATAAAAACTACTGCAAGATCATATCTATAATCACCAAAACTAATATTAAAGCGATTAAAAATAGCACTATAATTTCCGGTCATAATAGCTACTACTGCACCATACATAACCGAGATTAAAAACATGTCAATTAGGGAAGCACCTATGCGATTCATTACAAGCGCTGGACGATGCATCTTTAACTTCATTTTTATGTCGACTCCTTCATATCCTTCTTTACCCGTCTCATCGTACCACTTCTAAAAAACATTGTAAACTAGCGTTTCTCTTACTTTTCTTGTACAATGTGTTACAACAGCATTGTAAAGGAGGTTCCCATATTGAAAAAATGGATAATCCTATTCGTCGCATTCCTATTAGCCGGTTGTGCTGGAAATACAAATCATATAACTTATACGATTAACGATGAATACGAACTCATACGTACTTCTGGAAATGCATTTGAACTTTTCCCATCACAAGATGCTGTATATGCCACACAATACATTCCTGCAAAAATTACAGACATTGCTTGGGATGATAAATACATTATTGCAAAACAAACCGAGGAAAAGTCAGATCCGAATAACCCTGACGCTGCAATTGCAAATAAAAAAAGTGAGCATTATTGGATTATTGACGTAAAGCATAATAAACGTTTCGGCCCCTATAATGAAAAGCAATTTAATGAACAAAAAGATGCGTTTAAAATTAAGGTACCTTTTCAAAATGTAGATTCATACATAAAAGAACAGAAAAAACAGTCAGCATAACATTTTAAGTGCTGACTGTTTTTTCTTACATGTTTTTAAAAACATCTTACTCAGAAAGTGGAATGTTAAAAGTTTCTGGCTCTTTTACAACATCTTGTGTTTCTGTATCTCCTGCCACTGCACCATCTGTTGTAAACTTAATATCCTTTACCTTTTCTTTTCCATCATCAAGTATTAAACCGACAATACCATCTCTTGTTTCACCAGGCTTATAGTCTTCTCTTGATACATTTTTCGTACCAACTAGCGTATCCTCATCATATAAAAAGTTTTGAGTCGCTACTTTAAAATGTTGCTTATCGTTAATCGCAACATCATTCATAGAGAAAAATTGCATATTTTTATTCCCGCTATTTTCCACCTTATATGTAATTTCAACGTAACGAATCGTATCACTAATCTCTGTTCCACTTAGCGATGCATATAATTCTGCATCTTCTTGACTTACTTTATCTCCTAATCTACGCTTTACTTCTTCAGGAGTTAATGCCGTATATACTTTTAATGTATTTTTTGCCTTTTCACTCATCTGTGATAAAGAGATTACTTTCACCTCTTGTACATGAATTTTCATTGGTGCTACTTCAAATGTTTGATTTACAGAATGAATCTGCTCTAACTTAAAAGTACCCCATCCTGTTTCTTTCACTTTTTGTCCTACTTTTTTCAGCTCACGCCCACCATATTCTTTCGTCTCAGGAATAGATTCTTTCTTCTTCGGTTCAACTTTCTTTTCTTCTTGATGGAAGCAACCACTTAACATAAGAAGAAAACTACATAAAACAAAAATACTTTTCCATGCTTTCATCATTTAATTTCTCCTAACACTATCATTCATTAATATAAAATTAGTCCCTAGCCTTGTAAACTATAGAAACAATAAGAAGTCCACAAAACGAACTTGTCAGTCCAGATACTATTATACCCCCTATTTGGAAAATATGAAAATAGGGATTTACGAACGCGTGAACGATAAATGTAATAGTTGCCACAATGATTGCCGAAATCCAATACTTCCTTTTTTCTGAAGCTATAATAATATCTTTCCCTGTTTCATCTTTATACTTCCATAGTACGTATACTAGTAATAATAAACCAACACATGTACTCCCGTGTTGCATATATTTATACACTGGAATACTATGTAATTCTCTTTGTAAAAATGGTATTTTCATAACAAAGTAGCCCATGTTATGAGTAAACGCATCCCAAACGACATGCGTAAGCATACCAAATAAAGCGGAATAGCAAAATACAAAGAAATCCTTCCATGTATGAAGCCCCCACCTTTTATCTACTGCATATATATAGTAGCCAGCAAATGGTTTAGGTAAATGCGTTATAAACGGCTTTTTTAAAATGTAATGATATATGTATGTTAACAAAAATACGAGCGGTAAATTTAAATATACGAACCCAAGCCATGTATGGCCAATAACACCATACGGTCTAAAGTGTAAAAAATATTCAAAGTCAGGCGCCATACTCCCTAATATAAGAGCCGTTACTGAAATATATTGAGAATGCTTTTTCGCAAAAGGAAGAATTGCTGCTGGATGTGCAAATGTAAACGGCATGTTGTAACTCCTCTTCATATTTTCAATAGAATACCATCTATCATAACGAGAGAATTGATCTTGATGCAATATTTATTTTCACATTGGAATATGATAGTTTACATGTTATAATCCACATAAAATATTCAGAAAATAAGGCGTTGCATATTCTTAACACTTGTCTTTTTTCCTGTTCCGTTTATCTTCTATGTAAGTACATACATCGGCTTTTTTCTATGGAAGCATTTTAAAGTAGTAGTATACATTCCGGACTTAGTCGGTTTCATTATTACCCTTGTATTTGTTGCTTTGTTACAATCAAAATCCGTTATGAATTGAGGTTTTTATATTGATTGACGTACCCTTTTTAAGAAATGTCACATTAAAAAAAGAAAATATCCCTAGTTTCTCCGCATATCCTTACTGTTTACCCGCTATCCGAACATTACAGTCACTAGCTTTCCATCCAAATGTAACATTCATTATTGGAGAAAACGGAACGGGTAAGTCAACATTACTCGAAGCAATTGCAATCGCTTTAGGATTTAATGCAGAAGGTGGAACAAGGAATTTCCGCTTTAGCACAAACGATTCACATTCATCTTTACATGAATACCTTCGAATTTCCAAAAGTTTCAATACACCAAACGACGGTTTCTTTCTTCGCGCTGAATCATTTTATAACGTTGCTTCTTATATAGATGAAATAGATGCCGATAGAGAAGCACGTGGAAATCCAGTTATCAACTCCTATGGTGGTATCTCACTACACAAACAATCACACGGTGAATCATTCTTTTCATTATTCATGAACCGTTTTTCAGGACAAGGTTTATATATTTTAGATGAGCCTGAAGCAGCTTTATCACCGATGAGACAACTTTCCATGCTCATTCGAATGCACGAATTAGCGGAACAAGGTTCACAATTTGTTATCGCGACTCACTCGCCTATTTTAATGGCTTATCCTGAATCCACTATATATTCTTTAACACAAGAAGGGATTCACGAATCCACATTAGAAGAAACAGAGCATTACCAAACGACGAAACTTTTCTTTGAAAATCGCGATCGATTATTCCATCATTTATTTGATTCTTAAAAAAAAGAAGCAGCGATTGCTGCTTCTTTTTTATAGTGCTTCTATAAATAATGCTACCCCAATACCGCCGCCGACGCATAGAGAGGCAATTCCTTTTTCTAAACCGCGTCTCTTCAATTCATGAATTAAACTTACAGTGATACGAGCTCCTGTACAACCGATTGGGTGCCCAAGTCCTACACCACTACCGTTTACATTTACTTTCTCACGGTCTAAACCTAATTCTTTCTCTACAGCTAGGTATTGTGCAGCGAAAGCTTCATTAATTTCAAGTAAATCTGCATCTTCTAATGACCAATCTACTTTTTCTAATCCTTTACGAATTGCTGGTGCTGGTCCAATACCCATAATTTTTGGATCTACTCCAGCTACTGAATAGCCAACAATTCTAGCTAACGGTTGTAGGCCTTTTTCTTTCGCTTTTTCTTCGCTCATTAATACTAGAACCGCACTTCCGTCATTCAGACCAGATGCATTCCCTGCCGTTACAGATCCATCTTTACGGAAAGCTGGTTTTAACCCTGCTAATTTTTCCGCTGTAATGTCAGCACGTGGATGTTCATCCTTCGAAAATACTACTTCTTTTCTACGTTCTTTTATCGTAATAGGAACAATTTGATCGTCAAAGTATCCAGACTCGATTGCCTGCAGTGCCAATGTATGACTGCGAAGCGCAACTTCATCTTGTTCCTCTCTTGTAATTTCATATTGGTCAACTAAGTTTTCCGCTGTTTCCCCCATCATAATATGATGAATCGGATCTTCTAACACTTCCCACACCGTATCACGAATTTCTCCGTGTTGTAGACGTTGTCCCCAGCGGTGCTGTTTCAATGCATAAGGGCTTGAACTCATTGCTTCTACTCCACCTGCAATAACAACATCACTTACACCTAATTGAATTTGCATTGCAGCTGACATAATTGCTTGCATACCTGAAGAACATTGGCGTTGGATTGTATAACCCGTAACTGTGTCAGGAAATCCTGCCGCTAATGCAGCCGTTCTCGCCGTATTTGCTTCATCAGTTCTTTGAATACAATGACCTAAAATCACTTCATCAACTTCATGTGGTTCTACCCCGCCTCGTTTTACAGCTTCCTGAAGTACAGGAACCGCTAATTCTACTGGCGTTACATTTTTTAGCGCTCCTCCAAAAGTTCCAATTGGCGAACGAACTGCAGCTGTAATAACAACATTATGCATTTTGCACTTGCCCCTCTCTTATGTACCCTAGTCAGTTTTTAGGTGAAATTCCATAAGATGTATGTCTACAACTATCATACTATAAACATACTAAAAAATCAAAATATTTAATATAATAAAAATAGAAGGAATTACCCTTCTATTCTGTTAATGCATATAGGAATTTTTGTAAAATTTTCTCTGTAGTTTTATTCAAATTCGGTAACTTATCTACTGGAAAATATTGAAGCTGTAATCCTTCATGATCAAGTTTAACTTCCCCACTCACATGATGCCCCTGATACAGATGAATGACATTAAAAATTTCATCTCCATTTGGATATTGGAAGTACACTTCTTTTCCCGAAAGAACCCCGATAAATTGCATAATTTTCGCATTTAGTCCCGTCTCTTCAAATAGTTCTCTGCGAGCAGTTTCTTCTGTCGTTTCTCCTAACTCCATCGCCCCGCCAGGTACACCCCAATCATATGTATCTGAACGATATTGAAGCAATACTTCTTGATTATCATTTAAGATAATAATTGCTGACCCTACTAGAATAAGCGGCCTTGTACCAACGACTTTGCGTAACTCTTCAATATACCCCAATATGTAAACTCTCCTTTCCTCACCCTCCCTTATCATAACAAAATTTTTCTCCTTTTGTTGATGTAATTTTAAAGAAAAAAAGGAAGCTTCCGCCTCCTTTTTTACCTTTATTTCTTAAAACTTTCATATTTTACAGTTTCAAAAGCTTCTTCTATTTCATCATTACGATAATGGACATATGTAAAACGACCTAATTCTACCAATCTTGCTATTTCCTGTAAAACTTTATGCTGCTCATATGTTTCTTTCAGCTTAATATGTACATAAAACTTCATTAAAGGATGTTCATATAAAGGTTCTCCCACCTCTACATATACATCTTCAACCCCTTGTACAACTCTTACATAACTTGCAAATTGATAAAGTGCTTCTCTGTCTGAAACGATTTTTAATGTATACATATATTCTCCCCCTTTCCTTTACTATATCAAAAAGACAGCCACACCATGTTATAGAACTATGAAAATTTTTCGACTTGTCATCTATATATTCATGTAATTAAAAAGGCGTTTATCCATACATAGCACCTTTTTTCCACATATATTATAGGAAGAATTTTTTCAGTTGAGGTGTTCCTTATGGATCCATACGTCAATATATGTATTTGCATTACTCCAGGCGCCAATATTTCTGATGATCGTATTGCAAAAGATTTAGCTGTTGCAGAATCAATTTGGCACCCCATTACATTTCAAATTCAAGAAGTAATTGTTTTAAATGAGCTTTTCCGTTTTTCTGACCGTGAAATTAGTTATAAAAATTCTATTCAAAGTCAGGAAAAATTAGCATCCTTTTTCCAAACATGTGTAAATGAAGCTCCTGAATGCGACCTTTACATTTGTTATATTGGCAGTGATTATTTTAAAGAAACAGCAGTAATTGCCTGTGCTTACTCTTTAGCAAAACAGCAGCAACTTACAGGGTATATCGTTTTAACAAACTCGGCTGCTCCCATAAAAAATATATATACGCTCGCTCACGAAATCGGTCATATTTTATTTACAAGACGTGTTCACGGAAAACTTACTCACGCTGATCCTCATTCCCCAATTGGTTCGGAGCACCATCCTTCTCCAACAAATCTTATGTATCCGATAGTCCCGCGCCCAGAAAATGTTCATATTCAGTCTCTATTAACGAACGAACAAAAAGCACTCTCTTTACAAAGCTCTTTATTGCAAAGAAAAAAACAGTAACGACATTGTTACTGTTTAAAACAATATATTCCAATCAATAAACTAAATTCCGGCTGCAACGGATGCAAATATACAACTAAACATAAATACAATTACTCTAAAAATCTCTATATAATATTTCTTTGGAAATAATTTTTTTGCATATCCAGAGCAGCCACTTTTTATTGAACTTCTAGTTTACACTTTTTCTCTCTTCAATTCTTAAAGACCATCTCATCAATCCATATATACTTCCATACATAAGTAATATCTTTGCAATTCCCCAAAATACATTTTTTCCTTCTAATTCTTTAAATATAAACATAATCGCTAAAGGAACAATTAGCACTAAAACACCCATCCAACCAAGAACGTACACTTCTCCAACGAAAAGTAATAAAAAGATACTTGCTGCTAATATATATGTTTGTATTGTCGACAATTGCAAAATAGGTGCACCGTACCATTTATCAATAAACATCAATAATACTAATAATAAGATGGGAACCATTACTATTACGTAAATAATCCCGAACTCTACAAACTTATTTTTAAAAGAAGACATTCTAAATGCAACAATTGTTCCAATAATTGTAATGATTAAGACGATAGGATAGCCGATTAACTGTATATTTGTTAGTGTGAATTGCTGATTCGGATTATTAAATAAAATATGAGTTAATATCCAATACCCACCAATACCAATTATCATCGCAAGAATACTCTTTATACTCCCGCCTTTATCCTTCTCCATCTCTTTCGCTAATTCTTCCGCATACTCTTTTGGCGAATCACCAAATATATCACTTACCGTCTTCCCCTCTTTTTCGCCTTCTATTAAATGAAGTTCTGCATCTTCTATAAAAGCGTCCACATCTTCTTCTTTAATTCCTTTTGTTATTAAATACACTTTCGTATCGATTAAAAACTTTTTTCCTTCTTTAGAAATCTGCATGATAACCCCTCCCTTATTTAACCGCTTCTCTTCTATTTGTCTTCATCATAATTTCAAGGAAAATTAAAATAAACAAACTTCCGTATAAACATATAATTTGAAATAATATTGGAACGAGGTCTTCTGATGTAAATGTTTTAAACACTAACATAATCGAAAGCGGAATGATTAAATATAAGTTTTTAAACCATCCTTCAAAATACATATTTATCGCCACTGTGATAATAAAAATCCCACCAGCTAATATATAACTTTGCATTTCGGTGAATGTAAACATTTTGGTAGGATATATTACATCTAATATCGTAACAACTCCTATTAAAAACATTGGCGCAATCATGACTAAAAACCACATAGAAAACCATGTTTTTGTAAAGCTTGTTACGAAGGTCATTTTACGAAGTAGAAAATTAGGCCCCATTACAGCTACGATCAATGTAAAGCTATAGCCAATGCACTGAATAAGTGAAATCTGTAGAATTCCGTTATTCACTATTAAGATAGAAGCAATAATCCAAAAAGATACGATATTCATTACTGTAAAACCAATTTGCTTCCACGTTTCCTGTCTATCTTTTTCCATCACTTTTACAAGTTCATTTGCATATTCTTTCGGTGAGCTTCCGAAAATATCTTCTACTCTTTTCCCATCACTTTCACCTTCTATTAAATGAAGTTCTGCGTCTTCGGTAAAGCTCTCAATGTCGCTTTCTTTCACACCCTTTGCGGTCAAAAATAATCTCATATCTAATAAAAACTTCCGTGCTTCATTTGATAACATTATTTTCTTCTCCCCTTCCCTTCAAGTAGACGTTCCACACTACTTTGCATCGCTTCCCAGCGATCCATAAATTCATCAAGTGCTTCCTCACCTTTTTCTGTTAATGTATAATATTTTCGCTTTGGGCCAGATGGAGATTCCTTCATTACACTTGTTATTAATCCTTCCTTTTGCATCCGTATTAATAACGGATAAATACTTCCTTCACTTGCCATGGTAAAGCCATACTTCGCTAGCTTTTCACTCATTTCATAACCGTATATTTCACCTTCAGAAATAATAGCAAGTAAACATCCTTCTAAAATCCCTTTCAGCATTTGACTTGTCGACATAATTCAAATCCTCCCACTATCTTGTTTTACAAGATAGATAAGCGTAAGTATCTTGCTTTACAAAATAGTATAGCAGAGACTATTTTGCAAAACAAGATAGCTAACAATATTTTTCCAAATGTTTGCAGGAATTTTATTATACCCTCTCTAAATAGAGCAATATGAAAACTTTATTATGAAGGGATGTTTTTCATCATGGTTACAAATCAAGTTATTTTTTTAACAGGCGCTGCAAGTGGTATTGGTTATGAAATGGGAAACGCTTTTGCAAAAGAAGGTGCAAAAGTTGTTATTACCGATCGTCTTGAAGAACGTGCAAAAGAAGCTGCTGAACAATTACAAAAAGAAGGCTATCAAGCTATCGGTTTAAAATGTGATGTTACATCTGAAGAAGAAGTTACAGCTGCCATTTCTCAAACAGTTACTCATTTTGGTTCATTACATATATTAATTAATAACGCAGGAATGCAACACGTTTCACCGATTGAAGATTTTCCAACTGAAAAGTTCGAACTACTTATTAAAATTATGCAAATCGCTCCTTTTATCGCAATTAAGCATGTCTTCCCAATCATGAAAAAACAAAAGTATGGCCGAATTATTAATGTCGCTTCCATTAATGGCCTCGTTGGATTTGCAGGAAAATCCGCCTACAATAGTGCCAAACATGGCGTAATTGGATTAACAAAAGTTGCTGCTTTAGAAGGCGCTACGCATGGTATTACTGTAAATGCCCTTTGTCCTGGTTATGTCGATACCCCTCTCGTCCGTAACCAACTACAAGACTTAGCCACGACTCGAAATGTACCACTTGAAAATGTTTTAGAAGAAGTCATTTATCCACTTGTGCCACAAAAACGCTTATTACAAGTACAAGAAATTGCTGATTATGCGATGTTTTTAGCGAGTGAAAAAGCGAAAGGTATAACCGGGCAAGCCGTTGTTATCGATGGTGGTTATACTGCTCAATAAAAATAAAGTTTGCTCACGAAGAGCAAACTTTATTTTTTATCCCGTGGATCGTCATACTGTAGTAATTGCCGCGGCAACTTTTCTATTGCAACAATTACCCCATCTAATTTACTTTCAATCCGATGGAGTAAATATAATGTTACAACAATTGGAAACCCTACATTACCTATCATCTTAATCCACTCTTCCATCTTTTTCGCCTCCTTTCATTATATAAATAAGAGAAACGAACACATTTAGGCATAAAAAAACAAGCTATTATGTATTAGCTTGTTTTTTCAAACAATGATGCAATTTCTTGCTTATAATTTCCACGTATAATACCTTTCTCAGTAACGATACCTGTAATTAATTCATTCGGTGTTACGTCAAATGCAGGATTATAAACATCAGTTCCAATTGGTGCCACTTGTTTGCCAAAAATTTTCGTAACTTCTGTCTCGTCTCTTTCTTCAATAACAATTTCAGATCCTGTTTGTTTCGTAATATCAAATGTAGATAACGGAGCTGCAACGTAAAATGGGATATCAAAATACTTTGCTAATATAGCTAAATTCATTGTTCCGATTTTATTTGCTGTATCTCCATTTGCAACAATTCGGTCCGCACCCACAATAATCGCATTTATTTCTTTCATTTGAATAGCATGAGCTGCCGTATTATCTGTAATAAGTGTTACATCAATATCTGCCTGTTTTAATTCCCAAGTTGTTAAACGTCCGCCTTGTAAAACTGGTCTTGTTTCACACGCATACGCATGTAAACGTATACCTTTTTCTTTCCCAATATAAAACGGTGCTAATGCAGTACCATATTTAGCAGTTGCGATACTGCCAGCGTTACAAATTGTTAAAATGTTATCACCGTCTTTAAAACATGTTAAGGCATGTTCTCCAATACTCCGGCATACCGCTTCATCTTCTTGCTGAATGAGAAGCGCTTCTTCTTCTAATATTTTTTGTGCTTCTTTTATTGTAGTAATGTCTCGAATAGATTCTCTCATACGATCAATTGCCCAAAATAAATTGACTGCTGTCGGGCGTGACGTTCCTAAATAATTACAATCTCTATTAAACTTCTTTTGAAATTCTTCAATATGTAAAGTAGTATATTTTTTTGATGCAAGCGCCAAGCCAAATGCAGCTACAATTCCAATTGCAGGTGCTCCTCGTACTTCTAGCATGACAATGCTTTTCCATACCTCTTCAATCGTCGTTAATGTTTTATATTCTGTGCTATGCGGCAACTTTGTTTGATTTAATACTGCAATAGCATCCCCTTTCCAACTGACAGACCTCGGAATAGTAACAATTGTACTCATGCTTTTATCCCTCCAGAAACCGTCTGTTGAAATAGTGTTCGGAACAGTTGAATATCAGCACTCTTAGATTCATACTTTATTAGTTCTTTACCTAAGGATAGCGCTTGTTTCTTAGCTTGAATTCTCGCTTCTTTATTTGCTATTTCATCTAAATCTGCTACATGAGCTAAGCCAATTGTTCTACGAATTATTTCACATCCCGCAAATCCGACAGCATCCGTAAAAATATTTTGCAAAATAATTGGTAGCCATTGCTTTTCTTTCGTATATACCTCTACACCTTCTCCAATCCATAACCTCGTAAAAGTTTCTACAAAATAACTCCACGTCTTCTCTATATGGAAAAATAGTACCCTTCTCTGTTCTTCTTCTCTAGATAAAGCATTCAATAATAGATTTGCAATAAATTGACCGATGTCAAACCCAAATGGACCGTACGTTGCAAATTCTGGATCAATTACTTTCGTTTCAGAAGGTGATGAAAAAATACTTCCAGTATGTAAATCTCCATGAATGAGTGCCTCTTTTCTCGTTAAAAATTTATATTTATACTGAGCCACTTTTAGTTTGATCGTTTTATCACTCCATAGTTCATCTACAGCTAGCTGCAAATCTGGCTCATAATCATTTGTATCATAATGGCCAAACGGATCTGTAAACACTAAATCTTCTGTAATTTTGCAAAGGTCTGAGTTTACAAATGTACCTTCTAGTACCCTTTTCTCTTCTGACTCTAACCCGAAATCTGAAGTATAAAATAAAACATGCGCTAGAAAACGACCGATATGTTGGGATAAAAGTGGATACTCTTCTCCATCTATTAATCCTTTTCTTGTAATTGTTAGTCTTGATAAGTCTTCTATTACTGTTACTGCTAACTCTTCATCATGACTGTGCACTACTGGAACATAATCCGGTACATACTTCGCAAAAATTTGTAATGCCTTGCTTTCAATCGTCGCTCTTTTTATAGATAACGGCCAGCTCTCACCAACTACTTTTGCATATGGCAGTGCCTGTTTTATTATAATAGACTTCTCTCCATCATCTAATTTGAACACGTAATTTAAATTTCCATCTCCAATTTCATGACAAACAACATTTGCTTTCTTTTCAAAATAACCGTGTTCTTTCGCATATTGTATAGCTGTTGTTTCAGTTAATGAATAATATCCCATCGTCTTCTCCCCCTTTTTTAAATTCAGAGGTTTTTCTGACGTAGAAAAACCTCTTTCCACTAAGAAAGAGGTTTGAAGTTTATCTTCTCCCCTCTTATCTGCCAGAAAGTTTTACTTTCTGCTGGAATTAGCACCGTGCCTTTTGGCGTAAACGCCCCATTTCACAATGGTATTACGGTCGGTTGCTGGGCTTCATCGGGCCAAATCCCTCCACCTGCTCTTGATAAGAGTTGTATAATTTTTTGAATTTTTAACTTTATGTTGAAGACTATACCAAGAATAAAAATCACTTGTCAACATTTTATTTGTATAATTCTGGACGACGATCTGCAAAAACTGGAATTCCTTTGCGTACTTCTTTAATTTTCTCGAATGTAAGTTCTCCAAATAAAATTGATTCTTCTTCATTCGCTTCTACAACAACTTCGCCCCAAGGATCGACAATTAAAGAATGACCAGCAAACTCATTATTCGGATCTTTTCCTGCCCTATTACATGCAACAACATAACACTGATTTTCAACTGCTCTTGCTTGCAATAACAAACGCCAATGTGCTAAACGAACTAATGGCCATTCTGCTACAACAAATAAAACTTTTGCACCTTTAGCAGTATGAACGCGCATCCACTCTGGAAAACGAATGTCATAACAAATTGTGCCGGCACACTCTACATCATCTAACTTAAATTCACCTGTACTATTTCCAGCGATTAAATATTTATGTTCATCCATAAGCTGAAATAAATGTACTTTACTATATTCATTGACTAGTTCTCCTTTATTAGTTACAACATACATTGTATTTGTAACACCTTGTTCTGTTTGCTTTGCTATAGAACCACCAACAATATGTACACCATATTGTTTCGACCATTCTATCAACTTTTCTTTCGTTTCCAATCCATCCCTATCTGCAATTTCAGAAAGTCTCATTAAATCATAACCTGTTGTCCATAGTTCTGGTAAGACGATAACATCTGGTCTTTCCTTCATTGCTTCGCTTATTTTATTTTTAGCATTCTCAATATTTTTTTCTACATCTCCAAAGACAATATCCATTTGAATACATGCGACTTTCATTTTTTCAGCCCCATTCTCATTTTTTTCTTTACAAAATACTGGAAAGATTATATCATTTGTCACTAGAATTGTAACAACTTTCAAAAGAGGTGGAAAGTATGAAATTATTTCAACCTTCTGAGATAGTAACATCATTGCCAACACAATTTTTTGCTTCACTTGTTGCAAAAGTTAATAAAGTCGTTGCAGCTGGTCACGATGTTATTAATCTAGGTCAAGGTAATCCAGATCAACCAACGCCGCAGCATATCGTAAAAGCTTTACAAGATGCTGCAGAAAAGACCATTCATCATAAATATCCGCCATTTCGCGGACATGAAAGTTTAAAAGAAGCCGTGGCAACATTCTATCAACGTGAATATGATGTAGTAGTAAATCCAAAAACTGAAGTTGCTATTTTGTTTGGTGGAAAGGCTGGATTAGTAGAATTACCAGTTTGTTTTACAAACCCTGGTGATTCTATTCTCGTTCCCGATCCAGGCTATCCAGATTATTTATCAGGAGTTGCTTTAGCAAAAGCACAATTTAAAACAATGCCGCTTATTGCAGAAAATAATTTTTTACCAGATTATACGAAAATTGATGACTCTATTGCCGAGCGTGCAAAATTAATGTTTTTAAACTATCCAAATAATCCTACAGGTGCTACTGCATCAAAAGATTTTTTTGATGAAACTATTCATTTTGCTAATAAACACAATATATTAGTTGTTCATGATTTTGCTTACGGTGCTATTGGGTTCGATGGTCAAAAGCCTGTTAGTTTCTTACAAGCAGACGGTGCTAAAGATACAGGAATCGAAATTTACACATTATCGAAAACTTTCAATATGGCTGGCTGGCGCATCGCTTTTGCTGTAGGGAATGAAAGTGTGATCGAAACAATTAACTTATTACAAGATCATATGTATGTTAGTATTTTTGGTGCAGTTCAAGATGCTGCCCGCGAAGCACTATTAAGTTCACAGTCTTGCGTAATAGACCTTGTAAATAGTTATGAATCTCGAAGAAACGCTCTTATTTCAGCTTGTCACTCAATTGGTTGGAATGTAAACATTCCAACAGGATCATTCTTTGCATGGCTTCCTGTACCAAAAGGTTATACATCTGAGCAATTTTCTGATATTTTACTAGACAAAGCACACGTTGCGGTTGCTCCTGGTGTTGGATTTGGTGAACATGGCGAAGGGTACGTCCGTGTTGGTCTCTTGCATACAGAAGATAGATTACGAGAAGCCATTAATCGAATTGATAAATTAAATTTTTTCAAAAAATAATTGACAACGCGAATAATATCTGACAAAATTCAGTTATCTTAAAAATTTAAACATTTCTAAATACTTCTTATCAAGAGCAGGTGGAGGGACGAGCCCGACGAAACCCGGCAACCGATCTACATAATTGTAGACACGGTGCTAATTCTCGCAGCATTACGCTGACAGATAAGGAGCTGGTTGTAAAAAAACCTCTCCTTAGCTGAGAGGTTTTTTTATTTAACTAGGAGGTTTTAACAATGAGCGGAATAATAGCGACGTATTTAATCCATGATGATTCACATAACTTAGAAAAAAAGGCCGAGCAAATTGCACTCGGATTAACAATTGGCTCTTGGACCCATTTACCAAATTTATTACAAGAACAATTAAAACAGCATAAAGGCAATGTCATTCATGTTGAGGAATTAGCTGAACAAGAACATACCAATTCGTATTTACGAAAAAAAGTAAAACGCGGGATTATTAAAATCGAATATCCGTTATTAAACTTCAGTCCAGATTTACCAGCGATTTTAACGACTACCTTTGGAAAGCTATCACTTGATGGCGAAGTAAAATTAATTGATTTAACTTTTTCAGATGAGTTAAAAGAGCATTTTCCTGGTCCAAAATTCGGGATAGATGGTATTCGAAACCTTTTACAAGTACATGAGCGTCCCCTTTTAATGAGTATTTTTAAAGGAATGATTGGACGAAATATTGGGTATTTAAAAACGCAATTACGCGATCAAGCAATTGGTGGTGTAGATATAGTAAAAGATGATGAAATATTATTTGAAAATGCATTAACACCTCTTACGAAACGCATTGTATCGGGAAAAGAAGTTTTACAATCCGTATATGAAACATACGGACATAAAACGTTATATGCCGTAAATTTAACAGGACGAACTTTTGATTTAAAAGAAAATGCGAAACGTGCAGTGCAAGCTGGAGCTGATATTCTATTATTTAACGTATTTGCTTACGGACTAGATGTACTACAATCACTTGCAGAAGATGATGAAATCCCAGTTCCTATTATGGCACATCCTGCTGTAAGTGGTGCTTATTCAGCATCCAAGTTATATGGAGTTTCATCTCCATTATTACTCGGAAAGCTACTACGTTATGCTGGGGCTGACTTTTCATTATTCCCATCTCCATACGGAAGTGTTGCGCTAGAAAAAGAGGAGGCTCTTGCTATCTCAAAATATTTAACTAAAGACGATGCATTTTTCAAGAAGAGCTTTTCTGTTCCGTCTGCTGGTATTCATCCTGGTTTCGTTCCCTTTATTCTACGAGATTTCGGTAAAGATGTTGTTATTAATGCTGGTGGCGGAATACACGGACATCCAAATGGGGCGCAAGGCGGCGGTAAAGCTTTCCGTGCTGCAATTGATGCTACTTTGCAAAATAAACCACTCCATGAAGTAGATGACATAAACTTGCATAGTGCACTACAAATATGGGGAAATCCCTCTCATGAGGTGAAATTATGAGTATTCAAGTATTTTGTGATTTTGATGGCACGATTACAAATAATGATAACATTATGTCCATTATGGAAAAATTCGCACCACCAGAAGCCGAAGAAGTAAAGAATAGAATTTTATCACAAGAGCTATCTATTCAAGAAGGTGTTTCTCAATTATTTCAATTAATACCTACTAATCTGCACGATGAGATTATTCAATTTTTAATAGAGACTGCTGAAATTCGTAATGGTTTTCATGAATTTATACAATTTGTAAATGAAAATGACATTTCTTTTTACGTTATATCAGGTGGAATGGATTTCTTCGTCTATCCACTCTTACAAGGACTCATTCCTAAAGAGCAAATTTACTGTAATGAAACTGACTTTTCAAGTGAATACATTACCGTTAAATGGCCTCATCCTTGTGATCATCATTGTCAAAATCATTGCGGATTATGCAAATCATCTTTAATCCGTAAATTAAGTGATACGAATGACTTCCATATTGTGATTGGAGATTCAATTACTGATTTACAAGCTGCAAAACAAGCAGATAAAGTATTTGCCCGTGACTTCCTTATTACAAAATGTGAAGAGAATCATATTGCTTATACACCTTTTGAAACATTTCATGATGTTCAATTTGCATTAAAACATTTGTTGGAGGTGAAATTATGAAACAACTGTTTCGTCAATGGTTTGACTTAAGCGAGATAAAAAAAGAATTAACAACACGAAATTGGTTTCCAGCAACGAGTGGTAATATTTCTATAAAGGTTAGTCATGAGCCACTTACTTTTCTTATTACAGCAAGTGGTAAAGATAAAACAAAAACGACTCCAGATGATTTTCTCCTAGTAGATCATCTAGGGGTTCCCGTATTAGAGACTGAATTACGCCCTTCAGCAGAAACAATCTTGCATACGCATATTTATAACAATACGAATGCTGGATGCGTACTTCATGTTCATACAACTGATAATAATGTCATCACAAACTTATATAGTGATACCGTCACCCTTCAAAATCAAGAAATTATTAAAGCTCTCGATATTTGGGAAGAAGGTGCAACAATCCACATTCCTATTATTGAAAACCATGCCCACATCCCAACGCTTGGAGAAACCTTCCGAAAGCATATACAAGGAGATTCGGGAGCAGTATTAATCCGTAACCATGGTATTACCGTATGGGGCCGAGATAGCTTTGATGCAAAGAAAAGATTAGAGGCTTATGAGTTTTTATTCCAATTTCATATAAAACTATTATCAATTCAAGGAGGCGTTTCTAATGGCGCAAATTCGTATTCATGAAGTAAATACTCGCATTGAAAATGAAGTGGAAGTATCTAAATTTTTACAAGAGGAAGGTGTTTTATATGAGAAATGGAATATTTCTAAACTTCCTCCTCATTTAAATGAAAATTATTCGTTAACAGATGAAAACAAAGCTGAAATATTAGCTGTGTTTTCAAAAGAAATCGCTGATGTTTCAGCACGTCGAGGTTATAAAGCACATGATGTAATTTCACTTTCAAATAGCACACCTAACCTTGACGAATTATTAATTAATTTTCAAAAAGAACACCATCATACTGATGATGAAGTTCGCTTTATTGTTAGCGGGCATGGCATCTTTGCTATTGAAGGCAAAGATGGGAAATTCTTTGACGTTGAACTTGAGCCAGGTGATCTCATATCTGTTCCTGAAAATGCAAGACATTATTTCACCTTGCAAGATGATCGTCAAGTTGTAGCTATTCGTATTTTTGTTACAGCTGAAGGCTGGGTTCCAATCTATTAAGGTAGTTAGTTGAATAAAAGGACTTGGATCCCCTTTTCCAACCTTTTATTCACTCTACATATATACATCCTCCTATGGAACAGGCTTATTTCAAAAAATGAAATAAGCCTGATTTTTTATTTTCTCAAACGTATGAGTCCTTCTGTTCAAAAACAATCTTCTCCTTCTATTTTTTAAGGGTATTTCTTAACACTTTTTGAACATTTATTGAACTTTTTTTGAATTTTTTCTGAAAATTCTGTTTTGTATATGATATACTACAAATAACTAAGAAGGAAAAGAATATCGCAAACAGAGGGGGATAATCATGAGTTTACTTATCGCACTTATACTAGGGGTTACGTGTGGAGCACTTCCTGTTATTCTAGGAGCTATTATGGAAGAGTTAGAAGTTGGTGTTTTAGGTTTTGTCGCATCTTGTGTAAGCGCTTTACTTTTTGGTTTGTTCGGCGCTATTCCTGTTTCAATTCTGTCTGCATTTTATATAATACGCCATGCTCGTGCAAAACAATTTGGTCCTAATCACATCGCGCAAGTTATTCCATTCCCAATTGAACGATGCCGCCGTGCTTCTAGCTTATAATTATAAAATTAAATATAAATAAATAAAAGTCCTCAAATGAGGACTTTTATTTATTTTCTTCTAGAAATTGAAACAATTCTTGTAAATGTAGGACATCTTCACTATAGCTAACAGATACGTGGCATATACCATCAATCTCTGCTTGCATATAAAGATCAACTCCATCTTGATCATATTTCAATGCCAAATAAAACTCCATTTCTTCTAGCATCTTTTTTGAAGTTCGAATAACGTAATGCCCTTTCTCATCTCTTCCATATTCGAATTTCGGTTCAAAATCATATTTTTGTTTAAAAGCTTCTTTTTGTTTTTCATTAATTTGTACACAAGTTGCTCGTTGTACAGCATCAATCATCTCATCAAATTTTTGAAGATCCATCTCACTTACCCCCTATGTATTTTTTGTATAACACTTGTGTTCCGCTATCCTCTTCCCCGTCTTTCATTAACTCTTCATACAATTCCTTCGCCAAACTTAAACCCGGTACTGGTAATTTTAATTTTTCAGCCTCATCTAAAGCAATCTTCATATCTTTCATAAAATGCTTTACATAAAATCCTGGTTCAAAATCTCCCTTTAACATTCGAGGAGCTAAATTACTCAATGACCAACTACCCGCTGCCCCAGTAGAAATACTCTCTAATACTTTATCTGGATCTAATCCAGCTTTTTTCGCATAAGCAACAGCTTCACATACCCCAATCATATTAGAAGCAATCGCAATTTGATTGCACATTTTTGTATGTTGTCCACTTCCAGCTGGTCCTTGCAACTGAATATTTGTTCCTAGTTTTTCAAATAACGGTAAACATTTTTCATATATTTCTTTCGCGCCACCGACCATAATTGCGAGTCTTGCTTCTTTCGCACCGACGTCTCCTCCAGATACAGGCGCATCTAACGTATATACATTCTTTCTTTTACCAGCTTCATTAATACGCTTTGCCAATGTTGGTGTAGATGTCGTGAAATCAATTGCGATTGTTCCTTCATTTGCATTCTCCAAAACCCCATCTATCCCAAAATACACTTCTTCTACATCATGTGGATATCCAACCATAGTCATTACAACATCAACTTGCTCTACTAACTCTTTCGGTGTATCACACCAATTTGCACCATCTTGCACTAAAGAGTCTGTCTTCGCTTTCGTTCTATTATATACATATACTTTATGACCATCTTGCATTAAATGATGAACCATACTTTTTCCCATTACTCCAATACCGATGAAACCTATTGATAAATTTTTATTTTCCATTTTCTCATCCCCTTTGTTCTAATAAATCACTTACCATCTTTCGGAACTCTTTATTAAAATCATCATCCATACTATTTTTCACATTTGAAAATAAAATAACAAAAGTCCCTTTTTCTTTATTAAAATTATTGAAAGTGTTCCAACCAGATAGTACACCATGATTATGAAAATAATCCGGATATATGTAAAAACTAAATGCATATTTCCGTTCTGTTGAAGGTGAAAACATCACTTGTATACTTTGTTCAGAAAGAAGTTTCCCATTTATAATCGCTTCGTCTAACTTCTTCATATCGCCAACTGTTGTATACATCTCACCGCATCCATATAACCAATCCATTAACAATTTTTTTGCAGGTTCAAGTACATTCTCTTTCTTTACATATCCTTTAGTAAAATGCTGATCTTCCTGAGCCATATTTCCCATACCGGATTCATGCATTTCTGCTTTAGTAAATATATTTTCTTTTATGTAATCTCCTAAAGGTTTTTTTGATATGCTTTCTATAATGTAGGCAAGCACCATATAATTATAATCTGTATATTTCCAACCTGTGCCTGGTGGAAATTCTAATTTTTGGCTTCCAATCCAATTTACTAAGTTTATACGAGAAGCGGCATTCACTTTCCCTTTTCCGCTTTCTGGTAAACCTGATGTGTGTGTTAACAAATGATATAAAGTAATATTTTTATCTACTGGAAAAGAGGGAATATATTTATTTACATTATCTTGAATATTTAGCTTCCCTTGTTCCTGTAGCTGCAAAATAGATGTGGCCACAACTGTTTTCGTAATAGAACCGACACGATATTTCGTTTGAGGTGTATTCTCTATCTTATTTTGAACATCAGCATACCCATATCCTTTATTCAATATAACATGCTCTTTATCTGTTACTAAAACTGTTCCATTAAATTGCTTTCCTATTAAATATTGATCTAACTTTTGAGATATACTAGCATAATCAATTTGCTGTTCTTCTTTTTCTTCTATATTCTCTTGTACTTCTGATTCAATAGTAGGATTCACCTTAGTGGTTAATACAGTGCTTTCCTTTATATTGGGGTTATAGAGAAAATAGTATACTCCACCACAAACTACAACTGACAGCGAAGCCATCTTCATTATTTTTTTTATCATGTTGTTCCTCCATAATTCCTTCGTTCAAAATCCCCCCTACATTCTATTATCGAACAATAAAAAAAAATCGCAACAATTTGTTGCGAAAAATCACTTTTTTTCTTTTCTATATATACACACTTGATTTTTTCCATTTTTTTTCGCTTCATATAATGCAATATCCGCTCGTTGCATTAATTCTTCTCTTGTAATTCCTTGTTCATATAATGCAACTCCAAAACTCGCTGTTAATTTTGAAATTCCTGAGAATTGCTTTGTTTCAATGAAAAATCGTAATGATTCCGCAACCTGAAATGCTTCTTTTTCTACTGTATTAGTTACTAAAATAATAAATTCTTCTCCTCCCCACCTTGCAAACACATGTTGCTGCTCCACTTTAGATTTCATAAGCTCTGCAAGCTGAATTAATGCTAAGTCACCAAAATCATGGCCATACGTGTCATTTACTGTTTTAAAATTATCTATATCAAATAAAATAAGTGCTATGTTTTCATTATTACGCATCGCATTATCCCATTCTGCCTCTAGTATTTGTTGGAATTTCAAACGATTATAAATCTCTGTTAACGAATCTATCATAGCAAGCCTTTCTTGTTCTTGATAGATTTCATCTAATTCTGTAATCTCTGTACACTTCACAATAAATCTTGATAAATCTTCTGGCAATGGTGTCGCACGCAATAAAAAAGTTGACACTTCCCCTTCATAATTGGTCATCTTAATTCTTCTATCATATGATAATGTATCATCTAACCATGTTATATCATGAGTTGTTGAATAGTATCCATTTTCTCTAATGAAATGTTCAGCAAATACTAAATGTTGCTCACGATAGGCAAACAAATTTTCATATCCAAAAAACTCTAAAAAATTTGTATTACAATCAACAATCTCATCATCTTCTACTATAAATAATAGATCATTTTGAAAATCAAACATCGTTTGAAGTAGTTCTTGTTGCAAACTTACTTGCCGTACTAAAGAAAGCTGATACAAACTCTTATTCACTTCCTCTAACACCATTTGTGGAGTCACAGGGGCTATTACAATATTACGTATTCCTAACGTCAGCACTTCTGCAAACTCGCTTGTTATATGTTGATCCCAAATGACAATAAATGTACCCTGTGGATTATACATATTCTTTATATATTTTATTTGAGAAAAATCTGTTACATACATAATTACAATATGTGGTTTAGTCCTCTGAAACAATAATTCTCCTTCTTCGAAACTATTTGCTATAAACATACATTTTGGATGGATATTTTCTATCGTTTGTTGATGTGTGCATCCATTTTCTATATAAAGGACATTTAACTGAAGATCTTGTAATACATTTTGGAAAACCGTATTCTCTAATAAAAAATGTAGTATGTTCATCACTAGTCTTCACTCACTTCATATATCTTGTTCTACTGAATTCCTCACAAACATTTTAAAAGATTGTTCTCTAAAAACTCTAATCAGTGAGGAATTCATATTAACAAGCTAATTGAGAATGTTCTCTTCGTTTTTTCACTCTATAAATTCCTTTTTTAGTGTATGATTATAAGAATTGTATCGTTTGTATGAATGCCCTAGCTTCCCCTTTAAAACTTGACAATTAAAATAAATATATTATATTCTTAAATTCGACAACTTA
Source organism: Bacillus basilensis (assembly GCF_050630465.1). Lineage (NCBI taxonomy): Bacteria > Bacillati > Bacillota > Bacilli > Caryophanales > Bacillaceae > Bacillus > Bacillus basilensis. Next base: position 270,975 of record NZ_JBNTQO010000002.1, on the reverse strand, counting down.
CAAAATGTAAGTAGAATATATTACATGTATTTTTTCATAATTTGATTTGTAATTTGGAGGATATATAATGACAAACGACAACTTTTTTAATGTTCTATACGAACGCACATCTACACGTGCATTCAACCCAGAAAAAGAAATTTCATCTACAGAGTTACACGAGATTCTAAAGGGCGCTGCTCAAGCACCTTCTGCTTGGAACTTACAGCACTGGAAATTCCTCGTATTCCAAGGTGAAGATGTACAGAAACGATTGCATCCAATTGCTTATAACCAGCAACAAATCCTTGATGCTTCAGCTGTAGTCGCTATTTTAGGTGATTTAGAAGCTTATAAAAACGTTGAACCAGTTTATGCTCCAATTGTAGAACAAGGATTTATGAAAGACGAAGCAAAAGAGCGCTTAGCTAAAAATATTGAGTCTGCATATGCTCGTGAACAATTCCCAAGAGATGCAGCCTTTTCAAATGCATCTTTAGCAGCAATGCAACTTATGCTTACGGCTAAAGCAACTGGCTGGGATACTTGTGCTATTGGTGGTTTCAACCCACAAGCACTTACAGAAGAATTCAATGTTTCATCTCGTTACGTACCAATTATGCTTATTACAATTGGTGAATCAACTTTAAAAGGTCATCCTGCACCTCGAATGAGCGTAGAGCAAGTAAGTGAATGGGCAAAATAATAAAAAACGAAGGTAATTTCATTACCTTCGTTTTTTTATGTTCTGTCACACATCCGTAATATTACAATGTATTATTCGACATCTACATATAAAAAAATAGTAAATTTCATGCTATTCCCATACAAATAAATGGCGTTTTGTGTCGAATTTTGTTAAAGCAACGAAATATAACCGTGTATTTTTGTTACAATTGTGATACAATGATAACAAATAGATAACAAGAGAGGGATTTTCATTGAGTTCATACGGAAGCTTTATCGCACTTTTATGTTACATAGTAACTGTACTGCTTCTATATTTTATTGGCGATGCTGCAAACATTTCAGTTTTACAATTTCCAAAAGAAGAAGCGTTCCAATTAGAATCAGAAAAACATACTGCAAGATCCATTGTACCACTACTCCTAGCTCTTCCTGTATATATCATCGTTTTATATAAAAGCAAAAAAGTGTAAAGGCTCCCTATTTCATTCATTTCGGTGGTCTTTACATTTTTTTGTGATATCTATCCTATTTTAAACATCATCCCGTAATAAACACCCAGCTAGTCTTTTAAAATGAGAAAATCCCCTAGAAAAAATTCCACTCTCTGTCCAGTCACTCATTACCGAACTTACATAGATTATAAGTGTGAAGGGGGTGATGAGGATTATGTTTGGATCATTTGGATGCTGTGATAACTTTAGAGACTGTCATCATCATGAAAGAGAGTGCAGACATCATGAGAAAGAGAAAGAGAAAGAAGTAGTTAGACCACAACAACCAGCTGTATGTAACGTACTTGCTAGCATTTCAGTTGGAACAGAGCTTTCTCTTTTAAGCATTAAAGGTATCGGATCTTTCAACAATGTAATTTTTGAAGGTTTCGCTAACGGTGTTGCTCTTTTCTCTGCTTTAGCTCGTAATAATAATGACAAAGATAATAAAGACGACGACAAAGATGATAAGAACCGTCAACGTAATACTTTTAATGGTATTTTACGTGTATGCCCAACTGATATCGTTGCTATCGCTATCTAATTCTGTTCCTTATCCTCTATAGTAAGAAAATAAGATTTACTTTTCTCATAGAAAAAACCTGAGACCGATTTCAAATCGACTCAGGTTTTTTTATTGATTATATGCTTTTAACTAGTTCAACAACTTCTTCAGCAGTTGACATCATTAATGCTTTTTCTGCTAATGTTTCCATTTCTGCTTTTGACAACTTGCTTAGTTGTGTTCTTGCAGGAAGAATAGATGTTGCACTCATACTGAACTCATCTAAACCTAATCCTAATAATAATGGGATAGCAAGTGAATCTCCCGCCATCTCACCACACATACCAGCCCATTTGCCTTCTTTATGAGCAGCATCGATAACCATTTTTACAAGACGTAAAATAGATGGGTTATACGGTTGGTATAAGTATGATACTTGTTCGTTCATACGGTCTGCAGCCATTGTGTATTGAATTAAGTCATTCGTTCCGATAGAGAAGAAATCAACTTCTTTCGCAAATTGATCTGCTAATACTGCTGAAGCTGGGATTTCAACCATCATACCAACTTCAATAGAATCAGAAACAGTTGTACCCGCTTCTACAAGTTTCGCTTTCTCTTCTAATAAGATCGCTTTCGCTTGACGGAACTCATCAAGAGTTGCAATCATTGGGAACATAATTTTTAAGTTACCGTATACGCTAGCACGAAGTAATGCACGAAGTTGTGTACGGAACACATCTTGCTCATCAAGACATAAGCGAATTGCACGGTATCCTAAGAATGGGTTCATTTCTTTTGGTAAATGTAAGTATGGAAGCTCTTTATCTCCACCGATGTCAAGTGTACGAACAACAACAGGTTGACCTTCTTTTACACCTTCAAGAACTGCTTTATACGCTTCGAACTGCTCTTCTTCTGTTGGAAGATTGTCACGGCCCATGTATAAGAATTCTGTACGGTATAAACCAACGCCTTCTCCGCCATTATCGATAATACCTTGTACATCATTTGGTGTTCCGATATTTGCAACAAGCTCAACGTGATGTCCGTCACTTGTTACAGTAGCTTGGTCTTTTAATTTTGCCCATTCAGTTTTTTGCTCTTCAAATTTCGCTTTCTTTTCTTCAAACGAGCGAAGAGTTTCTTCTGATGGATTTACAATTACTTCTCCATCTAAACCGTCGATGATTACGATATCGCCGTTTTGGATTTTCTCCATAACAACTTTCGTACCAACAACAGCTGGAATCTCCATAGAACGAGCCATAATTGCAGAGTGAGATGTACGTCCACCGATATCAGTAGTGAAACCTTTTGCATACTTACGGTTTAACTGAGCTGTATCAGATGGTGTTAAATCTTCAGCAATGATGATTACTTCTTCAGAAATTGTACCAGGATTTGAGAAGTTAATGCCTAGTAAATGTGCAAGAACACGCTTTGTTACGTCACGAATGTCCGCAGCACGTTCTTTCATATATTCGTTATCCATGTTTTCAAACATAGAAATAAACATTGATGCAACTTCATCCATTGCAAATTCAGCATTTACTTTTTCGCCATTTACTTTATCTTTTACTGGGTTTACTAATTCTGGATCATTTAACACTAATAAATGTGCTTCAAAGATCGCAGCTTTATCAGCACCTAGCTCAGCAAAAGCGTGATCCTTAATAGCTTCTAATTCAGTTTTTGCTTTCTCAAGCGCAGCTTCTAAGCGTGCAATTTCTGCAGCTTCGTTTGTAATTGATTTCTTTTCAATGTTAAATTCAGGATTTTCAAGTCTGAAAGCCTTTGCAATAGCAATCCCACTTGATGCAGCGATCCCTTGAATGTTAAGAGTCATTATTCTCCTAATCCTTCGTTTTTCATAGTTTCTTCGATAGCTGCTAGTGCTTGAGCTGCATCATCACCATTTGCAGTGATTTTAATTTCTGCGTTTTGTTGAATGCCTAAAGACATAACGCCCATGATTGATTTTAAGTTAACGTTTTTTCCGTTATACTCTAAGTTAATGTCAGAACCAAATTTGCTTGCAGTGTTTACAAGTAGAGTTGCTGGACGAGCATGAATTCCTGAGTCGCTAGTTACTTTAAAGATTTTTTCCATGATAATTTATCTCCTTTAAATTACAGTATTTTTTTAGTTGTATAGACGTGAGTACTACATCATCTATTGTATATAATAGGCGATGTTCGGTCAACCACATCGCCTATTATAATTATAAACATTTTGCGTCAAATTCCTACTGAATGTCAATAATTGCGTTTTCGCCCTTCTTAACATTTCCATCTTTTTTCAATTCGACTTGTTGCCCTTGTTGTAAATTTGTAAAGACAATTGGTGTAATGATAGATGGTGCATTTTCTTTTACAAATGCAAGATCTACTTTTAATAATGGTTGTCCTTGTTTCACTTTGTCGCCTTGTGCTACAAGTGCTTCAAAACCTTCACCATTTAATTTTACAGTATCAATACCAAAGTGGATTAAAATTTCTTTTCCGCCTTCAGATTGAATACCAATCGCATGCTTTGTAGGGAATACGTTGACGATTTCACCATTAACTGGAGAAACTACTGTTCCTTCTGTTGGCTCGATTGCAAATCCGTCTCCCATCATTTTTCCTGAGAATACTTGATCAGGTACTTCTGTAATCGATAAGATTTTCCCTTCAATTGGTGAAACGATTGTTTCGTTTGCATCAACTTGCTGAGGAGCTTCTTCTACTTTTACAGGCTCTTCTTTTTCAACATGAGGTGTACGACCTGACATAATATCATGAATTTGTGATTTTAATGTGTCAGATTTCGGTCCAAAAATAGCTTGAATGTTATTCCCAACTTCAAGTACACCAGCTGCTCCAAGCTCTTTTAAGCGATCTTTGTTTACATTCTTTTGTTCGTTAACTTGAACACGTAAACGAGTAATACAAGCGTCTAAAGAAGCAATGTTTTCTTTACCACCAAGTGCTACTAATACTTCACGAGGAAGTTCACCAGCTTCTGCTTTACCTGCACCGTCATTAGCATTTGCTACTTCACGACCAGGTGTTTTTAAATTCCATTTACGGATTGCAAAGCGGAATCCGAAGTAGTAAATAACTGCTAGCACAAGACCAACAATAATTACCCACCACCATGCTGTACGGCCTGGTAGTACACCGAATAACATAAAGTCAATTAAACCACCAGAGAATGTCATACCAATTTTAACACCTAAAATTTGCATTGTCATAAATGATAGACCAGCGAATACGGCGTGAATTCCGAATAGTACTGGTGCTACGAATAAGAATGAAAATTCAAGTGGCTCTGTAATACCTGTTAAGAAAGATGTTAATGCAGCAGAACCTAAAATACCAGCTGCTAATTTTTTATTTTCTGGACGTGCTTCATGGTACATTGCTAAAGCTGCTGCTGGAAGACCGAACATCATAAACGGATACTTACCAGTTGTAAATGTACCTGCTGTTAATTCTACACCGTCTTTTAACTGTGCCATAAAGATTTTTTGGTCACCACGGATTAATTCACCAGCTGCATTTGTATACTGACCAAATTCGAACCAGAATGGTGAATAGAAAATGTGATGTAATCCAAATGGAATTAATGAACGTTCAATTAAACCGAATATGAATGCTGCTAATGTTCTATTCGCATCAATCATTTGATGTGAGAACGTATTTAAGCCACCTTGAATGTATGGCCAAACGAAGCACATGATAATACCTACTACTAAAGAGAATGTTGCAGTTGCGATCGGTACGAAACGCTTACCTGCGAAGAAACCTAAGTATGATGGTAATTCAATGTTGAAGTATTTATTATAGCAATATGCCGCTACTATACCGACGATAATACCACCAAACACTCCAGTTTGTAGTGTTGGAATTCCTAATACATTTGCATATGCTGGATCTGTAAATCCAATTTTCACTGGATCTGCTCCAGAACTTGTTACTTTCACTAGCTTATCTACTTCTAAGAACACACTCATCGTTTTGTTCATAATTAAGTAACCGACGAATGCTGCTAAACCAGCTACTCCATCTCCACCAGCTAAACCAATTGCTACCCCAACTGCGAATAATAATGCAAGGTTAGCGAAAATAATATCACCAGATTGTTCCATAATTTTTGCTACCATTACGAACCAATCTGCTTTTAATGCAGGAATAACATTTGTTAACTGTGGATTTTGAAATGCATTACCAAATCCAAGTAAAATACCTGCTGCCGGTAAAATCGCAACTGGAAGCATTAACGCTTTTCCGACTTTTTGAAGAACACCAAAGATCTTCTTAAACATGGAAACCCTTCCTCTCTTATCTATATTGATACCTTCCGACAAACGCCAAAAAGACATGAGGAAAAAAAGATAGAACGATAGCTATACAAAGGGTAGTATATCCCTTTCTCTAGCTTACATTCCTTACTTTTCTCCACTCATGCCTGATCGAATCAGTAACACGTGTCAAAAATAGGTTTACGTATAAGTTCACTATAATTAAGGCAAACGTTTTCGTTATTTACCTTAATGTGTTTGTCGAAATTTGTATAACTTTGCAATAGTTATTATACATAACTATTGTAAGCGATTCAATGATTTTTTTTAACGTTTTCATTTTAGACAAAAATATATGTCTTTTTACACATGCTCTGCTTTCACTAAGCGCTGCAGGTGCATCGTTAAATATATGCTCTCTGCTTCATAAACAGGAAGTTGTAATTCTTTTTGCATGACCTTAACTAGCTTCCAAGCTAAATTATAGCAGACAGGGTATTCCGCCTTTAATAACTCAGCAAAACTTTGCGATTCCTCTACTTTCTCCCCTTTTTTCACCCGTTCAATAGCATATTGCAAATGACGGATAAGGCGTAAATAGTGGATACTTTCTTGGTCTAATGTAATTTGTAAGTTTGTCTCAATTAAAGATACAAGCTGTGCAATGAGACGGGAGTTTTGATTAACTGAAGATAGATCTGAATTTGTAAGCGAACTGTAAATATGGAGTGCAATAAAACCAACTTCTCCCTCTGGCAATGTAATTTGCAAACGAGAATTTAAAAGATCTACGACACCTTCAGCAATTTCATATTCTTCTGGATAGAGCATTTTCGTTTCAACTAAAAAAGGATTATCAATTGTAAGTCCTTGTTTTAATCGCTTAATTGCAAAAGAAATATGATCTGTTAAAGCGATATGAATATGTTCATTCAATGGTGATTTTGCTTTTTCTTGAATATAGAACATAATATCATTCATTAATTCAATTAATTTTTCGCTCACATGCGGCACTAACAGTTTGTATTGTTCACGATCACGTTCATTTTTTAAAACAAACATTTTTTCAATTTGTTCTTGCTCCAATACATCTTTCGCTTTCTTTCCAAATCCAATCCCTTTACCAATCACTACTACTTCCTCGTGTTCAGGATGGCTAGCAATGATGACATTATTATTTAAAACTTTTTTAATTTCTAGATAATTACTCATATAACACCACCCTCGTACTTAAATAGCCTGCTTTTATGTTACAGAACATTCTTATTTGTCGTCAATGTAAAACATCTACCATTTCATAAAAATTCATTTTTTAGACATGTTTATATATGATGCGTATAATGTAAGGGCAACTGTACATAGAAAGGAGATAACAATATGATTAAAATGTTTGTAAGTGATATCGATGGTACAATGATGCAACACGGAGGTCTCATTGATGAGCAGGATGTTGCGGCACTGCGCAGTCTTGCTGAGCAAAATGTTATTCTTTGTTTCGCCTCTGGACGACTTGATAATGAAATCGCAGACTTAATGAAAGCTGTAAATACAAATTTCCATCGTATTAGTGTTAATGGCGTTTTCGTATATACAGATGAAAATAAGCAACTCTTATCTGCAACTTTTGATTCCAGCATTCTTCCTGAATTGTTAGATATGACGAATGAAGAGCCTTATTTTCGTTATGTAAGTGATGAACATAATTACTATATTGAAGAAAAAACACCTTTTATTCACGAACTGGAACAACAAGTAACAATGACTTCTGTTGAAGAACCAAATTTATTACAGAAAATAGATGATACAATTTTTCCAAATAAAATCTCTGTCGGTGGAACAAAGGAGAGCTTACAACTCCTTCAGAAAAAAATTGATGAAAAGTTCCACGGAAAAGTTAGTACTTTCATTTCAGCAGAACAATGTTTAGATGTAATGCCACCGAATATTAGTAAAGGTTCTGCTATTTCTGTTTTATTAAAAGAGTTTCAAATACAACCAGAGGAAATTGCTTGCATAGGGGATTCTTATAATGATATTCCAATGTTTTCTTTAACTCCTCACAGTTTTGCTATGTCGCAAGCAGATGACGCAGTAAAAGAACACGCTCATTATGTAGTAAATACGGTTAAAGATGCTGTTAACCACGTAATTGCTCATAATAAAAATACGACTCACTCCTTTTAAGGATGAGTCGTATTTTTTCTTTACATGTTAAACAATTTGACATTTACTGTACTTCACAAGCTGAAATATATTATTTGTTACGTGCGATGTTTGTAATAAACTTATAACGATCCCCGCGATAAATACATTTCACATACTCTAACGGTACTTCACCTTCTGAATATGACCATTGACGCATTACAAGCACTGGCGCCTTTTTAGGAATATGCAGATGTTCAGCTTCATTATCCGTTGCAATTGAAGCTTCAATTGATTGAGTAGCGCTAACAAGTTTAAAGCCCAGTTTTTTCTCTAAATGTTCATATAAAGATTGTTGCAATATTTCTTCGTTAATATCTTTTACAAGAGCTGGCGACAAATATGTCGTCTCAAAAGCAATCGGTTCATCATCAGCTAAGCGAATACGCCTCACTTCATAAACCGACTCTCCCTCCTGTATTCTCAACCGGTCTGCTATTTTCGCAGTAGCTGGAACTAGGCGGAAACTAAGTAATTGACTACTTGGGTTCATCCCACGAGAAATCATATCTTCTGTGAATCCCGTCATTCCTTGCAATTTTTGTTCCACTTTCGGAAGTTGGACAAACGTACCGATTCCACGCTTTCGATATAAATAACCTTGTTCCACTAAATTATTAATCGCCTGTCTGATTGTCATACGACTCACTTCGAACTTATCGCAAAGTTCATTCTCAGATGGGATTTTATCTCCCGGCTTCCATTCGCCGTCCTCAATTAGCTGTTTCACCCACTCTTGAATCTGATAATAGATCGGAAATGGTGAATACTTGTCGATGTTCATCAGCAATCGCCTCACTGCATAAAGATAGAGCTTCTTGATCAGCAATTACGGTTACATTCGGATGACGTTGTAAAACTGTAGCAGGACACGCTTCACTATACTCACCTTGCAATAATTCTTTAAGAGCTTCTGCCTTTTTAGAACCCATAGCAACAAGTAGAACTTGTTTCGCTTTCATAATGCTTCCAATTCCCATTGTAATCGCATGAGTTGGCACATCTTCTTCTTTTTCGAAGAAGCGAAGGTTTGCTTGGCGTGTAGATTCTGTTAATTCAACAATGTTTGTTGGAGAATTAAACGGTGTTCCTGGCTCGTTAAATCCGATGTGACCGTTTTCACCGATTCCAAGAATCTGTAGGTCAACTGGGTTAGCAGCTAGAATGCCCTCGTAACGTTTGCACTCTTCCTCTAAATCACTTGCCATCCCGTTTGGTACATAAGTTTGTTTAAATGGAAGATGATCAAACAACTGTTCTTGCATGAAATAATGATAGCTGTTTTTATCTTCATGTGGTAAATTTACGTACTCATCTAAGTTTACAGTGGTTACACGGCTTGTATCAAGTTTATTTTTTCGCATTTCTGCATAAATACCTAATGGAGAGCTTCCTGTAGCCATTCCTAACACTGGATTTTCTTTTGTTTTTACAACTTCTTCAATTAATTTATAACCTGCTTCTGCTAGTTCTTCTGGAGTTTTTACAACAAGAATATTCATTTAATTACTTCCCTTCCTTCATATGAATTCCTAAACGAACCGTATCATATACATGTAAATCTTCATTCATCACAACAAAGTCTGCATCTTTTCCTACCGCTAATGCACCTTTATTATTTAATCCAAACTCTTCTGCTTGGTTCACTGATGTCATTAATACTGCATCTTCGATTGAACAACCTGTAAATTCAATTATATTTCGGAAAGCTTGATCCATTTTTAGAATACTACCAGCTAATGTTCCATCTTCTAATCGAGCACTACCATCTTTTACATGTACTGGCTGTCCGCCAAGCTCATATAATCCATCTTCAAGACCTTTTGCACGCATTGCGTCAGTAATAACACTTACTTTTTTCGGTCCTTTTAATTTATATGCTAATTTCACCATATCGGGGTGAATGTGAATACCATCTGTAATTACTTCAACCATTACATCTGGATTTAATAACACATGACCCACAACTCCTGGTTCACGGTGATGTAATCCACGCATTTGATTGTATAAATGCGTTGCATGTGTAATGTTTCTATTTTTTAGTTGCGCATCAATTGCATCTGTATGTCCCATTGTGCCAACAACACCAGTTTCAGCAAGATACTGCTCAAACTCTAACGCACCTTCTTCTTCAGGTGCATATGTTACTAATTTAATTAAATTTCCGCTTGCTTCCTGCCATTGTTTAAATTGTTCAATATTCGCAGGAACAATATGTTCAAGTGGTTGTGCACCTGCACGTTTTTTTGAAACATACGGTCCTTCTAAGTGAATGTATTCGAAATGTGCTCCTTTTTCTTTCGCTTCCTTCGCGGCATGTAGTGCTGCTTCGATTGCTTCTGGAGCTTGTGTCATTGTTGTTGGGAAGTAAGTTGTAACTCCTTCTTTTAACATTTCTTTACCTAGAGTTACTAACCCATCGCTATTTGCATCCATCGCATCAATATCGTATCCACCATGAATATGAACATCAATCATACCTGGAATCACAATTTTTCCTGCCGCATCTAAAACCGCTTCATTTTCTTGTGATACATATTGAGCCATCAAACCAATTTCTTTAATTGTTTCTGCGTAACGAATAAATCCGTTTTCCACTACTTCTTGACCTGTATAAATTTTGGCATTGATGACAACTTGCGTTTTCATTTTCATCGATCCTTTCCCATGAAATACCTACTTGTTATTATTACCTTATTCGCCTAATTCCATCTTAATATATGCACGAGTAGTTGTCTATACATTCTAATGAAATTTCCTCTTTGTTTAACAAAAAGGAAGCTTAGTACGTCTCTCGCAATTATAATATATGTTATTCATTTTTTCCAAAAAGGAACAATACCATCTATCGTATGAATCACTTCAGTAATGGCATTAATCCGCTAAATTCTATTGTAATATGTTCGCCATCTGTTTCCATTTCTACTGTACGTCTATTTGTTCCATACATCATTATACCATGTCGTTTTAATCGTCTCACTACACTTTGATGCGGATGTCCATACGGATTTCTGCTCCCATATGAAAGAATCGCGAACTGTGGTTCTACCTTCTTTATAAACCTTTCACTTGTTGAAGTATATGAGCCATGATGTCCCACCTTTAACACATCTGCATGTACATCAAATTGCTTTAATATTTCATTTTCCGTCCGCACATCAGCATCACCCATTAGTAAAAAATCTGCCTTACCATACCGAATCTTTAATACAATTGAAGATTCATTATTTTCATCTTTGGACTTCCCGTTGTTTAATACTTGTATGGAAACATGCGGATCTAGCGGTATGTGTTGGCCCTCTTTTACTGAAATGAAAGGGATTCCCCTTTTCTTTATATTAGTTCGATACGTATGATAAGTAAGAGAACTATATGTTTTTCCACTATCTAATATAAGTGATACCGGCATTTGCTCTACAATCGGAATGAGCCCTCCAATGTGATCCATATCAGGATGAGTACTGACGATAGCATCTAAATGATTAATTCCTTTTTCAATTAGTTTTTGGATGATAACCTCACCAGCTTCATAAGGTCCTCCATCAATTAACATCGTTTGTCCATTTGGCAATGTAATAAGTGTTGCATCACCTTGTCCAACTTTTAAGAAACTCACTTTCATTTTACCAAAATGTTGCCGCTGCATATGTAAAGGAGACGCGGTATGAATAGACATCATATACCTTTTGGCCGATGCACTATTTAAAGAAAAGCATAACAAAACAGAAATTAATAATAAAATACTTCGCATACTTCTCATAACTCGTCTCCTTTTTTCAATTAGTATGGCACGGTATATAATTGATATACAAAAAAAGCTTAGCAAAATGCTAAGCTTTTATTTCGATATCTCTTGTAAAGAACCGAAGAATAAATCCGCTTCATTCATTTGTTCGTTCTCTTCAGAAAGCGGAGGTAAATCATCTAATGTTTTCAATCCAAACGTGTCCAAAAATTCTTTCGTCGTTCCATATAAAATAGGACGCCCTGGCCCTTCTGCTCTTCCCATTTCTTTTATAAGTAAGTGTGAAACTAACGTTTGTAACGCTTTATCGGTTTTTACTCCTCTAATCTCTTCCATTTCAGTTCTCGTGATTGGTTGACGATATGCAACAATCGCTAACGTTTCTAGAGCGGCCTGAGAGAGTGAAGCAGCTGTTGGGATATCTATTAGTTTTTGATAGTACGACGCATGTTCTTTCTTTGTAGCAAAACGATATACTTTTGCATACTGTACAATTTGCAAACCGCGGTGTGCACCTTCACATTCTTTTTGCATTTCTTCTAAAATATCGATTACTTCATTTCCTTCAATTTCAAGGACTTTCGCTATTTGTTCTGGGTAAATCCCTTCATCACCAGAAACAAATAAAAGCCCTTCAATGATTGATTTCTGTTCTGTTCTATCCATTTTACGAGCTCCTTCCTCCTATTTTCTCCATAAAAATACACATCAAAAAACCGAATCACAATTAATGCGTTCGGTTCAATATTTTTTCTCTTGTTCCAAACGATACATTCAAACCTAGCATGAGGTATAATATTTCTATCTCATTTTCCATACTAAATCTATGCAGATTTAGTAGAGCTTGATACGAAAATTTCATCAAAATTATGTTCTTGTTCGATTATGATTTGTTGATTTTTCATAAGCTCAAGTACCGCTAAGAATGTTACAACCATTATTTCTCGTTCATCATCAACAAACAAATCATAAAAACTTTGACGACCACCTTGTATTTCTAACTGCTTTAAAATATCAGTCATGCGCTGTTCAATCGGTATTTCTTGACGAGTAATACGTGTTGTTACAGGTGTCTTTGCTTTTTTACGGCGCATTAATTTTTGAAATGCCGCTAGCATATCATATAACGTAACATCAAGAGGCAAGCTTGTCTCCTCTTCTTGTTGCAATGATGTAAAATCAATTGGCGGACGTGTATATAGCTGTGCTCTTTCTTGTTCTCTTTCTTTTAGCTCAGTAGCAACTTGCTTATATTTCTTATATTCAATTAACCTCTCCATCAATTCTTGACGAGGATCATCTATAAAGTCATCACCGTTATCAAGTACATCTTCCTCATGTTTAGGCAACAACATTTTACTTTTAATTTGTAATAACGTTGCAGCCATTACTAAATACTCACTTGCAACATCTAATTGTAGTTCTTTCATCGTATGAACATAAGATAAATATTGCTCTGTAATTTCCGCTACAGGAATATTATATATGTCAATTTCATAACGATGTATTAAATGTAACAATAAATCTAAAGGCCCTTCAAAAGCCTCTACTTTAAAATTATACTGCACAAAGCATCCCACCACATTTTTTCTATAACAACATAAGTATAGAGCATACTCATGTTCTATCCAACCTTTTTAAGAAATTTAATTAAAAATAGACCGATGCCTATGCCATCATGCCCACCACTTCATATGATAACAGTGTAGTAAGAACAATGTAGGAGGTCAAAAAACTATGGGTCACGTTGATTGCGGTTTTAGCGGTGGGTTCGCATTACTTGTTGTATTGTTTATTTTACTAATTATTGTAGGAGCAGCTTGCTTCTGCTAATATGAACAATAACGGCTAGGGAAAATTCCCTAGCCGTTTATTGTTCATATTTCTATGATACACTTGTATTTATAACCGTTAAACAGGGGTGAAGAAAATGTATCCTACCGAATACATACAATTTTTAATTCATTTTCATGGAGATTATGATTATTTTGAATGTCACGAAATACTGGAAGAATATTGGAAAACAAAACCGAGAGGAAATCGTGATAATTATTTAGTCGGTCTTATTCAAATTGCAGTTTCTTTATACCATCAAAGACGCTTTAACTGGAATGGCGCAGAGAAGATGATGAAAAGCGCCATAACGATTTTAGAAAAAAACAGTGCACCTTTACTACGTTTAGGAATAAATCAGACACAGCTTCTATTCTTACTCGAGGATAGATTGCAATCTATACAGAAAGAAGAAGATTTTACACCGTTATTTTTACCATTATCAGATACAGCATTAGAAAATTACTGCATAGAATTATGCCAGAAACAAAACCTCCCTTGGAAAGACGTAAATGCTACTTCTAATGAATATATAATACATAAACACACATTACGTGATCGAACAGAAGTCATCGCTGAACGAAACGAACAATTACAAAAAAGAAAGCAGAGATAATAAACTACTTATCTCTGCTTTCACGAATGTATATTTTGTTCAAGCCCTTTACACTTTTTGCAAAAACTTGCTGTTTGCTCATTTCCGCAAATTGTAAACTCAAGAAATTTACTCTTTAACTCTTGAACCATCTTCGTCCCGATACCCATATGACGGTGAGACGGGTTCACACTCAAATGCTGAATTTCCAAAACTTGATTCTCTTTTTTTACAATCCCCATTATCCCAACAAAATCTTCATTTTGTTTCCACAAATACAATTGCCAATCATCTTTTGCTTCATACTCTTTCATAGTCAATTGTAATGTTTTCACATCTTTTTCAGTTGGCATAAACGAAAGAAGCCCCATTGCAATCTTTTCATAACTTTTTTTAAAACGAATTAACATAACCCTTATCCCTTCTTACAAAAGTTACAAACTATTAATCCCCTCAACCACTCTTTTCATATCACATTCATTTTACAATATTTTCAACAGAGTGAGAAGGGCTTAAAACAACTTGATAATCATACAAAGCGAAAAGAAGAAAGTCAAATATATGTTTCAGTACTATTTTTTCTAAGTAGATAAAAGAAGAAATGCTGTTATATGAAAGTTAAAAGAAACATCCACTGCTCATTATCACTTCAATATTCATCACCTTAGAGCAAATGAATTCTAGCAAAATTAATTTAATAAAAAATATTTATTGAAACACGTAACCTAATATATTCTATGTAATTTGTTAAAATTTTGTTCTCATAAGCGACATATTTTCATCATAATTACAATACTACTTGTATCATGTACTGTAAACGGAATACCCATTCCTATTAAAAAAACAAAAAAGAGAGCAATAGCTCTCTTTTCTCATTAACTTATTCTTCCCAAACTTTAACTTCTTTCATTACATCACCTTGACGCATGTTTAATACTGTTTCAATACCGCTTGTTGCTTTACCGAATACAGTATGCACACCATCTAAATGTGGCTGTGGCTCATGAACGATAAAGAATTGGCTACCGCCTGTGTTACGGCCAGCATGAGCCATAGAAAGTGATCCTACAAGGTGTCTATGAGGATTTCCATCAGTTTCACATGCGATAGAGTAACCTGGGCCACCTGCACCTGTTCCTGTTGGGTCTCCACCTTGGCTTACGAAGCCAGGAATAACACGGTGGAATGACACACCATCATAAAATCCTTGCTCTGCTAATTTTTTAAAGTTTTCTACTGTTTTCGGTGCTTCTTCTGGGAAAAATTCCAAGTCGATTTTTTCACCATTTTCCATTAATATGTATCCTAAAGTTTTCATACGTATATGTCTCCTTTCAACTATCTCAGCACTATATTACCACATTCATGACTAGAAACAAAAAGAATCCGACAATCTACATACTTCTTTTTTGAAATGTGGAAAAAGCTAGGTGACAAATAAAAAAAATATACTATAATAACTGTGTTGCCCGAAAATTTTAGAAAGAGAAAGGGAGCGATTTTTCGTGAAAACGAAATTACTAGCTCTGCTATTAGCTGTAACGGTATTTATGATGCCAACAGCTTCGTTTGCAGACATCATCGAGGGAGAATCAATTGTTACACTAGGAGAGAACTTATCCGAACAGCAAAAGCAAGATCTGTTAAAAGAAATGAAAGCACCGAAAGATGCTACGATCATTACTGTATCTAATGCGGAAGAACATAAATTTCTAGAAGGCATTGTTCCAAAAGCACAAATTGGCACGAGAGCAATTTCCTCTTCTATGATTACATACACAAAACCAGGATCTGGTCTTATTGTACGTTCAAAAAACATTAATTCGATAACAGATGCAATGTACACAAACGCACTTATTACAGCGGGTGTGAAAGATGCGGAGATTCAAATCACCGCACCATTTAAAGTTTCAGGAACTGCTGCTTTAACAGGTTTAATGAAGGCCTATGAAACAACATCGAACAAAGCAATTCCTGAAGAAGTAAAAAAAGTAGCTAATGAAGAAATGGTGCAAACAGCCCAGCTCGGCGATAAAATTGGTGAAGAAAAAGCAGTTCAACTTGTTGCAAAAATTAAAGAAGAGATTGCAAAAGAGCAGCCGCAAACGACTGAAGATTTACGTTCATTAATTAAAAAAATTGCTGATCAACTTGGTATTACATTAACGGATGAACAGTTAGATAACTTAGTAGCGTTATTTGATAAGATGAAAAATCTTAATATCGATTGGAATCAAGTTGGCAGTCAGTTAAATAAAGCAAAAGAACACGTTTCTGCCTTTTTAGGATCTGAAGAAGGGCAAAGTTTCCTAGATAAAGTAAAAGATTTCTTCTCAAGTATCATTGATTTTGTTAAATCGTTATTCAAGTAAAAAAGAAGCTCGTCACTGACGAGCTTCTTTTTTTATACAAGTAACGGCAATTTCATAATAGCTTCTTCTACCGACCGAACAACATGATTCGCCTTTACCTTCACATATGGATGAGCATGATGAAGAGTAAATGAATGCGGGGTTACTTCAAACATAGAAATATCATTGAAAGAATCTCCAATACATGCGACTTCATTTGCTTCAATTTGCAAATGTTCCATTAGTCGCCTTAAAGCACTCCCTTTACTTACTCCCCTTGGCATAATGTCAACATAGCGTTTACCAGACATAAAAACTTCTGCTTCGCTCTGAAATGTATCTCGTAACTCTTGATCTAACGCTACAATCGTCTCTTCTTCTCCAAAAACAAACAATTTCGCAGGATGTACAGTCTTACCAAATTCCTCTTCTAATGCTTCTATCTCAGCAATATGTACGCCCATATACGTTTCAAAAGTATGATGATGTTCATTCTTTCTTTTTGTATACCGTTGCTCATTTGCACAAACAATATCTGCTAGTCCCTTTTTATGGATATATCGATATATTTCCTGGGCAATCCCATCTTCAAAGCTTGATTCATGAAATATTTTTCCATCCGGCAGTAACATCGTCGCTCCATTTAAACTAGTTGTGTAATACGGGAATGCAAACCTATTTACGACTTCATCAATTCGATGAGTAAAGCGGCCAGAGGCAAAACAAATCTTTGTCCCTTTTTCAGCTAACCAACAAAGTGCACGTTCATCTTCTTTTTGCATATGATTCACATCGTAAACGAGCGTGTCATCTAAATCACTTACAAATAATTTAATCATGTCCTCTTCCCCTTCCATACACAATATCTACTCTAAGTGTACACAAAAAATGTTTGATTTTTGTTAAAAAACAATAAATTTTCGATAAAAAAATAAGCAGGATTAATCCTGCTTATTTTTGCCTTCTTACATTTTGAGGTCTTACAATACTTGGGCGCACTTTTAAACTAGACATCGTTGGACGGAGTAGAATTTTTGTTAATGCCCCCCAATCAAATGGTAAAAACGGCCATAAATACGGTGTTTGCAGACTTTTTATAGACGTTAAAAATAAAATCAATATCGTCATTCCGACTACGAATCCCATTTCATGAAATATACCTGTCAAAATAATGACGAATAGCTTTCCGACTTTATTCCCAAGCCCTAGTTCATAACTCGGTGTTGCATATGCTCCAATCATAGAAACTGCTACGTATAAAATTACTTCTGGTACAAACAAACCTACATCAATTGCAATTTGACCAATTAATATGGCAGAAATTAATCCTGCTGCAGATGATAATGATGTCGGTGTATGAATGGCCGCCATCCTTAAAAATTCAAGTCCAATTTCAGCCATCAAAATTTGTAATAAAATTGGTAAGTGCGTCATCTTGTTTGGTCCAATGAAAGCAAGACTTTCTGGTAAAAGAGTTGGATCAAATACAAAAACTAACCAAAATGGTAATAAGAACAGCGAAAATATAACACCTAAAAAACGTACCCAACGTAAAAATGTACCTACAGCTGGATTTTGTCTAAACTCTTCTGCATGCTGTAAATGATGAAAATATGTTGTTGGAGTAATCATAGCACTCGGTGATGTATCAACAAGTACTAGCACGTGTCCTTCTAGTAGATGATTTGCCGCTACATCTGGTCTTTCTGTGTATCGAATAAGCGGGAAGGGATTATAGCCTTGTTTAACTACAAATTCCTCTATCGTTTTATCCGCCATCGTAATCCCGTCTACTTCAATGTTATTTAATTCTTGTTTTATAATCTTAACTAAATCCGGATTTGCAACATCTTGTACATATGTAATACAAATATCCGTTTGTGATCGATCTCCTACTCGAATCATTTCATTTCGAAGACGTGGGTCACGTATCCTTCTACGAATTAATGCTGTATTTACAACGATATTTTCAACAAATCCATCCCTTGCACCACGTACTACCTTTTCTGTATCTGGTTCTGTTGGTGTTCGTCCTGGATAGCTACGAACATCTATCGCAAAAGCTTCCGTTTCTCCTTCCACAAATATAATAATGAGTCCTGATAATACTTGAAGCATTACCTCATCCATCGTTTTCACTTTACTTACTTGTTGATGAATTAAACGATTCTCTAAAAGCTTCACTGTATCTTCTTCTACATCTCTTATTTCATTAGTATCCACCGCTTCTTCTAAAATAGGGATAATATAATTTGTATCACAAAGTCCGTTTACAAATAACACACCAATTTCTTTATTTAAAATTTGAAATTTACGAATGCCAACATCGTATGTAATACCCAGTCCAGCTGTTTGCTTTAAGTAATTTTCATTATCACTTATGAAAGATGAAATAGGGATTTCTACCTTTTTAGGCTTCGTCATAAAAACCACTCCTTTCCAAAATTAATTGAATCGCTTTTCTAGTAATAGGTGACCCTCTCTCCCATTCATCATTTCCACACATCTTACCAATGTCACCGACACCAACAATGACAGGAACATTCAAGTCATCCAAACAATAAATTGTATCTCCACTAATTCTGCCAACTTCACCATCTGGAAGTCCAAATTTGTCAACGCCGTATTCAGTTAAATTCCCATTTCGATCTACACTTACATCTACACGTGCCCATTCCCAATGATGTGTATTAGACGCTACTGCCAAAATCCCCAGTACATCAATTTGTTTATGCGTGGCTACATATTTTAAAGCTTTTTCACCAGATCCTTCTCCAATAAATCCGCTGTCATCAAACATGACAAATACAGGGTCATATGGCGTTTGCATAATAAGCTCAACAACTTTCTTCCCTGTCAATTTGGTTGGATTACTTTGTGATGCTGAAATACACCTTCCCCCAAATTCCTTCGTTAAAAGCTCAATTGTTCGCTTTGCATATTCATCTCCATCTGTGACCAAAACAACCCTTCGTCTCATTTGATTTATCCTTTCGGTTTACATATAAGTGCTACAAAAAATGAAAATAATATCGCTGCAGAAATGCCTGCAGACGTTAAATTAAACATACCCATACCAATCCCTATATATCCGTGTTTTTCTGCCGCATGCATTGCCCCATGTAATAGTGAATGTCCAAAACTTGTAATAGGAACTGTCGCACCAGCACCAGCAAACTTTATAAGATTATCGTACAGCCCGAATCCATCTAAAACTGCTCCTACGACTACAAAGGTAGCCATTAAATGAGCTGGTGTTAACTTTGCGAAATCTAACAATACTTGTCCAATTACACAAATAGCGCCTCCTACAAGAAATGCATATATAAAATCCACAATTCACTCTCCCTTCACTCTCTCAAATACGACACCATGTGCAATTGTTGGAATTGTTTCTTTCTGTTGCATCATCATCGGGCTTAATAACGCACCAGTAGCAACGACAAAAATCCGTTGTAAATTCCCTTTTTGCATCTCACTTAATAAATGACCATATGTGACAACAGCTGAACAAGCACAGCCACTACCACCTGCAAATACTTCTTCTTGACCGGAATCATATATCATTAATCCGCAATCATTATATATATGCCCAATATCATAACCTTCTTCCAGTAAAAGCTGTTTCGCAATTGGTGTCCCAACAGCTGATAAATCACCGGTAACAATCAAATCATAATCAGCTGCACTTCTCTTCAAATCTTCAAAATGTTGTTGAATTGTATGAGCAGCAGCCGGCGCCATCGCCGATCCCATATCTAAAGGATTCGCAATTCCTAAGTCTTGCACTTTTCCAATCGTAGCTGCCGTAATTTTAATGGCACTTTTTTCCTTACTAATTAATATAGATCCTGCACCTGTAACAGTGGAATTTGCGGTTCCCGGTTTTTGTCCCCCATACTCTGTTGGATAACGAAACTGTCTTTCAGCCGTTGCATTATGACTACTTACTGTCGCTAAGACACGATTTGCAAATCCACCATCTATAAAGGCTGATCCAACCGCTAAAGTCTCCATCGAAGTCGCACAAGCACTAAACATCCCTAAAAAAGGAATCCCCCACTTACGCGCAACGTAATTTGCTGTCACTGTTTGATTTAATAAATCGCCCGCTAAAAAGAAATCAATTTGTGATGTTTCTACATTTCCTTTTTGTACAACTTGTTGAATAGAATCTGACATTAATCTTCGTTCAGCAAGTTCCCAGTTTTCCTCTCCGCAATGTAAATCATCATATGAAATATCAAAATCCTTTCCAAGAGGTCCTTCAGCTTCTTTTGGACCAACGGCAGTACCGGTTGCATTCACATAAATATCATTTTGAAATACCCACGTTTGTTTTCCTGTCAACCTCATACTAGCCCCTCCTTTAGGACATCAAAATTTGAAATGTATATCTTATTAATCCAATAATGTATGCACCAACGACCCCAAAAACGATAACACTTCCCGCAAGCTTAAACATATTTGTAGCAACCCCAAGCACAATTCCTTCACTCTTATGTTCTAGCGCAGCGCTCGCCATAGAATTCGCAAATCCTGTAACAGGTACGGCTGATCCTGCTCCAGCAAATTGACCGATTTTATCATATACACCACAACCCGTTAAAATCGCTGATAATAATACAAGAGTTGCAACTGTCGGATTTCCTGCCTCTTGTTCACTGAAATGAAAATAATGTATATAAAATTTCATCAATACTTCTCCGACAGTACAAATGAATCCGCCTACAAGAAATGCCTTAACACAATTTATGAAATAGTTTGGTTTTGGATGGTACTCCTTCACTTTATTTATGTAATCATCCTTTAGTTTTCGCCCTGTCATTTATATATTGCCTCCTACTTTACGAAATAAATCCAGTGAAACAACGAGCCTATTACTTTTCCAAGTACAAGAGCAACGAGTAAAACAACGATTTTCCCTTCTACCCCTACTCGTTTCGCTAAAATAGGTAAAACATTTAACACTTCTGTTAATGCAGCCGCAAGCATTCCAATGAATGTGCCACAAAATATGCCTAATATAACAAGCCAATATTGCGATGTTTGAAATGTAACATTTTTCAAGCTACACCAAGCCCCTGTTAACGTACCTGCAATAACCGCCCACTCAAAATATTGAATATGCTTTCTACTTCTCGTTAATTGAGCTAAGCGGGGGATTATTCCAAGTACAGCTAAAAATGCGACATATCCGCTACCTACTGCAATTCCTCCCGCTAAACCAATTAAAATAACAAGCCCAGACTCAATCATCGGTAAGTTGTTTCATATTATCCTTGTTTTCATGGACAATTACATATTGATCCAGTGACTGCTGATATTGGAACATCTCAACTTCTAACGGGCTCGGCTCTTCATTAATTCGCTTTTGAAATACATGATTAAAAAATAAGACCATACCTAATCCAAGACCTAATGAATAAGGAATTTGAAATAGAAGTGGTTGCGCCTTAAATTCTCCCGTAATCATGTAATATAACCGCTGATGTACTTGTTGCATACTTACATCTTCATGGAAATAAATGATCGCAAGGGCTGCTCCAATGAAAAGTAACAACCATACAAGTCCGAAGAAAATCGGATGTACTTTCTTTTTTTCATATATAATTTCAACAAGAGTTTGTCCAGAACCGAGTAAATTAATTTGTATATGGGCCGCTTTTTGTTGAATAATCTCAATAATTTTCATAACATCAATTACAACATGCGTTTTATCATGCGCTGTTATTTTGTAAACTACCTCATCCTGTAACGACTGAACTACCAGAGCATCTCCAGCAAGTTGAGCAACATCACCCAGCTTTACTTCATACGTAGGAGAAACTTTTAATCGATTACGCATTTTGATATAAATTGTTTGTTCCAATTTTCATTCACCTCTTCACTCTTCCTCGTAGTTGTAGTATGGTTATTGAATTTTTTTCTAATACAATTTTTTCATAAAAAAACATCTGTACCATTTCGGTACAGATGTTTTTTTAGTTTATGCCTTTTTCTTAAATAAATTTGCAATACTTAATGCGAGTCCTCCCCAAATGACTACTATACCAATCACCATCATCATAATTGCTGATCCACTCATTATGAAACACCTCGATCTTTCCATTCTTTTTCAAGCTTAGCAGAATCTGAATGTATTTGTGCATTCCATTTCTTTAGACTAATGATTAGTGCAACGATAAGGAACGCTGCTGCAATTGACCAACCATATGTTACGACAAACTCCGTTGGATAGTCTCCGTAGTTCTTTTTAATATTTTGGATTGTGCCATCAATTAACATGTACCCTAACATAAGCGGGGTAATAACGAGTAAACTCACTCTCCAAAACGTCCCTAACTTTATATCAGATACGAAGTTTGCGTGGTTTTGATAAACTGGTAAACGGCGTAGAATGAGCCCTATCGTAACTACTTCCACTAATGCAATTGTGATTAATCCAAAGTTATTAGCGAAGTAATCAACAACATCTAGGAACATAAGCCCGCCACGTGTTGCAAAAACAAGAGAAACTAGTACGAGAAGCGTCCCCATAATTCCGATTGTTTCTTGGCGGCTTAGGCTGAACTTTTCAGATACGGCAGCAAAACATACTTCTGCAAGTGAAATAAGTGATGTAATTCCCGCTACTGTTAACGATAAGAAGAATAATACGCCAAATAATGGTGACATCGGTAATTCATTAATAATTTGCGGGAATACTACGAACGCAAGTCCTACACCAGCACTCGCTACTTTATCAACCGGTACTCCCATATTATTTGCCATAAATCCAAGAGCTGCAAAAACCCCAATCCCTGCTAATAATTCAAATCCTGAGTTTGCAAATCCTGTAATAAAAGCATTATTTGTTGTATCTGAGTTTTTTGGTAAATAACTAGAATACGTAATCATAATTCCAAATGCTAAAGATAAGCTAAAGAAAATTTGGCCATAAGCTGCAAGCCATACTTTCCCATCAAAAATACGACTCCAATCTGGTTTGAAGAATGCATCTAACCCTTGCATCGCACCTTCCATCGTCACTGCACGAACTACGATAATAAGGAACATAACAACTAGTAAAGGAATGAAAATGCGGTTAACGACTTCGATTCCTTTTTTAACTCCTTTGAATGCAACACCAAGCACAATAATCCAAACAAGAGCTAACGGGATTAATACTTCTGGTACAAGCCCTCCAAATTGTCCTGGCTTATCTGCAACCTGTAAATATTCTTTAAATAAAAATGATTCCGTGTCTTTCCCCCATGCACCAGTAATTGCAAAATATGTATAGGAAATAGACCAAGCAATAATTACTGCATAATATGTTGAAACGATAAACGTTACACACATTTGCCACCATCCAATAAATTCAGCACGCGGATGAATACGGAAAAATGTAAGTGGTGCTGAACCGCGATGGCGATGCCCAAGAGCAAATTCAAACGCCAATAATGAAATACCTGTCGTTAATAATGCGAATAAGTACGGTAAAAAGAATGCGCCTCCTCCATTTTCATACGCTGTATAAGGAAAACGCCATATGTTTCCTAATCCAACGGCAGAGCCGACCGCTGCGAAAATAAATCCTGCCCTCGTTCCCCATTGTTGCCTCGTTTCCATATTCCCTTCCCCCTTTGTGACAAGTTCATACTTGGATTATATTTTAAATTTACTAAATTATCAATAAATTCTGTTAATTATTAAGAAAGTTTACAATCCCCTCCTATTAAATTCATAAAAAAAGATCGAATAGATAGCTATTCATCTATTCGATCTTTCATCTGTTTTAATATTTTCTTTTCAAGTCTTGAAACTTGTACTTGCGAAATGCCTATTCGTTCCGCTACTTCTGATTGCGTTTGATCTTTA
This sequence comes from Bacillus basilensis, assembly GCF_050630465.1. Lineage (NCBI taxonomy): Bacteria > Bacillati > Bacillota > Bacilli > Caryophanales > Bacillaceae > Bacillus > Bacillus basilensis. The sequence goes on along the minus strand of NZ_JBNTQO010000002.1, from coordinate 246,433 downwards.
TAGTAGCGTAAATACACAATTAAACGTTCTCGGTCATCTAATTCTCTAATTGCTTCTTTTAAAGCAATTTTATCAAACCATTTTGTTTCTGATTGATCTGCAATTTGATCTAAAATAGTGATTGGATCTCCATCGTTTTCATACACCGTTTCATGTATGGACGAAGGGGCACGACTCGCTTCTTGCGCCAGAACCACTTCCTCTGGCGTTAGTTCCAACGCTTCGGCTACTTCATTAATCGTTGGAGCCCTTCCAAATTCTTTCGAAAGCTCGTCTCTCATCTTTCGAATTTTGTTTCCTGTTTCTTTTAAAGACCTACTTACTTTCACTGATCCATCATCACGTAAAAATCGCTGTATTTCGCCAATAATCATTGGAACTGCATATGTTGAAAATTTCACGTCGAAAGATAAATCAAATTTATCTACCGATTTTAAGAGCCCAATACATCCAATTTGAAATAAATCGTCTGGTTCGTATCCGCGATTAAGAAAACGCTGCACAACCGACCATACGAGACGCATATTACTTTGAACGATTGTATCTCTTGCTTGTTGATCTCCATCTTGACTTTTTTGAATTAACGCTTTTAGCTCGTGGTCCTTTAACTGAGGTTTCTTCTTCTCATTTTTGACCTCTATGTCCATAGGCTATTCTCCTTAATTGCATAGAGCGTTACTATTTGATAAGTATTTTGTCAAATGGATTGTTGTCCCGAAAGATTCGTTTGAAATAACTTCTACTTCATCCATAAAATTTTCCATGATAGTAAATCCCATTCCGGAACGCTCTAATTCAGGTTTAGTTGTAAAAAGGGGTTGTCTCGCTTCATCTAAATCAAAGATGCCAATCCCTTCATCTCGAATCGTGAGTTTCACCATTGCTTCTTCCAAAATTACAGAAATATAAACAACACCTTCTGCATTTCCTTCGTACCCATGAATAATTGCATTCGTAACTGCTTCTGACACAACTGTTTTAATCTCCGTAAGTTCTTCCATCGTTGGGTCAAGTTGCGCAATGAAAGCAGCTACTGTAACGCGAGCAAACGATTCATTTTGACTTAATGCTGAAAATTGAAGGTTCATTTCATTTCTCATTTATGCCACCCCCAACGTCGCGAGCGCATGCGCTTCACTTTCTTCTAAGCGAACGATTTTAAATAAGCCCGACATTTCAAATAAACGTTTAACAGGCGGTGAAATTGCACAAACAACCATTTCTCCACCTAATCCCTTTACATGCTTATATCGGCCTAATATAACACCTAAACCAGAACTATCCATAAACGATAAGTTCTCTAGGCTCAAAACAATATGATGAACACCATGTGTTTCAATCATATCTGTTACTTTCGTTCGCAACTCTTCAGCAGTATGATGATCTAATTCACCCGCTAGTCTCACACATAAGACGTCACGTTTTACTTCTAATTGCATGGAAAGACTCACACGATTTCCTCCTTATGCTCAAACTTTACTCATTTACATACATAAAGATTTTCGTGATACAACATTAGAATCCTTCCTACCGACAAAAGAAGAACTATTTCGTCATAAAGTGAAACCATTCAGCAATTATTTACTTACATACGAATAGAAAAGCGGCAAAATGTTTGCCGCTATTTTGATGTTGAAAACATCCCAAAACTTCTTTTAAATAACTCCCACCAGCTCGCTGCTGCAACATCTTCTTTTGCTACAATTGTTTGTTTTAATAAAACATCTTTATCTTTTTTAATAACAAGTGTACCAAGTGCGTCACCTTTTTTAATCGGCGCTTTCACTTTCTTTTCAGCAATTACTTCTTGCTTTACTTTGTCCATACTTTCGCCCTTCTTCATAAGAAGAGACACATTGTCTGACGCAATTAAATCTACTTTTTCTTTTTTCCCTTTTCCTACTTGGACAGTCTTAATTTTTTCGCCTCGTGTATACAATTTCTTTGTCATATATTGACCAAATGCGTAGTCAAGAAGCTTTGTTACTTGATTGTTCCGTTCTTTCGATGTAGGTGCCCCCATAACAACTGAAATAACGCGCATCCCATTCTTTTCAGCCGATGCTGTTAAACAATATTTTGCTTCTGTCGTAAAGCCCGTTTTCACACCATCTACTCCAGGATAAAAACGCACTAACTTATTCGTATTAACGAGCCAAAACTTCTTATCCGTATCTTCACGTAAATAGTCTTCGTATTTACCTGTGTATTTGCGAATAAGTGGGTACTTCATCAATTCTTTCGCCATGATAGCCATATCATTTGCTGTGGAATAATGGTCTTTAGCCGGAAGACCTGTCGGATTTTGAAAATGAGTGTTTTTCAATCCTAAATCTTTTGCTTTTTTGTTCATCATATTTACAAAACCTTCTTCTGAACCAGCGATATGCTCCGCTACTGCAACAGATGCATCATTCCCTGATGCAATGGCAATACCCTTTAGCATTTCATTTACAGTCATCTCTTCTCCAGGCTCTAAAAAGATTTGTGATCCACCCATTGAAGCTGCATGTTCACTCGCTCTAACTTTATCGGTCAGTTTTAGTTTTCCTTTTTCAACTTGTTCCATAATTAATAGCATTGTCATAATCTTCGTCATACTAGCAGGTGGTAACTTCTCATTTGGATTTTTATCAAACAAAACTTTACCTGTATCTTGTTCAATTACAATTGCTGATGATGCTTGTTCTGCTAACTTAGGCGTTGTTTCTTCTGTTTTCTCCTGCTTCGTCTTCTCAGATTGTGCAAAACTAACTGAAGTACCAGAAAGCAATAACATGAAACAAACAAGTATTCCAAAAACTCGCTTCATGACTAACCCTCCATTCTATATCAGACCTATTTTTTCCAATTTATTATTTTTTAATACCATATTTTTCTAATATTTTCGGTTGACAAATATATTCATCGCCTATATTGTATTAAGTGTATTACATGAAGTAGTACACCTAATACATGCTAGAAAGGAGACATTGCTCTTGCATATTCAACTTGATCCAAGAAGCAACACTCCGATATGGGAACAAATTGTTCAGAATATAAAAGAACTCGTATTAAAAAACATGTTAGCTCCAAGTGACAAGCTTCCTTCTGTACGCGAACTCGCTTCTTTACTCGTTATCAATCCAAATACAGTGAGTAAAGCGTATCAAGAGTTAGAGCGACAAGGGATTATTGAAACATTACGAGGAAAAGGAACATTTGTATCCCAATCGATTACCCCAACATTAGACGAAAGGAAAATCGCTATGGTTGAAAAGCAATTTCATCAATTACTATTAGAAGCCTCTTATCTTGGTGTTACGAAAGATAAAATTCATGATTGGATAGATTCATACTATAAAGAGATTGGAGGAAATGCAGATGTTGAAAGTAACAAACTTGAAGAAAACGATTGATAATCAAACGATTTTAGATGATGTTTCTTTCACATTACAAAGAGGAAGTATCATCGGATTACTTGGAAGAAACGGCGCAGGGAAAACAACTTTATTACGTACGATGGTCGGCATTTTAGACCCTGATGTAGGAACTGTTACATATGAGGATACCGACATTCATAAGAATCCTGGCACAAAACAAAAAATCGTATATGTCCCGGATTCTACTAACATACTGAACGGATATACAGTAAAAGAAATTGTAAAGTTTTATAAAGCTGTTTACACCGCATTTGATGAAGCCTATTTCTACGAACTGTTAGAACGTTTTAACTTACCAAACAAACGAATTCGTAGTTATTCAAAAGGAATGCAAGCACTACTTGCGATTATTTTAGCTGTTTCTACAAAAGCAGAATATATCATTTTAGATGAACCGACAAACGGACTTGATCCTATCGTGAAAAGACAGATTTTACAGTTTCTCGTTGGAGAAGTTGCAGAAAAAGAGATTACGATTTTCATCTCAACTCACCATTTAGATGAAGTAGAACAAATTGCAGATACAATCATTATATTAAAAGGTCATACTATATCTTCTATTACATCACTAGACGATGCAAAATCACGATTTGCAAAAATACAAGTAGCTTACGAACGTTCATTACCTCAAAAACTAGAAAACTTAAGCAATATTAAAATATTAAACCAAACAGGAAAAGTATATACAATCTTAATCGAGGGAAATGTAGCTACAACACTAGAGAAGTTTTATAAAGAGCAACCTATACTCATTGAAGAATTAACAATGTCACTTGAGGATGTCTTCGTTACGACACTGGAGGAGGATGGGTATGTTTCATAAGGCGTTGTGGATGTGGAATTGGAAACGCGGGAAATATGCTGTGTTACTATTCTTCTTTAGTTCGCTTTACTTGTTATCTTTTGGCTACTATAAAGCAGCCGAGCTACAACTTTCTAATTATTATAGATTGCAAGAAAAGGGAACGTTCTATTACTATTATGAATTTTGGTCAAAGACAGGTAATAGTGTTTGGCTAACTTTTCTTATTATTTGCTTAGCTTGTCTATTTATAGGATGGGAGCGTAATAAACAGTCTAATACCCTAATGGCAATGCCATTTACAAGAAAAGATATTTTCTTTTCTAAATGGGCTTTTGGTTCATTCTGGATTATAGGGTCTCTCCTTGTAAACTGGATCCTTATGTACGTTATTTATAGAACAACCATTCATTTTGAGTATCAATCATTTAGTCCGTTTCATCGATACTTTCTTTATGCAATTGTTTCTTATGTTGCAGTATATACGGCTGCATTATGCATCGGTACGTTTACTGGAAGCATCGTTTCACAAGTCGTTTTTTGTATTCCGTGGCTACTAATGGGGCTTACATTCATGTCATTAGCTTACACCCTTACAATACAACATTTAGATGCTATAGCTCCTAAAAATAATAACTTATATCAACAACTTTATGAAATCAATCAAAAAACAAATATAGCTGCACCAATATATCGGTTTTCTATCACTTACGACTATGATTCAACATCACGAAAGAAAGAAAAAGATCCAACCACTTTAAGAGATCCAGCATCTTATCAATATTATTCGGCTAAGTCGATGTTAGTCCCTATTTTTTATACAATAGTTAACCTATTACTCGGCGCATATTTATATTCACGATCACCAAATGAAAACAGTCAAAAGATATTTATTTTCCAAAAGCATTTAAAAATATGGATATGGGGGACAAGCATTTACTTTGCACTATTAGGTGGCTATAAAATGAATCAATTTAATTTCTTACCTAGCTACTATATCAGTTTTTTTATAGCTGGAATCATTACTTATGTTATATTATCACGACTAACAAATTATAAAGTTTTTTAAAGGAGGAATCCTATGTTTCAAAAAGCATTATGGCTAAGAACGTATCAACAAAGTAAATATGTTGTATGGCTATTGTGGCTCAGCAGTTTCTATACTTTATCATATATGTACTATATGGCTTCTATTGAACAACAACAATATTTAAAGATGAACAAAGCGTGGAACTATATATATCATTACCACTTTAATTTAACACTTTTAGAACCTGTCATGTTGTTAGGTAGTATACTTATCGTTCTAGCCTGTACTTTAATTGGATGGGAAAGGCAAAATAACTCTAGCGACTTGTTATGGTCTATGCCCTTTAAACGTTCGCACCTTTATATAACAAAGTGGTTGTTTGGAATCTGTAATATCGCCGCTGTTGTCGTTTTAAACTGGGGACTATTTGCTATTATGAAAAAGTTGACTTTTCATAATAAATATCAAATCTTTTCCCCATTCCATACGTACTTTCTATATATGTTAATTGTACTAATTGCTATTTATACACTTGCATTATGTATAGGAACACTTGCTGGAAATATCGTATCCCAGGGAATTATCACTGCTATCATAATCGTTTTTCCATTCTTACTTCCATCTCTTATCGTAGGGGTGATTAGTGTTCATTCAAACGCGGATGGGGAAAAGATTTATACTAAAATAAACAATATGACGGAAAAGATACGTGTTTCTAGCCCAGCAGAAGGATTTAATATTGTATTTGATTACAATCCACAAAATGCTTACACCGATCCTAAAGGTGTTCGTCATGATGAACCAAATTTTTCATACATTCCTTCAGCCAAAACATTGATTGGACCTATTGCCCATATTATTATTTTATTACCACTCGGTATATATTTATATGCCCGTTCAGTCAATGAGCGAAATGGTAACTTCATATTATACCCGAGACTACAAAAAGCAGTTATCCTATGTGCTATTTTAACTATTGGAATCGTTGGAGGTTTAACATTAAGTAGTACTCATTCATTGGCTAGTTTCTACATCGGATTTTTAGTAACTAGTTTCATTACGTATTTCTTCCTACCTAAAATATTAAAATGGAAAGTCTCTTGGAATTTCAAATAAAATAACCTCCTCTTATTGAGGAGGTTATTTCACATTCTCTCTTCTTTTCCCATAGTCTTTTTCTTGCTTCGTTCCAAACCCGTCACCATTTGCCACAATTTGATCTGTTGGAGCAACTATACTTTCAGCAATTCTCCATTCTCCCCCTTGTTGAATAAATACTTGCATAAAATAATTCATACCATTTAACTGATATGGATTTTCTTTTTTCACTTCATAGCGAGCTGCAACATAATACACCTGTACATTTTCAGCCTCAAACTTAGAAATATATTGTGATAATCTCGGGATGTACTGCGATGCTTTCTGAAGTGGAAGTTGTTTTACTTTTACAAGAGAAGACTTTTTTACATTACTGATCGTATCTTCATGCCGAATGTTATCGCTATGATGAAATAAAATTGTATTCTGCATAGAGCGAATCCATAGTTTTGAATATAAAACAGGTTGCTTATTTGAAATATGTTGTAATTCTTTTTGAACGACTTGAAGAGGCGTTGCAGCATCCGCGAATTGATGAAAGCAGAAAAAACTTCCAATCATAATGAAAAGCGTACAAATACGTTTCATAATTTTTCACTCCGATTCTTTTTAATTAAAGTATTGGAGTTTCAAAATGTTTTTATTCAAAAGAAAAAGGATAGGAAAGCTTCCGCTCCCTATCCTCATTTATTATAATACGCGACCAAATAACTCTAACACCATTTCTATTTCTTGGTCGCTCCAACCTTTAAATCTATCTTTATAATATTCTTTACGCACAGCTTCAAGTTTTTCAGTTACTTCTCTTCCGTGTTCTGTAATTTCTAAGTACACGATACGACGGTCTGAATTTGAACGCTTTCTTTCTACAAACCCTTTTCGTACGAGACGATCAGTAACAGCTGTAATATGACTGGAGGTTACGTTTACTTCACTCGCAATTTGCGAAGCCATCTGTGGACTGTTTAAAAATAACGCGCGTAATACAGAAAATTCATTGTATGGCATATGTTCTGCAAAACGTGTATTAATATCATTTTGTAATAAACGTATCATCTTTCGAAATGATCCGGATAATTCTAAAATCAGTGTTTCTCTTTTTTCGTTCACTAGCCTCGTCCCTTTTTTATCATATTTACACATATTATAATCTATAAATACCCTTGTTGTATATGCTTTCTTTCTTTAACATTACCATTTATGTAACTTTTTCATACAAATTTCTTTTTTGTTCACACATATATATATAAATAAGGATGGTGATGGAACATGCAAGGTGGAATGAACCCTTATTTACACAACGTACGTACAGCTAATACTGGTAAAGAAGCTACCATTACGGTGCAAGGTGAAGGTGTTGTAAAGGCAAAACCAAATGTTGTTATATTAACAATCGGTATTCGTACAGATCATAAAAATGTGAAACAGGCACAAGAAGAAAATGCAGTGCAATCAAAACAATTACTAGATGCACTGAAACACTTAGGGATTGCCGACAAAAATATAGAAACCATTTCGTATACGATTACGCCCCAATACGAATATATAAACGATAAAGCATTACTACAAGGATATCGTGTGGAACATTTGTATGAAATTACCGTTTTAAATGTCCAAAAAGCAGGGGAAGTATATGATATAGCCGTTTCAAATGGGGCAAACTTAGCAAAAGGATTACGGTTTCGAATATCTCATCCAAATAAATATTATGAGCAAGCTCTCATTCAAGCTCTGCAACAAGCGGTAGAAAAAGCTCGTGCTATTGCGAGTACATACAATTTAAATATTAATCCTGTTCCACTCTCATTCGTTGAAGAATCTGCCCAATTGCCACGGGAAGTGACGTCCTATGCTACTTTACATGCACAGGCAGCCCCGCCCATTCAATCGGGAGAACTAGAGATTATTTCCACAATACGAGCGATTTTTACGTATTTATAAATAATTTCATTTATAAGTAAACGTTATCATTTTCCTTGTTGTAAAAACATGATGTTCTGATATAATAAAGGACGGTGAGCTCTTACAAAAGAGATATCACGGGTGGGAGAGGGATATGAAAAAGAAGGTTTAACATGAAAGGAATACTTGAAAGTACATTTAAATTAGGTTTACACGAAACATCACCAAAACAAGAAGTTTTAGCTGGAGTTACGTCATTTTTCACAATCGTATATATTATGATTGTAAATGCATCAATTTTATCAGATGCTGGCATTCCTCTTGAAGCTGGAATTTTAGCAACTGTTTTCAGTTCATTTGTCGGATGTCTGCTCATGGCATTTTGGGCAAATGCACCTGCTATTCTTGTCCCTGGTATGGGTGTAAATGCATTCTTCACGTACACTGCTGTGCATACGCTCGGATTAGCTTGGCAAGAAGCATTAGCAGCTGTCTTCATCTCTGGTATTATTTTTGCAATTGCTGCGTTTACACCAATCGCTCGCGTGCTCTCAGTATCAATTCCAAAGTCATTAAAGGAAGCTATTACTGTCGGCATCGGATTATTTTTAGCATTTATCGGATTGCAAAAAGGTGGTTTAGTCGTTTCGAATCCAAATACGGCTGTTGCAATGGGTAAATTAAGTAACCCTGTCGTTCTTGCGACCGTGCTTACTCTTATCGTTGCACTTGTACTATTTATTCGTAACGTACGTGGAAACTTTTTATGGACGATTGCAATAGGAACTGGTATCTCATGGCTATTTGGTCTTGTTGATACAAGTCAAATCGGAAATAGTTCATTCTCATTCGCTAATTACGGCGATGTATTTGGAGCTATGTCATTTGGCAAACTTTCTTCCTTACCGTTTTGGATTGCAACATTCTCCTTAAGCATGGTGCTTATTTTTGAGAACATGGGACTTCTGCACGGTTTATTAGAAGATGACCGTAAATTCCCGCGTGCTTACCAAGCCAATGCAATTTCAGCAATGACATGTGGTCTATTTGGCACAAGCCCTACCGTATCGACAGTAGAGAGTGCCGCAGGTATTACTGCAGGCGGAAAGACAGGTCTGACGTCTATCGTTACAGGGTTGTTATTCTTTGCATCACTGTTTGCACTTCCGTTTGTCAAACTAATTCCTGATAGTGCCATTGCACCAATCTTAATTATTATTGGCGGCCTGATGATTACAAGCATTCAACAAATTCCTCTGAACGATTTTTCAGAAGGATTTCCAGCGTTCTTAATTATCGTCATGATCCCGCTCACATATAGTATCGCTGATGGCATTGCGTTCGGATTTATTGCTTATCCTATCTTAAAAGTTGCTCTTGGAAAGCGTAAAGAAGTCGCACCGTCTATGTATATCATTACATGCTTATTCTTAGCCATGTTCGTATTACATGCTATTGGTTAAGTAAAAACACCGAGGAATTTTCCTCGGTGTTTTTTTACTTAAACCAACCTTTTTTATAAAACCAAGCCATCATTCCCCCGCCAATTAACGCCATGATAAGTAAACAAATAAAATAACTATATTGTCCACCAAGCTCTGGCATATGCGTAAAGTTCATTCCATATACTCCGGCAATAAATGTTAACGGCATGAAAATAGTCGAGAATACAGTTAATGTTTTCATAATGTTATTCATATGATGTGAGTTTAATGAAAAATAACTATCTCGAATATCTGCCGTTAACTCTCGGCTTGCCTCAATCATTTCTGTCAGTTTAAGCAAATGATCATGTATATCTTTAAAGTAAATTTCATGATCACTTATACCGTAAAAACGAGTCGAATTTAAAATACGATACAATAAATCACGCATCGGAATGATTGTACGCCTTAGCTTTGATAAATCTGCACGTATATCAAATACCTCTTCTAGTACACTTCCTGCTGTCTCACCCGTTAAATTATCATCAATTGCATTTAAATGATCCTCAATGTAATATACAGGCGCAAAATAGTCATCTACAATCTGGTCGATAATTGTATGGGCTACGTGTAAAGGACTATTTTTAATACGCTTCTTTTCTCCAAGTGTTTTCCATACTCTTTCGATTGCATTGTTATGAGAAAAGTGGAAAGACACAATATAACGATCACTTATAAATAAATCGATTTCGTGCGGTTCTAGTCCATCTTCCCCAAATGCATGAAGAACTAAAAAGTTATATCCATCATAAAAATCAACTTTTGGTCTCTGTACATATTCTATACAGTCTTCAATTGCAAGGGGATGGAACTTAAAATGATCTTGTAAAATGTATATATACTCTTCTTTCGTTGGCTTATATAAATCTAGCCAATACCATACAATATGGTCTTTCGTTGTTTCTTCTAGCGAAACATCATATAATACTTCATCTGTTTTTGTTATTGCACAAATTCTAATCATAATTTCACCCATTATTATTATAAACAAAAAATAGCAAAAAAAGCCAAGGAGAAATACTCCCTGGCCCTTCTTTATTATTCAGTAACGATGCCGTGCACTAATGTTGGTGCATCTACATGCTCGTTAGCAATCTTCATGTTCTCATAAATTTTTGCTTTTACATCTTCCACATTTTCACGGTTTGCGTAAATTGTAACAAGGGATTCACCTTTTTTCACGCTGTCCCCTACTTTTTTACGAAGCATTAAACCGACTGCTAAATCAATTTCAGATTCCTTTGTCGCACGTCCTGCTCCTAAAAGCATTGCTGCTGTTCCGATTTCATCTGCAACGATTTCTGATACATAACCGTCTTCCTTCGCTTCCACTTCAATTTTAAATTGTGCTTGTGGTAATTTAGAAGGATCATCAACAACAGATGCATCGCCGCCTTGCGCTGATAGGAACGTTTTAAATGATTCTAGCGCTTTACCGTTGTTCATTACTTCAATTAATTTCTCACGTGCATCTTCTAAAGATGAAGCTTGTCCAGCAAGATATACCATTTGACTTCCAAGTGTTAAACATAACTCTTCTAAATCTTTCGGTCCTTTACCTTGTAATGTATCAATTGCTTCTTGTACTTCAAGTGCATTACCAATAGCTTCACCAAGTGGTTGACTCATATCAGAAATAACAGCCATCGTATTACGGCCAACGTTATTACCAATGCGCACCATTGCTTCTGCTAAACGTTTTGCATCTTCATCTGTTTTCATAAATGCACCTGCTCCAGTTTTTACATCAAGAACAATTGCATCTGCACCAGCAGCAATTTTTTTACTCATAATCGAGCTTGCAATAAGCGGAATCGAGTTTACTGTTGCCGTTACATCACGAAGTGCATATAACTTTTTATCCGCAGGTGTTAAGTTTCCACTCTGACCAATAACTGCAATTTTGTTTTCATTTACAAGACGCATGAATTCATCATTTTCGATTTCAACATGGAATCCTGGAACTGCTTCTAATTTATCAATTGTACCACCAGTATGTCCTAGACCACGTCCAGACATTTTTGCAACCGGTACACCTAAAGCGGCTACTAATGGACCTAATACAAGTGTTGTTGTATCACCAACACCACCTGTTGAGTGCTTATCTACTTTTACCCCTTCAATAGCCGATAAGTCGATTGTATCACCGCTATTTACCATTGCCATCGTTAAATCAGCACGTTCTTGATCGTTCATATCTTGGAAGAAAATTGCCATTGCAAGTGAACTTACTTGATAATCAGGAATATCACCATTCGTATATCCTTCAACAATAAAGTTAATTTCTTCTGTCGTTAATGCATGTCCGTCACGTTTTTTTGCAATTAGGTCCACCATTCTCATTATGAGTTCACCCCTTCATTTGTTTTACGATTGCTTTTACTAATGCTAAGAAGTTAGCTTTAACACGTTCTGTCGTTTCGATTACTTCATCGTGATGAAGTGGCTGATCTAAAATACCAGCTGCCATATTTGAAATACAAGAAATACCAAGTACTTTCATACCAGCATGACGCGCTACAATTACTTCAGGTACTGTTGACATACCAACTGCATCTCCGCCAAGTGTACGAAGCATACGAATTTCTGCAGGTGTTTCATATACAGGACCTGTCATTCCAACGTATACACCTTCTTGTACTTTAATATTTAAGTCTGCTGCAACTTGTTTCGCCATTTCGCGAAGTTCTGTCGTATATGATGTAGACATATCAGGGAAACGTACACCCATTTCAGAATCATTTGGTCCGATTAATGGGTTTGTACCCATGAAGTTAATGTGGTCTGAAATTAACATAAGATCGCCTGGTTCGAATGATGTATTTACACCACCAGCTGCATTTGTTACAACAACTGTTTCTACACCTAGTTCTTTCATAACACGAACTGGGAATGTTACTTTTTGCATATCGTATCCTTCATAGAAGTGGAAACGTCCTTGCATTGCTACTACTGTTACACCTTGAAGTGTACCGAATACTAGTTGACCTGCATGACCTTCTACAGTTGAAACTGGGAATTCAGGGATTTCACTATAAGGTACTGTTACTGCGTTCTCGATTTCATCTGCTAATACACCTAGTCCAGATCCAAGGATTAGTCCTACTTGTGGTGTCTCTTGAAATTTCTCTTTTAAGTATGAAGCTGATTTTGTAATAAGTTCACGATTCATTTGTTTATCCCCCTATTTCTTTAGCTCGTTTAAGAAGCTTGTTCCGTATTCTGGCATTTTCACACCGAAGTTTTCTGCTACAGTTGCACCAATATCAGCAAATGTTTGACGAAGTGGTAACTCTTGTCCGCCTTCTTTCATACTTGGGCTATATGCTAATAAAGGTACATATTCACGTGTATGGTCAGTACCAGGATGAACTGGATCATTACCGTGGTCTGCTGTAATTAATAATAAATCATCTTCTTTTAGTTTTTCGAATACTTCTGGAAGACGCGCATCATAGTCTTGCAGAGCTTCTCCGTATCCTTGTGGATCACGACGGTGACCGAATAATGCATCAAAGTCAACTAAGTTTAAGAAGCTAAGACCTGTAAAGTCCATATTTAATGTATCTACAAGTTTATCCATTCCATCCATGTTAGACTTCGTACGAAGCGATTCAGTTACCCCTTCACCATCATAGATGTCAGAGATTTTACCGATAGCGATAACATCATAGTCACTATCTTTTAATTCATTCATTACCGTACGGCCGAATGGTTTTAATGCATAGTCATGACGGTTTGGTGTACGTGTAAAGCTTCCAGGCTTACCAACGAATGGACGAGCAATAACACGACCTACCATATACTTCTCATCTAACGTTAATTCACGTGCAATTTTACAAATTTTATATAATTCATCAAGCGGCACTACTTCTTCATGTGCTGCGATTTGTAATACGCTATCAGCAGAAGTGTAAACGATTAAAGAACCTGTTTCCATTTGTTCTTGACCAAGTTCATCAAGAATCTCAGTTCCAGAAGCTGGTTTATTACCGATGATTTTACGGCCTGTTTTTTCTTCTAATTCATCAAGTAATTCTTTCGGAAATCCTTCAGGGAACACTTGGAATGGTGTATCAATGTAAAGACCCATGATTTCCCAGTGTCCTGTCATTGTATCTTTACCAGTAGATTTCTCTTGCATTTTTGTATAATATCCAAGTGGTTTTTCTACTTTAGAGATGCCTTTCATTTCACGAATGTTACCAAGGCCTAATTTCACCATGTTAGGCATTTGTAATCCATTCATATGTTCAGCAATGTGACCAATTGTATCAGATCCTAAATCACCAAATTGTTCAGCATCTGGTGCTTCACCGATTCCAACAGAGTCCATTACGACTAGGAATATACGTTTATATTTATTCATAACTGCGACCTCCTATAAGTTCAGTTCTACTTCTTGTAGTATGTTCAAAACGCTATAAAGTGAAACTGTTCTCCATAAGAATTATCTTTCGTTCTCATTATCAAACAGTACTTCTTTAAATCATTCTCTAACCTATTTCGTTTACCTTGAAACGACGCAAAAACATTTCTAGTTTTTTCTAAGTCAGATGTCAGACATCTGATACTGATATCATAACATGTTTACGCTTTCTTTTTAATACATTTTCGTAGAATTTCTCATTTTCTTCACACTTCTATTGTAATCCATTATGCACAGAAGTGCTAATTATTTTATGATTTATTTCTTCATATAAAATGAAATTTTAATTAACCCGCAAATAACGGGACAAAAATAAAAAGCAGCTCTAAAGAGCTGCTTTTTATTTTACTTCTACTGTTTCTTCTTTATGTTCATGCAGTTCACCTTTTCTAACATGAACTTTCACTTTGTAAGAACCGTTTTCTTTGAAAGTATGTTTCGTTTCATACTCTCCTTTATTTCCTTCTTTCGCTGGAATAAATCCGTGTTTTTCAACACCATCTTTCCAAATCTCAAGTTGTACTTCAGCACCAGTTAACGCTTCTTCTTTTTGTTTTAAATGAACTTTCATTGTTGATTCAGCATTTGCTTTTATGTCACCAGCCATAAGGTGGATCATTGTATCGCTTTTATGATCGCCATGTCCTGCACCGTGATCATTATTTTCTTTTTTCGCATCTTCTACTTTCGCATTTCCTACAGCCACTTTTACTTCTGGCATAACATGCATTTCACGCGCATTTGTGTGAGCGATAATATGGTATACTCCATCCGTCTCGAACGTTTTCTCTACAGCATAAACACCTTTTCCTTTATGCTTACCATCTAACATCTCGTGCTTTTCGTCGCCAGCTTTCCAAATTTCAAACTTTACATCATCAGCATCTGTTACTTTTTCTTTTCCTTGTGTAACAAGTGCTTGTACTTCTGTTTTTTCACGAGGTTTAATTTCTTTCGGATTTGTTTGAACTGCTACTTTTACAGCTTCCAGTTTCTGTTCTTTTTTCGGTTCTTCTTTGTTTGTATTACAGCCAGCCAATGCTAGCATCGCGATAAATAAAGTCATAATAAGTTTTTTCATCATCATTTCCTCCTTCATACCTTATTTAGTATAGAGGAAATACATTGTAATATTCCAGTCTTCTGCTGAAAACAATGTACGAAATATTTGTGAAGTTTCTGTGAAGTACTATAGCCTTTTGAATCTATGAAAAAAGAGCATAGTAACTATGCTCTCGGATGAAACTGTTTATATACATCTTTTAATCTAGCTTTTGAAACATGCGTATAAATTTGTGTCGTTGAAATATCTGCATGTCCAAGCATTTCTTGCACAGCACGCAAGTCTGCTCCATTTTCTAATAAGTGCGTAGCAAAAGAATGGCGCAATGTATGAGGTGTAAGTTCTTTTTCAATATTTGCTTCTTTCGCCAATCGTTTTAAAATTTTCCAAAATCCTTGTCTTGATAATCGATTCCCATGATGGTTTAAAAAGAGTGCATCTACTACTTTTTTACCCATCAATTCTCTTCTTCCCTTTTCAATGTACTTTTGAATCGCTTCCGTCGCTAAACTTCCTAGTGGAATAATTCTTTCTTTATTCCCTTTCCCTATGCAACGAACAAATCCCATCGTCAAATGTACATCTTCTAAATTTAAGGCAATTAATTCCGAAACACGAAGTCCTGTTGCATACAGTAACTCTAGCATCGCTTTATCACGAACCCCAAAAGCACTCGTCATTTTTGGTGTCTGAAGTAACGCCTCTACTTCATCGACTGATAATACTTTCGGTAATTTCCGTTCTCCTTGCGGCGTTTCAATATGTACGGATGGATCGTGCTCTACCGCTCGTTCACGAAGTAGAAATTGATGGAACGAACGAATCGATGCAATATGACGTGCTAATGTTTTTGAAGATTTTCCGTTTTCTTTTAAGTGCTGCAGAAAATTAACAATGTGCAAGCGTGTCACTTCATGAAAGCTTTTCGCTTGTTCTACGTTTTGCAAGTACTTTACATAACTTTTTAAATCACGTTCATAAGATACTACTGTATTTTTCGCTAACCCTTTTTCGACAACCATATAATGAATAAAATCTTTTAATTGATCTTCCAATCTACACTACTCCCCATTTTCATAGAAAAACATCATTCTATTTACGAAAGCATCCTTTGCCGGCTCTTCATTCCCTGATACTTTTTCTACAGTCTCTTCTTTTGGCTTTTCATAACGATGATAGCTTTCATATTCTTCATTTATCCATAGTATAGCGAAATAAAACAAAATCGTACAACTTGTAAATAATAAAAATACTTTTACCCCATCAAAAGTTAATTTTAAAGCTCGGCGCATTGTAAATTCCTCCAAAATATAAGTTATTACAACATATGCCAAGCTTTCACCAATTTATACCTTATTCAAATAAAAAACCTCTTCCTAGTTAAATAGGAAAAGGTTATTTTTCATCCGTTTCATTTTCTTGACAATTTTTACAAATCCCATGGAATGTTAAACGATGATCCTTCACCTTAAAGCTCCAGTCACGTTCTACTTTCCTTTCCACTTCACCAAGTAAATCTTCTTGTATTTCTTGTACAGCACCACATTGTGTACAAATCAAATGATGGTGGAAACGCTGCGCACCTTCTTGGCGTAAGTCATAGCGTGAAACACCGTCTCCGAAGTTAATCTTATCGACAACTTTTAACTCAGATAATAGTTCTAAAGTTCGATAGACGGTTGCTAATCCGATCTCTGGCGACTTTTCTTTTACAAGGAGGTAAACATCTTCTGCGCTTAAATGATCTTCTTCATTTTCTAGCAGCACACGAACTGTTGCTTCACGTTGCGGTGTTAATTTGTAGCTCGCTGCATGTAATTGCTTCTTAATTCGTTCAATTCTTTCTTCCATTCGGTACTACTCCCTCCTCGCCACTCTTACACCATTATATCAGAAGAAGGGCTTCTGTCAAAAGAAAAACAATAAAAACAAATTGATAATTATTCTCAAAAAGTATTTATTGTTTATTAATAGCCTCAACGACTTCTTTCATTAAAACTGGCGATGCATAAGCTTCTACACTAGAAGCAAGAGCTAACACTGCTCCAATTATAAGAAAGAAGCATGTATAACGAATTAATAATGGTAATAGCGGCTCGGTTATTTTCCTGATAAATTGATGCCTAATCATGCGTAAGGAAAAGCTTGCAGCAATTGTTGTCATAACGAGAAATACTGGAATAATAATGAGGTTTTGTGGCAATACAGAAACGAATGCTAATAATAATCCATTCCATCCATGCTGACTTACTAAAAAACCTACTGTAAATCCGACAACTACTCCTTTTACAAATAATAAAACAAAAATAAGTGGCAATCCAATAATTGAAATTCCCAAAATCCAAATAAATCCAATGTATTTTAATTGCGAAAAGTAACTTTCTCGAAACATTTCGCTTGCAATAGCAAATTCTCCTTTAGAAACTTGTCCAAAAAAACGTTGTAAATAAAATGATAAATCTTGTTTTTGATTTAATTGTAAACTATTTACAAGAATGGCCCCAAATATTACTCCCATCAATAATAAAACAGCGTTAAATATATATAATGAAGAGTTTTCCTGTATGTGAGACATTACACGGTCTTGCCAAGTTTTTCGCCACATTTTTCTTCCCTCCGTTCACACTCTTACTAAAAATGTATGAAAGAAAGAAAAAAGTATGACGAATTAACATTGAAATTCCGCTCTACTTTGCTAAACTAAAAAGTAGAGAATAGGAGGGATTTCTCTTGAAACCATTATTATTAGATTTTCCAACATTATTTCAAACTGAACGCTTACAAGTTCGTAAGCCATTTCCAGGTGATGGTGCAGAAGTATACGAAGCAATCCAAGCTTCTCTAGAAGACTTAGTACCGTGGATGCCAATTAAAGCTGAAACAGAAGAAAGTGCTGAAGAAATCGTTCGTAACGCTCACGGACAGTTTTTACTTCGTGAAACACTTGATTTTCACTTATACGATAAAGTATCAGGTACATTCATCGGAGCTATAACGCTCAAGCCTGAAAACTGGGATATTCCAAAGTTTTCACTTCACTTCTGGCTGCATAGTGCTTATACAAAACAAGGCTATATGACTGAAGCAATTAAAGGTGCCATTCAATTTGCCTTTGATAAGCTAGGTGCTAGAAGAATTGAAATTCGTATTGATGCAACAAATACAAATGCATGTAACCTAGCAGAACGTTTAGAATTTATTCTAGAAGGTACAATGGAAAATGATTTCATAGCACCAGATGGTAGCTTACGTGATGCACGCGTATATGCAAAAATCAATTAAAAAACACTCGCCTTTGGCGAGTGTTTATTTTTGTAGTTGTAAATATTGTACTGCAAACATCGTCTTCGCATCATGAATACGAAGATCTTTCATAAGAATAACCGCTTCTTCTAACGATACTTCCATCAATTCCACAAACTCATCTTCATCTAACTCAGCTTTATTTTCTTTTTTCGTCAAACCTGTCGCTTTATATACATATAAAATTTCATCCGCGAACCCTGGAGATGTGTAGAAAGAAGTAATAAGCTCCATATTTTCACATACATATCCTGTTTCCTCTTCTAATTCACGAACTGCTGTCACCTCAGGTTTTTCACCAGGTTCTAACTTGCCGGCTGGAATTTCTATAATCGCCTTTTCAAGCGCTTTACGATATTGCTCAACAAGCACAATTTTCCCCTCATCAGTAATAGCAATAATAGCAACTGCACCAGGGTGATTTACAATTTCACGTTTACTCATTGCTCCATTTGGTAATACTACATCATCAACACGAACTTTTATAACTCTACCATCAAAAATTGGTTCAGTTTTTACGGTTCTCTCTGCAAGATTACTCATACTACTTCATCTCCCTGTTCTATTTCCTATTCTTTCCTCATACATTTTACCACATTGAAAGGAGCGTGATAGAAATGAAAGTTTATATTTTACCAAATCGCGTCACTTTAGTCGGAAAAGCGTGGCAAATTCGCCATAAGCTAAAACAATATGGCAAAGAGTACACAACTGTACAAGAGTGGATTACAGCAAATAAAGGGAAAATTTAATCAGAGGGGGCATCTCCTCTGATTATTTCTCTTCACCAATCGGGATAAAAAGTAAAAGTTTGTCAACCTCTTTTCCCTTGCGTACAATAAAGATAAGGAGGTTGACTTATGAAAAAACGTCAATTAGGAAACTCGGATTTATTTGTGACAGAAATGGGACTTGGCTGTATGTCTCTCGGTACATCTGAAACAGAAGCTATGCGTATTATCGATGAAGCAATCGATTTAGGAATCAATTTTTTTGATACAGCAGATTTATATGATTATGGATTAAACGAAGAATTTGTTGGAAAAGCCTTAAAAGGGAAACGAGACCAAATCGTTCTTACAACAAAGGTTGGAAATCGATGGACAGACGAAAAAAACGGCTGGTCTTGGGATCCTTCTAAAGATTACATAAAGGCTGAAGTGAAAGAAAGTTTACGTAGACTTCAAACTGATTACATTGACCTTTATCAACTTCACGGCGGAACGCTTGAAGATCCTATAGATGAAACAATTGAAGCCTTTGAAGAATTAAAAAAAGAAGGTATCATTCGCCATTACGGTATTTCTTCTATACGTCCAAATGTCATCCGTGAATATGCAAAACATTCAAATATCGTTAGTGTATTAATGGAATATAGCCTTTTAAATCGTCGCCCTGAAGAATGGTTCCCGCTTCTTAATGAACATCAAATTAGTGTCATTGCTCGCGGACCACTTGCAAAAGGAATTCTAGCTGACAACAATGCAAGAAAGATAGAAAGAGTAAAAGAAAAGAATTACCTTTCTTATTCTTACGATGAATTATATGCGACACTCGCAAGTGTAAAAGAAGTAATCAGAGAAAGCTCTTTAACCGGAACAGCTATTCAATATTGCTTACATAACGAAACTGTTGCAGCTGTTATACCTGGTGCAAGCTCTATTCAACAATTACAAGAAAATGTACAGGCTTGTAAACAAACACAGTTAACAACAGCACAATATATACAACTTCAGCAAATTGCTAAATGTGATACCTATGCTTTACATCGTTAAAAAGACGCTACCATACTGGTAGCGTCTTTTTATAACGTATCATATTTATCAGGATTCGTTCCTACATGTAAATTACGGTTTAATGTATTAATTTGATTCATTTCTTCTTCCGTTAGTGAAAAATCAAAGATAGTAAAATTCTCCTGAATGCGAGATGGTGTAACAGATTTAGGAATCGTCACTATCCCACTTTGAATATCCCATCTTAATATAACTTGCGCAGGTGTTTTTTCATATTTGTTAGCAATGGCCTGAATAATCGGGTGCTGAAATACTTCCCCGCCTCTCATTAATGGACTCCATGCTTCCATTTGAATTTGCTCACCTTGACAGAAATTACGCAATTCAAATTGTGTTAACATTGGATGAAGTTCCACTTGGTTTACCATTGGCTTCACTTTACAGTTTGGTAATAACAGTTCTAAATGATGTTTATGGAAATTAGAAACACCAATCGCGCGCACTTTACCTTCTTCGTACAGTTTTTCTAACGCTCGATACGTATCGACATACTTCCCTCTTATTGGCCAATGTATTAAATATAAATCTACATAGTCCATTTGTAATCTCTTTAGACTTTTCTCAAATGCTTCAAGTGTTTCCTCATATCCTTGATCGTCGTTCCAAACTTTTGTTGTAATAAAGATGTCTTCTCTCGGAATCCCTGATTCACGAACCGCTTCTCCGACACCGCTTTCATTTCCATATACAGTTGCTGTATCAATCGAACGGTATCCAACTTCTAACGCTGTTTTTACTGCTTGTTTTACTTCGTCGCCTTCTGTTGCTTTATAAACGCCTAGACCAATCATTGGCATTTTCACGCCATTATGAAGTGTAGTTGTTGGAATATGCACATTCGTTCTCCCTTTCATTGTTACATTTTTATAAGCCACCACTTTATTTCAACAAGATTCAATCAAAAAGTCAAAACATATGTACAGTTTACATAATAAATTTATACACCTTCAAAAATAATGCGAACTCATTCATTCACGCTATTTTCTATCCATTTCTTCGCTTTTTCATCCACATTACGTACAAACTCAGTTTTCCCTTCCGAATATAACGCACCATCATATGTATACTTTTCAGCTAATTCTTTCTTTAAAGTTGCATATGCCTCTGCTTCTTCACAATGAGCCATCATATAATCACGAAATGCTAAATGCCTTACTATCTCTGGATTTCCTTTTTCAAACACGTGTAAATGATACGAACGTTTTTCCTCCGTTCCATGAATAAAATAGCGGCGTCTTGAAATACCATTTTCTCCTTTTGCGATGTAACCAAGCTCTATAAATCGTTCATTCCACCTATCTACTCTTTCGATACTCTCTACTTCCATAATCATATCTATAATTGGTTTAGCTGCCAGTCCTGGCACTGACGTACTTCCAATATGATGAATTTTCACCGTTTCTGGCATCGCTGATTTTAATCTTTCAACCTCTATTTGAAATTTTTCACCCCAATGATTTTCATGCGGAACAACTACAATTTTCCTCATTCTAACTCCCCCTTTCTTACAAGCTCGTCAAAAAAATGATCAGTGAAATATCACTGATCATTTTTTTATTATTTAAAGTCTTTCCAAGTAAGGCTACTTTCACTTAACAGTTCTTCAAATGATTTATTCTTTTCACGTTCTTTTTGTTCTTGGCGCTTTCTTTCCAGTTCTGCTGCCTCTTTTTTCTCTTCTCTCACTTGCAATTCTTTCTTCTTATTCTTTAATTGCTGCATAAGTGAATCATTTAATTGATCACCTAATGTAAGAGATTCTTTCTTTGATTGATTCACTTGAGATTGTCTCTGCATTTGTCTTTGTTTCTTTTTCTTCATGCTGCTCACCTTTTACTTTTTTCTCCATTATAGTAGATACAAGATGAAATCGACAACAAAAAAGGGTCATTACTTTATTATTCATCTTTTGTAAATATGTTAATTTTTCGAAAAAACTAAATTTTTATATAGATATAATCCTATGAATCTATTAAAATTATGTCGTATGATGTCAGATTATAAAAAAAGGAGAATTAAATTATGTGGAAAAAAATTATTCCTGCTGTTGCCGTTTTAAGCACCATTACTTTTTCAAGCGTATTTGCCGCTCCCCCATCTCAGACTCCAGCTGAACAAAACCGCTACATAGACGTACAAATGCTTGGTATTAATGATTTTCATGGACAACTAGATACTGTTAAAAAAATTAATAATAAAGAAGCTGGTGGCGCTGATTACTTAGCTACTTATTTAAAAGAACGGAAAAAACAAAACCCGAATACACTTCTCGTACATGCTGGTGATATTGTAGGTGCTAGTCCACCAGTTTCAGCATTATTACAAGATGAGCCTACAATTGAATTTTTAAATGACTTAAAGTTTGATGTTGGTACAATCGGAAACCATGAATTTGATGAAGGTATCGATGAAATGAAACGCCTCATTTACGGTGGATATCACGAAAAAACAGGAAATTTCAAAGGCGCTAACTTCCCTTATGTCGCTGCAAACTTCTATAACAAATCAACTGGTCGACTATTTTTACCCCCATTTACTGTAAAAATGGTAAACGGTGTGCCTGTAGGATTCATTGGCGTTGTTACAACTGATACACCAAATGTCGTTATGCCAACTATGCTTCAAAATGTAGAAATCACTGACGAAGTAGAAGCAATTAATAAATCAGCGCAACAATTAAAGCGTCTCGGTGTTAAATCTATTGTCGTCCTTGCTCATGTCGGTGGAACAACAGATGAATCTGGTATAACAAATGGAGACCTTACTCGAATTGCAAATGAAACAGACCCGGAAGTTGATATTATTTTCGGTGGACATAGTCATACGTATGTAAATGGTACAGTAAATAATAAACTAATTGTCCAAGCGAACTCTTACGGAATGGCTTTCTCTGATGTGGATGTAACGATTGATAGAAAAACAAAAGATATTGTGAAGAAAAAAGCTGAAGTTGTTACAACATACCATGAAGGTGTAGAACCTGATAAACAAGTAAAGAAAAAACTAGATCAATATAAAGAAAAAATCGCACCACTTGTAAATGAAGTTGTCGGAAAATCTACAGCACCTATCGACCGTAAACAAAATGCTGCCGGTGAGTCCACTCTTGGAAATTTAGTTGCCGATGCCCAGCGCCAAACGATGCAAACTCAAATCGCACTTATGAATCCGGGCGGCATTCGTAATGACTTAGATGCTGGCGATATTACATGGGGCGAATTATATGGTATTCAGCCTTTTGGAAACCAATTGATTAAAGTAGATTTAACAGGTCAAGACATTCGCGACATTTTAAATCAGCAATGGCAAAAAGGTACGACAAGAATGCTTCAAATTTCAGGTATTCAATATACGTGGGATGCAAACAAACCAAACGGTGAAAAAGTTACAAATATACGTTTAACAAACGGAGAAGAATTATCTCCATCTAAAACGTATAGCGTAGTAGCGAATGCTTTCTTAGCTTCTGGTGGTGATGGATTTGTATCATTTAAAAATGGGAAGAATTCAGAAACTGGTCCAAACGACTTTGAAGCACTAGTCGATTACGTAAAACAATTAAAAGAACCAATTCAGCCAGTTATTGATGGAAGAATTCAAAAAGTAAATTAAGTATTTTCCTAATAAACAATCCAATTTTTTCAATGCAAAGGATATGCACTTATCCTGTATATTATCCGTAATATACAGGAAACAAAGAAAAGGATACTCGTTCTTACAATGAACATAGTATCCTTTTTTAGTTATCAAAATGTGATGTTTTGTTAAAATCATATTGTTGTAAAAATTGTTGTAACGCCTCTTCTACAAGTTTAGATTTTTGAATTCCTTTCGATTCTGATATGGCGTCTAATTTTGCTAATATTTCTTTATTAATAGAAAAGGTACGCTTCTTTTTTTCTGTACTTATATTCATAATGGGTGCACTTACTTCTTCTCTCTTTCTTAGTAATTCATAAATACTTTGTAATTGCTCATAAATTAATAATTGATAATCCGTTTTCGCATATTGAAGGGCTGTCGCTTCTTGGAGTTGTAAGTGACGCGGTTCTTCTCCATCTCCTACAAAAATACGTTTCTTCTGTTCTCCATCATATTCGTATCCAATCAATCTTAATTTCTTTGATAATGTATACGGGCTCATTTCAAGACGTTTTGCTATAATAGCGATGGATTCACGTCTATTTAAACAATCTATAATTTCTCCAATCGTCACAATTTCCCACCTCCCGTGTTGAAATGACACTAGTATGGTATGTTACAATGATTTTCTAACAGTATATGCAAAACGAATAGCCTGTGCGATTCATACGATTTCAGAAAAGGAGGTTTTCAATATGCTTTTTCGTAGCTATACTCCGCAGTTCTATAATGAAAATAAACAACTCATTCCTAATAGTATCGCTACGATGGAAAGCGTTATGATTAACAATCGAAAACAAACCCTCCTTATGCGCGGGCAAAACATAGAGCAGCCTATTTTATTGTGCTGTCATGGTGGACCTGGCATGGCACAAATCGGATTTATTCGCCATTTTCAAAAAGAATTGGAGAAACACTTTATCGTTATTAATTGGGACCAACGCGGGGCAGGCAAATCCTTTTCAATGAAAGATTTCGGAGCAAATTTTACAATCAAACAATTCGTTTCCGATGCAAAAGAAGTGATTCAATATGTACTGAAAAAGTTTAACAAACAAAAACTCTTTCTCGCTGGTCATTCTTGGGGAAGCATTATTGGGCTTAACATAGCACATCAATATCCACAGTATATCGAGGCCTACATCAGTATTGGGCAAATTGTACATATGAAACAAAACGAAGAATTACTATATCAACATTTAATTCGTTCTGCCAAAAAGCATGATCATAAAAAAGCATTAGCTTCTCTTTTAAAATTAGGTAAACCACCATTTTTAGATACGAGACGTCTCATTATTCAAAGAAAGTGGCTTGGTACATTCGGAGGAGCAATCCAAAACGGATCTTCCTTTTCTTTCATACGAAAAGGTTTCTTTTCTCCTGAATATACGCTATTAGATTGGTTCAAGTTTCTCGTAGGAAACTTAAAATCTGGTGTTTTATGGGAAGAAATGCTGACAATTGATTTCTTTTCGTCCATTTCAAGTTTATCTATTCCTGTTTACTTTTGTTCTGGCCGCTATGATTATCAAACTCCTTATGCACTCGTTCAGGAATATTGTGATGTTATGGAAGCACCTATAAAAAAGATGATTTGGTTTCCAAATTCAGCACATTCTCCTGATTTAGAAGAACCGGAATTATTTGCTAATTCTTTACAATCAATTAAAAAAGAGCTAACTTTTCAGCATTAGTAACAAAGGGCTCTTTTACATTTCATAAAAAACATTTTATAATAATATGTCGCAACTATGTATAAATCTAGCAAAGTGCTTCATATTTACTTGCCTTAACAGAATAAAAAATTTAGGGAGATTACATTTATTATGAATGCTGTACTCGTCGCAGTAGCAGTTATGCTATTGCTTAGTTTGTTACGTGTCCAGGTCATTGTCGCCATCATTGTTGGAGCTTTAACAGGCGGAATTATCGGCGGACTCGGTATTTCAGAAACTATTAACACTTTTACCACTGGTCTTGGAAACAGTGCTCCAATCGCTTTAAGTTATGCAATGCTTGGCGGTTTCGCTATTTCCCTTTCCAAAACAGGACTTCCAGATGCCATGATTCAAACGGCATTAAAATGGATTGGCAATGAACAAGACACAAAAAAACAAGTTTATTCAAAAATACTTATTTTATTTATCATTTTAACGATGGCTTGTTTCTCACAAAATGTTATTCCTGTTCATATCGCTTTCATCCCCATCTTAATTCCAGCACTTTTAAAAGTATTAAACGAGCTGAAAGTAGATAGAAGGCTTGTTACATGTATTATTACATTCGGATTAATTACTCCTTATATGTGGATTCCTGCAGGATTCGGAAAAATTTATCATGACGTATTGCAAACAAATGCCGCGCAAAGTGGTCTTACATTTGACGTTACACTTATTCCAAAAGCGATGACTATTCCAGCAATCGGTATGATTATCGGATTATGTGTCGCGGTATTTATTACGTACCGAAAACCTCGTACGTATGAAACTGAACAAGTTCATACTACCGAAAATGAAATCGTTCCCTATACAAAACGAAACATTACTTTCGGGTTAGTATCTATCTTAGCTACATTGACTGTTCAATTAGCAACAGAATCAATGATTTTCGGTGCTCTAGCGGGGATTATCGTTTTATCAGTTAGTGGTAGTCTACCTCTTAAAGAAGCAGATGCAATTTTAACAAGCGGAATGCGTATGATGTCCTTTATCGGATTTGTTATGATTTCTGCCGCTGGGTTCGGTGCTGTCCTTCGAAAAACAGGACATGTTGAATCCCTTGTACAAACGAGTGCACATATGATTGGGAATAACAAACCACTCGCTGCATTTCTTATGCTCGTTATTGGACTTCTCGTTACGATGGGAATTGGTTCATCCTTTTCAACCATCCCTATTTTAACAACAATTTTTGTACCTCTTTGCATTCAACTTGGATTTAGTCCAATGGCTACAATTGCAATTATCGGTACAGCCGGAGCGCTAGGCGATGCAGGATCTCCAGCATCAGATAGTACACTTGGACCAACATCCGGTTTAAATGCTGATGGTCAACACCATCATATATGGGATACATGTGTACCAACTTTTCTGCATTATAATATACCGTTACTTATATTTGGCTTTATTGCCGCAATTACATTATAAAAGGTGCGTTTTATACGCACCTTTTACTTTTTTATTTTTCCTTTTAATTGTTGCAAAGCTATTTTCCCATTTTCCTCGACACAACTTTCAATTTTCATGAGTGATGGGCCTATCCATTCACTGTCTATGCTCCCGTTCAGTCCAATAATTTTCAATTTATTCGGTATACAGATATTTAAATTTTTCGCTGCTCGAATTAACTCAAAAGTAATCTTATCACTTGAAGTTACAATTCCATCTATATACGGATTGTTTTGCAATAATGTAATAAACTGTTTATTCGTATACCCTTGTACACATTCTTCTCGATAAGAGACTCCTTCTTCCCAAACAGCATCTAAAAATCCTGATATGTGCTCTTCCATTTCTTCACTATCTTCTCCCTCACCGAAATAAGCAAGGAAGTGACAGCCTTTCTCTTTTAATAAAGAAACCGCTCTTTGTCCACTTTCATAATAATTTGTATGTGATTTTTTTTTATCAACCACAACAAACGGAAGTGGAATTTCTCCTATACTTTTAAAAACGGCTCTTGTCAAAATAACACCTGCAATGTTATTTTCCTTCAACATATGTATGTACCTATCTTTATTCTCTATATTACAAACAATGATTTGATATCCTTCGTTATATGCTATTTCCTCAATACAATGTAGCAAAGTGATGTTTGATGGGTCATATAAATTATCTACAAGTAATGCAATTATCGTTGAATCTTGTTTAAACAATGGCTTCGCTGTAACATTTGGCCTATAACGTAATTCTTCAATTGCTTCCTTTACTTGTTTTACTGTGTCCTCATGAACGTATCCTTTTTCATTCATAACTCGTGAAACGGTTGCGACTGAAACACCTGCTAATTTTGCCACATCACGTATAGTTGCCACATCGTCACCCCTTAATATGGTAATAGATTACAATTTTACGGTAACCTATATTCTACTATTCGTCAAGGTTAATAACTTATATTTCTGAAAATTGTTACATCATTTCATTAAATGATACTCTAATTGAATTTCATGCAAAATTGAGATACCGTCATATCCAATACGTGGAATTTCTTTCTTTATCTTTCGTGCTTCTTCCACTGCGTTCACATATAAATGAGTCATCACAAAATTACGTTTTTGGTAAAAACGTAACGCATTCATATTATCATTTGTTGTAATAAGCCAAACCTGCCTGCACCGTTCTTCTTCTGCAACTTGTAATACACAATCTACAAGCTTCGTCCCTATTCCTTTTCTTTCTTCTAAGCTATCTAACGATACAATTTCACACATATTTCCGTTCACTTCATATGTTATAATTCCGATTATTCTGTCATCTGAGAGCGCAACAAATCCTGACAACTCTTCTAACCGATGCCCCTTACCACGCGAAACCATCAATGAACTTCCCCAGTTCGCACACATGAACATTCGGATTGTTTCTTTCATCGCTGGTGTAATTTTTTGTATATGCAGCATTTCCTATTTCTCCCCTTTTCTATCATTGTGATACAATATAAGTGTATCACATGTAACGGTATTTGGAGGATGAGGTAAAGTATGAAACGTTTTTTTGCAGCATTGTTTACTATACTAGGTGCGATAACTGCCCTTGGGATTTTCTTTACAAATAAAGTGATGTACTTAAAGAAAAAAACAGAGGAAGAAGTACTCGAAAGAGAAACGAAAAAACATTTTCGTATAGAGGATTTTGATGCTCTTCATAAAGAAGAAATTCATATCCCTTCGCAATTCGGATATGATCTTCACGGGTATTACATTCCTGCTGGTCATTCCAATAAGTTTATGGTTTTTTGTCACGGCGTAACTGTAAATAAAATGAACTCTGTAAAATATGCAAACTTATTTTTAAACAGAGGATATAATGTCGTTATTTATGATCATCGTCGTCATGGTAGAACTGGTGGAAAAACAACAAGCTATGGATATTATGAAAAACATGATTTAAAATCTGTAGTTGACTGGCTAAAAAGTCGTTTTGGCACAAATATAACCCTTGGTATTCATGGTGAATCGATGGGAGCTGCAACACTTCTTCAATACGCAGGGCTTGTAGAAGATGGGGCTGATTTTTATATTGCGGATTGTCCTTTCTCTGATTTTTACGGGCAATTGCAGCACCGTTTAAAAGTGGAATTCCATTTACCAAAATGGCCTTTATTACCTTTAGCAAACGCATTTTTAAAAGTTCGCGACGGTTATACAATTCGTGAAGTGTCACCAATCGACTGTATAAAAAACATTAACAATCCCGTTCTCTTTATTCATAGTAAAGATGACGATTATATTTTAGCTGATATGACAAAAGCGTTATATGAAGCAAAAGAGAATAAGAAACAACTTTATATTGCAGAACACGGTGCACATGCTTGCTCTTATAACGAAAATAAAGAAGAGTATGAAGCAGCCGTCGATCAATTTTTAAACACATATGTGAAAGAAACAAAAAACAGGCTTGCATAAGCCTGTTTTTTTATTGCGCTAAAACGTCTGTAACTTGTTCCATATTTTCAGAAATCCATTGCATTGCATCATCTAACGTTGGAAATTCTGTCGTTTGAAAGGTTACTTCATCTTGAAGTAACCAAACATCCTTCGATTCTTGTCCTACACCTGCAATGGACCAATGTAACAAACTATATGGATGATTATCATTCAAAAATGATGCCCACGTGCGCTCATCTGCAATATTTCGTAATGTACGTAATTGTTTATCCATCTTTCGTCACCTTACTCTAGTCAGTTATAAAAAACATTATAACACTCTCTTCTCTTTCGAACAAAGTGCTCTTTTTGCCCCGCTATTTGCGGGCAGTAAAAATCCTACCTCAAAATTCAGCTGAAACAAAGACGTTAGGTGTGAGATTAACTGCCCCTAAAAGCCCGATTGGTTCAACTAATAATCAGTGGGGGATGCCTCCCCCACTGATTAAAGTTTCACTTTATATTGTCAAGTACTTCTCTTGATTATATGATGGAATTAAGCGTTTGGGAAGGAGGGATAGTGTTGGCAAAAGTACAAATTAAAGTAAATGACAATGGCTCTTTTCGCGTTACAGGGGACGTGGAATTAGTCGACTCACAGGGGAATGTATTCCCAGCAAAACCGGCATTTTCTTTATGCCGTTGTGGTTTATCAAAAAATATGCCTTATTGCGATGCTTCGCATAAAGGTAAATTTGAGTCTGTTGTTAGAGCACCAGAGGCAGAATAATTTTACATGTGACATGCACATTTTTTTGTGCATGTTTTTTCTTTTTATCAACTCCGCTATATCCCTTCTCCTTACAACATTTCTAATACTTTTGTCTTCATTCCAGCCTACATATATTTTCACACAATTCTTCACATTCGAATACTTTTTACTAGCCTTTTATTTTTTTTGTGCTATAATTTGACCAAACAGCATCCTTCGGGGTCGGGTGAAATTCCCAACCGGCGGTGATGAAGCGAAAGCTTCTAAGTCCGTGACCCGTTTTCAACTCGAAAACGGTGGATCTAGTGAAACTCTAGGGCCGACAGTATAGTCTGGATGGGAGAAGGATATGTTTCTAGTTTTTTATATAGTGAATACACTTTTATTTCAGTATGCATATTTTTAAAGATTCATTTTGATTCTTTATATATGTTTAGTTTTCTATACTCATTTTTTATACTGAAATAAAAAGAGACAACTAGCGTTTAAAAAATCCGATATTTTGCTAGGTTTTTTCCTTATGCAGAAATATCGATTATCGTTAGGTTTCTTCCCTATGCTTTCGTATTCGAACTATATTTCTAGAAATCACGTCTCCCAAACCCCAAGGATATTAAATCCTTGGGGTTTTTTGATTTTTTTAGGAGAGGTGAAGAAAATGACAGATCAAGAATATATGAGGATTGCCCTGCAGTTAGCAGAAGGAACATCAGGACAAACAAGTCCAAATCCTATGGTTGGTGCTGTTGTTATAAAAGATGGAAACATCGTCGGTATGGGGGCTCATTTACGTGCTGGTAAAGAACACGCAGAAGTTCATGCCCTTCAAATGGCTGGTCAGAACGCCAAAGGCGCTACCGTTTATGTAACACTGGAACCGTGTAGCCATTTTGGAAAAACACCACCTTGCTGTGAATTGCTCATCGAAAAGGGAGTTAAGCGCGTTGTAATTGCTACCCTTGATTGTAACCCGCTCGTTTCTGGTAATGGAAAAAGGAGATTAGAAGAAGCTGGAATCGAAGTAACTACCGGTGTCCTTGAAGCAGAAGCAGTTTTATTAAATCGCTACTTTTTTCACTACATGAAAACGAAACGCCCATTTGTAACAATAAAAACAGCGATGAGCTTAGATGGAAAAACAGCAACTGTAACTGGTGACAGTAAATGGATTACAGGTGAAGAAGCACGAGCTGATGTTCATCAATATCGCCATACACACGATGCAATTCTTGTTGGAGTGAATACAGTTATAGCTGATAATCCGCATTTAACAACAAGAATTCCTAATGGGGGTAAAAATCCAATACGCGTTATTTTAGATACTCATTTAAAAACGCCACCATCTTCTCATGTCATAACAGATTGTTTAACACCGACATGGATTATGGTTGGTAAGGATGTAAATAAAGAGAAAATAGCTTCTTATGAATCTGAAAATATATTTATATTCCAAATGAAAACGAAACAAATTGAAATTCAAGATGTTTTAGACCTACTCGGTGAAAAACAAATCCTATCTCTTTTCGTTGAGGGTGGTCAAACGGTTCATGCAAGTTTCTTACAAACAAATAATTTCAATGAAATTGTAACTTATATAAGTCCAAAATTAATTGGCGGGAAAGATGCCCCTACTTTATTTGGCGGAAATGGTTTTTCAAAATTACAAGATGCGCTTTCCTTAAAAATTCAAGAGATGAAACAAATTGGCGATGATATAAAAATCGTTGCGAATGCCCGAAACGAGGTGACGAAATGTTTACAGGAATTGTAGAAGAATTAGGAACGATAACAAATATGCAACAAAGCGGGGAAGCAATGAAGTTAACGATACATGCAAATGAAATTTTATCAGATGTTCATTTAGGCGATAGTATAGCGGTTAACGGTATTTGCTTAACTGTAACGAGCTTTACACCTACTTCATTTACAGTTGATGCAATGCCCGAAACGATGAAATCAACATCACTTTGCCTACTCAAATCACACTCTAAAGTAAATTTAGAGCGAGCAATGGCTGCAAATGGACGATTCGGTGGACATTTCGTTTCAGGACATATTGATGGCATCGGGACGATATTAAACAAAAAACAACACTATAATGCCATCTATTACAAAATAGCTATTTCGGATGAACTGCTACGCTATTGTTTGCATAAAGGATCCATTGCTGTTGATGGAACGAGTTTGACAATATTTGATATAGACGAATCTTCCATTACAATCTCACTCATCCCGCACACAGTAAGCGAATCTGTTATCGGAGAAAAGAATGCCGGTGACATCGTAAACATTGAGTGTGACATGATTGGTAAATATATCGAACGCTTTATTACTAAGCCTGTAAGACGAAAAGGTTCAATGACCGAAAACTTTTTACAAGAAAACGGATTTCTATAAGGGGGAAGCATTATGTTTCATCGTATTGAAGAAGCTCTAGAAGATTTAAAACAAGGAAAAGTCGTTATCGTATGTGATGATGAAAACCGTGAAAACGAAGGCGATTTTATCGCTTTAGCAGAGTATATTACGCCAGAAACGATTAATTTTATGATTACACATGGACGCGGTCTCGTTTGTGTACCGATTACGGAAGGGTACGCAGAACGCCTACAACTAGAACCAATGGTATCTCATAATACAGATTCGCATCATACTGCATTTACAGTGAGCATTGACCATGTTTCTACCACAACAGGGATTAGCGCTCACGAACGTGCAACTACGATACAAGAATTGTTAAACCCTGCATCAAAAGGCGCTGATTTTAATCGACCTGGACATATCTTTCCATTAATCGCGAAAGAAGGCGGTGTCCTGCGTCGTGCTGGTCATACAGAAGCTGCTGTCGATTTAGCACAGCTTTGCGGAGCAGAACCAGCTGGAGTCATTTGCGAGATTATCAATGAGGACGGTACGATGGCACGCGTCCCTGATTTACTACAGTGTGCAAAACAATTTGATATAAAAATGATTACAATAGAAGATTTAATCGCTTATCGCCGCCATCATGAAACACTTGTGACGAGAGAAGTGGAAATTACATTACCTACAGATTTCGGTACTTTTCAAGCAATTGGCTATTCTAACTCATTAGATACGAAAGAACATATCGCACTCGTAAAAGGTGATATTTCAACAGGTGAGCCTGTACTTGTACGCGTTCATTCAGAGTGCTTAACAGGAGATGTATTTGGCTCGTGCCGCTGTGATTGCGGACCACAACTCCATGCTGCACTTGCTCAAATTGAGCGTGAAGGAAAAGGCGTTCTTCTTTATATGAGACAAGAAGGACGAGGCATTGGCCTTCTTAATAAGCTTCGCGCTTATAAGTTACAAGAAGAAGGCTTCGATACTGTAGAAGCAAACGAAAAACTTGGGTTCCCCGCTGACCTTCGTGATTACGGTATCGGCGCTCAAATATTAAAAGATTTAGGTTTACAACATTTACGATTATTAACGAATAATCCAAGAAAAATTGCTGGCTTACAAGGTTATGATTTAAAAGTTACGGAGCGCGTACCGTTGCAAATGCCAACAAAAGAAGAGAATAAAACGTATTTACAAACGAAAGTAAACAAATTAGGACATTTATTAAACTTATAATCAAAGGAGAGATTTATTATGGTATTCGAAGGTCATTTAGTTGGTACAGGATTAAAAGTTGGGGTTGTTGTTGGACGTTTTAATGAATTTATTACAAGTAAGTTACTAGGCGGAGCTTTAGATGGATTAAAGCGTCACGGTGTAGAAGAAAACGATATTGATGTTGCTTGGGTTCCTGGCGCATTCGAAATTCCTTTAATCGCTAAAAAGATGGCGAATAGCGGAAAATATGATGCTGTTATTACGTTAGGCACTGTAATTCGTGGTGCTACAACACATTACGATTATGTTTGTAATGAAGTAGCAAAAGGTGTTGCATCTTTATCACTTCAAACAGACATTCCAGTTATTTTCGGTGTATTAACGACAGAAACGATTGAGCAAGCGATTGAACGCGCGGGCACGAAAGCTGGTAATAAAGGCTATGAATCTGCAGTTGCTGCCATTGAAATGGCTCACTTATCAAAACAATGGGCATAAAAAATAAAAAGAGGCTGCGGCCTCTTTTTATTTTTTTACTTTTTTCCGTACATCTTTTATTAATTCATTCATTGTTTTTCCTTCTGTTTGTATATGAAGCGTTTGTGCTGTTCTCCATACATTCTCTCTTTTCTTCGCTTCTTCTATAATAGTAATTTCTTTTCGTACTTCCTTTAAATCTTTCCCTTCTGTTTTCAATCCAAAATGTTCAGCTTTCGTTCGAAAATGTTGTTCAATTCGTTGTTGCATCTCTTTTTGTTCAGGATTTTCAGCGGCCTTAACTGGATCAGCACTTATTGCTTTTAGTAAAATTAGACAAGTCATAATCGCTAATATATATTTGTGCATGTAAAATCCTCCAACCCAATATAAATTACATATTTACTATGTACAATTAGGGCTTGGAAAATTCGTCCGCAAAAATTATATTTCTCACTCAAAACCCATTCATATCAAGCGTTAACACCTTTTTATTACATTTTATTTACAAAAAAAGCAAACTCTTTTACAAGTTTGCTTTTTCCTCTATCTTATAACGCACATTCTTCAATCTCAAATCCTAAATCTTCAATCATACCCCAGTCTGCAGTCGGTTCTTGTCCAGCTGTCGTTAAGTAATCCCCAACAAAAATAGAGTTTGCTGCAAATAAACCAATTGGCTGCACAGCACGTAAATTGATTTCACGTCCCCCTGAAATACGAATTTCTTTCGTCGGGTTTACAAAACGCATCATCGCCAGCACTTTTAAACATTCTACTGGTGTTAACTCTTTTTGTCCTTCAAGCGGCGTACCCTTTACAGCAACAAGGAAATTACATGGGATTGAATCTGCATCTATACGTTGTAATTCAAATGCAATTTCAGCACGCTCTTCTATTGTCTCCCCCATCCCAAAAATCGCCCCAGAGCATGGTGAAATACCCGCTTGTTTCGCTTTTTGAACTGTATCAACACGGTCGTCATACGTATGCGTTGAACAAATACTTTCGTAATTATTTGCATGTGTATTTAAGTTGTGGTTATAACGATGTACGCCAGCTTCCGCTAAACGTCCCGCTTGATCTTCATTTAAGAAACCTAAACAACAACAAATCTTCAAATCTGTCGTTTCACGAATCTCCTTAACTGCTCCAATTACATGATTCACCTCTTTATCCGTCGGACGACGACCAGATGCTACAATACAATATGTACCCGCTTTACGGCGAATCGCTTCATGTGCTCCTTCTACAATCTTTTCCTGCGTTAACCATGCATATTTATCAATCGGTGCCTCTGAAATAATAGACTGAGAACAATATCCACAATCTTCAGGACATAATCCAGACTTCGTATTAATAATCATATTCAATTTTACTTTCTTACCAAAGTGATGATGGCGAATGATGTAAGCTGCATTCATAATCTCTAAAATCTCTGTATCGTCAGCCTCCAATATCGCTATTGCATCTTCTTTCGTGATCATCTTCTCTTCTACTACGTCGTATGCAAGTTTGTTCCAATCTCTTTTTGTTTGTACTTGTTTCATTTCATCTCTTCCCCTCTTTTGTTATATGCACAAATAAAGCATGATACGTTGCCATTATCCCTTCATTTCCCGTGAAGTCTCTTTCGTATATGCGAAGCATCGCACGAAAGAGTGAGGGACTTTGACAATATGATTCTTCATTACTATTGGTCGCTCCTACTTTTCGAATAGAATGCAGAAACTCCTTAACTTCTGTAAAACTCTCTATGTAACATGTTTCAGAAACATGCACATCCCCTGTTTCTATTTCACATATATGGCGCAACTGATTTTCCGAATAAAAACGTTGTCCAATCGATGTTTCGTTTTGTATATTTTTTTCTTCTTTCGCCCGCTGGAACGAAGCATGCAACTCTTGAAATGTTTCATGTCCAAACGTTGAAAAAAGTAATATCCCATCTATAGACAAATGATGAAATAAATTTCTTATCACTTGTTTTAAATCATTTAGCCATTGAAATGTTGCATTTGAAATAATGACATCATATGTTTCTTCTAGTCGTAACCTTTCTATATCCTCACAGTAAAACGTTACATTTTTCACATTTTGTCTAGTTTTCGCAACTGAAATCATACTTTCAGCAAAATCAATGGCTGTAATATGTGCTTTCGGAAATAACTCTGATAGTCTTTCTGTGACATAACCTGTCCCGCATCCAAGTTCTAAAATACGTATCGATGAATTAGCACTATATCGCCGATTCAATTTAGAAAGTAATGAATGTGCCATCTTTTTTTGTACACTTGCATATTGATCGTAGGATACAGCTGCCACGTTAAACCGTTTTTGTAGTAACGTTTTATTGATCATGTCGTATCCCCTCTATAAATTGAATTATCTCATTCGCGCAATATTCAAAATTCGTTACGCATAATGCGTGTCCAGCCTCACTTACTACCTTGAGCATGGCAGTCTCATTCTCAGCCATACTACGCGCTGCAGACAATGGACATATTACATCCTTCTCCCCATGAATAAGTAGTATAGGTACTTTCACTTCTTTCAGTTCTTTTCTCATATCTGTTTCTATTAAATAATCCAAACCTAATTGTAAAGACTGGATAGAATCACCTTTAAAATGTTTTACGATGTCTTCAAAACTTTTATTCTCTTTCAGCTCATCTTTCGTAAACATATTTTCATAAAACCGCTTGAGCGTATCTTCTTTCTTTCTAGTCAAATTCTTTTTCAGCCGTTCCACATGCAAAGCATTCCATCCACTCGTATAGTCGCTCGTATTTGTAAATTTGGCAGTACCACCAATTAGTACAATACCTTTTGCCTTAATCTTTTTATGAGCTTGAACTGCCGCTAACGCTCCTAGTGACCATCCAACTAAAATTATATTTTCATCCTTTGCTACATCTATTATTCGCCCCGCAAATTCACTTTGTTCTTTCACGTTACGCCAATCAATGCATTGAACAGGATATTCTTTAAAATGCGGAAGTACTAAATCCCAAATATTTTCTTCCATTCCCCATCCAGGGATAAAAATAATCTTCAGCTCTTTCATACGAAAAGTTCCTCTTCTTTCGCAATGTGAATAATTCGGTCAATAGCCCATTGCAAATCAGCTATTGTATGTTGCGATGTAACTGCAAAGCGAATTCGAGAACTATTGACTGGTACAGTTGGCGGACGAATTGCAATAGCTGCAATACCTGCCTCTTGTAACTTTTTACTAAACTGTAAAGCTGTTTCATTTGAACCGACCACAATCGGTACAATATGAGTTGAGCTATTCCCAATATCAAAACCAGCTTCTCGTAAATGGTTTCTGAAATAAGCTCCATTCTCTATAAGTCTCTCTCTTCTTTCATTATCTTCTTTCACAATTTCAATTGCTTTTTGTACCGCTCCTAAAGTCCCTGGTGGTAAAGCAGTAGTAAAAATAAAGCTTCTCATCATATTTTGTAAATACTCTATATAAATTGCATCACCTGTCAAATACGCACCATAACACCCTAAAGCCTTGCTAAACGTCCCCATATGTATATCAATTTTTTGAGCAAGATCTTTTTCTATATGAGACAATCCAGCTCCGCCGATTCCATATATTCCACTCGCATGCGCTTCATCAACTATAATGATTGCCCCGTATTTCTCTTTTAGCTGCACTAACTCCCTCAAATACGCAGTATCACCATCCATGCTAAAAACAGTATCAGTTACAATTAATTTCCGCTTTTCAGGAGATGCTGTTTTCAACAGCTTCTCTAAATGCTCCAAATCATTATGCCGATACCTTTTATGTTCTGCCCCGCTTAATATAATTCCATCAACAATGCTTGCGTGATTTAATTTATCACTAAATACAATATCGTGACGACAGGCTAAAGAAGATATTGCCCCTACATTTGCTGTATACCCACTATTTACGATTAATGCTCTTTCAGTACCTTTCCAGTTGCATACACTTCTCTCCACCTCTTCATACAATGGATAATTTCCTACAACGAGACGAGAGGCAGTCGAACCAGTTCCATATTTTTTTGTACACACAATAGCAGCCTCTTTTAACCTCGCATCTCCAGCTAACCCTAAATAATTATTTGACGCTAAATTTAGCATCTTTTTCTCATCTCGAATAAGCCATGTCTCTTCTG
The DNA here is from genome assembly GCF_050630465.1 of Bacillus basilensis. Lineage (NCBI taxonomy): Bacteria > Bacillati > Bacillota > Bacilli > Caryophanales > Bacillaceae > Bacillus > Bacillus basilensis. The sequence goes on along the minus strand of NZ_JBNTQO010000002.1, from coordinate 207,887 downwards.
CTTGTTCTGTTACGTACAAATTACGATACTGCCCTTGCTCATGTAATTGTTGTAATTTAGATTGAAGATGTGCGTGCCACGTTTGATTCATTTTGAATGAACTCCTCTAATTTTGAAATCATTATATATTCTTTAGCAGATTCCAATACTTCTTCTTTTGTAAAGTTACCTGCAAAGAATGGTAATAAACCTAAAACTGGTACCCCGCTCAGCTCTTCAATCATTTCTTTATTTTCTTGCACTCTTTCCATTTCACATTCTTTGCAACCAGATAAAATGACACCTGCTACCGTTAAGCCATGTGCCTTTGCATAAGCAATCGTTAAAACTGTATGATTTACTGTCCCTAATGTAGGACGTGCTACTATAATAAGAGGAAGCTGTAATTCTTTTGCGAAATCAATTACTAAAGCGTCTTCTGTATATGGAACAGCTAGTCCACCTGCTCCTTCTACAAATAGGCTATTAAACTCTTTCAATCGTTCATTATAGTGATTAATAATGTCTTTTAAACGTACTACTCTTCCAGCTCTTTTCATGGCAAATCTCGGAGCAAGCGGTTCTTCAATAGAATAAGGACAAATTTCATTTTCTTTTGTCGGTACACCCGATAATGCTTTTAACCTTGCTGCATCTCCCTCTGGATTTGATGCAACATGTCCACTTTGCAACGGTTTATATACCCCTACGTTATATCCTAATTCTCTAAATACACCTGTTAATGCACCTGCAACTACAGTTTTCCCCACTTCAGTATCCGTTGCTGTTATGAAAAAACCGCCCATTACTCTCCCTCCGTAACATCCGAGATTGCTTTATATAAAATACGTAACATCTCATCAATCTCATCAATTGTAGAAGCAAGAGGAGGCATAAATACAATCGTGTTTCCGAGCGGCCGCAAAATCATGCCCAGCTCTCTTGAGCGTTTACATACTTGAACACCGACTCTCTCTGTCCATTCAAACGCTTCTTTCGTTTCCTTATTCTTCACAAGTTCAATTCCAACCATTAATCCGCACTGACGAATATCCCCTACATGTTTATATGTAAAGAGTGCTTCTAATTGCGTCGCCACATATTCTGTTTTACGTGCTACTTCTTCTATTAAATTTGTTTTCTCGTATAGTTCTAGATTCGCAATTGCTACCGCACACCCTAACGGGTTCCCTGTATAACTATGACCATGGAAAAATGTTTTTTGTTCTTCATAGTCTCCTAAAAAGGCATTATAAATTTCATCTGTCGTTACGGTGATTGCAATTGGTAAATATCCACCTGTTAAACCTTTTCCGGCAGTTAAAATGTCCGGCGTTACATTTTCATGTTCACATGCAAACATTTTCCCGGTACGCCCAAATCCAGTCGCTACCTCATCTGTAATAAATAAAACATTATATTTTGTACATAAATTACGTAGTCCTCTTAAGTATCCTTTTGGCATTGTAATCATACCGCCAGCACCTTGCATTAAAGGTTCTACAATAATTGCTGCAATTTCTTCATGTTTGTCTTTCAGCAGCTCTTCCATTTCTTCTAAATGTTTTTTTACAATTTCCTCCTTATTATTTCCATAAGGAGAACGATATGTATATGGATAAGGCATTTTAATTGCCTCAAATAAAAGTGAACTATACACTTGGTGAAACAAGTCTATCGCTCCTACTGAAACAGCTCCAATTGTATCACCGTGATACGCTTCTTTTAATGTAACAAATCTTTGTTTCTTCGGTTTTCCTTTATGCTGCCAATATTGAAATGCCATCTTAATTGCAATTTCAACAGCGCTAGAACCAGAGTCTGAATAGAATACTTTCTTCAAACCTTCTGGTACAACTTCAATTATTTTTTCTGCTAATAAAATAGATGGAACGTTAGCAAGTCCTAGCATAGTAGAATGAGCAATTTTATTTAATTGCTCACGAATTGCTTCATCTAGTTCCGGTACTTGATGTCCATGAACATTTAACCAAATAGACGAAACACCGTCCCAATATTCATTTCCATTTACATCGTATAGCTTTCTCCCCTCTCCGCGTTCAATAATGACAGGATCTTCTTCTAAAAAATCCTTCATTTGTGTAAATGGGTGCCATACATAGGCTTTATTTTTTTCCGATAACTCTTCATATGTATAAGACGATTTTTCATTCGTATTACTATTAACAGTCACAATTGTCACCCCTAATGTTAACTTGTTTATAAATATAGTTAACATTAAATCTAAATTGCTGTCAATTATTTTTAAATCAAAAAGTTCTTAAAAAAGAACAACTTATCATACGATAAGTTGCTCTATCTTCCGTGCTGTATCTTTCCAATTTCTAAAATAATCTCTTCATCTTTTTTTCCTTCTGTATCAATTCCAAGTTGTTTTGCATGTTCAATTAATAGATCGTGACGTTTTTCAAATCTTGCAGTATTTACTTCTTTCTTAACCTCTTCTTTTGTTTTCCCTTCAGTAGAAACTCCTAGTTTTTCAGCTGCTTTTTCCATCGATTTCTTCTCTTCTAGTTCTTTTACTTTCTTCACTTCTGACTGCTTTGTTCGACTTTGTTTTGACTGCTCTGATTCAGCTGCAAAAGCTGTGTAAATTCCAGCACTTCCGCCAATGACTAGTAAGGTGGTAAAAAGAATTATTTTTTTCTTCACTCTTTCCTCCCCTTTCAAATTCATTATAACGCACATTTTCACAGTATTAAAATCTTTCTCCTTTATTTTCCCAAAAAAATTATTGAACATTTTTATTGACATGTAAGACGAATATATGATAAAAATTTAACTAACATCATATGAATCGGCGTTGATAGGATTTAGTAGTATTTCGATTTCTGATTTCAGAGAGCTGGTGGTCGGTGCGAACCAGTACAGAGCGAATTATGAATTACCCCCTGGAGCTTCTTTTGCGAAACGTAAGGAGTAGTGAAAGACGGTTATAGACCGTTATGTCTAAAAGAGTGGTGAAACGAAACTGTTTCACAATTTAGGGTGGTACCGCGAATTTTTCGTCCCTGCATATATTGCAGGGGCGTTTTTTATTTTATTAACGCATATCATACGACCCTTTATTTTGTGATACATTCATTTTACAAGCTAGGGTGGTACCGCGATTTCTTCGTCCCTGCATAATTATATGCAGGGACGTTTTTTTATCCAATTATTTCCGCATCATATTGAGATATGGACAATTACCATTAATTTGTCACAAAATTCTAAATTTTAGAAGGAAATAAACAATATTGGCGAATTTTATATAAAAAAGAGCTATTTTAGATTACTTAGGAGGGAAAAACAATGGTTTCAAAAATTGAATCTGTTCTTTTAACAATTTTTATCTTTTTCTGCATTGGCTTTAGTGTTATCAAATTAGAAGTTTCACCACACATCCCGATTTTATTCGGTATCGTTCTTTTATTAGCATTTGGATTTATGAAAAAAATCTCTTGGTCTACTATGGAAAAAGGAATGATCAGTAGTATTTCAGCTGGTATTCCATCTATTTTTATTTTCTTACTTGTAGGCGTATTAATTAGTGTTTGGATCGCTGCTGGAACAATTCCAACTTTAATGGTATACGGCTTCCAGCTTGTATCTCCAAAAATTTTCATTCCAACTGTTTTTGTTGTTTGTGCAATTGTTGGAACAAGTATCGGTAGTGCCTTTACAACTGCCGCAACTGTAGGACTTGCCTTTATGGGCATGGGTAGTGCTCTCGGATACGATCCGGCTCTAATCGCTGGTGCAATTATTTCTGGTGCATTCTTTGGAGATAAAATGTCTCCTTTATCTGATACAACAAACTTAGCTCCTGCTGTAACGGGTGTAGATTTATTTGAGCATATTCGTAACATGCTTTGGACAACCGTCCCTGCTTTCATTATTGCCTTTATCGCATTTTTCATTTTAGGAAGCGGTACTGGTGGAAACGTTGACTTCACAAACTTTATTAGCACATTAGAGAAAAATGCAACGATTTCTATCGTTACACTTATTCCAATTTTATTACTGTTCCTATTCGCATTTAAAAAAGTTCCAGCAGTTCCAACATTACTCGCAGGAATTGTGGTAGGAATTATTATTCTCTTTATTTTTAAACCTAGCACCTCTTTAGCTGATTTAATGAAAATTATGCAAGACGGCTACGTTTCTAAAACTGGCATTAAAGACATTGATAGCTTACTATCTCGCGGTGGTCTACAAAGCATGATGATGTCGATTGCGCTTATTTTCCTAGCTCTTTGTATGGGAGGTTTATTACAAGGAATGGGTATTATAGCGCAGCTGATGAATATCATCTCTAGCTTCGTAAAAAATAGCACACGCTTAATTATTTCTACTGCTTCAACTGCAATTGGTGTAAACTTCTTACTTGGTGAGCAGTACTTATCTATCGTTTTAACAGGACAAGCATTTGCTAAGAAATACGATGAAGTCGGTTTAGAACGTCGTAATTTATCACGCGTATTAGAAGATGCAGGTACAGTTATTAACCCGCTTGTACCATGGGGAGTAAGTGGCGTATTCTTAACAAACGTCCTTAGCGTTCCAACATTTGATTACCTGCCATACGCTATCTTCTGTTTAGCTTGTCCAGTCTTAACGATTATCGTCGGCTTTACTGGATTTGGTCTTTCATGGAAGAAAGAAAAAGCAGTAACAATTTCATAATATAATAAAAAGGATTACCTTAATCGGTAATCCTTTTTATATTTCTCGACTATCTATTTGCTTTTTTTCTTCTAAATAACAGAAGTAATCCCGCTCCAACAAATGCCAAACCTGCTCCAATTGTAGAAACAACACTTGTACCTGTTTTCGGTAAATCACGTTCTTCTTTATTTTCACTCACAGTTGTTGTTTCTTTTGTGTTTTGATTGTCAGTTGTAGTTTGTCCAGATCCTGTATTTTTACCTTCATCTGTTGGTGGTGTCGTTGGATTTCCTCCATTATTTCCTTCACCTGTTGGCGGTGTCGTTGGATTTCCTCCATTATTTCCTTCACCTGTTGGCGGTGTTGTTGGATTCTCTCCATTGTTTCCTTCACCTGTTGGCGGTGTTGTTGGATTCTCTCCACCAGTTTCCTTATCATCATTCTTCTTCGTTATATCAATTGCATATTTAGCAAATTCATTTTCAGATGGTCCAACGTACGATATTTTCCCATCTTTCTTTATATACTTTTGTGCATTTGGTGAAGAATCAAATGTTGTATTTAATTTATCTGCAACAATTGGTTTAAACGCCCAATTTTTATCTGCTGCTGGATCAATAACTGGTGTTTCTTGCATATACTTCACAATGATTTGACGTGTTTCATCTTGTGATTGATATACAACTTCCCCTTTACTTACACCTGGGAACGTTTGGCTACTTCCACGATAGTTATTTGTAGCGACGATAAACTCTTGATTGTCAGCTACTGGCTTACCTTCATATGTCATATTTATAATACGATTCGTATTTGCATTTACAACTTTTCCATCCTTATCGTATTTCGCCGGTTGTGTTACATCAATTTCGTATTTTAAGCCATCTAAAATATCGAAGTTATATGTAGGATAGCCTATATTTACTAACGGCTGTTCTTCTGTTTTCTTTGGATCGATTTGATTAAACTGACCTGCAGACATTTCAAGCCATTCTTTCACTTGTGCCCCATTTACTTTTACAGCATATAACGTATTTGGATATACATATAAATCTGCAACGTTTTTAATTGCTAACGTCCCAGCTGGAATATCCGTATAATATGTAGCACCGTTTCGTCCACCTGCTTTAAATGGTGCACCTGCAGATAAAACTGGAATTCCTTTATATTTGCTATACTGTCCATTTTCAGCAAATAACTTTTCTACATACCATTTTTGTGCATTTGTCACAAGTTGTACAGAAGGATCATCTTGTACTAATGAGAAATAACTATTAATTGGCGCTGTCGTTTTTCCTACAGCTGTATTCACATAATCAATTGTCGCTTGATGATCATCTTTAATTTCATTAACTAATTTTTCATCGGATTTTACTAGTGGGTTTCCTTTACTATCAGCAATTGGACGAAGTTGTGGCTTCGATTGCTCTTTTTGTACTTCCCATTTTCCGTTTACCTTTTTCAATTGCATATCAATAATACCTAGGTTACTTCCAAAGACACCAGGCATTACAACTGGAACACCATTAAATACATCCTTCATTTCAGTATGTGAATGTCCCATTAATACTGCATCTACACCAGGAACTTCTGTTAAATAATACGACGCGTTTTCCATACCAACGTTGTATCCACTCTTATCAACACCGGAATGCGCTAGTGCAACGATAACATCTGCACCTTCTGCTTTCATTTTTGGCACCATTTTCTTCGCTGTTTCAACTATATCTTTCGCTTTAACTTTTCCTTCTAAATTTGCTTTATCCCAGTTCATAACTTGCGGTGGAACAAATCCCATTACACCAATTTTCACCTTTTGTTTTTGACCTGATTCATCTTCTACTTCTTTTTCAAAAACATGATATGGTTTAAAGTAATTTTGGTCGTTCTCTTCATTATTATCTTTATCATCTTTATAGACGTTCGAGTTAATAACCGGGAACTCTGTTTTACTAATTACTTTGTTTAAATAATCTAAACCGTAGTTAAATTCATGATTCCCAAGAGAGATGACGTCATACTTCATTAAATTCATTAAACGATATAATGGATGTGTATAACTAGGATCCACAGGATTTTTCGGATCGTTTATTTTATTCGCTACATAATCTCCAAGCGGTGTCCCTTGTAATGCATCCCCATCATCAAATAGGACAGAGTTCTTCGCTTCTTCACGTGCTTTATTAACAAGTGTTGCCGTTTGCACGAGACCTACTTTATTATCTGTTTTCGTTTGATAATAATCGTAATTCATTAAGTTAACGTGAATATCTGATGTTTCTAGAATTCGTAAGTTAACTGTACTCTCCCCAGCTTTCTCATCCGCATGAGCTGTTGTTGGCAATACTTGCGGCGCTATTACGCCAATAGCAAGAGTTGCTCCAGCTAGCATTTTTTTTGACTTTTTCACAAAAAATCCCCCTTATACAATTACCAAAGAATAATGAAATGAATTTCTATTAGTCTCTAACCACATACCTTTTTTCTTCTATTAGATACACGATTTTCATTTCATCCTGCGCTAACGAGTAGTCTCCTTAAACGATCAATTGATGGAGACTAGCAATTAACGGGAGATAAAGCTCCCACTATGTAGAATTTTACCTTATCTGACATTATCATATATAATGTCCTTTCATATCGTCAATATTTTTTGACATACTTCTACAAATTTTCTGTAAAGTTATTGTAAACTTTTCATAAACATATAATATGCCCTTACATTGCTAATACTGCTGAATATGATACAATTACCAATTACAAGGAGGATGAATTATGAAAAAAGTCATCTTAACAATTGTTTGTCTCCTCCTTCTAATCATTTCTTATTCTTATTTTGAAAAGAACGATGAGACAAAACAAAATGAACCCGAAGAAAAAACAGAAAAAACATCTACTCCAAGTTGGATTGATAAGCAAACAAACGATTCCTTTTATCATCTCGTACTAGGTGATTCGCTTGCCAAAGGATATGGATCGACACAAGGGGGATTTGCTGAATTAGCCTCTAGACAAATAGAAGCACAAATTCATAAACCAATTACTGTAGAAAACCTTGGGATAAACGGTCTTACAACAGATCGTCTCGCTAAAAAGGTTCAATCAGAAGATGTAAAGCAAAAAATTAGAGCAGCAAATATAATTACGATTAATATTGGGGGAAATAATTTATTTCGCTTAAATCGTGATGTCGGTGTTATAGATGGTATTAAAATGTTAAATAAAGAAAAAGCTCATTTTGAAGCTGATGTAAAAAATATTGTAAAGACAGTTCGAGATCAAAATCCGGATGCTTTACTCATTCTTTCCGAACTCTATAACCCGTTACAACTCGATGACTCCATCGCAAGTTATGCAGATATGTTTTTAGATGGCTGGAATGAATCCGTTTATTCCATTTCAAAAGCAAATCAACCATCTATCGTTTTACCAATTCGTAAATTAATATCGAATGATAAAAAAGAATTACTCTTTGACCAAGTACACCCAAATGATAAAGGCTATACGATTATTGCCGATTCATTTACAAAAAAAGTGTTAGCCTACAAATATTAAAGTTTCCATGAAACAATTCTATTTTTATAACATGTCTTTTTTGTTACAATGAGAGTGGAAGGGGGCCTTTATATGGAATCACGCGAGTGGGAACGTATTGTTGATCATCTTCTTTCGCTAGTGCCTCTTTTTTATCGCAAATTTATGCTTCCTGGAGAATTTTCTTCTCAAAGACATATGCCGCCATCACATACACAAGTATTACTGCTTCTGCATGAGAATGGCACATTAGCAGTTTCCGAAATCGGCAAGCGGCTAGCGATTTCAAGGCCTAACATGACACCTCTATTAAACAAACTGATTCAAGAAGAACTAATAGAGCGTCATTATAGCGAAAAAGATCGACGGGTCATTTTAATTTCCCTAACAAGTGAAGGGAAATTGTTAGTAAATCAGTATCAACAATTCATTTTAGACAAATTAAAAGAAAATTTCCAAACATTATCTGAGGAAGAGCGTGAGAAGCTCATCCATTCTCTTCAAACCATTCAAAATTTAATTTTGAAAACAAACGCATAAAGCTGCTTCTAAATAGAAGCAGCTTTATGATTCGTAATAATTACCATAGTATACATTTGAATACGGCCATGTCGTTAAATATGGTTTTTGATCTTGCGTAGGTTGTTGTGATGGTATTTGTGGTAATTGCTGTAATTGTTGTTGTCGATATAATTCGTATTGTCTATTCATATCATAAACCGGATGATAATTTACATATGGATATACTTGCGGTACGTAATAATAATACATTCATTCTCTCCCCCTTTTTCTTAAACATATTCAAAGGAGAAAATGAATGTGACACTCTTTATATTTGCATGAGTGGTTCTCTCACTCGTTTCTTTCTATTCTTCAGGCGTAACTTACGGTTCTTTTCATATAAATAATGCACAACGAAATATGAAACTACACCAAATACAACTCCTAAAATGGTCATTCCAATTAATACATACACTTCACTCTGTAATAACCCCTTCAATATCATAAAAATATGACTCGAAAACAAATCAGATATTGTAAATGGTTCATGATGTATTTTCTGTACATGAAATGGATAAATCATTTTCCCTAATGCATAAGCAAGTGGGAATAAAACTACTGGAAGAAACGAAATCTTCCCAAGAATATTGCCAATAACCGCAGCAGGAAAAGATCCCCTTGCTAATCGAACAATCGGATAAAATATTACATATACGAGCGATGCCGTATAAATGACTAACATTTCTAAACCAAATCCTATAGCAAAACCTAGCGATACTTTCTTTGCTCCTTCTGGCGATCGAAGTAACTTATAATATTGAAACTTTAATATTCTCCACATCCGCTGAAAAAACGAATATGTTTTCTTAGTTGTTTTCACTCTCATCATCTCTTTAACTATATTTTTATACCTAGTATGCCCTTACACACTCCGAAAAACAAATTTCAGTTTCTCTTTTATTATAGATGATATCAAAATGGTTAACTAAATATACATATGACATTTCAATATAAAAAAACCTTCCACTTAGGAAGGCTCTTCTACATTTTTAAATAAACTTACTAATAATGCTTTTTGCGCATGCAATCGATTACCAGCTTGCTCAAAGACAATAGACTGTGGTCCATCTATAATCTCGCCTGTTACTTCTTCTTCACGATGGGCAGGTAAGCAGTGTAAGAAACGATATGTTTGCTTCGCATGCTTAACAAGTTTGTTATTGATTTGATATGGTTGAAATAAAGTATATTTCTCTTCTTCGCCCTCTTGCCCCATGCTCATCCAAACGTCAGTATAAATGAAATCTGCTTCATTCACCGCTAATTCAGGGTTATGCAAAATTTCAATTTCAGCTCCTGTTTCCTTGGCAATTGCTAACGCTTTTTTTACAATCTCTTCATTCGGTTCATACCCTACAGGCGTTGCAACAGTCATATGCATTCCGACTTTCGCACTCGCTAACAACAATGAATGACATACATTATTTCCGTCACCTATGTAAGCCAATTTTATTCCTTTAAATGTATTTGTTTCTTCATATATTGTCATTAGGTCTGCCAATGCTTGACAAGGATGATGATGATCCGTTAAACCGTTAATTACAGGTATGCTCGATTCTTTTGCAAGCTCTTCTACATCCGCATGTGAGAATGTACGTATCATGATCCCGTCAATATAATGCGATAATACTTTCGCAGTATCTGAAACGGTTTCTCCTCTTCCCATTTGCATCTCTTTCCCACTTAAAAACATACCATGTCCCCCGAGCTGTACCATTCCCGCTTCAAAAGATACACGAGTACGAGTTGAATGTTTATCAAAGATAAGCCCTAATATTTTGCCTTGTAATAAAGGCTCCTGCTTATTCTTTTTTAAATATATAGCGAACTCAATTAAAGAAATAATTTCTTCTTGCGTTAATTCTTCTAGTGTTAAAAGATCTTTCGTATTTAATTTCGGTACTTGTACAGTTGACATGAAATTTCCCCCTTATATGATCGATACGTTTTTTGTACAAACTACTTTTTTTATCATATATACTGCCTGTTCTAACTCTTCATTCGTTACAATAAGTGGCGGTAATAGCCTTATAACATTAGGCCCTGCTTGTAATACGAGAAGTCCCTCTTTTTCTAGTTGTTCTATAAAACTTGCAACTTCATGCGTACATTCAATTCCAATCATAAGCCCCTTACCACGTATATTTTGAATACATTCGACATGTTGTAATTCCTCTTGCAACTTCTGTAATACATACTCGCCCTTTTCTTGTACTTCTTTTAAAAACGATGGTCTTTTGCTTACTTGCAATACTTCTTTCGCTGCAGCCATCGCAATATAATTTCCACCAAACGTTGAACCGTGTGAGCCTGCAGTAAACGATGTTCCAAGTTCTTTCCGGCCAATCATCGCTCCGACAGGAATCCCGTTTCCAAGTGCCTTTGCGACGGTAACGATATCAGGTTTTATTCCCATTTGTTCATAAGCAAATAATGTACCTGTTCTTCCGATCCCTGTTTGTACTTCATCTATAATAAATAAGGAACCGAACTTATTACATAATGCTTCAATCGCTTGCAAAAAAGATAGATCAGCAGGTATGACTCCTCCCTCTCCTTGAACAACTTCTACCATTACCGCCGCAATTTCTTCATTCATTACTTCCTCTAATGCTTTTATATCGTTAAAGGGGATATGTAAAAAAGACGGAAGGAGTGGACCAAATCCTTCTTTCACTTTATTTTGCCCCGTCGCACTCATCGTTCCGAATGTTCTACCGTGAAAAGATTGCAGACATGTTACGACGAGAGATTTTCCAGTATGCTTACGAGCTAGCTTCAAAGCTGCTTCATTCGCCTCTGCTCCGCTATTACAGAAAAACACATAATCTAATGCTATATTTTCTGTTAATAATGACGCGACTTCTTCTTGTAAACTGTTTGTAAATAGGTTAGATATATGCCATATATCATCAAGTTGTTCTTGTACAGCTTTCATAACTGTAGGGTGACTATGTCCCAAATTACATACGCCAATTCCTGACGTAAAATCTAAGTATTGTTTACTGTTATTATCAATAACTTTCGTTCCCTTTCCCTTTACAAACTCAACAGTTCTTCTCCCATATGTTTGAAAAAGATGAGTTGTCATACGATACTCACTCCTCTCGTTACCGTCGTTCCGATACATTCTCCTGTATCTTTAGTAAAATCTTTTGTACCATTTACGATACTTATCTTGTGCACTCCCATTTTTAATGAAGCTAGTGCCGCCTGTACTTTCGGAATCATTCCGCCTGTAATAACTCCTTTTTCTATAAGAGTTGCAATTTCAGACTCATCTGTTTTCTTTACCAATTTCCCTTCATGTAATATCCCATCTACATCCGTAATAAAAATGAGTTCTTTTGCGGATAGTGCGGCCGCAATCCCAGCTGCAGCGGTATCCGCATTTATGTTATAAATCTCATTATCATGGATCCCGATTGGAGCAATAACAGGAATATAATTCATATTTATTAATCCTTTTAGTAAGGCTGTTTCTACATAGCTTACTTCTCCCACATATCCTATCTCCTCGCTGACAGGTTGAACTTGAAGTAATTTGCCGTCACACCCTGAACAACCTACCGCAAGTAAATTATGCCTTTGCAAATTCATTACAAACTTTTTATTCGTACTCCCGCATAGCACCATTTGAACAATATCCATAACTTCTTTTGGTGTCACTCGTAATCCATCTCTTTTTTCTACTTTGATATTACAATTTTTTAAGTTGGTATCAATTTCTGGACCACCACCATGGACAATCACTACCTTATACTTCTGCTGTAATTTCTTTATACAATCAAAAAACACATCATTTAATTGCTCCAACATACTACCGCCGCATTTCACTACAATATAATCGCTCATCTTCCCTCTCCTTATGTACGATAACAAGCGTTTATTTTCACATATTCATAGCTTAAGTCACAGCCCCAAGCTGATCCTGCTTCTTCTCCTAAATGTAAATACACATCAATCATAATTTCATGTTCTTGTAATCTCTTTTTCATTTCCTCTTCAGAAAACATTTGAGGTTCACTATTTTTTAGCACAACGATAGATTGAAGAGTAATATCAATTGTATTTGGATTAATTACTACTTCACTTTGTCCAATGCCGCTAATAATTCGCCCCCAATTTGGATCTTCACCGTGTATTGCTGTTTTCACAAGACTTGAACCGACTATTTGCTTTGCAATTTTCTTTGCCTCTTCACTCGCTTTCGCTCCTAGCACATTTACTTCTATTAACTTCGTAGCACCTTCACCATCTTGTGCAATTTTTTTGGCTAAATCTTCACATACCTTCTGTAAAGCAAATACGAAAGTTTCCCAATCCGGATGTTCCATATGAATTGGTTTCGTTTCTGATAATCCACTTGCCATAACGATGACCATATCATTCGTAGAAGTATCTCCATCCACCGTAATTTGATTAAATGTATGATTCGTTATTTGCGATAATGCTGTTTGCAATACGTCATGCTCTATATGAGCGTCTGTCGTAATAAAGCTCAGCATCGTTGCCATATTCGGATGAATCATCCCTGAGCCCTTAGCAACACCAGCAATCGTCACTTTTTTCCCATCAATAATCATTTCATAGCAAGTTTCTTTCGTTATAAGATCCGTCGTTAAAATCGCTTCAGAAAAAGAACGCGCTTCACTTTCTTCCTTCGTCGGTATAAGAGTTGCAACTCCCTTTCGAATTATATCCATCGGTAAAGGAACACCAATTACACCTGTCGAAGCTACTGCAACATAATTTTCTTTCAATCCAAAATGTTCCGCTCCTAATACTCGCATCTCGTAAGCATCTTGTAATCCTTTCATTCCTGTACAAGCATTTGCATTTCCACTATTGACGATAATAGCTTGTAATTTCTCCTCAGCCGCTATACTATCTTTTGTTACTTGCAAGGGGGCTGCTTGTATTTGATTTGTTGTATAAACAGCAGCACATGATGCCGGTACATCACAAACGATTGCCCCTAAATCCTTTTTCTCCTTTTTCAGACCAATTGCAGTACCAATGGCCGAGAAACCTTTCGGAGTTACAATCGAACCATTTTCTACTTTTGTAATAGACGCTACTTTAATCATTATGTCCCCCTTATAGATAAAGCGGCATATATTGTAAACCTGTAGTTTCTTCTAGTCCCGCTACTATATTTGCATTTTGAATCGCTTGCCCAGCCGCACCTTTCATCATATTGTCTATAACAGAAACGACTGTCACTCTTCCTGTTCTTTCATCGTAAGCTATCCCCATTTCACAATAATTTGAGCCCCTCACTTCTTTCGGACTCGGAAACTCTCCTTGCGTGCGAATTCGAATAAAAGCCGATTGTTCATACGTTTCTTCATATAACTTTTGAAGTTGTTCTATTTCCATTTCTCGTTTTACTTTCGCATACAGTGTAACCATAATCCCTCGTGATATCGGTATTAAATGTGTACTAAACGTGATTGGCTTCGTTTCCCTATCCCACTCTGCAAGCATTTGCTCAATCTCAGGGACGTGTTGATGCTCATTTACTTTATAAATACGTAAGTTATCGTATAACTCAGGAAAGTGAGTCATCGTTGTTGGTGTTTTGCCTGCTCCAGATACCCCTGATTTTGCATCAATAATAATTGAATCTTCTTCAATCATGCCGCTACGTACTAACGGCAATATCGCTAATAATGTAGCTGTAGCAAAACATCCTGGGTTTGCAATTAAATTTGCATTTTGAATCTCGGACCTTTTCCATTCACTTAACCCATATACAGCTTCACTAAGGACTTCTTCTTTTGCAGCTGCCCTTTTATACCACTGTTCGTATATCAAAGGATCTTTCATACGAAAGTCTCCAGATAGGTCAATTACTTTTAAACCTACTGCTAATAATTTTGGAGTTAACTCTGCCGATACTCCTGCTGGGGTTGCTAAAAATACAATTTCTGCTTCCTTCTCTATTTCCTCCGCCTCAATTTCTTGTAACGTATGAACAAGAATATTTCGAAGATGCGGATATACATTTGTTATGCACTCGCCAACTTGTGAAAAAGAATGGAGAGATGCTATCGAAAAATATGGATGTTGCTCTAATAACCGAATTAATTCAATACCTCCATACCCAGTTGCTCCAATAATCGCGACTTTCATACGCTCCTCCTCATATCGATTCTTTAAATTAAGTATGATTATAATATTGTATATTTATAGAGTCAATTAAATATTTATAAATTTTTTAAACTTAAAAAACTTAATTTTACTAGAAAAACAATATACACACCCGAATTTTTATACACAAATAATGTATAGTAGTTTTTTCATTCCACTTCAAGTACAATAAAACAATACATACGTACATACAGGCGGGGAAAACATGAATGAAAAATTAATTGAGAAAATGATTATAAAAAGTTTTCAACAATACCAATGTAATCCTATGTCAAATGAGGATCAGGAGATGCTAATTAAACAGATTCAAACGATAATTCATTCAAATACTGAAATTGATGTATACGAAGCAGTTGAGGATATTGTTTACGATTATGTGACTGGAAAATAAAAAAAATAGGAGATTTCCATATGGAAATCTCCTATTTTTTGCTTAATGATTTGCCTGCAACACGCTCAAATAAACCTGGGAATAGAGCATAAAGTTTCGGCCCCATGCCCATCCACTTCGGTAAGTTTACTTCACGCTTTTTCGTTTTCATTGATTTTACAATTTGTTCTGCTACATAAGTTGGCTTTAACATGTATCGTCCCATATTTTTCACATATGTACCGGATTGATCAGCTATTTCAAAAAAGTTCGTATCTATCGGACCTGGATTAATCGCTGTTACAAAAACGTTCGTACTAGACAACTCCATGCGTAAACTATTCGTAAACCCTAATACGGCATGTTTCGTCGCTGCATATGCGCTTGATTTTGGAGTCGCAATTTTCCCAGCAAGTGAAGCAATATTAATAATATGTCCTTCGTTTCTGTTTACCATATAAGGTAGTACCGCTTTCGTACAAGCTACTAATCCAAATACATTTACTTGGAACATATCTTTCACTTCATCCATTGACGCATCTTCAAACGTTTTAAAAATACCAAATCCCGCATTGTTTACTAATATATCAATACGTCCCACTTCTTGTAATACCTTTGAAAAAACAGATTGTACCTCCGTCTCTTCACTTACATCTAATACATAATAATGGCAAGGCGTATTATAAGTTTCTTTAATTTTTTCTGCTAACACTTTTAATTTCTCTTCTGTTCTAGCCATTAATACTGGAGTCGCCCCTTGCTCTGCAACTTGCATTGCAACTTGCTCTCCAATTCCACTAGAAGCACCTGTAATGACGATTACTTTATTTTGTAAACGTCCCGTCATTGCTGTCACCTACTTTGCATAATAAATCAATTGTTGCGAAGATTCATCAATCATCACTTGTTGATTATATGCTAAAAAGTCTAATTGTCCAACCGTTTCTGAAATAGTAAGTGGTAATTGCTCTTTATATAATACCGGAAATAGTTTTACACATACTTCAAATGCTGTCATTGGTTTTTCCTTTAATAACTCAAGCACTTTAAACGCACGTGTTTCTTGCTTTTGTAATCTCGTTTCAATAAGTTGTTTCACATTTAGGACATCTTCTCCATGTCCTGATAAAATGCGTGAAATATTCATTTCACTTAAACGCTTTAACGTTTGATTATATTGTAATAACGGGCGTGCCCTTTCTGTTTGTCCTTCATATGGTGGTTCTAATATTGGATTCGAAGAAATATGACTAATGAGAGCATCACCGCCAATTAATATCCCATCAGATTCTCTATATAATGAAATATGAGTGGAAGCATGACCTGGTGTTTCGATTACTGTAAACCCAGGTAAGGAATCAATACGATTTCCCTCTCTCACAGTATGCGTTAACGATCTATTACAAGAATATTTAAGTGTTCTTGTCGTTAATAACGCCTCGTCTTTCAAAAATGCTGCTGGAACACCAAATTGCAAAGCTGTCTCTCTAAAAAACTCATGATACCGCTTTAAAAATTCTGGATTTTGCGTAATCCAAGGCTCATTCCAAGGGTGTCCAATAATGTTTGTTTTCTCAGAAAATATATTTAAAAGCCCACAATGATCCGCATGATGATGCGTAATGACTACTGTTTCAATATCTTCTATCGTATATCCTAATGCACCTAACTGACTTTCTAACGCATTTCTTGCCACTTCTGTATTCGTCCCTGTATCAATTAATGTTAATGTCTCCCCCTCAACTAAAAACACATTCACAGTTTCAACTGCAAATGGCACAGGAATCTCCATTCGGTGAATTGCCGTCATGCTTAGCCCCCCTGTCTCTTTCCGGTTCAAAAATGAATACTTCTTCAGTTTACAACTTCTATATATATTTGTCATTATTTTCAGATAAAAAGAGGTGTTTCCTATTTAAAAACGAATGTATGTACATTTATAAGAATTTCTACCAAATTTAAAGGAGGAACATCATGTCTATTCAAAACATTTCCTTTCTCGGTGCAGGCTCTATTGCTGAAGCTATTATTGGTGGCTTGTTACATGCAAATGTTGTGAAAGCCGAACAAATTACCGTAAGTAATCGTTCTAACGAGACAAGGTTACAGGAGCTACATAAAAAATACGGTGTCAAAGGTACACATAATAAAAAAGAACTACTTACTGATACAAATATTCTTTTTCTAGCGATGAAACCAAAGGATGTTGCAGAAGCGCTTATCCCTTTTAAAGAATATATACATAATAACCTGCTTATTATTTCGTTATTAGCAGGTGTTTCTACTCACTCGATTAGAAACCTACTTCAAAAAGATGTTCCGATTATTCGCGCCATGCCAAATACATCTGCTGCTATTTTAAAATCAGCTACTGCTATCTCGCCTTCAAAACATGCAAAAGCGGAACATATTCAGACTGCAACAGCCTTATTTGAAACGATTGGTCTCGTCTCTGTTGTAGAGGAAGAAGATATGCATGCTGTCACTGCATTATCCGGAAGTGGCCCTGCTTATATTTATTACGTAGTAGAGGCGATGGAAGAAGCCGCAAAAAAAATCGGTTTAAAAGAAGATGTTGCAAAGTCACTTATTCTTCAGACGATGATTGGTGCTGCTGAAATGCTAAAAGCAAGTGAAAAACACCCTTCTATTTTGCGAAAGGAAATTACTTCTCCTGGTGGAACGACCGAAGCTGGCATTGAAGTATTACAAGAACATCAATTTCAACAAGCCCTTATTTCTTGTATTACACAGGCTACACAACGATCACATAATCTCGGGGAAACATTAGAACAACTAACAAAAGAAAAATAAGAAATGGAGCTCAATCTTACTTGAGCTCCATTTTTTTATAAACATATATTTTTTAGTTATTAGTCTTTCCAAAAATCTCTTCTTGCAGACGGCGACCAGTCGGTGTTGCTGCAAGTCCACCTTCAGCTGTTTCACGAAGTGCTACTGGCATCGTTTGTCCGATTCTAAACATTGCCTCAATTACTTCATCACATGGAATTGTACTCGTTACACCAGCTAATGCTAAATCAGCTGAAATCATCGCATTTGCAGCTCCTGCTGCATTACGTTTTACACAAGGTACTTCTACAAGTCCTGCAACAGGATCGCATACTAAACCAAGCATGTTCTTTAATGAAATTGCCATCGCTGTAGCTGCTTGATCTTGTGTTCCACCAGCCATCTCAACTGCAGCTGCAGCTGCCATTCCACTTGCTGAACCAACTTCAGCTTGGCATCCTCCTGCCGCACCAGAAATACAAGCGTTATTCGCAACAACCATACCAAAAGCTCCTGCTGTAAATAAAAATTCAATCATTTCTTCACGTGTAGGCTGCAATTTTTCTCTTAGTGCAAATAGTACACCTGGCACTGTTCCAGCAGACCCTGCCGTTGGTGTTGCACAAATAATTCCCATCGCTGCGTTTACTTCATTTGTTGCAACAGCTTTACTCACTGCATCCAAAATCGTATCTCCAGATAAGCCTTTTCCGCTCTCCATATACGCCTGAACTTTTACAGCATCTCCGCCAGTTAAACCAGTTGGTGATTTCACACCGCGAATACCACGTTCTACTGCTTGCTCCATCACGACTAAATTCTTTTCCATACCCGCAATTACTTCTTCACGTGAAATACTTCTTGTTTCCATTTCACATTGAATCATAATTTCTGCGATTTTTACATTTTGTTCTTTAGCTTGCGCCACTAGTTCCGCTGCGTTCCGAAACATGGTGTGTCCCCCCTGCAATTATTCCATAATAGTTACTTGACAAATATTTTGTTGCGCTTTTATTTCTTCAATCACTTCATTTGCTAATAATTCATCTGTTTCGATAACCATCAGCGCTCTTCTTCCTTTTTCTTTACGAGAAACACTCATTGTACTAATGTTGATCTCATGTTTCGCAAGGATTGAAGCTACTGCTGCAATAGCACCGAAGCGATCGTTATTTACAATAAGTAGTGCTGGACTCGTGCCTGATAATTGAAGATCGAATCCGTTTAATTCTACAACTTCAATTTTACCGCCACCAATTGAGCAAGCTACAACTTCAATTTCTTCTTCACCTTTATACAAACGAATTCTCGCTGTATTTGGGTGAGGTGCATTTGCATCCTCTTCAATGAATTCCACTTCAATTTCGCGCTCTTTTGCTATATCTAGCGCTTCTGGAATACGTAAGTCATCTGTTTCAAATCCTAATATTCCACCAATTAACGCTACATCCGTACCATGCCCTCGATACGTCTTTGCAAATGATCCATATAATGAAATGCTTACTCTTTCTGGTTCATGACGAAACAGCTGGCGAGCAACTTGCCCCATTCTTGCTGCCCCTGCTGTATGTGAACTTGATGGACCAATCATAACTGGACCAATAATATCAAATACTGAGCGATACTTCATCATAACTCCCCCTAAACCTCTATGAAAAAAATTTTCACTATTCTATTAAGCTACCAAATCGGTTGCTTTTCCAGTTGTATTACGAATTTGTTCCGCTGTACGAATTGGATTGTTTTTGAATAACAGTGAAGCAATATATCCTGAAATAATACCAGTTATAATATTAAATAAGAAACTTAGCATTACCTTCATTTAAAAATAATATAAGATAATCTACGGTAAAGTCTTGTAGCAATCCAAAGTTTAACACAGAACCCCTTACAAGCATAGCACAAACAAGTGAAACACCCATTGCTTTCATACCTTTTGATGCCTTAAAGCTAAAAAGTGAAAAAGACTTAATACAAATAATAGTAATATCCTTCCTATTATAATTTCCATGTTGCTCTCTCACGATTTATTCAACTTCACTTGTTATGATAAATGAATCAAACACATGTAGCCTACAGTAAATTATAATCTGTCCTCATTATAGCCTGTTTTTAATAAAACGCTTACTTTTATTGAATTTTAAAAGTTCTGAATAAAAATCCGTTTTTGCTATTTGTATCACTCGTATGTCGTCTGACTTATATAACAGTTTTTCTAAATAATCAATACTATGTAGTTTCATCCTATATCTTCACATCATTAAAACTTTCTGTTTCATCCAATATAAGCATAAAATGATAACAGCTTTATTTTAAATTTTTTTTAGAAATAAAAAAATGGCAACCTTTCGTCACCATTTTTTTATAACATTATTATCTCTCCACTGGAAATAATTTCAAATCTGTAGCTATTTCTGTATTAGAAAATAGCTCTCTTGCCTCTTTCAATAATTCCTTATATGTATCTCCTTGATAACGAGAACTAATATGAGTCAATATTAATCGTTTTGCATTTGCCTGAAGTGCAATACTTGCAGCCTGCTTAGATGTAGAATGAAAATAATCATACGCTTGTTGTTCATCTTCTGCCGCAAAAGTTGCTTCATGAACAAGTACGTCAGCGTCTTGTGCCAGCTCTCTACTCGCTTCACAATATCTCGTATCACCTAAAATGGTAATAATTCTTCCCTTTTGAGGCGGACCGATAAAGTCTTTTCCATTTAGCATCGTACCATTTTCTAATTCAACTACTTCCCCATCTTTTAAACGTTTAAAGAGTGGACCTGGTTTCACGCCCATCTCCAGCAATTTATCGACTAAAAGAGCACCTTGTATATCTTTCTCTATAATACGATACCCAAAACATTCAATACCATGTGACAACCTTTTCGTTGCCACGTGAAATTCATTATCTTCAAACACAGTACCTTCTTCTGTTATCTCAACAATTTCAAGTGGGTATTTTACATGTGTCGTACTTACTGATAATGCCACTTCAATAAATTGTTTAATTCCTTTTGGTCCATACACTGTTAAAGGTGTAGTCCCTCCTTGAAACGAACGGCTTCCTAATAAACCAGGCAATCCAAAAATATGATCACCATGTAAATGCGTAATAAATATTTTTTCAATGCGGCGTGGACGTACTGACGTATGTAATATTTGATGTTGCGTCGCCTCGCCACAATCAAATAACCAAGTCTGTCCTCGTTCTTCTAACAATTGCAAAGCAATTGCCGAAACGTTCCTTCCTTTCGAAGGAACACCTGCACCAGTTCCTAAAAATACAAATTCCACTTTCTTTCCTCCAGCTCTTTATATAATCTACCTTCCATCTTACGGAATGTTATTTCAAATGGCAAATCGATTTTACATAACCAATCATCTAGACAACTATATATCACGAACGTTATACTCGAAAAACTTAGCAATCGTTCGTGTTTTATGCTAAAATGATTATACTACATTTTAAGGGAGCGTTTTATTATGAAAGAAGCATTTCGTTTACAAACTGATTTTTCATCTTCATTTGATCGCTGGGTAAGTTCTTTCGTGTCTGATCACCCAGCACAATTAGAATGGACGACTTTGAAAGAGTTAATCCATGAATATACAACAACACATACAAATGATTCGTTACCAACATATATTTCTTCAGCTTTCACATATTATGCACAACGTGTTTCAACAACAAACAGTTCAGAAATTGTTATTTTTGAAAATAATACAATCTCTTAATCTATCATAAAAAGCACTGGTTACAGTGCTTTTTTATTTATATTTATATAGCAAATCGGCATATTCCGTCCAAAATTTGTATACATACTTTGATGAAACTCATCTAAAATTATCTTTTCACTTGAGTTATTAAATAATTCTTTTGCTTGTAGTGCAAAAGAGACAATTGGTTTTCTATAAAAACTTTATAATAAAAAGGGTCATGATATGTACTGCTTCATGACACCTTCTACATAAACTTATTTTCTAATTTTTGCTGAAAAGACTTTTCTTGCTTACGTAGTAGTTGACTACCTCGTTGTAAAATTGGCATTCCATACTTATCATTAATTTGATCAATGACAGCAAGTAATGGTTCTTCTTTCGCATCTTCTTCAAATGAAAACAAATCTAATTGTTTCACCGATTCTGTCTTCCACTCTATTTCAGTAGCTGTAACACCTAGCAAACGAACGGAATCACCATCCCAATGTTGCTTCCATAAACGAGAAGCTGCTTGAAAAATATCTCGTTCTTCCCAAATGGCATTTTTCAATTGCTTACTCCGCGTTACTGTTCGCCTATCATGATACTTAATCATAATTTGAATATTATAGCTGACAAGAGTTCGCTTTTGTAACCTCTTACTCACTGATTTTGATAGCCGTTCTAACATATCAAGTAATTCTTTCTCTTCATCCATATCCTTTGAAAAAGTCATCGAGTTACCAACGCTTTTATGTTGTCCCATTTGACTCGGATCAACTTCCCTATCATCCATACCTTTTGCCCGCTTTTGTAAATCAACACCGTGCTTTCCAATTTTAGCGCGAATGATATGTTCGTTTCCCTTTGCTAACTGCTCAATGGTTTGTATATGAATAGCATTTAATTTTTCAGCTGTTTTTTCTCCAATTCCATGCATCACTCCAACTGGAAGTGGCCAAATCATTTCTGGAATATCTCGTTTTCGAAGCACCGTAATACCGAGAGGCTTTTTCATATCAGAAGCTGTTTTTGCAAGGAAAAGGTTTGGAGCAATTCCGATGCTACACGGCAGCTGTAACTCTGTTAATAACGCTTGCTGAATCATCTTTGCTATTTCAAGAGGTGAACCAAGTGCGTAGCAATCTGTAATATCTAAATACCCTTCATCTATTGAGACTGGTTGTATTTTTTCTGTAAAACGGGAAAGAATTTGAAACATTTGAAATGAAGCTTCGCGATATAATGTAAAATTAGGACGTCTTATAACTAATTGTGGGCATAACCGTTTCGCTTCCCAAAGAGGCATCGTTGTACGTATTCCATATTCTCTCGCCTCATAACTACATGTTATGATAATTCCTTTTCTTTCTTTTTCATTTCCAGCAACCGCTAACGGCTTCCCTTGTAATGATGAGTCATGAGCAATTTCAACAGATGCGAAAAAACAATTCATATCTACATGTAAAATAACACGACCCTTTTTCGGATACATTTCTCGCATAGTACTCACTCCCTAATCAGAACGTTCGTTCTTTTATTATATCAAATTTTGCACAATAATTATAATAATTACTTGTTCTTTTCTATCATGTTTATTGCTATAATTTAAATAAAGTGGATATATTTGTAATCAGGAGTGATTACTATGAAATCAACTGATAAACTCAACTATACGTTCCTCGTAATTATACTAATCGTCGCAATCAATTATTTACTTCTTCCTATTTTTGATATGAACATAGCTGGTTTCCTTCCTCGCCTAATCCATGTAGTAACAACTTACATACTGCCATGGATTTTCTTGTATTGGCTTATCCGCCTTGTAAAAGCAATCGAATCAAAATAAAAAGCGTGTAAATCACAATTGATTTACACGCTTTTTCTATTACATTACTTCGCTACTTCTTCAATAATTGCAACAACTAATTCTGCTGTTTTCGCTAATTCTTCAACAGGAATCTTTTCGTTTGTTGTATGAATTTCTTCATAACCAACCGCTAAGTTAACTGTTGGAATACCGTGTCCTGCAATTACGTTTGCATCACTTCCGCCACCACTTTGGTGAAGAGAAGGTGTACGACCAATTGTTTCAGCTGCACGTTTTGCAACCTCTACAACGTGATCGCCATCAGCAAATTTAAATCCTGGATACATAACGTTTACTTCAACGTCTGCTTGACCGCCCATTTCTTTTGCAGTTGTTTCAAATGCTTCTTTCATTTTCGCAACTTGTACTTCCATTTTTTCATTGATCAAAGAACGCGCTTCTGCAAAGATTTGTACATGATCGCAAACGATATTCGTTTGTGTACCACCTTCAAAACGTCCAATATTTGCAGTTGTTTCAGAATCAATACGACCAAGTGGCATCTTCGCAATTGCTTTCGCTGCGATAGTAATTGCAGATACACCTTTTTCTGGTGCTACACCAGCGTGAGCTGTTTTTCCGCGAATAATTGCATTCACTTTCGCTTGTGTTGGAGCTGCAACAACGATTTCACCAACTTTTCCATCGCTATCTAATGCATAACCGTATTTCGCAGTAATGCGCTCACGATCTAATGCTTTTGCACCAACAAGACCAGATTCTTCTCCAACTGTAATAATAAATTCAATTGTACCATGAGGGATATTTTTTTCTTTTAAAACACGGATTGCTTCGAACATTGATGCTAATCCGGCTTTATCATCCGCACCTAAAATCGTAGTACCATCTGATACGATATATCCATCTTTAATAGAAGGCTTAATTCCATTACCAGGAACTACTGTATCCATATGAGAAGTAAAGTAAATTGTATCAACACCATCTTTTGTTGCTGGTAATGTACAAATTAAGTTACCTGCACCATGCCCAGTAACAGCCATTGTGTCATCTTCAAATACTTCTACACCTAAATCTGTAAATTTCTTTGTTAATACTTTGCAAATTTCTGCTTCAAATTTCGTTTCAGAATCTACTCGTACTAATTCCATGAATTCATTTACTAAACGTTCTTGATTAATCATAAGACTGCGCCTCCTGCACTACCATTATGTATGTAACACTATTAATTATAACAGAATTTCGCAAAAGTTTCGAAATACAAGACAAAAAACAGACGGTTTATATGTCTAGATAACCATCTGCTTTCTATTACTCATTTAACAATACCCAGCGCATATGATCTTCCCACACTCCATTAACCATTAACATCTTTCTAGACACGCCCTCATATTGAAAGCCTATCTTCGTCACTACTTGTATAGATGCTAAGTTTCGCGGCATAATAGGTGCTTCTATACGATGTAATTGAAATTCTTCAAAAGCAACTTGAATAGCTTTTCTAAGCGCTTCTGTCGTATAACCTTTGTTTAACTCTGCTTTATCTAATTTATAACTGAGTACACAAGATTGATAAATTCCACGAACAATTAAATTAAATGAAATACACCCAATTATTTTCGTATCATCACCCTTTTTAAAAATCCAAAGCCTGATGATTTTACCTTCTGCGAACTCTCTTCTATCCTTTTGTAACTTTTTCTTTTGATAATCTAACGTAAAAAAATCATCCGGTCTATACTCTTCCCAAGCTTTTAAAAATTCACGATTTCTGTCGTAATATTGAAGAACTTTTTCAGCATACGACTCATCAATTTCTCTTAAATGCAAACGATTTGTTTCGTATATTTTCATCATTGTATCTCCATTCTTCAGCTTGCATAACAAAAAACTTATACTCCATCATTTTATATATTCTCTACCTACATACAAATTTCCTGTTATACTTTACACGCACTTCTCGAATTTTGTCATTTCTCTCCCCTTGTCCACAATATCATTTCTCGTTACAATGATATTGTACTGATTTGCAAGGAGGTATAACGATGCATAAAAAAGCTCAAAAAGTTATGATTTATGTAATGCTAATTTCTATGCTTGTAACAACATTACTTGCTGGCGCAAGTATGTTTTGGTAAGAAGGACGATGTGTTCGTCCTTTTTTTACTTTTACACACAATAAAAATAAACCATCTCGAAATCGAGATGGTTTATTTTGTATAAAGCACAATCGCTACAATACTAAAGGAAAATGACATTACAAGCGCTATTACAAAACTTGTATATTGTTTCTGCTGAAATGCCCCAATAACAAAAGTAAGATTGAGTAATGCCATACATACAATCGCTACAAGATAAGAACATATATTAAAAGTTGCCAATATGAATGTAATAACAAATAGAAATCCCATAAAAAACTGCATATACGAAAGTTTTGGATTCAAGTACATATGAGCAACCCCTTTATCTAATTTTACTCCGATTGGTTTGGGCTAATAATGAGCGGGTAATAACCTCCCACTGATTAAAGTTTCACTTTACCTTTCTATACTCTCATTAACGCATGGTTATGTACACATGTCAAGACAACTTATTACAATAGAAAAAGCCAACCTTTTCGTTGGCTTTTTCATATGCAATGGCTCCTTTTTCTTTTGCCAATTGCTGAAATGATTTTTTCGATTTTACAATCCATACTTTCGTTCCAATTGGAATGCGATCAAATAAATATTCCACATCGTTTTTCTTCATTCTTATACACCCTTGTGAAATATACTTTCCAATTGAACTAGGTTGGTTTGTACCATGTATTCCATATTTACTCCCATCAGTTCCTCTGGCATTAAATCCCATCCACCTAGATCCAAGTGGATTTTTTGGTGATCCACCTGGAATATTTTTCGCAATATAATATGGGTCCTTCGCTTTCATTACAATATCAAAAGTTCCCTCTGGAGTTAATTCGTTTGTTTTCCCTGTCGCTACTGGAAAAACCTTCTGAATTTTCCCATCGTCAATATAAGCTAATTTATTCGTCGCTTTATTTACAATAATGAAAGGATCTCCGGCACGTGGATTATCACCAAGAGGCCAAATAGGCGATAAAGAAAGGCATAATATGAAAGAGAGAAGATACGGCATAAACAATCCCTACCTTCTATATAAGTTCTTTTATATTATCCTTTCCCTTAAAGCGGCTTTTAATGAGTAAATATTGCTCCATTTCATACACAAGTTGAACAAGTTTCGCACGTATCTCAAATTCTTCACGTGTAACTGGTAATGGCATGTCTCTAAATAACTCTCGCATTTCTTGAAGCTGTCTTAAGGAAATAACCCCAGTACTCTCCGGGCTAATGGCATTTCCAATGTTTTCAACCACATCCGCAATCATGTCAGCTTGTTCATATGTCCATGATAAAGAAGCAGCTAATGGTATCAT
Organism: Bacillus basilensis; assembly: GCF_050630465.1. Lineage (NCBI taxonomy): Bacteria > Bacillati > Bacillota > Bacilli > Caryophanales > Bacillaceae > Bacillus > Bacillus basilensis. Next base: position 180,854 of record NZ_JBNTQO010000002.1, on the reverse strand, counting down.
TCGCTCTAAAATTTCGAATTGTTGCATACGCATATTAAAATAGCGGTAGTAATAACTATCTTCTCGCATAAATGCATTCTCAAGTTTCTTAAACGATAAATCCCTTGCTTCATTTAACATATTTTCAGTTTCAATAAGTTCTGCCCCGCTCCAGCTACTTTCCCTGTTTCGTAAATACACAACCATTTCAAACAAAATTGTTTTAAAATTACTTTCTATTTTATCCTGATACTCTTTTAGTTTATTTTCACTACTTGGCATATACATATTCACTAATAAAGCCACGCTAATCCCTATCGTTAATATCGCAATTTCGTTCCCAACAATAAGCCATGTAATTTGTTTCAATGAATACAGGTGCATAACAATAACTGAACTCGTGACAATACCTTCTTGAATTTTAAGCATAACTGCAGTCGGAATAAATGTAAGTAATAATACACTAATTGCAAGTGGTGTATAACCAATTGTTTCAAATATACAAAACGCGAATACCATTGATAGTACACAAGCTAAAAAACGATGTAACGACACTTGAAGTGATTTACGTTTCGTATTTTGTACACATAATATAACTAAAATACCCGCTGAACTATAAAATTCTAACCCTAATAACTGAGCAATAAAAACTGCTGCGCCTGTCCCTATTGCTGTTTTTACTGTACGGTATCCAATTTTGAACATAGCATTGCTCCTATATGTATAAACTTATTTAAAGTTAGTATAAAAAAAGGATGACACAATGCCATCCTTTTCTACTTATTATTCACGTAACCTTTACATATTACAATATTTTTTGTAAAAATTGTTGCGCACGCTCGCTTTTCGGTGCTGCAAAGAATTCTGCTGGCGCACTATCTTCTACAAGTTTTCCACCATCTAAAAAGAGAACACGATCTGCTACTTCTTTTGCAAATCCCATTTCATGTGTAACAATCGCCATTGTCATTCCTGTCGTAACTAATGATTTCATAACTTCTAACACTTCTTTTACCATTTCTGGATCTAGTGCTGATGTCGGTTCATCAAATAACATTACTTCTGGTTCCATCGCTAACGCTCTCGCAATTGCTACACGTTGCTTTTGTCCTCCCGAAAGACGATTCGGATACGTATCTTTTTTATCTAATAAACCGACCTTTTCTAAAAGTTTTTCGGCTTTCTTTTCTGCTTCTTGTTTCGTTACTCCTTTTACATTGATAGGAGCATACGTAATATTTTCTAATACAGTCATATGAGGAAATAGGTGGAAATGTTGAAATACCATTCCGACATTTTCACGAACGTGCATAATATTCGTTTTCGGATTCGTTACTTCTTTCGTTCCAATCCAAATGTGACCATTTGTCGGTGCTTCTAACACATTCATACAACGTAAAAATGTTGATTTCCCTGATCCAGACGGTCCAATAATTGCTACAACTTCCCCTTTTTCAATCGTTGTTGTAATTCCTTTTAATACTTCGTTTTTTCCAAATGATTTATGAAGGTTTTCAATTTTAATCACTTTTCTTCATTCTCCCTTCAATTGCCTTCCCGACTAATGTAAGAATAATGACTAGCATATAATAAATGAGTCCAACAAAAAGTAATGGTTCCAGATATTTAAACGTCTCACCGCCTACAATGTAAGCACGGCGCATTAAATCCGTTGCTCCTATTACTGTTACTACAGCCGATTCTTTCGTAAGTGTCGCAAACTCGTTCACAAGCGCTGGTAATATATTTTTTAATGCTTGAGGAAAAATGATATTTCGCATCATTTTCCCGTAAGGAATCCCTAAAGCCATTGCTGCTTCTGTTTGTCCTTTATCAACTGCTTGAATGCCGGCACGGATTACTTCTGACATGTATGCACCTGAATTCAAACTAAATGCTAGTACAGCCGCTAAAAAGGCCGGTATTTCATAACCAATTATTTGCGGTACACCGAAATAAATAATCATTAATTGCAATACAAGTGGTGTACCACGGAAAATTGATGTATAAAGATCTGCCGCTATATTTAATGCTCGTATTCTAGCAATTTTACAAAGCGCTAATAACGTTCCTAAAATAAATCCTGCTAAAGCTGACACTGCTACAATTTTCAAAGTAACTTCTAGACCTTTTAATATATACGGTATCGAAGGCGTAATCGCTGAAAAATCTAAGTTCATTCTTTTCATTCCCCTCACAGAAAAGTGAAAAGCAGCTTATTTTTCGCTGCCAAACCATTTCTTCACTAATTTATCCATTTCTCCATTTTCTTGCATTTTTTTAATTACTTTATTAAATTCAGCTGTTTTATCACTATTTTTCGGAAGGGCAATTGCTGCTCCTACTTCTTCTGGCGCTTCTTTAATTTCAATTCCTTGTAAATCTTTCATTTTCTCTAAATAATTTTTAGCAACTGTGTCTTCTATAATTGCAGCATCAAAACGACCTGCTTTAATTTCTTGTACGATTTCTGGTATACGGTCACGTCCCTCAACTTTGAAATCTACTTGTTTTTTAAATTCTGCTGCTTTCTCTTCTTGAATAGATCCTGTTTGTACCCCTACTTTTTTCCCTTTTAAATCCTCTACAGATTTAATGTTAGAATCCTTTTTAGAAACGACCATGTTTTTTGCAACAAAATAAATATCTGTGAAATCAACATTATTTTTACGCTCTGCAGTTGGTGTCATTCCTGCCATTACGAAATCAACTTTTCCTGAGCTAAGAGATGCTAATAAACCACCAAAATCCATATCTTTCACTTTCACTTCATAACCAAGTTCTTTTCCGATATATTTAGCAACATCAACATCAAAGCCGATAATTTCATCACTTTTTGAAGCTTCCACGTATTCATATGGTTTATAATCTGCTGAAGTCCCCATAACCAGTACTTTTTTATTTTTTCCCGTAGCCTTTTCTTCCCCATTACTACAAGCACTGAACATACTTACAATTAAAATAAGTGCAAACGATATTGATACTAACTTCTTCATCTTTCTTCCCCCTAATAATGTATATTTAAAAGTTTAATAGAATATTTATTCGATGTTTGTATTGTATCAGCACTTTAATTTTTATGCAATATATAAAATAAAAATAAATAAAAAAATCATTTAAACCAATGTTTATTATGCATAAAATAATGCATAAATTAACCAACTAATGTATATCCTATCGTTTTGAATAATAAATAAAAAAGGCGCTACCCCCACTTAATTGTGAGCATAGCGCCTTTTCAATTATTTATAGTTCTTCGCAATTCTCTTCGAAATAAGATTGTAGTTTCGCAATGACTTGCATTGGTTCATGACCTTCAATTTCATGACGCTCTACCATCGTTACAATTTTTCCATCTTTTAATAACGCAAATGATGGAGAAGAAGGTGGATACCCTTCGAAATATTCACGAGCTCTTGCTGTTGCTTCTTTATCTTGACCTGCAAACACCGTTACAAGATGGTTAGGACGTTTATCATAATGTACGGAATGCGCAGCAGCAGGACGAGCGATGCCACCTGCACAACCACATACAGAGTTTACCATTACAAGTGTTGTTCCATTTCTTTTAAACGCTTCTTCTACTGCTTCCGGCGTCGTTAATTCTGTATATCCAGCAGAGACAATCTCTTCACGCGCTTGGCGGACAACATCATTCATAAAAAAGTTAAAATTAATCAATCTTTTCCCTCCTCTAAAACTATCTATTTGTATCTTACCAGTTAATGTTTATGAAATACAAGTAAGTTTACTTGTATTTAGGTATAGAAAAGGTGTCAGAGCAGGACTCTAACACCTTTTTTTAATGACCACGATGTTTTTGCTTTGCTTTTTGTACTTTGATTAAACGCATTCTTTGTTTTTCAGCTTCTCGCTCCTCTTTAGATTGCACTTTCTTTTCTTGTTTATGCAGTTCATAAGATAAGCTAATTGCCTCTTGCGCCTTAGTAAAACGGTTTACATTTACTTCTTTTGCTGCTTGTCGTATGATCCGCTTTATATTTTTGGGACGCTGTTTTTCTTTCACTTCCACACCACATTTTGCAAAGTGCTGAAAATACGCTAACATTGAACCGTTCACAAATATAAGCACTTCTTCGTCTGAAGGTTCCGTTCCAAAAATATACCTCGCTCCATACAATTTCCCTTTTTCTTTACATGTAATAATTCCTACAAAAAATTGTCCATCGTGATATACTGTCAAATCCATTGACAGCCCCTCCTTTAAAAAAATTAGAAATACGGGACATCCCGGAGGGGGAAGGTTACTGACATGAAATCATGCGTCTGGACTACCAACCAGAACTGTGTTTTTGTATTTCTTTCACTATTATTATATCTTTTTTTCCATAATCTTCATATATTCACCAATCATTTTTTTATGAGATCCTACAATATATTCAGGTAGTTCTGTTACTTGGAAAAATTTAAGCTGAACTGCTTCTTCTTTATTCATAACAAAATCCCCTTCGTATTCATCCGTATAATAAGCAGTCGTTACAGATTGAAATTCATCACCGTTTGCTAATTTTGTAAAATAGTTCGCTCCAGAAAATACATTGATTAATCGTAGGTTCTTTACTTCTATTCCTGTCTCTTCATATACTTCGCGGTAAGCTGTTTCTTCTGGTGATTCACCAAGCTCCATGAGCCCGCCAGGCAGCCCCCATTTTCCGTACGGCTCTGTCCGTTGCTGTAATAAAACATATCCACTTTCATTTATAACGAGTACAACAGCACCAACTAAAATTAAAGGGCGATGACCAACTATTTTTCGTAATTCTTCTACATATCCCATCGTATCGCCTCCTTGTTCGTTGTCCACACTATTGTATCATATGTATGAAACGACAAAATGCGTATATTTTTCATTTTTTTAACAAAATATTTATTTTATGTGCTTCATCTACTGTAGCTAACATATATGTAAAAAAGCTGGTTCGTTTTTACACGAACCAGCTTTTTTACTTAACAGAAAACATATACTTTTTATACGTTTTTCGTACCGATAATATAAGACCCATCATAATCATATTTGAGAATAAGGAACTTCCCCCGTATGATAAGAAAGGTAATGCAATCCCTTTTACAGGCATTAGTCCAACAATCATACCGATGTTTTGGAATATTTGAACTGTCAATATACCGATAGATCCAGCACATAATAATGTACCAAATAAATTATCAGCAGAATAACCGATAATAATTGTTCGATATAGTAGTAATAGGAACAAGAAGACAACTAGCGCTGCTACGATAAATCCACCTTCTTCGGCAATAGTAGCGAAAATAAAGTCCGTATGCTTCTCTGGGATATAGACGCTTCCTTCACCAAACCCTTTACCTTCCATTCCTCCACTACCTACAGCTAAAATCGATTGCTGTGTTTGATAACCTTGATCTGTATGTTCAAATGGATCTAACCAACCTAAAATACGTGATTGTTGGTGAGGTTTTAGTAAAGTAACTAAATTGTTAAAGAAGAAATCCTCATATCTTACGTAAATGAATATTAACGCAGATAATATGGTCACCGGAATAACTGTACATAACGCTATCAATTTTTTCTGAATACCTGACATAAATAAAATACATGCAATAGCAGCAGCATATAAGAACACCATACCTGTATCTGGTTGGCTATATACAACAGCCATAGGTGGAAGTGACACTAGCATAATTTTACCTACTAATTTCAAATCCGTTTGGAATGTCCTTGCCATATACTGTGCATTATGTTTCACTGCTATACTTGCTACTATGAGAAGCAATGAAATTTTGAAAAACTCAGACGGCTGAATTTGTCCAGCTACTGGAAAAACAAACCACCTTTTTGCACCTAATTTTTCAGGTGTGAAAGTGGAAACCGGTAATATTTTCAAAAGAATAAGTGAGCCAAATCCAGCAATATAAAGTGGCCAAGACAATTTTTGTAATTGATCTAAGTCTATGCTTGCAACAAGAAGTAACAATACAACCCCAATTATGTAGTTAACACCTTGTTTCATAGCAAAGTTTGCATCTCCATACTGTCCGGTTTGCTGACTGCTATATATAGCAGCTATACTCGTAACACATAGTGCAAACAAAATTAAAATTAATTTTACATCTAAACTTTTTAGAAACTCGGTACTTCTTTTCATGACATCCTCCTGAAACATTGTTACGGCAAAATAAAAAACCAGGAGTCAACATTCTTCATGTTTTGACGACTGATTACACATTATCTATAAAACACTTATATAGAATAACTCTCTTTTTCATACAATACAATATATTATACTACAGTTTCATCAGTAAGATTTGCCAAAAAAATTATTCTTTCCTTATTTTATATCTATATACCATATATCAGCAATGTATTTTCGTAAATTCCTAATACATTCTCGTTCATTGTAAGATTACCGGGAAAAGTGTTGTACATATAGTAGGATGCAAATGAAGAAATGAGATGATAAAAAGCTCGCATAAGCGAGCTTTTTATTAATATACAGATGTATTATTTTCTGACGTATTTTCTAAAATTTCTTTTACACGTCCTAAGAATTTACCACAAATTAAGCCATCTAATACACGGTGATCAAGTGATAAACATAAGTTAACCATATCGCGAGCACCGAACATACCATTATCCATAATTACTGGACGTTTTACAATTGATTCAACTTGTAAAATAGCCGCTTGTGGGTAATTAATAATACCCATAGATTGAACAGAACCGAATGATCCAGTGTTATTAATTGTAAATGTTCCGCCTTGCATTTCGTCCGCTTTTAACGATTTCGTACGTACTTTTCCTGCAAGTTCTGTAATTTCACGAGCGATACCTTTAATCGTCTTCTCGTCCGCGTGTTTAATTACTGGTACAAATAGTTCATCCTCTGTTGCAACAGCGATAGAAAGGTTAATATCTTTCTTCTGAACGATTTTATCGCCAGCCCACATTGAATTAATTTGAGGATATTCTTTTAACGCTTGTGCCACTGCTTTTACGAAGAAAGCAAAGAACGTTAAGTTAAAGCCTTCACGCTTCTTGAAATCACCTTTAATTGAATTACGGTATGACACAAGGTTTGTCACATCTACTTCAATCATCATCCAAGCATGTGGCGCTTCGTGTTTACTACGTAACATGTTCGCTGCAATTGCTTTACGCACACCTGTTACTGGAATTTCGATATCGCCAGGCATTGTCGGTACAGAAACTGGTTTTGCAGCTTCTACTTTTTGTGCTACCGGCGCTGCTTTTGGTGCTTCTGGACGCGCTACTACTACTGCTGCTACCGCTTCCTCTTTCTTTGCACCTGCTTGCGGAATATTTCCAGATTCCACTAGCTTTAAAATATCTTTACGAGTGATACGGCCATTTGCTCCCGTACCTTCTACTAAATCTAAATCCACATTATGCTCACCCGCAAGTTTTAACACAGCTGGTGAAAAACGTGGTTTTCCATCAGTTGGTTGTTTTGCTTTCGGTGCTTTTTCAGGCGTAGCTACTTCTGCCTTTGGTTCTTCTTTCGTTTTTTCCTCAACAGCTGTTGCTGCTACTTCATCTGCGCCTTCTACTTGAATCACACAAACTACTTCACCTACAGCTAACGTATCACCTTCACCAGCGATTAACTCTTTCACAATACCAGTGAAAGAAGATGGTACTTCAGCATTTACTTTATCAGTCATTACTTCTGCAAGCGGATCATACTTATTTACGTGATCGCCAACATTAACGAGCCATTTACTAATTGTACCCTCTGTAACGCTCTCCCCGAGCTGAGGCATTGTAATATTTTCTACAGCCATGTATAGTCCCCCCGATTAAAATTCCGCAAGTTCACGCATTGCTTTTTCAACTTTATCTGGATTTACCATAAAGAATTTTTCCATTGTTGGTGCATATGGCATTGCTGGAACGTCTGGACCTGCAAGACGTGCGATTGGCGCATCTAAATCAAACAGACAGTTTTCAGCAATAATTGCTGCCACTTCACTTATAATACTTCCTTCTTTATTGTCTTCTGTTACAAGAAGAACTTTACCTGTTTTAGAAGCAGCTTCAATGATTGCTTCTTTATCTAATGGATATACAGTACGTAAATCAAGAATGTGTGCAGAGATGCCGTCCTGTGCTAACTTTTCAGCTGCTTGAAGAGCAAAATGAACACATAATCCGTATGTGATAACAGTAATATCATCACCTTCGCGTTTTACATCTGCTTTTCCGATTGGTAATACGTAGTCATCTTCTGGTACTTCACCTTTAATTAAGCGATATGCACGTTTATGTTCAAAGAATAATACTGGATCTTCATCACGAATGGCAGCTTTTAGTAAGCCTTTTGCATCATATGGCGTAGAAGGGATAACAATTTTTAAACCTGGTTGGTTTGCAAACATCGCTTCTACAGATTGTGAATGATACAATGCACCGTGAACGCCTCCGCCAAATGGTGCACGAATTGTAACTGGACAAGTCCAATCGTTGTTAGAACGATAACGAATTTTTGCTGCCTCAGAAACAATTTGGTTTACTGCTGGCATGATAAAATCAGCAAACTGCATTTCAGCGATTGGACGCATACCATACATTGCAGCACCAATTGCTACTCCAGCGATTGCAGATTCTGCAAGCGGTGCATCAAGCGCACGATCTTCACCAAATTGATCATACAAACCGTGTGTCGCTTTAAACACGCCACCTTTTTTACCAACATCTTCTCCTAAAACGAATACTTTCTCATCGCGTTCCATTTCTTCGCGCATTGCTAATGTAATAGCATCAATATAAGACATTACAGCCATGAAACGTTCCCCCCTATTCTGCGTATACGTGCTTCAATGCATCTTCAGGTGCTGCATACGGAGCATTTTCTGCATATTCTGTTGCTTCATTTACGATATGCATAATTTCGTCTAACATTTGTTTTTCAGATTCCTCAGTTAACACACCAGCTTCTTTTAAATAAGCTGCAAATGTTATAATTGAATCTTTTTTCTTCGCTTCTTCTACTTCTTCTTTATCACGATAAACACGATCATCGTCGTCACTAGAATGTGCTGTTAAACGATATGATACTGTTTCAATTAAAGTCGGGCCTTCACCACGACGACCGCGATCTGCCGCTTCTTTTACAGCTTTATACACTGCAAGCGGATTGTTTCCGTCTATTGTATATCCAGGCATACCGTAACCAATTGCACGATCTGCTACGTTTTTACATGCTAATTGTTTTTCAACTGGAATAGAGATTGCATATTTATTATTTTCACACATGAAAATAACAGGAAGTTTGTGTACACCAGCAAAGTTTGCCCCTTCATGGAAGTCACCTTGGTTTGAAGAACCTTCTCCGAATGTAACAAACGTTACTAAATCTTTCTTCTCCATTTTTCCAGCTAGTGCAATACCAACTGCATGTGGTACTTGCGTTGTTACTGGAGATGAACCTGTAACAATACGATTTTTCTTTTGACCGAAGTGACCAGGCATTTGACGACCACCAGAGTTTGGATCTCCAGCTTTCGCGAAAGCAGACAACATAAGTTCTTTAGCTGTCATACCAAACGCTAGTACAACACCCATATCACGGTAGTATGGTAATGCATAATCTTTTTCTCTATCAAGAGCGAACGCTGCCCCAACTTGTGCAGCCTCTTGTCCTTGACAAGAAATTACGAATGGAATTTTACCAGCACGGTTTAATAACCACATACGTTCGTCAATTTTACGTGCAAGTAACATCGTACGGAACATTTCTAATACTTGCTCATCACTTAAGCCAAGCTCTTCATGGCGCTTTTCTTTTACTTCTGCCATTTTTCATAACCTCCTAAATCCACATTTTTATGCGTGTAACGCTTTTCCATCTACAGCTAATGCTGCTTCACCAATCGCCTCAGATAATGATGGATGCGGATGAATTGTATGTGCTACTTCCCAAGGTGTTGCATCAAGTACTCTTGCAAGACCAGCTTCAGAAATCATATCTGTTACATGTGGTCCAATCATATGAACACCAAGAATGTCATTTGTTTCTTCATCAACTACAAGTTTTACAAATCCATCAGATTCTCCGTATACAAGTGCTTTTCCGATTGCACGGAATGAGAACTTACCTACTTTTAACTTATAGCCTTTTTCTTTCGCTTCTTGTTCTGTTAAACCAACAGAAGCAACTTCTGGACTGCTATATACGCATTTTGATACCATAGAATAATCGATTGGTGTAACTTCTTTACCAGCAATATGTTCTACTGCAACAATTCCTTCATGAGAAGCAACGTGAGCAAGCTGTAAGCCACCGATTACATCTCCAATTGCGTAAATATGAGATTCTTTCGTTTGATAAAACTCATTTGTTTGAATGTATCCTTTTTCCACAACGATATCTGTATTCTCTAAACCAATGTTTTGCGTATTAGCTTGTCTTCCTACAGATACAAGCATTTTTTCTGCTTTAAATTCTTTATTCTCACCGTTATGTTCAGCTTGAATTGTTACTCCATTATCTTTTACCAATGTTTCTGGTAATACTTTTGCACCAGTTACCACTTTAATACCTTTTTTCTTGAATAGACGTTGCATTTCTTTTGAAACGTCCTGATCCTCTAGTGGTAATATCGTTTTCGCATACTCTAACACTGTAACTTCTACACCGAAGTCAGCAAGCATAGACGCCCACTCAATACCGATTACACCGCCACCAACGATAATAATCGAACTAGGAAGCGTTTCCATTTTTAGAGCGTGATCGGAAGACATTACGTACTCTCCGTCTAACTCTAAACCTGGTAATGAATTTGGACGAGAACCTGTTGCAACAAGTACATTTTTTGGAATTAACATTTCATTTTCTTCTCCACTTGCAAGTTCAACTGAAATTGTACCTGGCATTGGAGAGAAAATAGATGGGCCAAGAATACGGCCAATACCTTCAAACACATCAATTTTACCTTGTTTCATTAAATGCTGAACGCCTTTATGAAGCTGCGTTACAATCTTTTCTTTGCGCTCTTGTACTTTAGCAAAGTTTAGTTCTACATTACTTGCAATAACTCCGAACTCTTCTCCTTTTTTAGCAGTTGCGTATACTTCTGCACTACGTAAAAGAGCTTTACTAGGAATACATCCTTTGTGTAAACAAGTACCACCAAGATTTTCTTTTTCAACAAGTGCTGTTTTTAATCCTAGTTGTGATGCGCGAATAGCAGCAACATATCCACCTGTACCACCGCCAACGATGACTAAATCATATTCTCTTGCCATTATCTCAACCCCTAGCTACTGTTTGTTTTTCTCTTACAACATACTCTTTCGGCGCTTCTTCTTCACGTAATACACGAAGTGCCCCTTCTGCTAACGCTTCTAACTCATCTTCCCCTGGATGTACGATAACATCTGCAATCCAGTCCACTCGTTCTTTTATTTCATCAACAAGAATTTTACTGTACGCAAGTCCACCAGTTAATACGATTGCATCGATTTTCCCGTGAAGCACAGCACTTGCTCCGCCAATTTCTTTCGCAACTTGATATGCCATTGCTTTATAAATAAGAGTTGCTTCAGGATCACCTTTTTCAACCATTTGTTCTACTTTAATCGCATCATTTGTACCGATTAGACTTACAAGTCCACCTTGTCCGACAAGCTGTTTCACCATTTCGTCTCGGTAATACTCACCAGAGAAACACATTTCAACTAGCTGTCCTACTGGTACTGTACCAGCACGCTCTGGGCTAAATGGTCCTTCTCCGTTTAAGCCATTATTTACATCGATAACTTTTCCTTTTTTATGAGCACCAACCGTAATACCTCCGCCCATATGTGTAACTAATAAATTTAAATCCTCGTATTTGTGATTTAATTGATCAGCTACTTTACGAGCAACCGCTTTTTGATTTAATGCATGGAAGATACTTTTGCGTTCCATACCAGCAATACCGCTGATACGAGCAATTGGCTCCATCTCATCTACAACGACAGGGTCCACAATGAATGCAGGAATATTTAATCCAGAAGCAATTTCATAGGCTAAAATGCCTCCTAGGTTTGAAGCGTGATGACCACTAAACCCATTTTTTAAATCTTCTAACATCGCATCGTTTACTGTATACGTACCGCCTTCGATTGGACGAAGTAATCCACCACGCCCACAAACAGCGTTTAATTTTGAAATGTTAATACCATGAGAATGTAGAACTTCTAAAATCGTTTCTTTACGAAACTCATATTGGTCAATAATTCGCTTATATTTTCCAATCTGTTCTACGTCATGACGAATCGTTTCTTCTAGAACAGGTCTTTCATTATCAAAAACACCAATTTTTGTGGATGTACTACCTGGGTTAATAACAAGAATTCGATTTACAGACAATGTTGCTACCTCCACTAATAAATTTAAAAGGAAGTGGAAACCTCATAAGAGGTAACCACACCTTTTGTAAAAGTTATATATGAATGATTAGCGACGGCTAATAATGTCATGACCGTTGCGTAAGTATGTGCTACGAGAGTTTTTCAAGCTTGCAATGCGCTCTTCAGCTAGACGATCTGCTGCTACATAAGTTGGTATGCCATCACGTTTTGAAATTTCGATTACTTTTGCAATTGTGTCATAGATAGACTCAACACGTTTTAGTGCACGTTCTCTATTGTATCCATATAATTCATCTGCTACGTTAATTACGCCACCTGCATTAATTACATAGTCCGGTGCGTATACAATACCCATTTCATGAATGATGTCACCGTGACGATCTTCTTTTAATTGGTTATTTGCAGAACCTGCGATTACTTTTGCTTTAAGTTGTGGAATAGTTTCATCATTAACTGTTGCACCTAATGCACATGGTGCGTAAATATCACATTCAACACCGTAAATTTCATTTGGTTCAACTGCTGCCGCACCAAATTCTTCTACTGCACGTTGTACAGCTTCTTTATTAATATCTGTAACGATTAATTTTGCTCCTTCAGCGTGTAAATGTTTACATAGGTGGTATGCTACGTTACCAACACCTTGAACAGCAATTACTTTTCCTTCTAAATTATCAGTACCGAAAGCTTCTTTCGCAGCTGCTTTCATACCACGGTAAACACCGTATGCAGTTACTGGAGATGGGTTACCAGAAGAACCGAATGATGGTGAAATACCCGTTACAAAGTCAGTTTCTTCGTGGATAATATCCATATCATCTACTGTTGTACCAACATCTTCAGCTGTAATATAACGTCCGTTTAGCCCTTGAATATAGCGTCCTAATGCACGGAACATCGCTTCGCTCTTATCTTTACGTGGGTCACCGATAATTACTGTTTTCGCACCACCTAAGTTTAGACCAGCTGCTGCGTTTTTGTATGTCATCCCTTTTGCAAGACGCAATGCATCTTCAATCGCCGCTTCTTCAGAATCATATGTCCACATCCTTGTTCCACCAAGAGCTGGTCCAAGTGTTGTATCATGAATTGCAATAATTGCTTTTAAACCAGATTCTTTATCTTGACAAAATACTACTTGCTCATAATCATATTTTTCTAAGTATTCGAAGATTTCTAATGTCATTGTCGTTTCCCCCTAATGTTTTACCCTTTTTGGTTTATTTTGAAGCAGTCGCAACTGCCAATGCTAATGAATATACTTTTGTTTCTGCTGAATCAGCACGAGATGTTAAAACAATCGGTGCTTTTGCGCCAGCAATCATTGCTCCTACTTTTGCATCCGCAAAGTATACGAGTGATTTGTATAGCACATTTCCAGCTTCAATCGTTGGGACGAGTAAAATGTCTGCCTTACCTGCTACATCACTTACTATGCCTTTATGTTCTGCTGCAATTTGTGATACTGCATTATCTAAAGCAAGTGGTCCATCAACGACACAATTTTTAATTTGTCCGCGACGATTCATTTGAGTTAACATCGCTGCATCAATTGTTGCTTGCATCGCAGGATTCACAACCTCTACCGCTGCAATTGGCGCTACCTTTGGCAAATCCATTCCTATTGCCCGGGCAACTTCTACAGTATTCTGTATAATAGCAGCTTTTTGTGTTACATCAGGTGCAATGTTCATCGCTGCATCTGTAACAAAAATCAGACGATTGTAATTTGGAACTTCAAATGCTGCAACGTGTGAAAGTACGCTACCTTTACGAAGTCCCCACTCTTTATTTAATACAGCTTTCAAAATATTTGCTGTTGGGATGTTCCCCTTCATAAGCACATCTGCTTCGCCATTTCTTACAGCTTTAACAGAAAGTTCTGCAGCCTCAGCACTTGATGCCGCTGCAATCACTTCAATATGTTCTGAAGTTTGTAAACCATGTTCTTGTAGCATCCCCATTATTTTTTCTTGATTTCCATATAGACGAAATTGAGCTAGCTGTAATGTAATTGCCTTCGCTACAGCTTCAATTACTTCATGATCTTCAGCTACTGCTACAGCCACCGTTTTTTTAGGCTGGCCTGCCGCTTGATCAATTAAGTGTTCTAACTTCATATTTTGTAATCAACCCTTTCCGTCGTCCCTCGTCTTTTTATAAAGCAAATACCGTGCCAACTTTTAAAAGTGGTCTTACCAATAATGAAAACGCATTCAAAATGCAGTAAAATCAATACTTTGGAAAATAACAAAAGATTCTGTCTTATTTTGTCACTTTTTGTATACCATGCAATAAATTGCACGGTACGCAATTTATTGCATGCTATTTTTTGCACACTCATACTTTTCCAGCTTGTAATATAAGTTTCGAACCGAAATTCCTAACGCTCTTGCAGTTTGCGTTTTATTTCCACCAAACCTCTCTAAATATTCATGAATGATATTCCCTTCAAATTCTGTTACTAAATGTTCTAGTGGCTTTTCTTCTAACTCAGGTAATAAATGTGTTTGCTTTGACTCCACCTGCTCTTCATTATGTAATGGCGGTAAATGGTGTACATCAATATAGGTCTCGTTATAATTCATAAAGATAATAGCTCTCCCCAAAATATTTTCAAGTTCCCTCACATTCCCTGGCCATTCATATGATTGTAAATATGAAATAGCCGAATCAGTGAGCCCCTCTATATTTCGGCCATAATCTTGGTTTATTTTTTGAATTAATCTTTCTGCGATTGCCGGTATATCTCCTTTACGCTGACGAAGAGATGGAATTTGAATTGGAATTTTATTTAACCGATAATATAAATCCTCTCTAAACTCTCCTTCTAAAATGGCCTTTTCTAAATTCACATGTGTCGCCGCAATTACCCTAACATTTATCGGGATTGCTTTCGTCCCACCAACTTTTACAATCTCTTTTTCTTGCAACACGCGAAGGAGTTTCGCTTGTGTGTTTGCAGACAATTCTCCTATTTCATCTAAAAAGATACTGCCGTTATTCGCTTCCTCAAAGAATCCACGCTTCCCGCCTCTTTTCGCTCCAGAAAATGCACCTTCCTCATAACCGAATAATTCACTTTCTAACAACGTCTCCGAAATAGCCGCACAGTTTACACGAACGAACTTATTATATTTTCGATTACTTCCATTATGGATGGCATGCGCAAATAATTCTTTACCTGTCCCTGACTCTCCGCGTAGTAATACTGTTGCTGGTGTATTCGCCCCAAGTTTCGCCTGTTCAATAGCAGCCGTTGTTTCATCTGAATTTCCGACAATATCCTCAAATGAATATTTCGCTTCTAACGTTCGAATAATTTGCCTTGCTCTATTCAATTCATTTGTTAACTTTTGAATTTCTGATACGTCACGAATTACACCGACGCTTCCTTTCAATATTCCATCAACAATAACTGGCGCTACGTTTACAATTACATCTCGCTTTTTCTGCCCAATCTTCATATGTATGCCGCGTACCGCCCTACGTGTTCGAAGTACTTTCATATGCATACTTTCACCTTCTACAATATCGGTTGTAGCTGGTTTCCCAATAATGTCTTCTTCTGTTAAACCTGTTAATTTCGTATACGCAGGATTAATTACTAACCCTCTTCCTTTTTCATCCACGACCGAAATTGCTTCCTCAGAGGAGTTGATAATCGCCTCAAGTAACGTTTGAATCTCTTTTAAATCCGTAACTTCTTCTGCAAGGTCTACCACTTCTGTTATATCTTTAAAAATCGCAAATGCCCCTTGCACCTCGCCTCCCTCTTTTAATATCGGAATGCGGGTTGTAATAATTTTCTTTTCATTTTCCAACGTCAGTTCATAATTCACTTCTATTTGTTTCGTACGTATAATACGAAGCAACTTACTAGTCGGAATAACTTCTAAAATATATTTCCCCACCGCATCTTCCTTTTTATACCCGATAATACGCTCTGCACTTTTATTAAATAGGCGAACTTGTCCCTCTCGGTCGATCACAATCATACCGTCATGCGTAGAATTTAAAATTAAATCCCCTTGCTGCGTCTGTTCTTCTAACTTTCCAATTAAATCTTCCTTCTCATGTGCTAATCTCGTAACAATTTTCGCAATATCACCTGGTATAAGAAGAGTATCTTTATGCTTTTTCTTTAATAACTCTTTATGTAATTCATCATCACCTGTCATATCAAACATTACATCAATGCGCATAGAAAGAAACGGCGTTACACTCTCTCCAATTGTAACCCCGTATTCCTTAGCCATTTGCAATCCTTTTGCTATCGGATTTATATCAATAATCCCTATAATTTGAAATATATTCGAACTTTGCAACAGATTCAGCAGTGTACTGCCACCTTCACCTGCACCAACAATTAAAACTTTTTGTTTCATATATTACACTTCCTCTCGAAGTATCTCTGCAAAATTTTTCACACCCTTATCTTACTCGTTCAGCCCCCTCTTGACAAACCCCCTTTTCATATAACATCATTAAAATAAACAAAATAATCTGAAAAGGAGCGTTTATATGCAGCGTTACCTTGCTCTATTATTAGCACTCATCCCTATTTCATTAGCTGTGTTTGGCATTAAGTTAATGAGAGATACTGTGTTCGGAATTCTATTTCCTCCACTCTCTATACTATGGTTACAATTTTTAATCGGCGCTCTCTGCTTCGCGCTCGGGTTTTATATTTTTGGTGGCTTCGTCTTACACCGAGATCGTAAACAAAATAAAGTACAAGCTCGCTTTAGAAGATAGGAAAGCCCTACTATTTACAAATAAAAAAATGAGACCGTTACACGCGGTCTCATTTTTTTATTTGCAATAACGTTCTTGCCGTTTCAGGATAATCCGTAATAATCGCCGATATATTTATCTCAAAATATTTCAGCATAAGTGTTTCTTCATTAATTGTATAGGGCCGAACCTCTACATCACTTTCCATCGTTAGTTCAGCAACGGCATCTTGAAGATAACGATAATTAGGGTGCACTGCTGTAGCCCCCATTTTTTTTGCATATGCCCACGGACTATGCAAACCTTCGCGATATAAAATCGCTGTTTGAATATCTGGTGCCATCATATGACACCTTTTCATACTGTAGTGATTAAATGAAGAAAATATAACACGATCTTCTAGATTAAATTTTCGTACAAGCGTTATGACTTCTTCCTCTAAACCTCTGTATGGAATTTTATTATTTTTAAGTTCAATATTAAGTAGTAACTGTGTTTTTTCAATCCATTCTAATACCTCTTCTAAAAGAGGTATTTTACAAAACCCTACTTTATCACCAAATTTATAACTCGCATCTAAGTTACATAAATCCTCATATAAATAATTTCGAACCGCACCTTTTCCATTTGTTGTCCGGTTCACCGTTTCATCATGAATGACGACAACTTTTCCGTCTTTCGTTAATTGAACATCAAGCTCAATTCCATCCGCTCTAAAAGACTCCGCCGCTTCAAATGAAATCATTGTATTTTCTGGGTATGTTCCTGCTGCACCACGATGTGCAAATATAAGAGTCATCCTCACTCCCCCAATCTTATGCTATACTATACGAAAAAGGAGGTACTTCTATGAGACCATTACAAATTTCTCCAGACACTGCAGTCCGCCTATCAAAAGCACTAGGTGTTCCACTTGAACAACTTATGCATATGCCGCAGCACATTTTAATTCAAAAGTTAGTTGAATTAGAAAAACAAAATAAAGACGAAGAATAATACAGTCCTGTTTTCCAGGACTTTTTATTATTTTCTATTATATCATGGATGACTTCCCTGCTAAAATCCTTTAACAGATGTGCTACGATTCGATTTAGCCGGTCCTGCATCATCTAATAATGAATTACATATTTCTTTTTTTGTTACAAATCATTGAGAAAGCAGAGTATTTATTTATAAGTCCCTATTCCCCCTAAAGTAAGATAATCAAAAAAACTAAAAGCACTTTATATTATTTTTTATTGAACATGCGGAGCATCCCCTGATTCGTATAATTCTTTCGCTTTTTCCTCCCCGAATGTAGTTAAAATATAATGTTGCTCTTCTACCGCATCCATCGCTCTAGCGGCTTTACAAACGTTATCTTCTTGAGCATCCGAGATAACATTGTGATCTTCTACAATTTTACTAAAGTCTTTTTTGCCCATCTATCAGCAATTACTAACAGCTCATTTTTCTTCGCAAAACTACTCTTATTTATGATTTTTTTATTTTTCAGCATTATTTTGAATCATTGGGATAGACCCCGATTTTCGTTCCACCACTACTTTTTGATGAGTCATGTGATGCATCGCTGTAATGACTTCGCTTTCAGTAGAATTTTCCGTAACATACACATCAACAAAGACTCCATCTACTTCTCTACCTATTATCGTTAGATCTTCTTTTTTATCTATTTGAGCACTCACTTCTTTATCTACTGGATTATCGGCAAGCTCTAACATTCCAAATGTAACCGCAACAACAAGAACTCCCATAGTTGCTACTATTCCTAGCCAAGTTGATATTTTATTTTTCATTCCTCTTCTCCCTATCTATACCTATTTAATTGTCTTATAAAAAACTCTCTTATATGTAATATTACTAAAAATAGGGTTTATTTTCCATGAAACTAAGTAACCTCTTTTCATTTACCCAAACAATTTTGATAAAGTGAAACTTTAATCAGGATTTTACGGGCAATTCGACTACAAATAGCGGGATAAAATCAATATTACTTCTCCTTCTTTTTCTCAACAAAATAAAAAAACCAACGAATTCTAAAATTCATTGGTCTTTAAATAAAAAGTTCTTTGGTTTTAAATTTGATATAGAGTATCAATTTCAAGAATTATTAAACTTTACTAAAACTTAAATCCTTTACTACTTTTACTCTCAGCTAGCCTTATGTTCAAGTCTCAACTTATCCGCAACCATTGCGATAAACTCAGAGTTCGTAGGTTTTGCTTTTGACATGGATACTGTATAACCGAATAAGGACGAAATAGAATCAATATTCCCACGACTCCATGCTACTTCAATTGCGTGACGGATTGCGCGCTCGACACGGCTTGCTGTTGTATTATATTTTTTCGCGATATCTGGATACAATACTTTCGTAATAGATCCAAGTAATTCTATATCGTTATACACCATAGAGATTGCTTCCCTTAAGTACATATATCCTTTAATATGAGCAGGCACACCAATTTCATGAATGATACTCGTAATGCTCGCATCTAAGTTTTTCGGCTTTCCATCTATTGTCGTTGCTGAACGGAAAGATGGAAGTGGACGTTTAATAGTAGCGTTTGCCTTACCGCTTACTTGACGAATATGACTCGTTAAATTCTCCATATCAAATGGTTTTAATATGAAATAGGAAGCACCTAAATCAACTGCTTTTTTCGTCACATCTTCTTGTCCAAATGCTGTCAACATAATTACGCTAGGCTGTCTTAACCTTTCGATATGTCGCATTTTCTCTAGTACAGCTAAACCATCTAAATGTGGCATAATAATATCTAAAACAAGTACATCCGGCTGCTTATCTTTTAATAAATTTAAACACTCTTGACCATTATAAGCAGTACCTATTACTTCCATATCATCTTGAGCAGCTACATAACTCTCTAACATTGATACTAATTCTTTATTATCATCCACAAGACATACTTTAATTTTCTCCACAGCTTTTCCTCCCTTACCGAATCGATTCTCCGACATGTGTATCCTTCTAGGCTACATGAATTGTTCGACAATTGTGTGAAAATTCCCTTTTAAAGTTTGTTACTTTCCGATAAAATCACAAAAAAATATGTTTATCGTTCATTTATTCCCTTTCGCAACACATTCCATCATAGAAATACAACGAAACGTTCAACCCTTTTCTTTTATTTTACAACAAAAAACACCTCTTGCGGAGCTTTTACAAAATTTCAACGAATTTTTCAATAGAAAAGCGAGCTAATTATTAATTAGCTCGCTTTTCTTTCTTGATCATAAATGTTAATTCCAGCCTCATGTAACATCCATTCAATATGAACACCATACCCGGATGTTGGATCATTTACAAATACATGTGTAACAGCACCAATTACTTTCCCGTTTTGTACAATTGGGCTTCCGCTCATCCCTTGTACGATACCACCCGTTTTTGCTAATAAACGTTTGTCTGTCACTTTTATTACCATGCCTTTTGTCGCCGGAAACTTTTGCGGCACTGTACTAACAACTTCAATATCAAACGCTTCCACTTTATCTTGAGCAATAACTGTTAATATTTTTGCAGGTCCCTCTTTTACTTGATGAGATAGTGCAATAGGCATTGCTTTATCCATTACGCCATTTGTCATATTTGTATTCAATTTGCCAAAAATACCAAATGGACTATTTATTGTAATATTACCAATCACTTCACGATCTGGTGAGAATCTCGCTAATTTCTCTCCTGGATTCCCATGACTACCTCTTTCAATTGATGTAACTGTCGAACGCATAATTTGTCCATCTTCGACTTGAATCGGCTTTTTCGTATCGTTATCAGAAATGACGTGACCAAGTGCCCCATACTTCATAGAATCTGGATGAACAAATGTCATTGTTCCGATTCCAGCTGCCGAATCACGAATATATAAACCAATACGATAAGACGATTCTCCACTGTCTTTTTGTGGTGTTAACTTAGTGCGGATATGTTTTCCATCTCTTAACAAAACAAGATTAAGTGGTTCACCTGTTTCACCACTATTATGAATAAATGGTGCTACATCACTCATTCTTTCAATTGTTTTACCATTAATTTCAGTAATCATATCTCCAATTTGTACACCAGCTGTTTCACCAGGAGATACTTTCCCTTTTTCAGTTTGAATTAAATGATGACCTACAACAAGTACCCCTTTTGTGTTTAACTTCACACCAATTGATTGTCCGCCTGGAATAACTTTGAAATCTTTTAATACTTTCACATTTACTTTTTTCACTGGAAAACCAGCAAGTTGAAACACCATATCTGCTTCACCATTTTGATGAGAATTTACCATAAGTCCTTGTTTTTGTTCATTTGAACTTACTGTAAACACATGACGATCTGTTGATGCAGCTTTAAATACTGGTAATGAAGCTATTTCTGATTGTTGTCCTTCAAAAACAACAAGTTGCTTTGGGGATGAAATAAACGTCCGAAGCGGTTTAAAACACCCTATAAAAACTAAAGAAACAAGGAGAAAAATACCTATTATTTTGCGAAATCTTTCTAATTTCAATTTGTTCACTCTCCTCGCTCCTACCCCACATTCAGCCTCTTGGCTTCACTTTTTAATCTCTCCTTGCAGTGCTTTATTTATAACCGGAAGAATTAAGAAATCATCATTTGAGAAAAAAAGCTATCCATTACTGGATAGCCTCTGCTGTCTGTTTAAAACGATGCGCTTGCGTAAGTAATTCTTTCGCATGTTCTGTCGTTAAATCTGTAATTTCCACACCCGAAATCATTCGAGCTATTTCTGTTACTTTATCCTCCATAGTTAAAACGGTAACTGACGTAATTGTTCGATCATTTGCTACTTGTTTTCGAATAAATAAATGCGAATCCGCCATTGAAGCTACTTGAGGTAAGTGCGTAATACAAAGTACTTGCGAGTTTACTGATACTCGATAAATTTTTTCTGCAATAGCCTGTGCGACCCGACCACTTACACCCGTATCCACTTCATCAAAAATAACAGATGCAACACCTTGATGCTTAGAAAAAATGCTTTTTAAAGCTAAAATAATACGAGATAGCTCTCCGCCAGAAGCGACTTTTGAAAGTGGTTTTAGCGGCTCACCTGGATTTGTTGAAATATAAAATTCCACATGATCGTAGCCATCCGCCGTAAGTCTTACCGGCGCTCCCTCCACAAGAGGCTCTTCAGCATTTCCTTCTCGCTTCATAATTCTCACTTCAAATTTTGTTTTTTCCATGTATAATTCTTTTAATTCCTGATGAATGGCATTTGTAAGATGCTCTGCAAGCTCATGACGCATATTACTTAACAACGTTGCTTCTTTCAGAATAACACTTTCTAATTCCTTTAACTGCTTCTTCGTCGTTTCAATATGAACGTCTTTATTTTCAATCGTAAAAATTTCTTGTTCAATTTTATCAGCATACGCTAAAATCTCTTCTACAGTATTTCCATATTTTCTCTTTAGCATACGAATTTCATTTAAACGCGTTTCAATTTCGTCTAAACGATTCGGATCATATTCCATCATATCGAGCTTTTCTCTCAGTTGATACGCAACTTCTTCTAATAAGTAATAGCTATTTGCAATGGAATCATGATTTTCTTGATACATTTCATCTAAATGTGTAATACTCTCCATTTGTCCCATTGCGCTTCGCACATTGTCTAATCCTTGTCCATCAGCGCTTAACGAACGATATGCATCGCCTAATGCTTTGTAAATTTTTTCGAAATTAGAAATTTGCAATCGTTCTTCAGTTAAGTCATTTTCTTCATCCATCTTTAAATCCGCCTTACGGATTTCTTCATGCTGAAATTGAATTAAATCTAAGCGATGTGCCATTTGTTGTTCATTTTCACTTAATGATTTTAACTGTTTTTTCAACTTCTCATAATCAGCGTATACGTTTCGATATATATCCAATTGTTTAACGATACGTTCTCCATCAAAATGATCGAGCATAAATAGATGACGCTCTTCATTCATTAAATCTTGCGTTTCATGCTGCCCATGAATATCAACAAGTGTTTTTCCAATTTCTTTTAATACACTAAGAGTAACCAGTTTCCCATTTACACGACATACACTCTTTCCGTTTGCAGCGATATCACGCTTCAAAATAATCATGCCGTCTTCAATTTCTATATCCAACTCTTCTGCCTTTTCAATACATGGATGCTTATCATCTTCTACATAAAATAGCCCCTCTATCTCAGCTTTTTCTGTTCCATATCGAACAAATTCCGCCGAACCACGGCCACCTACAAGTAAACTAATCGCATCGATAATAATCGATTTCCCGGCTCCTGTTTCACCACTTAAAACCGTTAATCCTTTTTGAAAAGAAATATTTAATGCCTCAATAATAGCAAAGTTTCTAATCGATAATTCCGATAACAATGCCCCATTCACCTCGTTATAAACTAATCCCCTATTAAGGGCTTTTCTCAGTTATTTATTCAAATAGTCATACTATATGTTTGTATGTATAAATTACTTTTCTAACCGCTCCATTGTACCAAACATTTGTTTTACGGGTCAATCCACCTATTTTCTAATTTTATTCAAAGAAAATATTATATTACAATTAAGAATTCACGTTTTTAACCCATAAAAATATCCTGTTCACTTTCCACTTTACAGAGGAAAGCAAACAAGATTTTTTTGTTACAGCATATTTAAGAAACGATCAGAGACAACACCTGTATCTTCAGGTGTACGGCAAATAATTAAGCAAGTATCATCACCACAGATGGTTCCGATGATCTCATCCCACTCTAAATGATCAATAAGTGCCCCAAGTGAATGAGCGTTACCAGGCAATGTTTTTAGCACAAGCATATGTCCTGCCGTGTCTAATTTTACAAATGAATCCACTAGATTGCGTTTTAATTTTTGTAACGGGTTAAATCGTTGATCTGCTGGCAAGCTATATTTATAGCGACCATCATGTAATGGCACTTTCACTAAGTGCAGTTCTTTAATATCGCGAGATACTGTTGCTTGCGTTACATTAAATCCCTCATTACGTAAAATATCAACTAATTCATCTTGTGTTTCAATTTCTTTGTTCGCAATAATTTCCCTGATTTTAATATGGCGCTGACCTTTATTCATACATTTGCACCTCACACTATCTCTTACCATAGTTTAAACATTGGTATACTTCACTTATTCATGTTAACTTATAATTCGTTACTTGTACACAATTGTTTTTACAATCATTATACAATTACAACAAAAAGAGGAACAACATATGTTATTCCCCTTTCCCTTTTTGTTTTAGGACATCATGCGCCTCTGTAACTACTTGCTCAACAGAAACTGGAGAATGATTTTCGCCATTCTCACGTTCACCATGCCATTTCAGATGGATTAAAAATTCAATATTACCATCCCCACCCGTAATTGGTGAGAATGTTAAACCTTCTACGTCGTATCCTTCTTTTAAAGCAAAGTCGACAATCATTTCCACGACAGCCTCATGTACTTTTCGATCCCGAACGATACCTTTTTTCCCAACTTGCTCTCTTCCAGCTTCAAACTGTGGTTTAATTAACGCTGCTACATCCCCATTCGGCATAAGCATTGTTTTTAAAACTGGCAATATAAGCTTTAACGATATAAATGAAACATCGATACTAGCAAATTGCGGTAAACCACGTTCTAAGTCTGCTGGTGTTACGTAACGGAAGTTTGTTCGTTCCATTACGACAACACGCTCATCTTGACGCAATTTCCACGCAAGTTGATTATATCCTACATCTAATGCATAAGATAATTTCGCTCCATTTTGAAGCGCACAATCTGTAAAGCCACCAGTTGATGAACCAATATCTATCATAACTTTATCTTGTAAATCCAGATGAAATGTCTCTAATGCCTTTTCAAGTTTATAACCACCACGGCTTACATACGGCATAACTTGTCCCTTCACCGTAATCTCTGTATCTTGTGGGATTTTCTCTCCTGGTTTATCCAGTCTCATCTCATTCGCATATACAAGTCCGGCCATAATAGCGCGTTTTGCTTTCTCACGTGTTTCTATAAGTCCTCGCTCTACTAATAGTACGTCTACTCTTTCTTTTTTTGCACTCATTTGTTACGCCCTTTTTTGTTTTGATGGAATCATTGTATGAATACGGTCTACAACAGCATCTGTCGTTAAACCAATTTCTTCTAATAATTTTGTTACACTACCGTGCTCTATGAAACGGTCTGGAATACCCATTCGTTCAATTAACGCCCTATGGTACCCGTTCTCAGACGCAAATTCAACTACTCCCGTTCCAAAACCACCGATTAAGCACGCTTCTTCAATCGTTAAAATCGGTATATTTTTTCCTAAGAGATCATGTAAATATGCTTCATCCATCGGTTTAATAAAGCGAGCATTCACTACTTTCACTGAAACTCCAGCCTTTTCAAGACGCTCAGCTGCTTCCATTGCCATTGGTATTGTCGTACCAAATGTTAAAATAGCCGCTTGTGTACCTTCTTTTAACGTTTCCCATGAACCGATTGGAATCGCCTTTAATTCTTCATCCATATGAACACCAAGTCCATTACCACGCGCATAACGTAATGCGATTGGCCCATCTTCATATTGCATCGCCGTATATACTAAATGTTGCCCTTCATTTTCATCTTTTGGCATCATAAGTACCATATTCGGCAAGTGGCGTAAGAATGAGATGTCAAATACGCCTTGATGCGTTTCACCATCTGCTCCTACTAAACCAGAACGATCGATTCCGATGAAAACATTTAAATTTTGGCGGCATATATCATGAACAACTTGGTCATATGCTCTTTGTAAAAATGTTGAATAAATCGCTAAGAATGGCTTCATACCTTGCGTTGCCATACCCGCTGCCATTGTTGTAGCATGCTGTTCTGCAATACCTACATCAATCATACGATCTGGGAATTCTTTTTGGAATTTCTCAAGTTTTGATCCAACAGGCATTGCAGGTGTAATCGCAACGATACGCTCGTCCGTTCTCGCTAGCTTAAGTACTGTTTCACTAACAACAGCACTCCATGCTGGTGCAACTTCTTTCGGTTTAACGAAGTCACCTGATTCAATTTTATAAGGTCCAGTTCCATGCCAAGTTCCAATAACATCACTCTCAGCTGGTTTATAACCTTTTCCTTTTTTCGTAATAACATGAACAAGCACTGGGCCTTTTGTTTTCTTTGCATATTGCAACGTTTCGAATAGCTTTTCATAATCGTGCCCATCGACTGGGCCTAAATATGTAAAGCCTAATTCTTCGAAAAAGACACCGGATACTAGTAAATATTTAAGACTGTCTTTTATTTTCTCTGCTGTCGCAGCAACTTTCCCACCGACTGCTGGGATTTTCTTCAATATATACTCTAGTTCGTCTTTTACCCAATGGTATTTTCCTGCGGTACGTAGACGTCCAAGCACATTGTGAAGCGCACCAACGTTTGGTGCAATTGACATTTCATTGTCATTCAAAATAACAGTCATGTCTGTTTTCTCATGTCCAATATGGTTCAATGCCTCTAAAGCCATTCCGCCCGTTAAAGCACCATCTCCAATAATTGGTATAACATATTCTTTCGTTTTCTTTAAATCACGTGCTAGAGCCATTCCCATTGCAGCAGATAATGATGTCGAGCTATGACCAGTTTCCCATACATCGTGCTCACTCTCGCAACGTTTTGGGAAACCACATAGACCTTGATATTGCCTTAATGTGCCGAATTCTTTTGCACGTCCTGTTAAAATTTTATGTACATAGGATTGATGTCCTACGTCCCATAAAAATTTATCTTTCGGACTATCAAATAATTTATGCAGAGCAATTGTGAGTTCTACTACACCTAAATTAGGTGCAATATGTCCACCTGTTTGAGAGAGCTCTTCAATTAAAAACTTACGAATATCCTCACTCAATCCCTCTAGTTCACTGATAGACATATCTTTCAAAAAACTAGGGTTTTGAATTTGCGTTAGATCCACATGGATCACTCACTTTCATTTCATAATCTGTCAACATGTCAAATATTATAAAAAACATTTACACAAAACAAGAAATTCTCTTTTTTTTATGTTTCACCTTGTCCTGCTATTAACCAGTCTATTGCGCACTAATCCTATTATAAACCATATTTCTTGAGGCGATGAAAAAAATAGCCGCTAACACGAAGTGATAACGGCAATGTAATCTACATATATTTTTGCCAATAACAAGAAAAGAAAAACCTTTTCCTACATTTATATCATAAAATGATGAATGACTCAACAAATGGAAACGCTGTTATATTAGTTATTACGTTTTGCAATCAAATCGCAAATAGATAGTAAATATTCATCTTGTAATTGCAAGGAACCAATAGCATCTTTTGCTTTTGCAATTGTTTCTTCTAAAATGTCCTTTGCTCTATCTACAGTAAATAACGTCGTATATGTGCTCTTTTCGTTGGAAACATCACTACCAATCGGTTTTCCAATCTCTTCTTCGGTTCCTTCCACATCTAAAATATCATCTCGAATTTGGAAAGCTAGGCCGATATATTTTGCAAACGTAAGTAACTTTTCTTCCTGTTCTTCTGTGGCATCAGAAAGTATCGATCCTGCAAGTACAGCGAATTCAAGTAGTTTCCCGGTCTTATGTTTATGAATATACTCCAACTCATCAAGCGTAAGCTGTTTCCCTTCAGCTTCCATATCTGCCACTTGTCCGCCAACCATTCCTTCTGGCCCTGCGGCTTTTGCAAGCTCAAGTACAAGTCTTACTTTTTTCTCAGCAGAGATTTCCTTTTGTTCATATGCCATAATAACTTGAAACGCATACGTCAATAAACCATCACCTGCTAAAACTGCCATCGCTTCACCAAATACTTTATGATTTGTGGGCTTCCCTCTTCTTAAATCATCATCATCCATACAAGGTAAATCATCATGAACTAACGAGTATGTATGTATCATTTCAAGAGCACAAGCTGCACCTACTCCAAGATTTCTTTCTTTCCCAAACGCTTGTAATGTTGCAAATACAAGTAACGGGCGGAGACGCTTCCCACCCGCTTCCAAAGAATATGCCATCGCTTCACGAAGTACATTTGGACATTGTAATTCATTTGCATAGCTTACAAGCTTCTCTTCTACGAAAGTTTTACTTTCTTTCAAAAAAGTATCGAAAGCAATTGTCACTATGCTTCATCTCCTAAAGCAGTAAACGGTTCAAGCTGTCCATCTTCCCCAAGAATAACTGCCATTTGTTCTTGTACGTTCTTCAACTTCTCATCACAAAGCTTAGATAATTCCATACCCTCTTTAAAATAAGAAATTGCTTCTTCTAGAGGTACGTCACCTTGCTCTAGCTTAGAAACGAGATGCTCAAGTTGCGAAATTGCCTCTTCAAAGCTTAATTTATTTCCCATTATTCAATTCACGCTCCTCTATGCCTGATACGCTACAATCTAGTATTCCATCTTGTAATTGAACTGAAACAGCATCTCCAAGGCTGACATCTTTCACACTTTTTAACACTTGCTTCTCTTCATCATATACAAGCCCGTACCCTCTCATCATTACTTTAAGCGGACTTAACGCTTCAAGTTTTTGAGCAGCTCTTACAAAGGCAAATTCTTTCGTTTGAAGTAATGTTTGCATTTCACGTTGCAATTGCTTTTGCAACGTTTCAACCGCTACCTTCGTTTGCATAATTTTTTGAGATGGGTGGTGCTTCTCTAAATAAAATGAAAGCTGTTTTAACTGATTTACCTTTTTATCAATATAGCGCTCTTTCGCTAAAACAAGCTGTTCTAACGCTCTATCCAATTGCTCTTCTTTTTGCTCATATACTTGTCTTGGATAACGGAACGCATAAGATTTTTGCAATACTTGTAGTTTTTCTTCTTTTTTATGTACTAACTCTCTCATTGCTCTTTGCAATCTTAAAGTTCTTTGTAATACCTTTTCTTGTAACTCTATAATGTTAGGCGCTGCCAGCTCAGCGGCTGCAGTCGGTGTTGGCGCTCGTAAATCGGCAACAAAATCCGCAATTGTAAAGTCTGTTTCATGGCCTACTGCTGAAATAATAGGGATTTGACTCTTGAAAATGGCTCTTGCAACCGTTTCTTCATTAAACGCCCATAATTCCTCAATAGAGCCTCCACCGCGCCCGACGATTAGCACATCTATCTCTCCCATTTCATTCGCTGTACGAATCGCTTGTACAATTGAGGGAGCTGCTGACTCCCCCTGTACAAGTACTGGAAATACAATAACGTTTCCGATTGGATAACGGCGTTTAATCGTTGTTATAATGTCACGAATCGCTGCCCCTGTTGGTGACGTAATCACACCTATTGTTTTAGCATAAGGAGGAATTGTTTTTTTATAAACTTGAGAAAACAAACCTTCTTCCTCTAAACGAACCTTTAATTGTTCGTAAGCTAAATGCAAGTTTCCGATTCCGTCAGGCTGCATGTCTTGAATATAAATTTGATAAGAACCACTCGCCTCGTAAACAGAGATTTTCCCTTTCACGAGTACCTTCATCCCATTTTCAGGTCTGAATTTAATATTACGATTATGACCCGCAAACATAACCGCTGCGATTCTTGCATTTTCATCTTTCAATGTAAAATACATGTGACCACGGCTATGATTTTTAAAGTTGGAAATTTCACCTTTTAACCAAACAGACTGCAAATGCGGGTCATATTCTATTTTTGTTTTTATATAGCGCGTTAACGCTGTAACGGTTAAATATTGTTTCTCCATTTCTCTCTCCTCATAGCCGAATCAAATTATTTACAAACAACACCTGCACGTTTAGCAGATTCAACAGTATTATGAAGAAGCATTGTGATCGTCATTGGACCAACACCCTTTGGCACAGGTGTAATGTAACCTGCAACATCTAACACGTTGTCAAAGTCAACATCACCACAAAGTTTACCTGTTTCTAAACGGTTTACACCAACGTCGATTACAACCGCTCCTTCTTTAATATAATCAGCTGTTACCATTTTAGGTCGTCCTACTGCTACGATTAAAATATCAGCTAGCTTCGTTAACTCTTTCATATTTTGCGTCTTAGAATGACAGTATGTGACAGTTGCATTTTCATTTAAGAACAATTGTCCCACTGGCTTGCCGACAATATTACTTCTTCCAATTACTACAACATGTTTTCCCGAGATATCAAGATTAGTTTCTTTTACCAATTCTACAATACCGTGCGGTGTACATGGAAGGAATGTATCTTGTCCCGTCATCATACGTCCCACGCTAATTGGGTGAAATCCATCTACATCTTTTTCTGGTGAAATTCTTTCAATGATAGCTTTTTCTTCAATATGTTTTGGTAAAGGTAATTGCACTAATATGCCATTAATACGGTCATCGCCATTTAAGCGATCGATTTCAGCAAGTAAACGCTCCTCCGTAATTGTTTCAGGAAATTCAATTAGCTCTGAATAGATTCCTACTTGTTCACAGCCCTTTTCTTTTCCTTTTACATAAGAACGAGATGCTGGATCTTCTCCAACTAGAATAACTGCTAATCCTGGTACAATCCCTTGCTCTTTCAACTTCACAACTTCTTCTGTTAATTGTGTTCGTTTTTTCTCCGCAACTTCATTTCCTTTGATGATTACTGCTACCATTTTAAGATTCCCCCTTAAAGAAATTACAGTGTATCTTTTATATTAGATAAAACGCCGTTAATAAAACGACGAGATTCCTCATCCCCAAATGTTTTAGCAATTTCAATTGCCTCGTTAATTGTTACGTTGTGTGGAACTTCTTCCATGTATTTCATTTCATACACAGCTAGACGTAAAATACTGCGATCAACAATACTAATACGCTCAAGTTTCCATTTTTTTAAGTTTTGACGAATCGCTTCATCAATTACTTCTTTATTTTCTACAAAACCTACTACAAGTGATTCTAAAAACTCATTTGTTTCTTCACCTTCATCTAGCGTGTTTTCCACCGCTATTTTCGGTTCTAATTCACCTGTAATATCCATTTGATATAATGCTTGCATAGCTCTTTCTCTAGCCGTCCTACGTTTCATTGTAACTCTCCTTTATACTTCAAGTCTTTCCTTATGCTTTGTTATATTATTATAATTTATAAGCCGTCAATTCACTTACCCTTACAGTTTTCATTGATTTTCCAACCTTATAATACAATGATAATAACACAATTTATCGTTTCATACACGGGTTACAAGGCTGAAAAATAATAAAAAGATTAACTTCAAGTTCCATATCTTATCACAATGTACGTTTTTTGGAAAAATGAAACATTTTCTTTTAAATTTCTTTTTTTTTGAAATAGTATAATAATTAGAGGGTTTTAATTTGTGAAGAAATGAAACGATAAAAAAGATGCCTATGTTACTAGGCACCTTTTCCATTCTTACACTGGTTCAATTTCTGTTTTTTGTGTTTCGAATGTTACGCCAACGATGTGAACATTCACTTCTTTTGGCTCAAGCCCTGTCATTGTAAAGAGTGCTTGGCGAATGTTGTCTTGAATCTTTTGTGCAACAACTGGAATTGCTACGCCAAAATACATCACAACATAAAGGTCAACGATAATATCTTCGTTTGCTAATTCAACCTTTACACCTTTACCATGATTCTTCTTACCTAACTTCTCAACAACATCTGTAGCAAAATTACCACGCATTGCCGCTACACCTTCTACCTCAGCAGCTGCAATACCTGCGATTACTTCAATTACTTCTGGTGCAATTTCTACTTTACCAAGAGTTGTATCTTGACCCATATCTAACATATGTTCAGCCATGAAAAAAAACCTCCTTTAATGTATCACTGCGTCACAAGTTCATGCTCTTCCAAAAATTTCGTATTAAACTCACCTTTTACAAAATCAGGATGATCTAGCAATTGCAAATGGAACGGGATTGTTGTATGTACGCCTTCAATGACAAACTCACTGAGTGCACGCTTCATTTTTGCAATTGCCTCTTCACGTGTTTTCCCGTGAACAATTAATTTAGCAATCATCGAATCATAGAAAGGTGGGATTGAATATCCCGGATATACAGCTGAATCGACGCGAATACCAAATCCGCCTGGTGGCAAGTACATTTCTACTTTCCCCGGAGATGGCATAAATTTTTTGGCAGGGTTTTCCGCATTAATTCGGCATTCAATTGCCCAACCATTAAATTGTACTTCTTCTTGCTGTAACGATAACTTTTCTCCAGAAGCAACACGAATTTGTTCTTTAATTAAATCCATCCCTGTTACCATTTCAGTAACCGGATGCTCAACTTGAATTCTCGTATTCATCTCCATGAAATAAAAGGTTTTCGTTTTATATTCATAAATAAACTCAACCGTACCAGCACCTGTATAATCAACCGCTACCGCCGCTTTTACTGCCGCCTCACCCATCTGCTTGCGCACATTTTCATCAAGTGCAGGTGATGGACTTTCTTCTAGTAGTTTTTGCAAGCGGCGCTGAATTGTACAATCACGCTCTCCTAAATGAATGGCATTTCCGTGTGTATCTGCCATTATTTGAATCTCAACATGGCGGAAATCTTCAACGTACTTTTCTAAGTATACACCAGGGTTCCCAAAAGCGGTACTAGCTTCTTGCTGTGTAATTTGAATTCCTTTTACAAGCTCTTCTTCATGGCGTGCAACACGAATACCTTTTCCACCGCCACCTGCAGTCGCTTTAATAATAACTGGATATCCAATTTGATTAGCAAGTTCGATCGCTTCTTCGGTATTTTTAATAATCCCTTGTGAACCTGGTACAATCGGAACCCCTGCTTCTTTCATTGTATCACGAGCAACGTCTTTTGTGCCCATCTTTGAAATAGCTTCTGGACTTGGGCCGATAAAAATTAAGTTACATTCACGGCATAACTCTGCGAAATCTGCATTCTCTGCTAAAAATCCGTATCCCGGATGAATAGCATCGCAACCTGTTAACTTCGCAACACTAATAATGTTCGTTAAATTTAAATAGCTTTCTTTCGAAACGGTTGGCCCTACACAATACGCCTCATCTGCAATTTGTACGTGAAGTGACTCTTTATCTGCTTCTGAATAAATTGCGACTGTTTCAATATCCATTTCTTTACAAGCACGAATAATTCGTACAGCAATTTCCCCACGATTAGCTATTAATACTTTTTTTATCATCACAAAGACTCCCTTATTACGCTTTCACAAGAAATAGCGGTTGTCCATACTCAACAAGCTGTCCGTTATTAACAAGAATCTCAACAATTTCACCTTCTACATCAGCATCAATTTCGTTAAATAACTTCATAGCCTCAACAATACATACGATAGAATCTTTTGATACTCTATCTCCAACACTTATATATGGAGGTGTATCAGGCGAAGAAGAAGAATAGAATGTACCTACCATCGGCGATGTAATTTTATGTAGGTTTTCATTTTGAACAGCTTTTTTCTCTTCTTGTTTTGGCACTTCCACTTGCGCTGCCGCTACTGCTGTTTCAACTTCAACAGGTGCCACTGGTTGAACGGCTTGTTTTGCTACAGGTGCTTGCACCGCAACAACTTCATTACCACGCTTTTTCATTTTGATTGTCGTACCATCTTTTTTGTATTCAAATTCATCAATATTAGAGCTATCAATTAATTTAATTAATTCACGAACTTCTTGAATTTTAAACATGTAAAATCCACTCCCATACTCTTGTTTGTCCCGTTTTTACAGATTCTCGTCATTCAAACTAGATTGACTGTAAAAATACGATGTACTCTATTAGAAAATGCATTTCATTCACTAATAGAAATAGTTACTATTTCCATCTTACGATAAATTTTTTAAACATTCCAATTTATATTTCTTTATAATAAATCGAAACTCCTGTAAAAATATTATTCCAATAAAAATTTATTACCTAGTAATAATACCAAGTTTCACACAAAATTGGCAAGACCACTTACTAAAAAACATTCCTTACTTTTTCAAAATGCTACAGAGTAAACATATAATTACCGTTTCACTCTTCACCTCATACATAGTCAATAACATATTTTTACCAAATATTATTTTTTTGTTTACACGTCGTTCATCATTCCTTCATATAAGAATAGTATGTTCAAGGTATAGAAAATATATCGTATCGAGGTGTGGACATATGATATGGCTCATTCTCTTCTTACCTGCCGTAATAGTCTGGGCATTCGTTCTCTTCATCCACGTCAAATCCGGAAAAAGTAATCATCGCTACCATGAACCGCTAATCTTTTACTCACAACGCATTTCTCCGTTCCGAGTTGAGCATAGTAAAAACAACTACAAAGACGAAACAGAAAAAAGCTATCGAAAATGATAGCTTTTTTCTATTATTATTTTTATCTAACTATTTTCAAACAATCCGATTCGTAAAAACTAATAATCCGCGGAGGATTTCCCCGCGGATTATTAGTTTTTATTTTGTTGGTGGATCAAATTTCACACCTACATCTTTTGATCCGCCTTCACTTCTTACAAGTTGTATAATTTTATTGGCTTCTTTTTGTGAATGTTTTGCTGCTTTTACAGTTACTCTAATGTCAGTCCCATCAGCTCTTACAAGGGCATCTTTATATCCTCCTTGAGACTTAATTACTGTCTCAAGTAATTCTTGTTTCGTTTCCATTGTAGTGATTGCATCAAAATTATCTTTTGCTTTACTCTTTTCTGTTGCTGAAGATTTTGCTGAATTCATCACTTCTTGTAATTTTGCTTTTTGTTCACTTCGCTGATCTTCCATTTGCATACGTAATGCTGTGAAATTTTCATCACTTGATTGAACTGTTACGTTAGCATCTTTCTTACTTGTTTCTTTTGTAGCGCTCTCTTTTTTGTCTGTTTCTTTATTTGTTTCTTTATTTGATGTTTCCTTGCTTGTAGTTTCTTTTTTTGGCGTTTCTTTAGGTGCTTCGTTTGTTACTGCTTTATCAGTACCTTGTTTTTCTTGTCCAATCTTTTCACCTGTCGCCGGCGATGCTGTATTCATTTTGTCAGGAGTTGTTACGTAATACACAGATAGTACAACAACTAAACTTAACATCGTTAATAGCCAAACTGTTTGTTTTTTTAACACTTTATTTCCTCCCTATCAATTTTTCGGTGATACTGAAACGCGATGAGCTGGTACATCTAGCAGCCGTATTACAGCTTCTTTTACCATCGCTTTAACTTGTATATTATCCACTCCCTTTGCTACGACAAGAACACCTCGCACTTTCGGTTTTTCTGTTCGTAAAACAACGGGAGTTTCTTTATCCCCTTCACGTATAATGACTGTCTTTTCATCAAGAGACTCGTCTTCTACTTTCCTCTGACCGCCTGTTTTATCTGTTTCACCTGTTGTTTGTGAACGTTTCACTGTATTTTTTTCTAATATTTTTTCTTCTGATGAATCTAAATTCACTTTAATCGTTACATCTTTTACTCCTGCCATTTCTTCTAAGGCTGCTTTTAATTCTTGTTCATACGCTTTTTCATATTTTTCTACATTCGACATATTATTATTATTTTTTTGTCCAAAAGTTGGTACGTCTTTTTCTTGGTTTTGAGTTTTTTGTTCTTTAAATACAGGTACTTCTTCTTTTTTACCTGAAAAGAGACTACTAGAAAACATAAGCAAAATTCCAAGTATGAGTAGGACAAGTAAAAACTTAGGTGTTACCTTTTTCCCCTTCTCATTGCTTTCTTTTTCATCCCCATTCAATAAGTTTCGAAAAAATGAGAACTTAGAATTTTTATCTTTATTGTCCATTTACTCAACCTGTCCTCCCTTCCATTTGAACTTGGATTTGTTTATTCTCTAGTTGCCACCTGCTTGAAAAGAAATCTTTCATTTCTACATTCGTTTCTTCTACTTTTTTCGGAGGTTCTTTCGTATTAATTTCAACCGGCTTTACTGTTTCGATTGCATCATTTTTACTAGGTTCTTTTTCTTTCAACGTCACAACAACAGATTGAATATCTTTCGCTGACTTTACTTCCGCTGTACTTTCCGCTGCGACTATTTGTATTTCAGAGACTGTCATACCATACTTTTTCTCGAACTCTTTTCCTACTTCTTTTTTCATTTTGGTAGCCATCTCTTCTAAACTATATGCACGTGTTAGAGCTTGTATTTCTTTTTTCTTCGAATCTATTGAATTTTTTACAGATCCTTCTGCTACATACTTCTCTTCATTAAAATTCGCGATTACTTCATTTACATCTGTTTGCAATAGTTTAAAAAGAGGAGTTAAAATTAATACAACTAATAATAGACTTACAACAAATTTAACGTACTTTTGCAAATTAGAATTCGGAAGAATAAGATGAAGCATTGTCGCTAAGAGTAAAAATACGATAATATTTCTAATCCACTCTGTAACAAATTGCATACCCTCCACCTCCTACCGCATCATAAGTGTAATGTTCCCCGCAGCAATAATAATTGTGATACTTAAAAAGAACATAAACGATACGATAGCTAAGCAAGCAAATACATAAATGATGCTCCGTCCAATGATATCTAAACATTGAATAATTGCTCCGCCACCAACTGGCTGTAATACTGCTGCTGCGAACTTATAAATAAACGCGATACAAAAAATTTGAATCGCTGGAAAAGCAACAATTAAACATAAAATAACGAGCCCGATAATTCCGACTGTATTTTTTAATAATCCCGACGCACTAATAACAGTATCCGCCGCCTCTGTAAACATTCTTCCTACTACTGGAATAAAGTTCCCTGTTACAAATTTAGCAGTTTTCACAGCGATCCCATCAGCAACAGCTGTCGCTGTTCCTTGTACAGATAATACCCCTAAAAAAATTGTTAAAAAGATACCGATAATCCCAACGCTAACGTTTTGCAGAAGCTTGGACAATTTCGTAACTTTATATTGATCACTCATCGTACTTACAATACTTAATATCGTTGCAAGTAATAAAAGTGGTAGAACAATATAATTCATTAGAAGCCCACTTGTATTCATTAAGAAGATGATAATCGGATGAAAAAACGCTACAGATACAACACCGCCTCCAGTTGCTATGAGTGCAAGCAAGATTGGCAATAGCGCTAATATGAAATCTACCATTGTTTGTATCGTTTCTCTTGCATATGTCATGACGACATAAAAACTATTTAAAGCGAAAATAATAAGTACCATATATACAACCGCATCAGCAATTTTACTTACGCTACTCTTTGAAAATGCCGATTGCAGTGATTGCAACAATGCACTAAAAATTGTGAGCATAATGAGCGTTCCAAGTAGCTTCCCATTTGCAACAAGCTCGTGAAATAAATACTTTAATAAACCAAGCATCCACTCTTTTATAGAAATCTCTTTTTCTCCCTTTACAAACTCCATAAAGCTACCTTTTTGACTCTCTGGTAAGTAACCCCCATATTTTGTAACAAGCCCGTCCCAAAATTGCTTCACATCTTCAATTCCGAGCTTATCCAATTGTTGATCAACGACGCTTGTTTCTACAGGAGAAGCTTGTACAACAACCGGTAAAGAAAAGAAAAGGAAGCAAGCAAATAGCAGCTTAGCTCCAAAGCCCCTCAACATTCACTCCCCCTTATCCCGTCGGTAAAAATCCGAGAATAGTTTCAATTACAACCGTCAATATAGGAATCGCCATAACAAGAATTAAAATCTTTCCAGCTAATTCAATTTTCGAAGCGATTGCACCTTGACCAGCATCCTTTGTAATTTGCGCTCCAAACTCAGCGATATAAGCAATCCCAATAATTTTTAGCAACGTTTCTACATATACGTTGCTAACTTTTGCTTCACTCGCTACTCTTTCAATCATTTGTAAAATAGCGTGAATTTGATCGATCAAAAGAAGGAACATCACGCTACCTACGAACACAATGAATAATGACGTAATGCTAGATTTATGCTGATTCAATACAGCTGCTAAAAACGTAGCAACGAGGCCTAATCCGACAATTTGTATAATTTCGATTCGAACCGCCTCCTTTACTGGAAGAGAAAGACACTTTTAATCTTGTCGAATAACGTATTAATTAAAAATGCGACATGAAATAAAATAACGACAAAACCGACGAGGATAACCCAATTTGCAATATCCTCACGCTTTAATTCTTTTAGTACGGTATGAATAAAAGCTAAAACAATGCCGATTCCGGCGATTTGAAATATTAATCCAACATCAATGGACATCGCCTTTCTCCCTCCTATAGCAGTAAAATTACGATAAGTAGCCCCGCTAGTACCCCTAAGCTCTTAATCATCTTTTCATATTGCAGTTGTAATGCTTTCGCTTCTTCTTCTTCTCTCTCTAAATGTGTAATACATAAGCGAATATGTTTTTGTTGTGATTCACGATCATGTTGTCCAAGCGTTTCACCAAACTGTTGCAAAATCTCGTACTCAGTTTGTTGAAATGCCGTTAACTTCCAATTTTCTTTCAAACTATCTATCCAAGCTTCTCTAACTGTTTGTTCTCCGCTTTCTAGCCTTCTAGCGAAACTTTGAAATATCCAATTTAACGGCTTCGGCATTTGTTTCACTAATCGCTCGGCAGCTTCTGATAAAGGTGTATGCCCGTACATAATTTCTGCTTCTAGTGATTGAAGTGCCGCTTTTAATAATCTAAGTTGCCTCGGCCTCTCACTGTACCTTTTAGCGTATGAAAACCCGAAAAAGGTGCTGACCGCAACGATTAACACTGCACCAAATATTTTCACCATACACCTTGCACCTTTCTATGAGGCAATACCGATTTTCCATCTTTATCTTTCACTTGCATTACTGTTCCTGGCCCTCTTGCTTTTGACAATTCCACAAACCTATCAAATACACCAAGTTCCAGCACTGCCTTTAATGAAGGACGTTTCACAACATCATCATAAGAAAATCCATGTGCGCTTATAAAAAGCTGAACCCCTGCATGTACCGCCTCCATAATTGCTTCACTATCTTCTTTACGACCAATTTCATCCACAATTAATATATCTGGGCTCATAGAACGAATCATCATCATCATTCCTTCAGCTTTTGGACATGCGTCTAACACATCTACTCGTGTGCCAAAGTCATATTGCGGGATACCTTTCACGCAGCCAGCAATTTCTGAGCGCTCATCAACAATCCCCACTTTACAAGAAGGAATTTTCGAAGCACTTACACCTTGACTCATGCAGCGTGCTACATCTCTTAAAAGTGTTGTTTTTCCCGTTTGCGGCGGACCTATTACCATCGTGTTTAACCATCGTGTTTCATACAAATATGGCAAAAGTGGTTCAGCAATTCCTATTTTTTGACGAGCAATACGAATATTAAAGGAAGAGACATCTCGAATCATTTTCACTGCGCTTTTTTCTGTAATGACTTTTCCAGCTAAGCCGATTCTATGTCCTCCTCGAAGTGTCACATACCCACGTTTTAATTCCTCTTCCATCGTATAAATTGAGAAGTGACTTAATTTATTCAATAAGTAAATAGCATCCTCTGCTGTAACGATATAGTCATAAAAAAACACTTCACCATGAGCAATACACTCTAGCGGTCTTCCAATTCGAACACGGATTTCCTCTAGAGCATCGCACCACTTACAACTTTCCACTAACTGCTTCATCGTTTTCGGTAAAACTTCTAATACTTCTTTCATCAGCTTCTCCCCACTATACTCGACTTACTATTTCAACAACGCGATAAAAATGCAGCCAATTCCAAGCGCTAGAAAAAAGAGTTTCAAAAAGGAAATCTCACTTGCCACACTTGCTATACCTATTGTCATTGTTAAAATTAATACGGTCGGTCCAACAAACGCCAACATACCATTTATAAACAATGCTTTCTTCGCATCATTCACATAGAGCATAAGCAAAGCGGCGAATATTTCCGCGCTACCTGAAAACAACCGAAGTAACCCCATCACAAGCACGGATGTTTCCATTGCCGCTAGCCACTGTTTCATTCTCCCACCTTCTCCCATAACGGTTACTAGTGCTGCACTCCAAAAAAGAATTTATTTGTACAACCATATGCAGAGGTTGTCTATTTCAGAAGTAAAAACATATTTTTTCTCTACCATGTACAATTAATTTGAATATTCTTATTTTTATTGGTATTTTATGGTATATTTATTAAAAAGGCCGGGGGAAAATATGAAGGTATTAAAAATTAGTTTAACTATTGTAGTAGAATTAGCTCTTATTTATCTTTTTTCATTATTGGTCGGTTGGTCATTTATGGAGTCCTTTTTTCTTGGTAGTTTAGCGATATTTGCAATTACGTGGTTCATTATTATGAGTAATCATAGAAACAACATTACGGATCACGCAATAAATAAAACATTAACTGGCGTTGAGACTGGCGAGATAAAACCATTTCAAATTGTTTTGACTCCATATATTATGGGCACCCTTTCACTTGTCTTAGTTAGTTT
The DNA here is from genome assembly GCF_050630465.1 of Bacillus basilensis. Classification (NCBI taxonomy): domain Bacteria; kingdom Bacillati; phylum Bacillota; class Bacilli; order Caryophanales; family Bacillaceae; genus Bacillus; species Bacillus basilensis. The sequence continues at coordinate 140,328 of NZ_JBNTQO010000002.1, read as the reverse complement.
TGTTATAACAGCGATTTATTATTTGCCCTATTTTCTATAAAAAAAAGCACGCGTGATAATCACGAGTGCTTTTCTACTATGCACGAGAAACGTATTTACCTTCACCAGTGTTGATGATAAGCATTTCGCCTTCGTTAATGAAGATTGGTACTTGTACAACAAGACCTGTTTCTAATGTAGCTGGTTTTGTTACGTTAGAAGCTGTATCTCCTTTAATACCTGGCTCTGTTTCTGTAACTTGTAATTCAACTGTGTTTGGAAGTTCAACACCAAGTACTTCGCCTTGGTAAGTCATGATAGATACTTCCATGTTTTCTTTTAGGAATTTAAGCTCGCGCTCGATTTGTTTTTCGCCAAGTTCGATTTGCTCATAAGTTCCATTATCCATAAATACGTGAGCCTCACCGCTCGCGTATAAGTATTGCATACGACGGTTTTCAATGTGTGCTTTTTCTACTTTCTCACCAGCACGGAATGTTTTCTCTTGAACAGAACCTGTGCGAAGGTTACGTAGTTTAGAACGAACGAATGCAGCACCTTTACCTGGCTTTACGTGTTGGAAATCAAGTACTTGCCAAAGGGCGTTGTCCACTGAAATTGTTAAACCTGTACGAAAATCGTTTACTGAAATCATGTAAAAAAATCCTCCTGTGTATTACAAAATAATAAGTTCTTTTGGTGATTTCGTAATTACTTCATTACCTTCACTTGTTACAATGATATCATCTTCAATACGTACGCCGCCAATACCTGGAATATAAATACCTGGTTCTACTGTTACAGCCATACCTGGTTCAAGTACTGTATCAGAACGGAACGCTAAACCTGGTGCTTCATGGATTTCAAGGCCGATTCCATGACCAGTAGAGTGTCCGAAGTATTCACCGTATCCTTTTTCCGTTATGTAATCACGTGTTAACGCATCCGCCTCGCGGCCAGTTAAACCAGCTTTAATACCGTTCACACCACGTAGTTGTGCTTCTAAAACGATATTATAAATTTCTTTCAATTTATCAGATGGTTCACCAACTGCAATCGTACGAGTAATATCAGAGCAATATCCTTTGTAATAAGCGCCGAAGTCTAATGTAACGAAATCTCCTGTTTCTATCACTTTTTCAGATGCCACGCCGTGCGGTAATGCCGAACGAAGACCTGAAGCAACGATAATATCAAACGAAGAAGATGTTGCTCCTTGTTTTCTCATGAAAAATTCAAGTTCATTTGACACTTCAATTTCAGATACTCCCGGGCGAATGAATGATAGAATATGTTCAAAGGCAGCATCTGCAATCTGTGCAGCTTCCTTTAATATCTTAATCTCTGAATCAGTCTTTATCAAGCGTAACTTTTCTACAAGCCCAGAAGTTGGGATAAATTCAGCATCGATCACTTCTTTATGAGCTGAATAAGAACTATATGTAAGAGTATCTTGCTCAAAGCCAAGCTTTTGAATTCCTAGTTCCTTCACTTGCTTTGCAACTTCATCGATAATTAATCCTGCATGCTGTACAATCTCATATCCAACAGCTTGTTTACTAGCCTGCTCTACGTAACGGAAATCTGTAATAAATTGAGCACGTTTTTTCGAAATCAGTACAACACCAGCTGTTCCTGTGAAGTTAGCCATATATCTACGACTATGTTCATTTGTTAACAATATACCGTCAATACCAGCCTCATCAAATGCACTTCTTAATCTTTCGATTTTCTCCATTACTTTATGCCTCCCTAAATTTCTCCATTAATGCAAATAACGCTAACTTATAGCCATAAAAACCAAATCCAACAATTTGTCCCGCACAAACAGCTGCCGTCACAGATTCGTGACGAAACGACTCACGCTGGTGAATGTTAGAAATATGTACTTCAATAACAGGAATCGAAATGCTCGCAATTGCATCTCGAATCGCATAGCTATAATGCGTAAATGCTCCAGGATTTAAAATGATTCCTTCATATATATCTTCCGCCTCATGAAGACGATCGATAATCGCACCTTCATGATTCGATTGGAAACATTCTAACTCCACTCCCATTGTTTCTGCTTCTTGCTTCATATCTGCTTCAAGTGTCGCTAGCGTGCCCTTTCCATATACATTTACCTCACGAACACCGAGGCGATTTAGGTTAGGACCGTTTACGAGGAGTACCTTTTTCATATGCTTAAAACTCCTTAATATTAAATATCTATACAACATTTTAACATAGGAGTTACTTATTTGAATAGTTTGTCTTCTCCTCCGCTTCTCGCTCAGCTTTATTCGTATTTACTGCATAGGAAACAGAATACGCTATAAACACACCATACAATATAAAAATGCATATCGTCGTCACAATTGTTTCTTTTGGTAAATGGAGTGCACTTTTAATAGTAGGCGCTAGTAACCCTATTCCTAAAAATAGTAACGCCCACCAAAATAGACCATAAATCATCCCTGGAAGAATCCCTTCAAACTTTGCCAAAAATGCTTTATACAAAAAAGCAATTAAAATCGAAATTAGCCCCATACAAACAATTCCTGACACATTACCCCATACCCCTTCTTTCCAGCTTCCAAAGGCAAATGGTAATAGGAAATAATTCGGTCCCGCTTCCGTAAATGAAAATATATGAAGGAAATACCATATTCCCCCCCAAAAGATTCCACCAAATAAACCAATTTGTACAAAATTCCTTGTTCCTAATTGTTCTTGACTCACATCGACACCTCCGCTCACTAGTATGCCCGAAACTATTTTGTACCATGTTTAAATACTGCGAAATTTGTCTATAAAAAGAATAGGAAATGTCCGACTCTCGTAATATTTTCCCTTGTCATCTACTTGTATTTGTCGATAAAATAAAAGAAACTCGGTGATTGTCTTATTTCAAAATGACAGAACCCAGTATGACAATTGCCTCTTTTTCTACATAAGAGAGAAACAAATACAGGTTGGTGTTAACATGGCAAAAGAGTCAAAACAAATATATGGCGGGCAAGCAGTCATAGAAGGAGTTATGTTTGGCGGTAGAGAATATACTGTTACAGCGGTTCGTCGTAAAGATAAATCGATTGAATTTTATCGATTACCACGCGTTCGTAATAAAGCATTATCTATCCTAAAAAAAATTCCATTTTTACGAGGGATTGCCGCTATTGTGGACGCAAGTGCAAACGGAGCAAAACATTTAAACTTTGCTTCAGAACGATTTGATGTCCACCCAGAAGACGACGAACAAATTGCAAATAAAAAAGAAGAACAATCGAAATTAACGATGGTATTAGGAGTTGCAGCAGTCGGCGTTTTATCTTTCATATTCGGTAAAGTCATTTTCACAGCAGTTCCTGCACTACTAGCTGAATTAACGAGACCGATTTTCCCATCTCATACAGGGCAAATCATTGTCGAAAGTGTCATTAAGCTCATGCTATTATTGAGCTATATATACTTTATTTCTTTAACCCCACTTATTAAGCGGGTATTTCAGTACCACGGTGCGGAGCATAAAGTAATCAATGCTTATGAGAATAATCTTTCACTGACTGTAGAAAATGTTCAAAAACAAACGCGCCTTCATTATCGCTGTGGCAGTAGCTTTATTATATTTACAGTCATTATTGGTATGTTTGTTTATTTTCTTGTCCCTACAGATCCACTTTGGGCCAGAGTGGTAAACCGAATTTTATTAATTCCAGTCGTTCTCGGCATTTCTTTTGAAGTGTTACAATTTACAAATCGATTACGCGATATTCCAGTATTACGCATACTTGGATATCCCGGATTATGGCTGCAACTATTAACAACGAAAGAACCAACAGATGATCAAGTGGAAGTAGCCATTGCATCGTTTGAAGAATTATTACGTTTAGAAAACAAACAATAATTATTTAAAAATGGTGTTCAACTCCTTTCCTCATCGTTAATATACTAATTTTAATATATGTTTTTAGGAGGTGTCCCTTATGAACGGTCGTTCGTTTACATTCGCTATATTTGTGCTTATTATCGGATTAGCAATATTCGGCCTTGTTTCATCTGTTATTACAGATCCAATGGGAGTGTTAAGAAATATTGGTATCATGTTGGCTGTCGTTGGTATCTTTTATTTACTCTACAAAATGTTTACAAACTCTAGTGGTTCTGCAAATTCGCAAAGCTCATATAAGCGTGCTGCAAAACAATCGAACCGCAAACACGGGAAACAAAATGTAGCACCCCTAAGCAATTCTTTCTTGAAACGAAACGCTTCTGATGACAAGGGAAAAAAGGGTAATTCTCCATCGTTGAAACGAAAAAGAAAACAATCTCATTTAACTGTCATTGAAGGCAAAAAAAACAAAAAGAAAGACCGTGCTTCCTTTTAGGAAATACGGTCTTTTTTTATACTTTGAAGCACTTCTTTCAAACTTTTATCTCTCATACTTTCAATTCGAAGGTGATGATTTTCGAACTGTAAATTCCTTGTCACATCATTAGGCACAACGACGCATGTTAACCCTGCTGCAATCGCGGCTTTCAATCCGTTTAACGAGTCTTCAAATACAACAGCTTCAGACGGATCAATCCCTAAATCGTCTATCGCTACCCGGTAAAGTGCTGGATCCGGTTTTACCTTCACAACATCTTCTCTCGTTTTAATGACTTCAAAATAATCTCGAATTTGTAGCTCTTCCAAAAAAGGAATAATCCATTCTCTAGATGAACTGGAAGCTAATGCAATTTTCAATCCCATCTCTTTCGCTTCCGCTAAATATTCTTTTAGCCCGTCACGAGCTTCTGGTATTTTCATTTTCTCTTTATGTAAAGTTTTAACTTTCTCTTGTAATGCATGCTTGTTAAACTTCTCTTTTAATTGCTCATTCAAATATGTATACAGTACATCGTCTGTCGTTCCAATACATTTTGCAAATTCCTCTAAAGGTAACTCTCCGCCGTACTCACGAACAGCCTCTCTGAAAGAGTGAAACCATATTGTTTCTGTGTCCACAATTAATCCATCAAAATCAAAAATAATTGCTTTCATGATTCTCCCATCCTTTTCGATTGAAATAAAAAAGGAAACGCCATACGTTCCCCTTAATTACTTTTCTCTTCATTTGCTTTTTGAACACCGCGAAGTGTTTCCACTCTAACTTCATCTTGTTCAAAGTATTGCACTAAATCACCGATACGATCAATTGATTCCCAACTTAAATGATGTTCAATTCCTTCTACATCATTATAAATTTTACTTTCATCCACACCAATAATGCGCATAAACTGCTCTAACAATTCATGACGATATACGAGACGTTCTCCGATTTTTTTACCTTTTGATGTTAATACAAGCCCTCTATATTTTTCATAAATTAGATATTCGTCTTTGTCTAATTTTTGTACCATTTTCGTTACAGAGGATGGATGTACACTAAGCGCTTCAGCAATATCAGATACACGGGCATAACCCTTTTCATCAATCAACAAATAAATTTGTTCAATATAATCTTCCATACTAGGGGTAGGCATCGGTTTCCTCCATCCAATTTCATTTTGCTCATTCCGTACGAAGCAATCAATAAAATGATACACCAGAAAGAATAACGTGACAAGGTAGAAACGAGCCTAAATCTGCAAAAGAGAAAAGAACTTGCTTTCAAATACAAGTTCCTTTTACGTAAAATATTGAATTTCTGCGTTCGGAAAAAAGTGCTGAATATATCCTCTAATCGTTTCTTCCAATACTTCTGCGTCATCTTTTTTATATACGTATTTTCCAATGCCATATCGTCCCCATTTATATTTTCGCTTCTCTTCATCCATTTCAAGCTTCGTATTCGGATAACGCTCTTGAATAACCTTTTTTGCTGGTTTTGTAAAGCGATGCTGAATTAATTCAAACGATAAATTTGGTATCGTCATATCCTTCAATGCATTGTACAATCTTTCAAATAACTCACGGTATCCGTCTTCCCATCCCTCATGCATATAAATTGGCGCTACTATAAACCCGAGCGGATAGTTAGCCCCCGCTACTTTACGAGCAGCCTCAATTCGGTCTTCAAACGGTGATGTCCCTGGCTCAAAATTTTTAATCACATAACGAGAATTAATACTAAACCGGAAACGAGTTTTCCCATTATGTTTTGCATCTAATAAATGATCAACGTGCGAATATTTTGTAACGAAACGTAAACGCCCATGCTCACTTTCTCCAATGAATTCAATTGCCTGCTTTAATGCATGTGTTAAATGATCAATTCCAACGATATCTGATGTACAAGCCGCTTCAAACCTTGTTATTTCAGGTGCTCTTTCATCCATATATTGCTTTGCCTTCTCAAATATTTCATCAAGATTCACATACACGCGAACGTAAGGCTTACTCCCAAGTGTCGTTTGCAAATAGCAATAATGACAATGTCCCATACACCCTGTTGCAAGCGGAATTGCATATTCAGCTGACGGTTTTGACGTATCAAACTTTAATGTCTTCCTCACTCCAACAACAAGTGTCGCCTTTGCATTACGATACTTTTGCAGATCATTTTCACCTGGCAAATTTCTAATTTGATTATGGGATGTCGTTTCACGAATTTCTAATCCCATCTTCGTAAACTTCTCATACAGCTCTTTTCCAAGTGGATATTCGAGTGCCTTCGGTTCAAAGTAAACGAGTTTTGGCATAAATGGTTTCATAGGCTTCCCTCCTCTCGTTAGTATGGGAAACATTGAAAAATTAACACGCATTAAAGTTTTCCACTTTAGTAACTTGCTTTGCAAGTTACTGAATGTTATAATTTGGATAACATCTAACTTGCAACGCAAGTTAGATGAGTAAAAGGTGGTGAAATCATGCACAGCCAAATGTTAAAAGGTGTACTCGAAGGTTGCATCTTATACATCATTTCACAAGAAGAAGTGTACGGATATGAACTGAGCACAAAATTAAATAAGCACGGATTTACATTCGTAAGCGAAGGAAGCATATATCCGTTATTGTTACGTATGCAAAAAGAAAAATTGATTGAAGGAACATTAAAAGCATCCTCACTCGGTCCAAAGCGAAAATATTATCACGTAACCGATAAAGGATTAGAGCAGCTTGAAGAATTTAAACAAAGCTGGGGAATGGTTTCAACGACCGTAAACAACTTATTACAAGGGGAGTGATGGGGATGAAAGCGAAAGATTTAATTGAATTAAATAACCAAAAGCGTAAATTATTAACTACAGAAAATGAAACCGCCTATAGTGACATGTTAATATACATCCGCTTGGCTAAAGTGCCAGAATACCATGCGGAAGAACTGCTAATTGAAATTCTAGATCACCTTATTGAAGCGCAACAAGAAGAAAAAACTGCTTATGATATTTTTGGCGACGACTTACAGGCATACTGTGACGAACTAATTGCTGCCCTACCGAAGCCAAGTTTATGGGAACAATTATCAATTCCTTTATTTATAACTAGTTATTTGTTAGCAATATACTTTGCTATTTCTTCCGTAACTGCATTGGTATTCCCCTTATTTTCAAATGAAACACGTTTTAAATTTGTACACATTGATTTCATTTATCTACTTGCATTTATACTGTCCATACATCTCATCATACGTTTTATTTTCGACTTTATTAACACTGATTTATTTAAAAATAAAACAACTATTTGGAGGCAACTAGGAAGTTTTTTAATACGCCATAGCCTATGGATACTATTAATCGGTATTTCCTTTTTCTTTATTAAACAGCCCTATACTACATTACAAATCTCACCTTGGATCGGCACTTTACTGGCCATCTCTTGTTATGCACTATATAAACTCTTCTACAAAAAAGAATATTTAGACTTCAAAAAGGAGTAACGATATGATGACTGAAAAAGAAATGGTTAAGTTAAACAATGAAAAGAGAAAGTTATTAACAGCCGAAAACGAAGCTGCTTATGGTGATATGCTTATATATTTACGCCTTACTAACGTTCCACAAAAGCAAATGGAAGAATTACTTTTAGAAATATTGGATCATCTTTTAGAAGCACAAGAATACGGTAAAAATGCACATGATATTTTCGGAGAGGATTTAAAAGCTTACTGCGATGAATTAATTAACTCTTCAGAGCATCAAAATTCTTTCCAACAAGCTGCTGTTATTGGGTTTGCAGTTAGTTTATTATTAGCTATTCAGATTGGATTCGATACACTCACTACTCTTATACAAAAACTATTTTCAGATACAAACACTTCAAGAATTCCATTTAGTATTCCTGGAACAATAGTATCTGCTACCGTTTTAACAATTGGTGCTTTCATAACTTTTTCTTTATTTAGACGTTTCTCTTTTACAATCTTAGTTTCCTGGAAACAAAAAGCACTCCTCTTATTATCAGTATTTTTACCTTTTGTCTTATCAGTTGTCGCAAACGTATTTTTCAAAACACGACCATACTTATTTTATAATTTTTCTATTTGGCAAGGTGCTCTTATTACAATTTCTTTTTATATTCTGTACAAATTTTTATATAAAACATCTAAATTTTTAACAGCCCTTTAAAAGGCTGTTTTTCTTCTGTCTAATTTTACAAATTGAAAAATTTCATAAAGAAAATAAGAAAAATGCAAAATAATTAAAGTTAATTGTTGACGTGATGCTTTTATTATCGGTATCATAAATCTTCGTGAGCAATTATTTTTCGTTATACGATTTTTTTATTATTACTGAATTTTTGAGAGGAGAAATTAGATGTCAGTTAAGAAGAAAACGCAAGTACGCACCGGCAAAATGGTACGTGAACTAATGTTAGCAGACGAAGATGTAAATGCTTCGCTAATTATGGTATATAGTGAAAACGGTGTAAACGCAGAAATTAAAATCGAGGGCTTAACGCCGAAATGTAACGAAGAATTATTTTTGAGCGGAAACGTGGATTGGAACAAGAGTGTTATTTATAAAATTGTCGATTTCACTGGAAACGCTGAAGTTGGTAAAGTTACATTAACAGCGATGAACAAAAATAATGTTTCTCTAGAGATAGAACGCGTTATGTGGAGTAAAGAAAATAAAGAGGCTGCTGAACAAGAAGAAACAGTTGTAGAAGCTACTCCGAAAAAAGAAGTAGTTGTAGAAGCTCCAAAAGCAGTTGCACCTGCTCCAAAGCCTGTTACACGTGTGGAAACACCTGCTCTTACACCTAAGCCTAAGCCTACTCCGGTATCGACACCGAAGCCAGTAAGTGTAGAAGCAGCTGTGGAATTATCCACTCCAGCACCTGTGAAAAAAGCAGTACCAACTCCAGTTACAAAGCAAGAGACAGCACCGGTCGCTCCTGCAAAACCGAAGCAACCTGCTTTAACTGAAACAAATTCAAAACTACAAGAAAATTATGTGAAACTCGTGAAAAAGACAATTGAAGTTTGTCAAGATTACGAGCTTGGCATCGACATAGATGATTCTATTGAAGGATTAAAAAAAGAGCTACAAAGCCAAGGTATTAGCGTTACATTTGACAAAGAAATTATGGACGTTGTCAATCGCCTTCGTTCTTTACAAGATAAAGGAATCAAAGTAGAAAAAGTACTTAATTTACTATAAAAAAATAAAAGGTGGCAATTGCCACCTTTTATTTTTTATAATTCCATTCCTTACTTTCATACTTCTCTTTTGCTAATGTTTGCACTTCATGTAACTGTTCTTCTGTTAATTCATACGGAACAAGCTCTACACCTAATCCTTTTTCAAAACCAACCTCAAACGCTTTAATTAACTGCTCGATTGTAAACGTGCGGTCTGTTAATTCATTAATCGCTACTGCTTTAGAAGAAAACATACTCTTCATACGCTCTTTTACACGTTCATTCGGGAATAAAAACAAATCGTATAATTCATCTAAATCTATTTCTAATGGAATCGATCCGTGCTGTAAAATAACACCTTTTTGACGTGTTTGCGCACTACCTGCGATTTTTCTTCCTTCTACTACAATTTCATACCAAGACGGTGCATCAAAGCATACGCCTGAACGTGGATTTTTTAAATTTTCACGATCTGCTTCTGTTTTTGGAACTGCATAATACGCTTCTAACCCTAATGCTTTAAAACCATCTAGTAAACCTTGCGAAATAACACGATACGCTTCTGTAACTGTTTTTGGCATATTTGGATAATCTTCAGACACAATAACACTGTACGTTAATTCTTTATCATGTAATACACCCCTGCCGCCCGTTTGACGACGAACGAATCCATATTTTTTTTCGTTAACTACGTCCATATTAATATCTTTTTCAACACGCTGGAAATACCCGACTGTTAATGTTGGTACTTCCCATTCATAAAAGCGAATGGTTGGCGGCATTTTCTTTTCACTTTGCCAATTTAATAAACATTCATCTAACGCCATATTAAATGCCGGTGAACATTGACCAGAGTTAATATAACACCATTTTTCTTTTCCCATCCTGCACCTCATATAACCAATTATTTTTCACATTCTCTAGTCTACCAAATTCGACAAAATTTGTGAAAGAATACGAAATTTCTTCTTATTATGCAAATGAATCTGTTGCATAAATACATATGGGCATTATAATATTGAAAGTAGGATAAGAAAAAAGGGAGCGATAGAATCGTGTCAACAACTTGGATTATTTTATTAGCCGTAATCGTAGCGTTCATCGGCTACACTGTATGGATGTATTTCTATCAGAAAAAATTAATTAAAACTCTTACAGAAGAAGAATTTCGCGCTGGCTACCGTAAAGCTCAGCTTATCGATATTCGCGAAGCAGACGAATATAACGCAGGGCATATTTTAGGCGCACGTAACATTCCATTATCACAAATTCGCCTTCGCCATAAAGAACTTCGTCAAGATCAACCTGTTTACTTATACTGCCAAAGCGGATTCCGTACAGGTCGTGCAGCTCAATACTTAAAGAAACAAGGCTACAAAGATTTCTACCAATTACAAGGTGGATTCAAAACGTGGACTGGAAAAATTAAAAAGAAATAATAACATACAAAAACTAGCTGAATCATTCAGCTAGTTTTTTCATTTCATATTGTTGGCAATGTATAATAAATTTTGCTTAATGACATCCTCATCATTCTCTTGTACATTACGATACAACAGTTGATATTCAATCCCCTTTTCCTTCCAAATAAGCGTAGCAAATTCTTCTCCTCGCTCGAAGTCATCCTTATTTTTAAAATAAGCCAATGCTCCATTATTCAATTTCATTTGTTCTTGAAATCGCTTCTCTTCCACGATATTCGGAAAACTATAAGGAAAGTTCGCAACATTTAACTCAATATACTCATTTCTACCTGGCTCCTGCTGTTTATATTTAATCGTTAAGACAGCATTCTTTTTCCCAATCGTTCTTACTTCACCCTTTACATCACTCGTAATGTCATACGGTAAAAACGCCGGAACTTTAAACTTCACTGGAAAATATTTTGGAAGCTCCTTCAGCGGAATTGGATCCGTAACACGATCCATAACTCCCCCTGTTGTTCCCACAAAGTTTTTTTCTTCTTGCATCGTTTGCTGAAACGAACACGAACTTAGCACTAGACTAGAAAACACGAAACAAATGATTCTTTTTTTCAATTTGTTTCCGTCCTTTCTTCATACCGCTCTCTTTATGAACGAGGCGTTAATGCCCGATTGGTGGGGGCTAATAATCTGCGGGGATGCCCCACTGATTAAAGTTTCACTTTGTATGCTATTCATATTCGCTCCATTAACAAACTCCTCCTTTGAAAACTTTCCACGTTATTCTCACACATTCTGACAAAACTTTTTTGTAAATAAAAAAGGCCCTATCATTCTCACGCCCAAATAAAAAGGTTACGCGAATAAAAGGAAGCCTTATTTATAACATAGTTTGTGAAAAGCTTTTCAGGTCAAGATTTTTTCATTCTTATTATTTTCCCTTTATAATAAGGGTAAGAGGTGATACATATGGCCAATATAAAACAAATTGCAAAAACCGCTGGTGTATCCATATCAACTGTTTCCCGCGTCCTTAATAATCACCCTTACGTAAAAGAAGAAAAACGTAAGCGTGTTCTAGATGCTGTTGAAGAATTGAACTATGCAAAAAATATAAATGCTATTCATTTAATAAAGGGAAAAACATATACAATCGGTGTTATGCTCCCTTTCATTAACCTTCCATACTTCAGTACCATTATTGAAGGAATTGGAAACGAAGCATTAGCAGCTGGATATCACATTAATTTATGTCAAACAAATTACGATAGCATTGAAGAAATTCGCGTTCTTGAAATGATGAAAATGAAACAATTCGACGGAATGATTATTTGTTCTCGAACGAGTTCGTGGGAACAAATTGAAGCTTTCGCAAAATTTGCCCCCATTATTTCATGTGAAAAAATGAAGCATCCCCTCATTTCATCCGTCTACGTAGATCACTATGAAGGCTTCCGTCTCGGCACTACATATTTACTAAGTAAGGGCCATGAAAAAATCGGAATCTGTTTAGCAAGAAAAACGAGCGCAAATTCTATGGAGCGCGAAAAGGCATTTGCTGATACACTTCGTAACGAAGGGAAAACGTTACATCCCGAATGGATTTTTCATCAATGCTATACAATGCAGGACGGAGCACAAATACTTCATCGCATTTTAAATATGAAAAATCGTCCAACCGCTATTTTCACGGCAAATGATCAAGTTGCAGCTGGTTTATTAACTGAGGCAAAAAAACAAGGCATTCGAGTACCAGAAGACCTTGCTATCCTTGGATTTGATAATCATGAAATTTCAAAGGCGTTAGAAATTTCAACAATTGAACATCCTGGTCTCGCAATGGGCTCACATGCGTTTTCTTTATTCCATAAACAAACCCAAAGTGAGCAAATTATCGGGAACGCAAAAGAACTTTCATTCCATTTAATTGAGCGAGATACTGTCTAAAAAGAGCGTTACCTATAGCGCTCTTTTTCAGCTCTTCACCTATTGACTTTATATTTTTACTCGCATATAATTAACCTAACGAACGGTAGGTAGGTGATGAAAATGACAGCAAACCGCATTAAAGCTGTAGCACTTTCTCATTTCGCACGCTACGGCTACGAAGGAACTTCATTAGCAAATATTGCTCAAGAAGTTGGGATTAAAAAACCATCAATTTACGCACACTTTAAAGGAAAAGAAGAGCTATATTTTATATGCTTAGAATCCGCTCTTCAAAAAGATTTGCAAAGCTTCACGGGCGATATCGAAAAATTTTCAAATTCGTCTACTGAAGAATTGCTCTTACAATTACTAAAGGGCTATGCAAAACGATTTGGTGAAAGTGAAGAATCAATGTTTTGGTTACGAACTTCTTATTTTCCGCCCGATGCATTTCGCGAACAAATTATTAATAAAGCAAATGTCCACATTGAAAACGTCGGAAAACTATTATTCCCTGTATTTAAAAGAGCAAGCGAACAAGATGAGCTGCATAATATTGAAGTAAAAGACGCCTTGGAGGCTTTTCTATGCTTACTGGACGGTCTTATGGTTGAACTACTATACGCAGGTTTAAATCGTTTTGAGACTCGTTTAGACGCTTCTTGGAAAGTATTTTGGCGCGGACTTTCAAACTGACGGATTGCTCCTTTGCAATGCGTCGTTTTTAAGCCCTTTACCTAACGACTGGTAGGAAGGAGAAATGACATATGGCTTGGATTTATGTAATCATAGCTGGTATTATTGAAATCTTTTGGGTGATTGGACTAAAAAAAGCGGAGGCACCACTTGAATGGGCTGGTGTTGCGCTATTAATTACAATTAGTTTCGTCTTATTATTTAGAGCTTATAAAGATTTACCTGTCGGTACTGTATACGCAGTCTTTACAGGAATTGGAGCTGGTGGAATCGTTCTTACAGAGATTTTCATCTTCGGAGAACCTTTCTCTATTGTAAAAGTATTATTAATTGGTTTAATCTTCTTTGGCGTAATTGGTCTAAAACGAGTAACAGAAGAAAAAGAAGCGAAGGAGGCCGCATAAAATGGCTTGGGTATTTTTAATTCTAGCTGGTATTTGTGAAATTATTGGTGTACTCTTTATGAAAGTAGCCACTGAAAAGAAAGGCTGGGCACCAAAACTTATTTTAATCGCTAACTTCGGCGTAAGCTTCTTCTTCTTATCTCTTGCGATGAACACATTACCGATGGGAACTGCTTACGCGATTTGGACTGGAATCGGAACTGCCGGTAGTGCACTTCTAGGCATTCTAATTTTCCGCGAATCAGCGGATTGGCGTCGTCTTGCCTTCTTAAGCTGTATTCTATGCGGTGCTGTTGGCTTAAAACTATTAAGCTAACGTGAGGTGAATGTCATGTGGAAAGAAAAAGGAAAACAAATGTTAGCATGGATTACACTTGGTATCGTCATTCTATTACAAATAAGTTTTCATATAATAGAATGGTTGTTTCATAAAATAGTATTCATTCTCACATTCCTTCCTAACATGACAATTGAAATGATATCAATCGTTTGGTCCATTATTGCCTCCATTGCAATCGTCATTATATGGAGTATCGCCAAGCTTTGGAATAAGTTATTTAAAAAGGACAGTTCTTCTGAAAAAGAGTAACTGTCCTTTTTTTATATTCATTCAGACTTTCTGTAAAAATTTGATGAGATAAGACAAAGAAGACCAACGATGACAATACTTATACCAATTCCCTTATGCAAATTAGGAAATGGCGATGGTATATCTGAATAAAAATTTGCTAATATGAGACCGATTGAAAATAAAAGTACCCCTATACTATATAACCATTTTCTTTTATTCATCATTCTCCCCTCCTAAAATTTTTCATACACTCCTTTCTTTTGGACATACTACCTAAAAAAGGAGTGGATAATATGCAAAATTCTATACATAAGCAAATCCTATTTTTATTTTTCCTCTTTCTTATTCTCGTTATCGTTTTCAGCTTTATATTACATACTCCAAAAGATGTTGTACCGAATAGCCTCTCTGTTTATAAACTCTTACTTTCCTATTGTTGTTATTGAAGAAGGTGCCTTTTATAGGGCACCTTTTAAAATTCTCTTTTTTCATAAAGCTTTACCGAAGCAAGTACAGATAAAAGCAACATACAAATTGAACAAATTAACAATACTCCATTATGTAAATGAATTTGTTCTATGTTAATTTGGAAGAACATTTCTACAATAACAATCGGCGCCATTAGTATAAAAAGCGTAATAAAAATAGATTTTTTATCTCCTAGCCAAAACGATATCGGTAAGACAAGACTTAAATATATAAAAACAAAGGCAGTAATCGTAACTAAAGCTGTCGTAATAAATTCAAATCCCCCGCCTGCAAACCGAATAATCCCTAAAGGGCTAGACACTATCATACTTATAATAAAAATAATAAGTGCCATTATGTATTTAGCTACTACAATTTCTTTTTTTGCTAGCGGTAAACTATTTAACATTACTTCACCATCATATTTTTTATCATCATTAAATGTTTTTAAAATTGCCATAACTGGAATTATAGCAGACATAATTACGTAAAAGCTTTTAATATCTGTTAATGTCATATACAAGAAAAGAGGATATATTAAGTACCATATTAAATGCTTCCATTGCATAATAAAATCTTTTATTATGAGTTGTCTCACGATTACTCCTCCCCTCATAGATCACGCTCATTATATAAGCTAATTGAAAGCAACATGGACATAACATACAAAAGGATGAGTCCTGCTATAAAACAAATATTTACGACTAGACTCGTGCTCCAAGCATTTTCTACATCTAACCAGACGTTACTTACAATCAGTCCACTTAAATACCCCAACGCTAGTCCGGCGAACGGAGCAATTTGTTTTGCACTGCTATATCCTACTGAGAATTCAATCGGAAGTACAATTATGCTACAAACAAACCCACCTGTTATACCTCCGAGCATTTCTCCCCACAGCTTAAATCCAGTCATCTGTTCATTTTGTAACTGTATTAAACCAACTACTAGTGAGAAACATCCACCTAGAGCAACTAAAATACTTACAAATATGTATTTCCCTATTACAATATCTCTACGCTCAAACGGTAAACTATTTACTATCGTTTCACTTTTATTTTTCCCCTCATAACTCATTGACAGTACCGTTCCAAGAAAAGGTATAGATACGCTAATCGTCATAAGGAAGCTATCACTACGAAAATCAACAATAGCAAGGAAAACCAAACATATAAGATAAACAAACCCTAATTTTCTTTGCAAGATCATATCTTTTAAGACGAGTTGCTTGATCATGTATTACACCTCCTAATATGAAAATGTCCCTTCTATAACTCTACCTCCTGAAACATCTTCATTGAGAGAATCATTGATATGAATATGCTTACTAACACTCCGGTTCCAAGAACACCCATTGCTAGTGTAGCATCTTCAGATTGAAGTACTTTTAACATAATTGTTTTATCACCAAAAACATTGCACATAAGACCGATCATACTTGTTAAAGGCAAAACCATAATAACATTCAAAACAGAAGTAGCTTTATATCCTCCAATGTAATTAGCAGGTATCGTTACAATACAATAGATCAAAGTTGCTACTATTGCTGAAAATATTGCATATCCAGGCATGACTATATCCCTGCCCAATAAAATATTCCCTAATATTACGACTATAAAAGTTACACTCAAACCAACCATAATAAATAATGTGCTTGAAATATATTTAGCTATAACTATCTCTTTTCTCGTTATAGGCAAACTCACTAATACTTTTTCTGCTTTACTTTTCTCTTGATAATAAAAAGAAATATATATAATCGTACTACATGTTATAAATAATCCTATTGCAATCCCCATTGGTTCGACGGAATCCTTAAAAATAGATAAAATAGGGATTAAAAAATAGAAAGGAAACATCTTCTTCTGTAAAAAAAACTCCTTCAAAATCAACTGTTGCATATGAATTCTCCTCTCTATAAATCACGCGTTTCATAAATTTTAATTGTCAGTAGCATAGAAACGATATAGACACTAGCTAGTGTGATTAATCCAACTATAAATATGCCAAAATGTAATGGATTCATAATCCAATTTATAAATGGTGGTGTAGCTTGGTTCAGATCATCACTAATAAACATCCAAAGAAGTACACCAATCCCCATTGCTGCCGCTGATACTATACTTCTCATGCCCTTTGATTTTGTACCATAATAACTAGGAAAAAATGTCGCCACAAATACTAAAGAATAAATCACTCCACTTACCACTACATACCATGGAATTTCAATATAAAAATTAGGATGATATACACCAATATCATCAATAACAGCGATACCTCTTAAAAGGAATACAATTATCATAGTTGAAACCATGGCACCGACAATAAATATTGCACAGGAAATATATCTAGCAATAATGATATCCTTCCGACTTACTGGTAAACTATTTATAATAATGTCACTTTTATTTCTTTCATCCATAAAGGTTAACGTCATAACGGAGGAAAGGGTTATAAATAGACAACTCATTGGAAATAAAAATTCACCACTTGGCTCTAACATAAAAAACAAAAGGGGCATAACAAAATTCACTAACCACATGACCCGAAAAAAGAACAAATCTTTATATACGAGCTGACGCATAGGCACTTCTCCCTTTCGCGGTGTAAACGATAATATCATCTAATGTAGGCTTTTCTAGTACAACCTCATTCCCAAACCAATCTATAATTGCTTGTTTATCTTTCGCTAAACCTTCGAAACTAAATTTATTTTTTCGTAATCCAACAAATAGTTCTTTTCCTTCTCGGTCTAATAAATCATTACTTCCTTTTACGATTACGTAGTTCTCCATTAAGTCTTCTTTTTCACCAGTAAATATAATTTCTCCATCATTGATGAACGTAATATAATCTGCGATGCGCTCTAAGTCTGTTGTAATGTGCGTTGAGAATAATACAGATACTTCATCTTCCATTACAATTTCTTGCAACATATCAAGCAATTCGCTTCGAACAACTGGATCTAATCCTGCTGTCGGTTCATCCATAATGATAAACTCTGCGTGATGCGAAAGCGCGATGGCAATCGCAAATTTCATTTTCATCCCTTTTGATAGTTCTTTAATTTTTTTATACTTCGGAACTTGCAATCTATGCATATACGATTGATACTGCTCTTCGTCCCACTTTTTATATAACGGTGCAATAATACGCTTCATTTGTTCACACGTTAAATCTTCGTAATAATGATTTTCATCATAAACAAAGCCGATATTTTGTTTTATTTCCTTTTCGGCTTTCTTATTGTCCTTGCCAAAAATTTTTATATTGCCACTCTCTTTTCTAATTAAATTCATAATCATTTTGATTGTCGTACTTTTCCCGGCCCCATTCGGTCCGACAAATCCCATAATATATCCTCGTGGTAATGTAAAACTTATATTTTTCACTGCAAAATCTTGATAGCTTTTACAAACGTTTTTTAGCTCTAACATTCCTTATTCCCCCTCATATAAACACGCAATCATCTGCTGTAAATCTTCAAGTGACAGCTGCAACGCTTTACTTTCATTCACAATCTCTTCCACTTTACTTTCCAATAGACGTAGTCGCTGTTCTTTTAGTAGTTCATTATTTTTACGTGAAACATAAGTCCCCTTCCCAGCAACAGTTTCTATATATCCTTCTTTTTCAAGCTCCTCGTACGCACGCTTCGTTGTAATTACACTAATTTGTAATTCCTTCGCTAAGCTACGAATAGACGGTAATTGATCTCCACCCTTTAAACCACCATTTAAAATAAGCTGGCTTAATTGTTTTCTTATTTGCACATAAATAGGGTCTTGGGAAGAATTCGAAATAATAATATTCATGTTTTCCTCCAGTGTGTGTATATACTGTGTATACCTTATATATACAGTATATACACAACATCCTATTTTTGGCAAGAAAAAAAGACCAACATTTTCCTGTTGGTCTTTCGTATATGTATCACTTTTCAAAGCGATCTAACATCTCATCTCTCATTCCGAAACTCACTACCGCAATTCCTACATACATAAATAGAAGGAACGCCGGATGAACTGTGTTGTACCAAGTGCTATCAACAATTAAATAAATCGTTAATGCCACAACAAGAACAAACGCTAAGATAAACATATAAAAGTGTCTTGTACTACCCATGATAAACTCCTCTCTTCTCACTTCACCATTCAACAGTATATTTTATCGAATAATTCGATATGACTCAAGGTTAACTTTCTGTTATGTAATCAAGTTCCACCTTTACAATGTCCTCACACGCTATTGAAATGATCGTTCCTTGCTTATCAATTGCCGTCACTTCTCTATTATCCATTACACGATGCGCTACTCTTTCTAGCACTTTTCCTTGATCTCGGTAACAAAATTCTTTTACATCTTTAATCGTTTTTCCGTTTTCTAAATGGTATATCATTCTATAACACCGATATCCCACATTTTCACCCCCAGCTTGCTCGTTTTTTCACATATACATAAAAATGAGTAATTTTTCCTCATCACATCTTCTTAATTTCAATAAAATTCTAACAAAAATAAATACTTTTATCAAACCGACTTTTTCAACAAAATCACCTATAAAACCGCTTCTTTACAACATTATGAAACAAAAAATATAAAATTTTAACATTTTCTTCACTACTTCTGCATAAAGTGAAACTTTAATCAGTGGGGGTTTTTGTTCATCCCCACTGATTATTAGTTGAACCAATCGGACATTAACGGGCAGTTTCTCCATACAAAAAAAGAACTCGCACATAGCGAGTTCTTCCCTTGTTATTCTAATCAAACTTGTACAGGAGCTAGCTTTTCATAACGTAAAACTGGTTTACGAGCAGCCAATGTTTCATCCAAACGTTTAATTACCGTTGTATGCGGCGCTTCTTGTACAACTTCTGGATTTTCTTCTACTTCTTTAGCAATTTGAATCATCTTATCAATGAAACCATCTAATGTTTCTTTTGATTCTGTTTCTGTCGGCTCAATCATAATACATTCTTCCACATTTAATGGGAAGTAAATTGTTGGTGGATGGTAACCGAAATCAAGCAGGCGTTTTGCGATATCTAATGTACGTACACCAAGTTTCTTTTGACGACGACCTGATAATACAAACTCATGCTTACAATGTCTATCGAATGGAAGATCATAGAATGGCGCTAATCTTCTCATCATATAGTTCGCATTTAATACCGCATACTCCGTTACTGCACGTAGTCCATCTGGACCCATAGAACGAATGTATGTGTATGCACGAACGTTAATTCCGAAGTTACCATAGAATGGTTTTACGCGCCCAATTGCTTCTGGACGATCATAGTTAAAGTGATAGCCATTTTCCGTTTTCTCTAAAATTGGTTTTGGTAAGTACGGAATTAAATCAGCTTTCACACCTACTGGACCAGAACCTGGGCCACCGCCGCCGTGAGGACCTGTAAATGTTTTATGAAGGTTTAAATGCACAACGTCAAATCCCATATCTCCTGGGCGTGCTTGGCTTAATACTGCATTTAAGTTTGCACCATCATAGTATAATTTACCACCTGCGTTATGGACGATTTCTGCCATTTCTAAAATGTTTTCTTCGAATAAACCTAATGTATTAGGATTTGTTAACATAAGTGCTGCTGTTTCTTCGTTTACAACACGTTTTAAATCTTCTAAGTCAACAAGACCATTTTCATTTGATTTTACTGTAATTGTTTCAAAACCAGCTACAGTTGCAGATGCTGGATTCGTTCCGTGAGCAGAGTCAGGCACAATTACTTTCGTACGGTTAAAGTCACCATTTGCTTCATGGTATGCACGAATTAACATTAAGCCTGTCCATTCTCCGTGTGCACCAGCTGCTGGTTGTAAAGTAACAGTATCCATACCTGTAATTTCGATTAAATGCTCTTGTAAGTCATACATTAATTCCATTGCACCTTGTACTGTCTTTTCATCTTGAAGTGGATGAATATTTGCAAATCCTGCGAAACGAGCTACACTCTCATTGATTTTCGGATTATATTTCATCGTACAAGATCCAAGTGGATAGAATCCAGAATCAACGCCGTGATTACGGTTTGAAAGTGCTGTATAGTGGCGCATAATATCAAGTTCAGATACTTCCGGTAGCTCTGCATCTTCTACTCGAATATAATCGCTCTCAAATACATCTTCTAGTTTCACTTCTTCTACATCTAATTTGGGTAAGCTATATCCTACGCGTCCTTCTTTAGTCACTTCAAAAATAAGTGCTTGGTCTTGGTTCTTCATTGGATAGCCCCCATTTCATTTACAAGTGTGTCAATTTCCTCTTTTGTACGAAGCTCAGTTACTGCTACAAGCATATGGTTCTCTTGCTCTTTATAATCACGGCCTAGATCGTAACCGCCGATAATATTCTTTTGTAATAATACATCGTTTACTTCTTTCACTGGACGTTTGCAATCTACAACGAACTCATTGAAGAATGGTCCAGCAAATGTTACTGTGAAGCCTTTCGCCTCGAATTGACGTTTTGCGTATTGTGCTTTAGAAATGTTTTGACGTGCCATTTCTTTCACACCTTGTTTTCCAAGTGCTGTCATTGCAACAGAAGCTGCTAATGCATTTAACGCTTGGTTTGAACAAATATTAGATGTCGCTTTATCACGACGAATATGCTGTTCACGTGCTTGTAACGTTAATACAAACCCACGTTTACCATCTGAATCTACAGTTTGTCCAACAAGACGTCCTGGAATTTTACGCATAAATGCTTTCGTTGTTGCAAAGTAACCACAGTGTGGTCCACCGAACTGCGTTGGGATACCAAATGGTTGTGCATCACCGATTACAACATCAGCACCAAATTTTCCTGGTGGTGTTAATGCGCCTAATGATAATGGATTTGAAGAAACGATAAATAATGATTTTTGTTGATGAACGATTTTTTCAATATCAGCTAATTTTTCAACTTGTCCGAAGAAGTTTGGATATTGAACGATTACACAAGCAACTGTATCATCTACTTCACTTTGTAATACGTCTAAATCTGTTACACCATCTTTATGATTAATTTCAACAACTTCAAGATGTTGACCTTTTGCATACGTTTCAAGTACTGCTCTTGATTCCGGGTGCACTGCACTAGATACAAGAATTTTCTTTTTGCGAGTATGGCCAGCCGCTAGCATTGCCGCTTCAGCTAAAGCTGTACCACCGTCGTACATAGAAGAGTTTGCTACATCCATTCCTGTTAACTCACAAATCATTGTTTGGAATTCAAAGATTGCTTGTAATTCCCCTTGTGAAATTTCTGGTTGGTATGGCGTGTAAGCTGTATAAAATTCTGAGCGAGAGATAACATGATCTACAATTACTGGAGCGTAATGATCGTATACGCCTGCTCCTAAGAAAGAAGCGTATTCTTTTAAGTTAGCATTTTTACTAGCCATTTGAGATAGCTCTTTTAAAAGCTCTGGCTCTGATTTTGCCTCTTTAATTTTTAAATCCCCTTTAAAACGAACACTCTCTGGAATATCAGAGAATAACTCATCAATCGTTTGAACGCCGATCGTTTGTAACATTTCTTTTTTGTCTTCTTCTGTCATTGGAAGATAACGATGCAACATGAAATCTACCCCTCTCCCCGTTACTTTGAACGTTTATAAAATGGTGTTGGAACAACTACTGCTTTGACGCGTTTATTACGAATTTCAATTTCTACTTCTGTATCAACTGCTGCGTATTTTACATCAATTAGTGCTAAACCAATGCTTTTCTTTAACGTTGGAGATTGTGTACCACTCGTTACTTCCCCGATTTTTTCTTCTCCAATAAATACAGGGTAATGTGTACGAGGAATTCCACGTTCAATTACTTCGATGCCGACTAACTTACGAGGCGCACCGTTTTCT
Organism: Bacillus basilensis; assembly: GCF_050630465.1. Taxonomy (NCBI): domain Bacteria; kingdom Bacillati; phylum Bacillota; class Bacilli; order Caryophanales; family Bacillaceae; genus Bacillus; species Bacillus basilensis. The sequence continues at coordinate 117,435 of NZ_JBNTQO010000002.1, read as the reverse complement.
TTTTGCTCTTTTAAAGTCGCTTTTCCAAAGAAGTCTGCTTCTTTATTTGGTTTTACCGCAAAGCCAATTCCAGCTTCAATAGGTGTAATATCTTTTGATAATTCTTGACCATAAAGTGGTAATGTTGCTTCGAAGCGAAGTGTATCACGAGCACCTAAACCACATGCTTTTAAACCTTCTTCGGCTCCAACTTCAAGAAGCTTCTCCCAAAGCTTTGCAGCATCTTCACTCTTACAGTAAATTTCGAATCCATCTTCACCTGTGTAACCTGTACGAGATACAAGTGCTGGAATTCCATCTACAAGAATATCATTTTTAAATTTAAAGAACTTAATTTCTTTCAAATCTTCTGACACAACTTTTTGTAAAATGCCTTCTGCTTTTGGTCCTTGAATTGCAAGCTGTGCAACTTCACTAGAAACATTGACTACTGTCGTATCGCCAATTACATGGCTAGCTAACCATTCGTAATCTTTCTCGATATTTGATGCGTTGATAACTAATAAATAGTCTTCTTCACCACGTTTGTAGATTAATAAATCATCTACTGTACCACCATTTTCGTAGCACATAGCTGTATATTGTGCGCCTCCTACCTTTAAGGTAGATACGTCATTTGTAACAACACGTTGTAAAAATGCTAAACTATCTACACCTTTTACCTCAACTTCTCCCATATGAGACACATCGAACAAACCTGCCGCTGTACGTACAGCTTCATGTTCTTCTTTAATGCTTGAAAATTGAACTGGTAACTCCCAACCACCGAAGTCGATTGTTTTCCCACCATACTTCGCGTATACATCAAATAACGGTGTACGTTGTAATGTAATCATGCTCTCTCCCCCTTATGCTCTGACAAATCAATAAAAGTTGTTTCCCTTATCTAAACATTTTCACTCTGAAAAGATAGGATATACGGAATCTCATTACATTTTTTTATGAAAGCGTAAATAAAAAATCACTTTCTTGGATAAAATACGAAAGATTCCATACATTTCACACCATTATCCTAACATTATTCGCTATATTTCATCAATATTCTAGCATAAAAAATAATTTAGAATTTTTCATTCTTAATCTTATTAAATACAACTTTCAAAATTTAGCCCTTTATCTTTGCCTATTCTTTAACTTTTAGTATGTGTAATAGCGCCTTGTTACAAGGCTTATATAATAAAGATTTTTTCATAATTACTTTAGTTTATAAAAGGTGGGAGAGTCATAATGAATGTCGATATTTCCGTAGATCGGACGTGGCAAAACAATTTTTTAAATAGAATTGACGAAGATGGCCCTTGGACAAACTGGGATTTATATCATTTAGCTTATGAAACAGAAAAATCGTTACTTGTTCCTACTTTCGATGGACTACAAGCACCGAAACATTTATCCCATTTCACACCGCTTCCTCATCAATTAGAAGTCGCTCAAAATGTCATTGAACAAATGAATGGCAAAGCGATTCTAGCAGATGAAGTAGGGCTTGGAAAAACGATTGAAGCTGGACTCATTTTAAAAGAATATATGGTCCGCGGCCTTGTGAAAAAAGTACTTATACTCGTCCCAGCCTCTCTTGTATCACAATGGGCATACGAACTAAATACAAAGTTTTTCATACCAGCTGTAGCCCAAAAGAAAAGCTACTCGTGGGAACAAGCCGATGTGATTGTATCATCAATTGATACTGCAAAACGTTCACCACATCGTGATATCGTTTTGAACTTAGAATATGATCTTATTATTATCGATGAAGCGCATAAACTTAAAAATAATAAAACAAAAAACTATGAATTTGCACAACGATTAAAAAAGAAATTTTGTTTATTATTAACCGCTACTCCTGTTCAAAATAAGATTGATGAAATTTTCAACCTCGTTTCTTTATTAAAACCAGGACATTTAGGCAATCAGTCCAACTTTGAAGAATATTACGCTTCAAAAAATCGTTCAGCCGAATCAGATGAAGATTTAAAAGCTCTTATTAATAAAGTGATGGTCCGAAATCGACGTCATAATACTGGAATTGATTGGCCAAAGAGACATGTACGTACAATTTTTATTGAGTTTAATGAAGAAGAGCAAGCTTTGTATAATGATATTGAAAATTGGCGAGGACAAGATGCCTTCACATCCGCTTTCTCATCATTAACTTTAAAACGGGAAGCGTGTAGTAGTCGTGAGGCTGTTTACTATTCATTAAAAAAACATGTAGAAAAACGGCAAAAGGAAAATGAACATTACATAAAGGATCCGCATATCGATGTGCTAATGGATAAAATTAATCATATTCCTTTTAACTCAAAAGCAAATAAAGCTCTTGAGCTTATAAAAGAAATTGACGATAAAGTCGTCATCTTCACGGAATACCGAGCGTCACAAATGTACTTACAGTGGTTTTTACAACAACACGGCATTTCTTCCGTACCATTCCGCGGCGGATTTAAACGCGGGAAGAAAGATTGGATGAAGGAACTTTTCCAAAACCACGCACAAGTATTAATTGCAACCGAAGCTGGTGGTGAAGGGATTAACTTACAGTTTTGTAGCCATATGATTAATTATGATTTACCATGGAATCCAATGCGTCTTGAACAAAGAATCGGACGTATTCACCGTCTTGGTCAAAAGAATGATGTTCATATTTATAACTTAGCCACAAAACACACTGTTGAAGAACATATTTTGAAACTGTTATATGAAAAAATCAATTTATTCGAGCGTGTTATCGGTGAACTCGATGAAATTTTAACGAGAATTAATATGAAAAACATCGATGCGCATATTCAAGAAATATTTGCGCAATCAAAAAGCGAAGGAGAAATCCGAATTAAGATGGAAAACTTAACATCTATTATCGACTTCGCGAAACGAAATGAAGCTGAGGTGCAAGGCTATGCAGCAACATGAAATTCATAATTACTTATACAATTTCTTTGAGGCGAATAACTGCGAAATTTTAGAGCGTTCTCCTCAATTATTAGACGTGCAATTAACAATTGAGATGGATAAATTATTAATGAACCGTCCTTTTTATTGGCACTATCTTGAGAAAACAGGAGGCGTACCGAATCCGATGCGCCTTACCCTTATTACGAATCCAGAAAATGAAGAAAATGATGGCGAGCTTATTCACTACGGTTCACCGCGTCTACATCAAATTTTCCAGACGACAAAAGAACTAGGATCTTACATACGTTTATATGAGGACGTACGGCATAACGGGGCAACACATACCCCGCTCCACCCGTGGCTCGGTATAAATATAAAAGTTTCCTACCAATGTGATCGAAAAAAAGACATTCTTCACTCCATTGGTATTCATCTCATTTCTGGAACAATGATGGCAAACTTTCATGACACATTAACTAAAATTAAACTTACACCAAAAATACCTGACTTTTGTTTTACACTCTCACCTATCATTAAACCGCAAAGTGGTTTACAACGTATAGAGGACGCTTTAAAAAGTATAATTGCAGAAGATGACCATACGTGGGCGAAAGAAGCAAGAGTGCGCTGGAATCACGATTTAGATCTTTTAAATCGTTTTTATGAAGAAAGTGATGAACTTCCTGAAAGCTATGAAATTGAAAAACAAGCCTTGCAAGAACAGTATGAACCACGCATTACAGTGCAAATTATTAACGGTGGCCTTTTTTATGTTACCGCGAATCATTTCCTCTCTTAAAAAAGCTCCTTCTGTTTTAGAAGGAGCTTTTTTTGAGTTATCCTCTATCGCCATTACGCTCTTGCTGTTTTTGTTTTGCCAAACGTTTTTGATGTGCGCGATCTTTTGCGCTCACATGATTTGCATCAGTTGGTAGATTTTCTTTTGAACGGCCAATTCCATTGCTCATATGTCCCACTCCTTTTTATATCTTTCAAAATACACCCTTATTTTCAGCTAGAGGCACCATCCTTATACAAAAAAATAAGAGCAGCCATCGGCTACTCTTATTTACTCACTTACATATTTTTGAAACATATCATGGATGCCTTTATTTACAAGGTTCGAGATCTGTTCGTCAGATTTATTCGGATAACGATCACGTAATCTGATAGATGCCTTCACCATTAAATTTTCTAATACAGAACGGCCACCTTCTCCATAAATAATTTCAGCATACTTAACAAGCCTTCCATCCTCTACTGTTGCTGGATTATGATTGAAGAAAAATTTACTCATTGTCTCCACCTCTCTCTTTTGATAACGTTTACATTTATATAGATTATTTATGTTATTTATTTCACAATATTGTATGCATGTATATTTAATTAGTTTCATTATAAAACAACATATCGATCGTAATTATGTGATTTTCCGTCCATTTTGTGAACAAACTAAAAATGAAAGCGTTCCCTTTATTATATACTAAAAAAACTTACTACGCTAGGGGCAATTTTTTTCAATCTACTAATCATATACTTTTTCTTTTTTCACTAAACCTTATACAATTTTCAGAAATTATATTATAAAATATATGTATGACTTAAGGAGGCTCTATATGAATCAAAATAAAAAAGCTATATTAGATCTCGTCTTTTATCTCGTAATCCCATTCCTCATTTGGAAATTTGCGAAGCCTTATATCGATCCTTATTACGCGATGTTACTTTCCTCTGTTCCGGGGATTATTTATACACTGTATACCTTTAAAAAAGAAAAACAGTTTAACGTAACAGGGTTCTTTATTTTAATTACACTCATTTCGAATACGACAGTAGATTTATTATCTGGATCAGCTGAACGAATGTTGTGGAACGATGCGTATTATCACATCGTACTCGGTATTATCGTTATATGTACAATTTTTATAAAAAAACCACTTATGTTATATTTCGCAGCAGATATTGCCGCACTGCAAGGCCATGACCGTGATAAAAGTCGTGAACTGTATCGTGATAGTCGTATCTATCCTGCACTACAATATTTAACGCTATTTTTCGGGCTACAATTCATATTAAAAAGCTTCCTGAAAATTTATTTCATCTCTTTTTTCGGTGTAGATGGCTATGGTGAAATGAGAGCGATTATGACTGCTGTCGGCTGGGGCATTTCTATTTGTATCGGCATAGGATTCGTATGGGTAAACAATAAAATACATGCTGTTACAGAAGAAAAAGAATCCGTGCAGTAAATACAAATCCCCTAGTAGTATGATGCTACTAGGGGATTTGTATTTTGCTAGACATATTACGGAATAGTTAACTTGATTTTTTTCGTTTATCTTTTACGTTTCGATAAAACAAAGCAGCACTCAGCGGCATCACACCAAACCACTTATTCATAAATGGCTCTTTTTCAGCACGGCGTTGTTCTTTCTTTTGTTTACGATCTTCTTTTGGAGCATCCATATACGACACAAATTGCTGTGTCACAAAGCGAACATAATCATTAGTAGACATATTATCATCACCTCTACTTGATTAGTATGTCCACTTTCTTATTCATTAATCTTTTCTTTTAATTCATTCATAATTTGCTTTACCGACTTATTTGTCGTATCGATATGAATATGTGCTTCCTCATAATACGCTCGGCGCGATTCAAATTTCATTACAAATGCCTCTATATCTTTCTTCTGAAATAGTGGACGTGTCGTATCTTCACGAAGCCTTTCTGCAATTACATGTGGATCACAATACAAGTACACAACAGTTCCATTTTCCTTCATCCACTTTCGGTTTTCCTCTCGTTCAATGATTCCGCCGCCAGTTGTAATAATGACATTATAACTGGGTAGTGAACGTAACATTTCACTTTCATATTCCCGAAAAGCCATTTCGCCTTCTTCGGCAAAAATATCACGAATCTCCTTCTCTTGCTTCTCTTCAATTTTTTGGTCTGTATCTACAACATCCATATGAAGTTCTTTACTTAATGCTTTTCCAATTGTTGTTTTCCCAGCTCCCATATAACCGGTTATGTATATAGATTTCATGTTCGTTCCTCTCAATCGTCATGTATTATTTGTTATTATAACGAAAGATTACATTATTGAATAAAAAAACGTCTTGTTCTCCTTATACAATGAAGAACAAAACGTCACATACACGCTCTTACTTATAAGTACCTCTTCTCACCCACTGCGTTGCAATCCATTTCTCACCTTTCGTTACAGGTGCCCCTCCGTGTAACGTAAGCTCATTTAATGAATGGTCTTGATAGAAATACTCAAAGTATACTGCCATTCCCTTTCTAGGGTTCACAGAAAGATTTAATTTCGGAAAGAACGTTTCTCCGCCTTCTTCTACATCATTTAAGTACATGACAAGCGTACTAATACGATTATTAGTAGCTGATCTACTATGTTCCGCAAAATAATCATAGTGCGCTTTATATTGTTGATCCACTTCATAATTTAAAATGTGTAATCCTTCTCCATGCGACGCAGGAACATTCATGATAGATGAAATTCGTTTTTCAATCTTCGCAGTAAGTTCATTATCGTCTAAAAATGCACCCTTACTCGTTCGAATATCATTTACATCACGTGATGAACCAACTTTTGAACGCGCCAATTTATTTTTAGACAATTCAATTAATTCTTCACATTCTTCATCACTTAATACATTTCCTAACACGACAATAAGAGGTTCTTCGAATCTTGAAATAATTTGTATTTCCCTATCTTCCGTCATAATTACATTTCCTTTATGATCAAAAATAGTTTGTTCCTTATTTTCACCTATTTGATTGTTGTTTGTCATTTCCCTATTCTCCCTAAAATAATGATTGGATAGCATGAATATATCATATTCTTTCTACCTTTCTCTTTTTTGAGAAAATTTAAACTTTTAATTATTTTATTTATCCATTTCCTTTAAAAAAATAGCCTATTTTTAAATGAGAAATCATGGTTTTTTATCCATATATTTTACATACTATCCTTCTATCCAATCGAATATTTTCTCATCTTTTTTTCTATACCGAAAGCTTACTTTATAGAAAACTTCTTGTTTTATTTTGCACTGCAATGAAACGAGAATAACATCGTTTTCAAAAACGTAATTCCCACTTGCTTCGCCCTTTTCATAATGAAAGAAAAAAGTATCTTCCTTTTCTTTTTGTTGTAAGTCTTTTTTTATATTTGTAATAGATCGATTTAATAGTTCCTCCAGTACAAATTTTTGCTCTATTTCAGTATAAAAATTTTTATCTATACGCAACATATTCGTTTCATATACAAAGAACGAAGTTAATAATACAAGAAAAATGATTGTTCCTGGCATTGTAAATCCATCTTGTTTTCTCATGTATTTATTTCCATTTCGCTATATCTTACAGCTACACCTTCATATATTTTTCCCCTCCTATCTTTCACATTTATAAAAAGCAAATGAGGTGTTACTTCATACGAAACCATTTCAACATTTTGTAATATAACTTCTCTTCCACGCATATTCACTTTTCTTACAAGACGATTATTCATTTTTTCATACGTCACTTCATCTCCAGTGCGAAGACGGAAGCGCAACATACTATCTTTATTCTCAGGAACTATTTTTTCTACAAATGATACTTCACGAAACTCTAACTGTACTTGTCCTAAAAATACATCCCATTCCCAATTATTTAATCCTTTCGACTGTTTGTTTTCTATTCCGATAAAATTTAAACGTGGCAAGAGTAAAAAGAACAGTGATAACAGAAAAAAACATACGATCATTTCTATTAATGTAAACCCAGCTTCTAATTTATTTTTTCCCCTGCATAAAAACATTGTTCCATCCTTCTTCCTTTCACATCTCTCCACATAGCACAAACTTCATTTCCTCCCCAATATGTGTAATATACATTTCCGTCTATGACTTTTTCTTTCTGCTGCTTTGCCTCATTCTCATACATATATAAAGCTGCTTCTCTTTTTAATAATACAAATGCCTTATAACGAATTTGTATGTTTTTTCGTTCTTGCATAATCAATACTGTTTGCGGAAGTAGTAAAGATACCGCCATCATTAAGATGCTTAATGCTACAAGCATTTCAGCCATCACTGACCCTTTTTGACATTTCACGATACGTAAATCTCCCTCTGCCAAGCTGAAATACAATATCATATTTATAACTTCGATACGAAAGTAGAATCGTACCACCTCTATTAATATTTCCACTCGGATTATATGTCATCGGATTTGGAAAAGTATTCAAATCAATTTGTATATCACTATCATATTCTCTTTTAATGATAGAAAGATTCGTACTCGACTCTCCTATATAATACATATGTCTATCTTTATGCCAGCGTAATGTATAGTGTTTTTGACGGTTTATCGCTAATTGTTGCATATACAAAATATCATTTGAAAACTGTCTCAAAAATTGTTCGATTTTTTGTTTTTCATATAATGAATGTACGTTATAATACGTGACCATACTTAATACAGAGATTGCAAATAGAACGAGTAGCATTTCTAAAAGAGTAAAACCCTCTTGTTTCACAGTTTCCCACTTGTTACTGTGCCATCATTTGAAATATGAATAGATTCACCATTCGGACACTTATCAGCTGTAATATATTTTTCATCACTTAGCTCTTTTAGCGTAGGAATTTTATTATGTTGTAATTGGTATACTTGTATTTGGGCTTCTATAGATTTCACATAAGCTTTACATCCTTTTCCTTCGACAGATGAACGCTGCGTAACTACATTTGGAATAATTAATAGTAATAATACAGTTATGACCACCATAACTAATAACATTTCTAAAAGAGTAAACCCTTCCTCATTCTGCATGTAAATACCCTCCTAAATAGAATTCATCATTTGAAACATTGGCATAATCATCGCTAAATACATAAGAACGACTATTCCTCCAATACACATAAATAAGATCGGTTGAATGATCACTAACATACGTTTAATTTTCCGCTCCATCTTTTCCATAATAAGATTGCTATAGTCACCTAATTCAATCGCCAAATTACCGTTTGCTTGTCCATGCGTAATAATATAAGAAAGTTCTTTCTCATAATATCCACTTTTAGCAATAATAGATTGTAACGATTCTCCTGCAATTAATTGGTGCTCAATTCGGCTCGCTTCATACTGAAAGAACGGATGATATTTTTGCTCCATCATTATTGTTAGAGCCTCAAGTACTGATAATCCGCCATGTAATAAACTGCTCAATTGAGTGGCGAAATAATGTGAATGCTTTAAAATAAAAAATGTTTTTACGATGGGGATACGAAGCATAATTTTTACCTGCTTCATATACGAGAGTTTCCGAAAGTAAAGCATATATAAACTGCATCCAATCAAAACGATAAAAAGAGTGCTAAATATAAGGTAAGGTAGTAGCTTAATTGTACTTAATATTTGTTTTGTAAATAACGGTGCTGTAGAACCAAACGAACTATATACCATATCAACCTGTGGTAATAAAATGCGGTTAAAAATCAAAATCATGATTATTAAAAAAAATGCCAAAAACATAGGATACTGCATGATTTTTAACATATCTTTCCTATACTTAACCTTTTTATATAGAAGTGCGCTCCCTTGTTGCAATGCAAAAGAAAGATCACCATGTTGCTCGGCATAAAATAAATAGCTTAACATCTCCTGATGAAACTTTAATTGATGAAAAGAATCGTGTAGACTTTTCCCATCTTTTAATCCATCAATCATGTGCTGCAATTGTACTTTCTTTTCTAAAGGTAATTGAAACCGTAAAAATTCTAATGCCTGCAAAAGGGAATATCCTTTTTCTAATAGTTTCCCTAATTGTTTCAGTAATACTACTTGATCACTTAAACTCCATATTTTCTTAAACATAAACATCCTCTTCTAAAAATCCTAAAGCGTATCCTTTTCGTATCGAAGATTCTAATGTTTCATGCGTGTATGTGACACATTCCCCGTTTGCTTCTTTAATCGCTTGTTTTAACTCATATCCATATAACAACTCATAAATACTCGCTTGTCTTACTTGCCTCATTGATTTACATAAAGTTGAGCACTTTCTTTTGCAAAACGGACACTTTAATTCGACAAGTCGCTGTGCAGCTATAGCCAATAAAGACTGTTCAATCTCTTGCCTCGTTACGCCAAAATCCATGAACCTGAGTATCGCCCCTTTCGCATCATTCGTATGCAGTGTCGTCATTACTAAATGTCCAGTCAAACTTGCTCTTATTGCGATTTTCGCTGTTTCTTCATCACGGATTTCACCAACTAAAATAATATCTGGATCATGACGTAAAATAGCCTTTAGTCCCGCCTCATATGTGATACCTGCTTTTTCATTTATTTGAATTTGTAATAAATCGTCATTTCTTTTTTCAACTGGATCTTCCAGTGTAACGATGCGGCGCGTTTTCTTTTTTCTCATTACCTCTAATAATGCATACATTGTTGTTGTCTTCCCAGAACCAGTCGGTCCAGTAAATACAAGTAACCCATGTGAATAACTTAAAAAAGAGAGTAATTTTTTTGCTGTACTTGGAAATAACGAAAGATGAGATAACGGCTGAATAGATGCTTGTAAATGGAGACGAATAACGAGACTTTCTTGGTATACGGTTGGAAGCGTGGAAAGGCGTAAGTACACTTCTTGTCCATCCATTTGTAAATACAGTGAACCATTTTGTGGCTTCCGCCTCTCTCCTATATCCATGGATGCTAAAAATTTAAAGTGTGAAACAAGTTTTTCTCCAAATTCCTTTTCAATACAATGTTTCATCATTAAATCTTTTCCTATACGTAGTTGAATTGCCACGTCCTTCTGCCTCGGCACGATATGTAAGTCCGACGCTTGTACCCTACACGCTTCTTTCAAAATCGTATTCGCAAAACTTTCAATTCCATTCATCATTTTTCCCTCCCCACTATGTATATAGCATGAAAAAATTCATAAGAAAAATCGGCATTTTTGTATTTTCACTAGGTAAAAAAGGAAAAATATGTTTGTGAAATTATGAACAATTTCTGAATTATTGTCTGAAATTACCTATACTCATGTTTATCTGTATTATAATGTTATTATCTTGGATAAAGTGATAAAGGTGGAGATCCTCATGGAACAAGCTTTAAAAATTACAGGTGTATTATCTGACCCAACTCGTTATTACATTTATAAATATATTTCTCAAAAACATAGTTACGTAACTGTACAAGAAATTGCAGATGAGTTTGACATTCATCCAAACGTAGCACGTTTACATTTATCTAAATTAGAAGATGTTCATATGCTTAAATCGGAAACAAAGAAAACAGGAAAAGGCGGAAGACCAAGCAGATTATATGTATTATCTGATGATGTTATCCAATTACAATTCCCCTTCCGTGACTATCAATTGTTAGCAAGAATAGCATTTAATTCTTTACTTAGCCTTGGTGCTGCTGGTGAAAAAGCGCTATACGAAACAGGAAAACAATTCGGGGCCGAATTAATGCAACAACATATGCAGCGCTTAAATGTGAGTGAAGATGCTTTAACAGTGGAACAAAAAGTTCAAATTGCAAAAGAAGCTTTCTCAACAGCTGGCTTATCACCGGCATTTGAATTAAGTGCAGATGGAACGAAAATTTTCTATGATGTACACAATTGTCCATTTAAAGAAGTTGCTGTTCATCATCCAACTGAAATTTGTAATATGCACGGAGATATGATGAAAGGGATTTTTGAAATCCTATTCCCTAACACGGAATTAACACGAAATGATAGTTTACTGGATGGATGTAAATCTTGTAATTATAAACTAACAATTTAATTTTCCCTATAAAAAGAAGCCAATTATAATTGGCTTCTTTTTATATGAACGAATATTTACAATAGTAAGAAAAATAAACTATAATGAAGTGAGGTTTACTTTTTTTAGAAAAGGAGGGAGATGGCATGGAGCGCATGTTTCGCGTTCTCGGCTTTTGGACTGGAATTTTCTCGGTTATGTTTTACGTAGGGGATATGCACTCGACCGCACTACTATTTTTAGGACAAACAGGATTCTTCGTACTTTTAAGCTATTTAAAATTAACAGAGCGTATGTATATATACGTATTCGGGGCATATTTAACTGTTTTCTTCATAGGATTTACATACTACACGACGTTCTTGCTTGTCCCTGGGGCTGGACATTAAAAGATGGCATTTTGCCATCTTTTTTTTAATTCCGCAATTTCCTAGTTGACTTATAGGTTTTATTACCTTATATTCTATATAACAGATTGGAATTAGGGGGAATCAACATGAATACACTGCTTGTCGGAATTAACGTTGCAGTCATGCTCATCTTAGTTGGCGTATTATACTATATGCAACGTAAGCATGTATCTTTTAATAAACGTGTATTTACTGCTTTAGGAGTCGGAATTATCTTCGGTCTTATATTACAATTTATTTATGAGCCTACTTCTAAAGTCATCATTGAATCAAATACTTGGTTTGGCTTAATCGGTAGCGGTTATGTGAAATTGCTTCAAATGATCGTTATGCCACTTATTTTAGTATCTATTATTTCAGCATTTACAAAATTACAATTAACGAAAAATCTTGGTAAAATTAGTGGTCTTATTATCGGAATTTTAATTCTTACTACAGGAATCGCTGCAGCTGTCGGTATCGCTGCAAGTGCAGGATTTGATGTATCAGCAACAGGCCTACAACAAGGTGATGCAGAATCTGCTCGTCTGAAGTTAGTTGAAGAAAGATTTACTTCTATTGAGAAAACAACAATTCCAGATAAATTATTAGAGTTGTTACCTACAAATCCGTTTCTTGATTTAACAGGTGCTCGTCCAACATCAACAATTTCTGTTGTAATATTTGCAGCATTTATCGGTATAGCCTTTATAGGTGTAAAACGAAAATATCCAGAACAAGCAGAGCTATTTAAGAAGATGCTTGATGCTGTATATGCAATCGTAATGCGTATGGTAACATTAATTTTACGCCTTACTCCTTACGGCGTATTAGCTCTTATGGCAAAAACAGTTGCTGGTAGCGATATAAATGCTATTTTAAAACTTGGTAACTTCGTGTTAGCGTCTTACGTAGCACTTATCGTAATGTTCGTTATCCACTTATTATTAATTGCTCTCTCTGGTTTAAATCCAATTCAATATTTGAAAAAGGTGTTCCCTGTATTAACATTTGCATTCACATCTCGCTCTAGTGCTGGCGCAATGCCATTAAATATTGAAGCTCAAAAAGAAAAACTTGGTATTTCTGAAGGAATTGCAAACTTCGCAGCATCATTTGGAGTATCTATCGGACAAAACGGTTGCGCAGGTATTTATCCAGCAATGCTTGCAATGATGGTCGCTCCAACTGTAGGAATTGATCCATTACAACCACAATTTATTTTAACTTTAATCGCTGTCGTTGCGATTAGCTCATTCGGTGTTGCCGGAGTTGGTGGCGGTGCAACATTCGCAGCATTAATCGTACTATCTACAATGAACTTACCAATCGGTATTGTCGCTCTTGTTATCTCAGTTGAACCATTAATCGATATGGGTCGTACAGCTCTTAACGTAAGTGGTTCTATGACAGCAGGTCTTATTTCAAGTAAATGGCTTGGTGAATTAGATCAAGATACGTACAATCAAGATGATACAAAAACTGGTGAAATTGCTTCATAATGAAAGAAAGACGCTAACATACATTTGTTAGCGTCTTTTTTATTCCGTTCCCTCTTTATAGATCTTATCTTGAGAATTATCACACCAAATATTCTTCTAGTTGCTCTTTTAACTCTTCCTCAATCTCATAACAAGATTCATCAACAAGTTCTCCTACTTTCTTACTCCACAAAATGTTTGATTGAATTGGCATTCCTAAAAAAATTCTTTCGCATTTCCAAATTGAAATATTGTGAAATTCAATCATCTCTTTTTCTTCATCTAATATAGCTATAGCAACTGATGAATTATATCCCACCTCAAAGGGATTCTCTTTCTCTCTTGCAAATCCCATATCTAATTCCATGTTTTTTCTATGTATAAATGCGAATACTCTTTATACAGTTTAAGTGATATTCGCTTTATTTCCTTCTCCACACACTGAATTTTCTCTTTTAGCTCCAATGTAAAATCCCGTTCTTTATACTTCATTTCCATCTCCTTAAACACGGAAAAAGAGAATACAATAACATATTCTCTTTCCTCAAATATATTTCATTATCTCACAGCCCGTCCTTTTCACAAATAACCATTTTGTTCGCACCATTTATGAAATTGTCCTACGTCTACTCCAACTAACACGATATCCTTGAGCTCTACATCAATGCTTTGTTCTCCAATTACAATAGCAAACTGCGATTCTAATTTTGTCTCGTTTTTCTTTACAATTCCAATTCGGTTCCGATGCGCTCCATCTTTTATATATGCTTTTTGTCCTACAATATCAAAGTTCAAGATTTTCACCTCTTTTACTGCGCTCAAATTGGAAATACGATCTCCACCTCGGAAAATTTCCTTTCATTGCACTATTTCTCTATATATATGACGAAACAATAAAAGAGTCCTTCCTTCTTTACAATTATTTTTTCTTTGTTTCATTTTTGTGATTGAAACGTAAAGTTTATAATAAAATACACTTGGAAGCGCTTTCTGTGTAATTTTTTATGTTATAATATATAAGTAGAACTTCGTAAAGAGGGTTAAAAAATGAATACAAAAATGATAAAAAAAGTAATTGAAGCATTAAAAGTATATGGGTTTCAGGATGTATCATTCTGTGACAAAACGAAGCAATTTTTATTTCATAACGAAACGGATATTATGAGCGGCTATGCAGAAATAACATATAGTAGTCAATTCGAAAAATTCAACGTACAAATTCATCCAATTGAAACACATCACCAAGGAGAGTTACAAGAGGTTGAAAGACATATACAAGCCTGTATAAGAAAAGTGGAATATTTAAACGCACTTCTTAGCGGACAAACAAAACTAGATGACAAAATTATTATAATGTAAAAAAAGAACGTGAGGATATCACGTTCTTTTTTTACATTATACGTTCATCTTTTCCTTCAGTTGTAATCCTGTAATGGATTGTAATACATCCATTGCTTCTCCAAATGTCATATCAAAAATTGTCTTATCTTCTATGTATGGAAATTGTCTAAAACGCTTTTCTAACATTTTCACGGCGTCCGACGTAAAGTGTGCACTATCAATGCCAAATTCTGTTTCAAGAAGAACGATCCAATCTAACACATGAAAACCTAATCCATTTACGAATGAAATAAGTTTTTCTTCTGGCTGTGAAGATAAGAATACGTATCGCTCCATCTCACTAAACAGTTCTTCGCCTAAAACTTCTGCTAACTCATCATCATGTTCACGTTCAATAATCTCTTCATACCCGTAATCATCAACAAGCTCCTCAACTTCTTCACTATCCTCACAAAGCAATTGACTAAGAAGTGCATCTTTCTTAAATTCACTACCTTGTACAACTTCTAAAAAGCTCGTTTCCCATCCATTTTCTAATTTCATATAATGTAACTCCTTTATATACTTTTTCTTATCATCACTGTACCCAAAAAATCGCTTTTATAACCTTTTAGATAATTACTATTATTTCACATGATTCATAACGTGAGATGCAAATTCAGCTGCATCGCCTTCAAAAATATTTATTTCTGGCAAATGATAGAACGTTGTTTGAAGCGGGTTTCCTTCATGATATACATATATCTTTTTCTCTAGCGCAATCGCCATTCCAAACTCTGTATGACTCCCATTTCCGCCATCTAATATAAGTAAAAAGACATCCGCTTCTTTGATAGCATTCTTTTCTGCCTGGCCAATTTCTCTTAATTGTTCTTGATTTACTGCTCTTTCGTTTCTTGTCCAATCATATGTATGATGCCATCCTGCATGTTTCAGTTCATTTGCTATAGAACGTACAAGATGTTTATTTTTGAATCCTGAAGCGATATAAAAATCCATTTATATACACCCCTTCTTTATATACGGGAAACTCCTTTTTAGCGTTACTTGCTATATATAATAAAAAACGATTTCAAAAAAAATACCCATCTTTAAAACTTATTTGCGTTTAAATGATGGGATGCTTCATGATCTTCTTTTATTTTTTGCTTTTTATAACTTTCATCAGCTAACATATCTAGTTCAGCTGTTATCTCTGATTTTTCAAGCTCTCTTTCTTGCGAAAATTTCCTTGAAATATAAACAATAACACTACCAACGTACAACACAAAGCATATAATAAGTGCAGTATTTTCATAGAGACTTAGCTCCAACACAGTCACTCCTAATCCATTCGTATTTTCACGCTTCATTAATTGGAATTTCCCTACTAACCATTTGTTATTGTAACATAAAAACACCGTTTCTTGGAATCTTTCAACCTACTAAAAGAGACATGATTTTTTCATCATGCCTCTGAAATATGGTGAATGATTGTTTTAGTCGCTTCTTTTCCATTATATTTTTTTAATGCGGTTTTATACGCCTCATTATTATGAGATAGCTCTTCAACATGCTTTATAAGAGAATTCACAGTCACATCTTCTTCATACAGTACAGAGGCATATCCTTGTCTTTCAAAAGACTCTGCATTTAATATTTGATCTCCACGGCTTGCAAATTTCGATAACGGAATTAGCAGCATTGGCTTTTGCAATGTTAAAAACTCAAAAATGGCATTGGATCCCGCACGCGAAATAACAAAATCTGTTATCGCTAATATGTCTGGCAGCTCTCCATGTACATATTCAAATTGTCTATATCCTTCTTCATTTTGTAAACTTTCATCAAGATTACCTTTTCCGCAAAGATGCACAATTTGATACTTTTTCAGAAGTTCTGGTAACGCTTCTCGAACCGTTTCATTAATTTTCTTTGCGCCCAAACTTCCTCCCATGATTGTAATAACTGGCTTTTTACGTGAAAAACCTAAAAATGCTAAACCTTTTTCACGATTTCCCTTTAATACTTCTTCACGTACAGGTGATCCTGTATAGATTACTTTTTCTTTCGGTAAATGTTTCGCAGCTTCTTCAAATGTAACAAATATTTTCGAAGCAAAACGGAGCGCAATTTTATTTGCTAGTCCTGGCGTCATATCAGATTCATGTAATAAGACTGGTACTCTATTTAGCCATCCTCCAATTACGACTGGTACAGATACGAAACCACCTTTTGAAAAAATCACATCTGGTTTGAGTTTTCGAATCCTTACATACGCGTCCATAACACCCTTCATTACAAGAAAAGGATCTTTTATATTTTTTAAATCAAAATAACGGCGTAGCTTTCCACTCGCAATACTATAGTACGGAATGCCTTCCTTTTCTATAATCGTTTTCTCAATTCCTTGATGAGAACCAATATAAGAAATATCCCAGTTGTCTTCCTTTAAATATGGAATAATGGCTAAATTAGGTGTTACATGCCCTGCCGAACCGCCACCTGTAAAGACTATTTTTTTCATACGTCTCCCCCTTCTAGACTATAATACACTAAAATATCTTGCCTCGGGGTGAGAAAATACCATAGCCGTTACAGACGCTTCTGGCTCCATCATAAATCCTTCCGTTAATGAAATACCTATTTCCTCTGGATGAATTAAGCGAAATAGCTTTTCTTGATCTGCAAGTTCTGGACATGCTGGATAACCGAAGGACACGCGTATCCCTCTATATTTCGTACGGAAGCGTTCTTCCATCGTCAATTCTGGCGAATCTGGAATACCCCAGCGATCGCGAATGAGCATATGTGTTTTTTCAGCAAGTCCTTCTGCTAGTTCAAGCGCTAACGATTGAATGGCATGACTGCGTAAATAATCACCTTTCGCCTTCCACTCTTCAGCAATGTCCCGAACGCCTTCCCCAACAGTAACGGATAGGAAAGCAACATAGTCCATTTCATCTCCAATTGGTCTTAAATAGTCACCTAAAGTACGATATGGTGCTTTTCCTTGTCTCGGGAATGTGAAACGCTCTATGACACGTGTATGATCTTCTGGATCATATATTACAATATTTTGTCCGTCGCTTTGCGCTGGGAAAAATTGATACACTGCTTTTGGTTTTAACCAAGATTGTCCTTCCTGCAATAATTCGTCTATTAAATCATTTAAATCGTGCGCTCTTTTATCTCCCTCTCGCAAAAGCTTCTTCACACTTCCTTTTAATCCAAGGTGATGTCCAAGTAGCATTTGTCTATTCAGAAATGGTGCGAGATGTGAAACAGGAACATCTCGTAATACAATTCGTTTTATTGAATCAGGCACCATAACCTCTGATTTTGGTAATGGCTCAATTACTGCTGGAATTTCTACTTTCTTCTCTTCTTTTGTTACAATATGAAGATGACGTTCCTTTTTATCCTGCTTCATCTTCTCACGCTCTTCTTCTTTTTGAAGCTTATTAATAATATCAAGCCCCGTCATTGCATCACTTGCATAACATACGAGCCCTTTATAGGATGGCGAAATACGATTATCTGTAAACTTTCTCGTTAACGCTGCCCCGCCTACAACAATCGGAATATCAATATCCGCCGCTTTTAAATCTTCTGCAGTCGTTACCATTTGTTGAGCCGATTTTACTAACAAACCAGAAAGACCTATAATATCAGGCTTCTTTTCTTGTACTTCTTGAACAATTCGATCCGAACGTACATTGATTCCTAAATTAATAATCTCATATCCGTTATTCGCTAAAATAATTTCAACGAGATTTTTCCCAATATCATGCACATCACCTTTAACAGTCGCTAATAATACTTTCCCTTTTTTTGCACTATCGCTAGATTCCATATGTGGCTCTAAATAGCTTACAGCAGCTTTCATACTTTCAGCACTTTGCAATACTTCAGCAACGATAAGCTCATTATTATTAAATAATCGTCCCACCTCATCCATTCCTGTCATAAGTGGGCCATTAATAATATCCAAAGGTTTTCTTCCTTCAGTAAGTGCGAGGCTTAAATCTTCGTGTAACCCTTGTTTCGTACCTTCTACAATATAATTTGCTAGTCGCTCATCAAGAGTTAATGTTTCTTGGATAACGACATCTTTCTTTTTTGCCGCGCGATAAAAATTTGTAAATTTTTCTAACGTCTCTTGCGTTGTTTCAAAAAGTAATGCATCTGCAAGACGTTTTTCTTCCTCAGGAATTGACGCATAGCGTTCTAATTTTTCCGTATTCACAATCGCGTAATCTAATCCTGCTTTCGTTGCATGATATAAAAAGACGGAATTTAATACTTCGCGTCCAGCTGGTGGTAAACCAAATGATATGTTACTTACACCTAAAATCGTTAAACACTCTGGTAATGCTTCTTTAATAAGGCGAATCCCTTCTATCGTTGCTGCCGCCGAGCCAATATATTCTTCATCACCTGTACCTACTGGAAATACAAGTGCATCAAAAATAATATCTGACGGACGTATACCATATTTCTTCGTCAATAACTCATAACTTCTTTTCGCAATTTCAAGTTTTCGTTCCGCACTTACTGCCATACCGTCTTCATCAATTGTTCCCACAACAATAGCTGCACCATATTTCTGAAGAAGTGGTGTCACTTTTTTAAATCGTTCTTCTCCATCTTCTAAATTAATTGAATTAATAACAGCTTTGCCTTGAATATAAGTAAGAGCTCGCTCCATCACATTTTCATCTGTTGAGTCAATCATAATCGGTACTTTTAACACTTTCGTAACTTCTGCCAAGAAGTTTTCCATATCTTCTATTTCATCCCGGTCTGGGTCTGCCATACAAATATCAATAATATGAGCATTTTTCTTCACTTGTGCTCTTGCGACTTCAGCAGCTTCTTCAAATTTCCCTTCTGCTACTAATCTTTTAAATTTACGTGACCCAATAACATTCGTTCTTTCACCTACAAATAACGGTCTCATAGAATCATCATATTGCAGTGCCTCTAATCCACTAACCCCATGCCCTTCTCGTTCATGATGTTCACGCGGATTAAGCGAATCTAACGCAGATTTCATTGCTTTTATATGTTCTGGTGTTGTGCCACAACAACCACCGATAATATTAACCCATCCTTCTTCAGCAAATCGCTTCACTTTTTCAGCGAGAGAAGATGGAGATTCATGATAATGTCCATCTTCATCAGGAAGACCTGCATTTGGATAACAAGAAATGTAACACTCCGACAAATCAGATAGTGAACGAATATGATCTCTCATAAACTCTGGACCAGTCGCACAGTTTAATCCAACAGATAATGGCTTCATATGTTCTACCGATAAGTAAAAAGCCTCAATTGTTTGCCCAGCCAGAGTCGTTCCCATTGGTTCAATTGTTCCTGAAATCATGATAGGTACAATTTTATTTAGTTCGTCAAAAGCTGCTTGAATTCCAATATAAGCAGCCTTCACGTTACGCATATCTTGACTCGTCTCAACGAGTAATACATCAACTTCTCCCTTCAGCAATCCTCTTGCCTGCCGTGTATAAGCTTCAATTAATTCTTCAAACGTCACACCACCAGTAACACTAATCGCTTTCGTTGTCGGTCCCATTGCTCCCGCAACATATACTTCCTTCCCACTTTCTATAACAGCTTGCTTTGCTAAACTCGCTGCCTTCTCATTTAATTCCTCGTCTAAATGGGACAACGCATAATCACTTAATACAATATTTGTCGCCCCGAATGTATTTGTTTCAATAATATCCGCCCCGGCTTCAATATAAGCTTTATGAATCTTTAAAATAACATCTGGTCTTGTTTCTACTAAATATTCATTACAGCCTTCGTACTCTTCACCTCCGAAATCTTCCGCTGTTAAGTCCTCTTGCTGAATCATTGTTCCCATTGCACCATCTAATATTAAAATGTTATTTTGTAATTTCTCTTCTATACATTTCATCAATTAATACCTTCTTTCACTTCTTGCTTTTCTCTCACATATTTAACAAGGTGTTCTGTAATTTCATATTTTAGAAATGGTGTAATAAGATAAATGCCGTTAAAATATTTCATCGCCGCATCGATCAATTCTTGTGAAATATGAATCCCTTCCTCAATTGCTGCCTCTTTCGTTTCATGCCCATCCATTCTCTCTCTTATTTCCTCAGGAAGTGTAATACCCGGCACCTCAAAATGAAGAAAATCTGCATTCCGTTTACTTATTAATGGCATAATCCCAATAAAAATAGGTTGTTCCAAATGCTTTGTTGCTTCATACACTTCTTCAATTAACGCGATATCATAAATCGGCTGAGTTAAGAAGTATTCCGCTCCAGCATCTATTTTCCGTTCCATTCGCTTAACCGCTGCTTTTAAATGTCTTACATGCGGATTAAACGCACCTCCCACTGAAAACCTTGTTGCTGGGCCTATTGATTTCCCTAAAATAGAGCGCCCATCATTCATTTCTTTAATCATTTTAATGAGCTCAATAGAGGACAAATCATATACAGAAGTGGCACCTGGAAAATCACCGACGCGTGCTGGATCACCTGTTAAAGCTAACACTTCTTCCATACCTAATGCTGATAAGCCTAGTAAATGAGATTGTAGCCCGATGACGTTATGGTCTCTACACGTTAAATGCGTCAATACGGGAATATCATGCTTCGTTAATAATGCTCCCATTGCCATATTCGAAACGCGAGGCGATGCTAATGAATTATCTGCTAGAGTAATAGCGTCCGCCCCAGCTCTTTTCAATGCTCTCGCCCCTTCAAAAAACCGCTGTGTATCTAACGTTTTCGGTGGATCTAATTCCACTACTACTGTCGTTTGTTTTTTTGCTTTCTCCGCTAAAGTGACATGAGCTTTCGAACGTTTCTCGTGTGTATGCACTACTTTCGGTCTTTGAATCGTATCCTTTTCTATTACAGGCGTAACATTTAGAGTAGCCCGTTTCATACTTTCAATATGTTCTGGAGTCGTACCACAACAACCGCCCAATAACCGAATACCTTGCTCAATAAATTTCGGTGTCATCGCTTCGAAATAAGCCGGACTTCCCTCATATACGTAACGTCCCTCCACATAATTTGGAAGACCTGCATTTGGATATGCTGACAAGTAACCATTTTGCGGAATCGATATCATTTTAAAAGCTTCCGTCATATGAAGTGGCCCTAGTTGGCAGTTCAATCCAACGACATTGGCACCGTAATCTAAAAGCTGTTTTAAGATTTCATTTACATCATTTCCATTTTGAGTCGTACCTGCCTCATGTAACGCTAATTGAGCTACAATTGGGATATTCGTTTGTTTTCGTAGCACCTGAACAGCATGAAGTAATTCAAACTCATCATAAAAAGTCTCTAATAGTAGTCCATCAACCTGTTCTTCTAGTAAAGCACTTGCCTGCTCAAGTAGCATAAATTCCCTTTCCATATCAGTAGTTGTAACGGCTCCAATATGTTTCATACCGCCAATTGTTCCTAAAATTGCATTTCTATCTGTCACAGATGCTTTCGCCAGTTTTACTGCCGCTCTATTAATTTCAGTAACTTGATTTTCTAAACCATACATACGTAATTTCGCTTCATTTGCTCCGTACGTATTTGTTTGAATCACATCTGCCCCAGCAGCTACATATTGCTTATGAATCGATATAATTAAATCTGGATCGGATATATTTAATTCTTCAAAACTACTTTGCAAACCATGTGAATGTAATAACGTCCCAACCGCACCATCACCTATTACAATTCCTTTTGATAATAAATCTAGTAATTTCACAAATCTCCCTCATTTCTATCAATATAAAAACCCCCTCTTCACTTTGAAGAGGGGGACATAATTGTTCCTCCTCTTATTATGCAAAACATTCGTTTTGCAGGTATTAGCACCGTTTCAAACATTTCGTTTGAAGGTTGCCGGGTTTCACAGGGCCTTTCCCTCCACCGCTCTCAATAAGAGTTTGTCTTTATTATTTTATTTATGTAGCTAAAAGGAAATACGTTCCCCTTTTAACAATGTTTGTTAATTTTTTAATAAATTTAGCACGCACAAATGCAAAAGTCAATGACAGTTGTGGAAAAATAAAAATTATTTAAAATAAAGTTGCAATTCAATTATCTTTTGTTGTAAAGTTAAAAACATAATAAAATTTCATACGAACATTCTTATCTAGAGAGGTAGAGGGACTGGCCCTATGACGCCTCAGCAACCATTAACATTTGTTAATAAGGTGCTAATTCCAGCAAATTGTGAAAGATTTGACAGATAAGAAGAAGACTCTATTCAAACCGAAAGCCTTCTTCTTAGAAGGCTTTTTTTATTTTACATTCACTTAATTGTTAATTTAAAAAGGAGGAATTTTCACATGTCAACAATTGAAACAAAACTAGCACAAATCGGAAATCGTAGCGAAACTACAACAGGAACGGTTAACCCACCTGTTTATTTCTCAACCGCTTATCGTCATGAAGGAATTGGTAAATCTACTGGTTTTGACTATTCACGAACTGGTAATCCAACTCGCGGCCTTTTAGAACAGGCAATTGCAGATTTAGAATACGGCGAACAAGGTTATGCCTGTAGTTCAGGGATGGCAGCTGCTCTCCTCGTCCTCTCCCTATTCCGCTCCGGAGACGAACTTATTGTATCTGAAGATTTATACGGGGGCACTTATCGATTATTTTCTGAGCACGAAAAAAAGTGGGACGTTCGATGTAAATACGTAAATACACAATCTATTATACGAATTGAGCAAGCTATCACCACTGAAACGAAAGCTATTTTCATAGAAACTCCGACAAATCCATTAATGCAAGTTACTGATATTGCCGCTGTCGCAACTGTAGCGAAAAGACACGGACTACTTCTTATTGTAGATAACACATTCTACACGCCTTATATACAGCAGCCATTAACAGAAGGTGCCGACATTGTACTTCATAGTGCAACGAAATATTTAGGAGGACATAACGATGTACTAAGCGGACTTGTCGTTGCAAAAGGAAAGGAACTTTGTGAGGAAATCGCTCATTATCATAATGCCTCTGGTGCGGTCTTAAGCCCATTTGACTCATGGCTATTAATTCGTGGTATGAAAACGTTAGCTCTTCGCATGAGACAACATGAAGAAAATGCAAAAGCAGTTGTTGCTTATTTAAATAATGAGGACGGGGTGACAGATGTATTTTATCCTGGAAGAGGCGGCATGATTTCATTTCGTCTTAAAGATGAAACATGGATTAATCCATTCTTACAATCTTTATCCTTAATTACATTTGCTGAAAGTCTCGGTGGTGTTGAAAGTTTGATGACATATCCAGCAACACAAACACACGCTGATATTCCTGAAGAAATCAGAACAGCAAACGGTGTATGTAATCGTCTTCTTCGATTTTCCGTTGGCATTGAAAATAGTAACGATTTAATTCAAGACTTACAGCATGCCATTAAACTTGTAAAAGAAGGTGTAAGAATATGAGTTATTCTATAGATACACTTTTACTACACAACCAATATAAACATGACCCACAAACAGGAGCTGTTAACGTTCCCATCTATAACACATCAACATTCCATCAGTTTGATGTAGCTACGTTCGGGAAATATGACTATAGCAGGTCTGGTAATCCAACTCGTGAAGCTCTTGAAGACATCATTGCATTATTAGAGGGCGGAACAAAAGGATTCGCATTTGCATCAGGCATTGCAGCAATTTCTACTGCATTCCTCCTTCTTTCACAAGGTGATCACGTACTCATTTCAGAAGACGTATATGGAGGCACTTACCGAATGATAACTGAAGTACTCTCCCGTTACGGTGTCTCACATACATTTGTTGATATGACTAATTTAGAAGAAATAAAGCACAACATTAAACAAAATACAAAGCTCTTTTATGTAGAAACACCTTCTAACCCGCTTTTAAAGGTGACAGATATTCGCGCTGTTTCTAAGCTTGCAAAATCTATTGGCGCTCTTACCTTTGTTGATAATACATTTTTGACACCACTATTCCAGAAACCGCTTGAACTTGGAGCAGATGTCGTTCTTCATAGTGCTACAAAATTCATTGCTGGTCATAGTGATGTTACTGCCGGATTAGCGGTCGTAAAAGATGCCGAACTTGCTCAAAAACTTGGATTTTTACAAAATGCATTCGGCGCTATTTTAGGACCTCAAGATTGTTCTCTCGTACTTCGCGGTCTAAAAACATTGCATGTACGCCTTGAGCATTCAGCTGCAAACGCCAATAAAATTGCACATTATTTACAAGAGCACGCTAAAGTTCAAAACGTCTATTATCCTGGCTTACAAACACATCTTGGATTTGATATTCAACAATCTCAAGCTACATCAGCCGGAGCTGTCCTATCTTTCACTTTACAGTCAGAAGATGCACTCCGCCAATTTCTATCAAAAGTAAAATTACCTGTCTTTGCAGTTAGTTTAGGAGCTGTCGAATCGATTCTTTCCTACCCAGCTAAAATGTCACATGCAGCACTGTCGCAAGAAGCTCGTGATGAAAGAGGGATTTCTAATTCATTACTTCGTTTATCTGTCGGCCTTGAAAATGTTGATGATTTAATATCCGATTTTGAAAATGCCCTTTCTTATGTAGAAGAGCCTGTAAATGCATAGAGAGAAAAGAAGATATGAAATTAAATTTTCATATCTTCTTTTTATGTTTTCGAGTATACTTTTTACTTTTCGTATAGTTCATAAAAAACGATAGGGCATTATCTATTTCCAATTAATAAATTAATTGATATATTAAGAAATAAAAGGGGCAAAAATAATGGATACTTGTGCAGATGTTTTAATCGTTATCGATTTACAAAATGGAGTATGTTATAGCGAAGAACATTTATTCGATTTAAAAAATTTACTTACAAAAGTAAATAAAAGAATTTCTTCATACAGAAAATCAAACAAACCAATCATTTTCGTTCAACATTGTGATGATGATTTAGTACCTGAAAGAGAACTTTGGGCTATTCATGCTGATCTAGATGTTCAAGAACAAGATTTTTTTGTGAGAAAAACACATGCAAATTCATTTTATAAAACTAACTTAAAAGAAATTTTAGACCAATTATCTGTACAGCATATTGAATTTTGTGGTGCCCAAACAGAGTACTGCATGGATGCTACAATTAAATTTGCTCATGGACTCGGATACGAAAACTTCATGGTACAGAAAGCCACCTCTACGTTAAATAATCCATTTATGTCCGCAAAAGAGACAATTGATTTTTATGAAAATATATGGAACCACAGATTTTTAAAATTGATGAAAGAAGAAATCTAGAATACATAACTAATGTCTTGGTAATTCTAAGATTTATCAGCTATACTCAAACATTTTATTATCACCATAAAGAAGCTGATTACATTCAGCTTCTTTTCTTTTTAACCTGTTTTATATTCTAGATATTACATTATAATTCCTTTATCTTATTATTTTAAAAATTTTGTATATTCATTTGAAAGAATAATAAAATCATGGTAAGATTGTGTTACAAATATATCTATATCTTTCAATTTTTAAAACGCATCGAAATTTTCACCCAAAAATGTCATTTTACAAAACCGTGCTAAATCATCTACTTTATTTACATCAGGGTCTCTTTTCTTACAATTTCTTTACTTTAGGACTTTTTTTCTGCAACAACTGTTTTCTTTTCTTTAATTTTTTGGTATGTATAGTATGGTATAACAGCTCACACGGAGGTGGAAAAGAACATGTTAGAAACCTTTCAAAAAGAAATAGAACTATATGAAAGCAATGCAGAATTATTGAAAGTGCTTGCTCATCCTGTTCGCTTATGTATTGTAAAAGGATTAATTGAACGTGGTCCAAGCAACGTTTCTACAATGTACACTGGCTTAAACATGCCACAATCTACAATTTCACAGCATTTAGCAAAGTTAAAGAGTGCTAAAATCGTTTCAAGTGAAAGAAAAGGTTTGGAAATTTATTACAAAGTAGAAAACGAGACAATTATTCAACTCGTTCGCGTATTATTAGGTTAGGGACTAATAAACAGAGAAAAAGGACGTATTTTATATTTTTCATCTCATATCTTTAATATAAATATATATCATGAGAGGAAATATATGATACTACATAAGTCGTATTAAAAAACAAGACACAGAAATATGCTGTGTCTTGTTTTTTATATTTTTAAATACCGATCCAAGTGTAGCTGTTGCATATGTTTCGTATGTATAACAACATCAAATGCACTCCCTAATCCTCCGCTCAAAATCATAGAACGAACTGCTCGATTTTGTTTTTGAGTTTCAGAAAAAGGATTCCTATCTTGGTGATTTGTAAGCTGGTCTAATATTCCTGCTGCTAACAAAAACTCAGATTGCTTCTTATGCCATACTGTATTCATACCTTGCAGGCTAAACATCTCTTTCAGCTCATCCCAATGAATATGAGTAGTAAGATCCATTTCACCTGGATGTGCTAAAGGATTACGAATTAACTTATGCTCATAATACCCTCGTAAACTTCCTTCTTGATGTGCAGGATGCATCCATTCTTCTTTTGTATATCCATAATCAACTGTAATACATACACCTCGTTGAAACCATTTCGCAATTTCTTTTATATACTCTTCCATCACAATCGGCACTTCAAAACGCTGACCTTCTGCAAGATGAATATTATATTTCAATAAGTATCGACCAATTCTTTTATGTAACGGTCTATATACTTCTGCAAGTTTCCCTTCCTCTGTGT
This sequence comes from Bacillus basilensis, assembly GCF_050630465.1. Taxonomy (NCBI): domain Bacteria; kingdom Bacillati; phylum Bacillota; class Bacilli; order Caryophanales; family Bacillaceae; genus Bacillus; species Bacillus basilensis. Next base: position 89,794 of record NZ_JBNTQO010000002.1, on the reverse strand, counting down.
ACGTAACACGTACTTCATTCAATATTCCATTTCTCTTCTCAATTACTTCAACAGGGAATGCATCAAATAACTCATTCGAAAAAAGAATCCCTTCGAACGATTCTCCCATTTCACTATGCGACGTATAATATGACACGTTAGAAAACGAACAAAGATTTTTCTGCTGTAGTTTTCTATGAAAAGGACTCATTTCAATCATTGAATAGTTTAAATCAATAAAGGTTTCCGGAGATAATTGCTTCCATTCTTGTAAAACATCATAGGCAAACCTTCCTGTTCCCCCACCAATCTCACAAATATTCGGATTAACTTCACCATTTTCAACAAGACGAATAAAAAACTTAGCAAAGGTCTTTGCAAAAACAGAGGATACGTTGCTACTTGTGAAAAAATCCCCTTGTCTTCCAATTTTTTCACGCTCTTTCATATAATAGCCATGTTCCTCTGCGTATAACGCAAGGTTCATATATGTACTATATGAAATCGAATAATCCTTTTCTTTTTCCATCCATTTTCTAAAAATGAGCTCCATTCCCATAATGACCCCTTACTGTAAAAATGGATTATTTTCTTTTTCAAAACCAATGCTTGTTTCTGGACCATGTCCACATAACACCGCAGTTTCATCTGGTAACACAAATAATTTTTCTTCAATACTTCCAATCAATTCAGCAAAACTCCCACCAGGTAAATCTGTTCTTCCGATGCTCATTTGGAACAATACATCTCCAGAAAATACAGCATTCGCCTCTTTACAATAATAAGAAATACTGCCTGGAGAATGTCCTGGCGTCTCAAAAATTTCAAAATTAAATGAACCAATTGCTAATACACCTTCTGTATCAATAATATGATCTGCTGGTTTTGCTGTAATGCTGCGATTCATCATAAAAATTTGAGAGCCATTTACAGTTGCATCGCCTAACCAATCTGCTTCTTCTTTATGTACGTACACAGGAATATGAAAAGCGTCTCTCACCGCATCAACAGCACCAATATGATCAAAGTGAGCATGTGTTAATAAAACAGCCAGTGGCTTTAATTGTTCTTCTTGTAAATATGTAACGAGCTTCTCTCCTTCATGACCAGGATCAAAGATAATACACTCATTTTTATCATTCGTTAAAATATAAGCATTCGTTTGTAATGGGCCTAACGGCATTTGTATCCATTTCATATGAAAATCTCCTCCAATTATTAAACTTACTTTCAATGATACAACATTTTTTTCTCTTAGGAAAAGAAAGGATGCTATCTCGACAATCATTTTTAAAACATGTACAATATAAAAGAGTAAATATTCCAAAAACTCATATTAAGGAATGGGTAGACAGAGGAGGATATTGTATGGGCCTTGTTATTATTTTTACGCTTGTCACTCTGTTAGCTGTATTTGCTACGCTTAGAACACTTCGTGAAAAGAATTTTCTCGCGGGCGGCTTTGCAATTGCAACTGTACTCGTTTTCGGATGGTTTACAATCATGACTGTTCTATATAACGGGTACCCACCAGCAGCTTAATTCATTTACATGTTATTCTTCATCAAGATTTCGCACAAAAAGAGGAAGGGTTTCCCCTTCCTCTTTTCATAGTTCACAACTTATATCATCTTCGCTTCGTATTTGTGCTTTTTTACAAGCCACGCTCCTCCGATAACACCTGCATCATTACCAAGTGTTGCAATAGCTAGCTTCGTGCTCTTTACAGCACGTGAGAAAGCATATTGCTCGAAATAACGTTGAATTGGTTCTAATAGTGCATCTCCAGCTTTAGAAACGCCTCCACCAATAACAATTTTCTCTGGGTTCAACGTGCTAGAAAGGTTCGCTACAGCTAAGCCTAAATAAGAAGCTACTTTTTCTACTACTTCACCAGCTAGTTCATCACCTTGTCCATGTGCTTCAAATACGTCTTTTGATGTAATACGCCCTTCTTCTGCTAACATAGAACGAAGAATACTCTCTTTATCAGTCTCTTGTATTTTTTGCATAGCAACACGTACAATACCCGTTGCAGATGCTACAGTTTCTAAGCAACCAGACTTCCCGCAATTACATGGGAAAGCATTCTCTGTAACTACTGTAATGTGTCCAATCTCACCAGCAGCACCACTTACACCGTGTACAATCTCACCATTAGCAATTACACCGCCGCCAACACCAGTACCAAGTGTCATACAAATTAAATCTTTTGCTCCTTCACCAGCACCTTTCCACATTTCACCAAGCGCTGCTAAGTTTGCATCATTATCAATAACAACAGGTAATCCTGTTTCTACTTCTAATAAATCTTTTAACGGATAGTTTTTCCATCCTAAATTAACCGCTTCATAAATCATTCCAGACGCCACGTGTACAGGACCAGGAGCTCCCATACCAATACCGATTAACTTACTTTTTAATTCACCTAACTCTTCTAACTTTTTATCAATAGCTTTCGCTACATCAAGCGTAATATGTTTTCCTTGCTCATTTGTATTCGTAGGGATTTCCCACTTATGTAAAATTTCACCGTACACATTAATAAATGCTAATTTAATCGTTGTACCACCAAGGTCAACACCAACTAACCATTTCTCTTCCATGTTGCTTACCTACCTTTATCTAATTCTTATTTAGCTCTTTTTGAATTTCTTGCTTCAATAAAAATAAAGCTGTTTGATAGTCTTGTGGATCGATTAGCTGTGATTGATTTAATTCACGCAATTCATCTTGCATTAATTGTAAATCTGCAATTCGATCACCCGTATAAATAATCGTACCAAATTTCTTTAGCAATTGCTGAATATCATAAATAGATATCATTTCATCACCCTCTATGCTCACTTACTATAAAAAATTATAATAAGAAAACGTTCACATATTTTATTATAATCAAGAAGAAAAAGTCTCGTCAATTTTTATTTGTCTATACAAGCCCATTTATAACCATTGTTCCTTTTTCTGTAATAATTTTTTCGACATTTTTATCAAATGGCTCTACTGGAATATGTTTTACCATTTGAAAATCATAAGCTAATGATAGCGTTTTCCCTTTATAATGTACGAGATAACGATCATAATAGCCACCGCCATATCCAATTCGCTCTCCTCGCTCTGTATAGGCTACGCCTGGTACGATTTGAAGATCAATTTCATCCGCATTCACTTCTTCCGTAAGCGCCGGAATCGGCTCACGTAAATTCATATACACTGTTTCTAATTGATCAAAATTACTAATTTGTCGGAAGGACATCGTTCGCGTTCCTTTGTTACACTTTGGAACAACAACTTTCTTTCCTTCTTCCCAAGCTTTTTCGATGATAGGATATGTATTCACTTCATTTTCCATTGAAAGAGTAATTCCAATTATTTTAGCCTCAGCCCACTCTTTTTGCGCATACAACGAAAATGCAATTTGCTCTGATAAAGTTGCATACTGTTCTTCTGATAAAGAATTCATGTGTTCTATTATTTGTCTACGCAAACGTATTTTCTCTTCTTTCACACATCTTCCCCCTTACAGTGACACTTTACTCTATGATGATAGTGTATCACTTTTAACAAAGGAATCGAATAAAAAAAGAAACAGTAGGAAAATATTCCTACTGCTTACTTTGTTTCACGGTGTAACGTAGACTTCTTGTCACGCTTGCAATACTTTTTAAGCTCGATACGCTCAGCGTTGTTACGTTTGTTTTTCTTTGAGATATAGTTACGATCTCCGCATTCTGTACATGCTAGAGTAATATTCACACGCATTCTTATTTCCCTCCAGTACTAATAACTTAAATCAGACTATACTATAATACCACTTTTAAAATAAAAATTCTACACCTTTTGATATTGTCTAATTTTTTCTATAAGATTTTTCATGTTTTCCCTTGCTATTACTGGGTTTCTAGCATGTGAATACACTAAAAATTTCGGTTGTTTTGTGTCAGAAACGATATAAGACCACTCTTTTTCGGTATATTTGAACTGTACTCCTTCAAATATACCTTCTTCCTTTCTTTCCATATCAGCCAATAATTTCCTCATTACTTTCCCTTTTTCATTCCATGAACATACAACTTCATCACAAAGTAAATAGAGCGGCGGTGATTGCTCTACTATGCTGAGAAATGTTTTTCCCTGCAATGCTATTAACTCGAATAATTTTCCAATTCGATATAAAATATCTCGTTTCCATCTCGCTTGAAACGACTTTTTTTCATCCTGCGTATAAAATAGAAGGTAACATTCTCCTAATTTCAGAGACATTGGGTAAATACTTCCTGCCGATTCAAGTAATAAATCTGGAATATCTACCTCTTCAAAATCTGTCCCCTGGTAAATATTACTATGATTATCATATAACTCAAAATAATTTCCTTGCTCGGAAAACATAAGTGCCATATTTGCTTTACTTGATTTCATCAAGGCTTTCACATGATCCTTTTGCTCGCCCGCATAAATCCACGTAACTGTGCATCCGAGCCTTTGCAAAAAAAGCATAAGTAAATGTTGTAACATATCATTTCTCTTATTAATAAGAAGATGGAACTTCTGTTTTTTTATTTTTTCAATATCAATACACTCTAATACAGCCTCTATATAATCATGTAAAGAAACGTGGACTAGCTTATTCCGTCCCATTTCTTTCTCACATGTGTAATAAAACGCCTCAGACATATATACTTGTTCTATCGCTTTTTGCTGCTTATACGTTAATTGTAACCCATCCTTACCATACAACTTTATAACAACCTCTTTTTCATTTTCCACTTGAATGAAAACCCCACCTGCACATTGTAAATCCTGAATGCTATACCGAAAAAGCGATTCATTCATTTCTTTGCATTCCATCGTATGAACTCCGATACCATGAATCGCATGAAGAAAGAGATTTTTATAAGAAGTCGTTTCTATATGCTCTTGACTCCCGATTAATATACTTTCTCCTTTAGCAAAAAGGGATCCGTACGCCATCGCAACCTTTACAATAAATTGAGGCGTAATCTCAACATTACCTCTTCCTACAATGCGACTTTTTTGCAACCATCCTGCACTCTTTTCACTTGCTTGAACACCAGCCGATCCTACTACCGAATAGCTGTCGATCGCCTTATATGGCCATAGTTTTCCCTTTTGCTTAATTACTGTACTTTTCCCTATATGACAATGATCCGCTACAATGCTTTTTTGAAACAGTGTAACGTCATCTTCAACCATTGTATGCTCTCCTATTGTCGTCTCTAATAGCTCGCAATACTGCCCAATTTTCGCATTTGCAAAGACAATACTTTTTTGAAGATGAGAATAACTTGAAACAATACTATTTTTCCCTATAATAGAGTACGGTTCAATTATAGCTCCTGCACCAATTTTTGCTCCTTCTCCAATAAAAGAAGGGCCGTGAATTTTCGTTCCTTTTCCAATCGTCACGCCTTCTCCCATCCATACCATCGGCAATACTTCCGTGTAAGGAATAGGTACTTGCAATTTTTTCGTTAACAAATCAAATTGTGCTTGGCGATATTGATCAAATGTCCCAATATCTAACCAATAACCTTCTGACAAATATGCAAATAATGCGTTCTTATTTGCCAATAACGGAAACACATCTTGACTGAAATCAAAAAATTTCCGGGGCGGTATGTAAGAAAAAATTTCTGGCTCCATAATATATATACCTGTATTCACAATATTAGAGACAACTTCATTCCAGCTCGGTTTTTCTATATATCGTGTAACCTCTTGTTCTTTGTTCATTACAACTAAACCGAATGAGAGTGGGTTTTCTACTTCTTTTACAAACATAGTTACCATTCTTTTCTTTTGTTCATGAAACGTAATTCCTTCTGATAATTGAAAATCAGTTAACGCATCTCCACTTATGACAACAAACGTTTCATCTAAAAATTTTTCCGCTTGTTTAATACTCCCTGCAGTTCCAAGCCGAGGAGAGTCTTCAAAGTAGTACAAGTTAACGCCCCATTTGCTACCGTCACCAAAATATTGCTTAATAGCTGTACTCATATATTGAACAGTAATTGCAATGTCACGAATACCATGCTGACGTAATAATTCAATATTGTATTCCAAAACTGGCTTTTCTAATAATGGCAACATCGGCTTTGGAGTATTACATGTTAATGGTCTAAGGCGTCGTCCTTTTCCTCCAGCTAAAATAACCCCCTTCATATACTTCAGCCTCCACTTATATAATGTTCAGTAACTTCATATACGATATGTATATTATCTACCCCGCATTAACTAGCAGTATAAAATAAAACTTTAATCAGTATGGGGTTTGTTCCTTTCGCACTGATTATGAGCCCTGACCACTCGTGCTTTGACAGGCGGTAAAACTCCCTATATACATGTACCTTTTAAACGCCAAAAGAAAGCGCTTACTATTTACTTAGTAAAATATTACTTAATAAGCGAACAACATATATGTCCTATTTTTTCCATTATATTATGATACATCTTATCATCATAAACTAAAGGAAACAACGAGCTTTTTTTGTCATGTTTTGACTAAAAAAAGCAGGTGATGTTTCACCTGCTTTTTTTCTTTATTCATTTAATAAGTAATGCTTTCCTTTTACTAAATAAAAAACATTTTCAGCAATATTTGTAATATGGTCTGCTACACGCTCAATATATCTCGCTACAAAGGATAATTGTGTAATTTGTGTAATTGCTTCTGGTTGTTCTGGAACTGAAGATATAAATTCACGAATTGCTTTCCCGTATATTTCATCAACAGAATCATCCATTTCGGCAATTTGTTTCGCAAAAGTTAAATTTTCTTGCTCATATGCTTCTAACGCTAACTGTAACATCTCATTTGCAATTGCAAACATCTCATCAAGATTGTGCAAACTAACAGCCACTTCTTTTTCCCCTAGGCGAATTGTTGATTTCGCAATATTAACAGCATGATCTGCAATACGCTCTAAATCTGTCGCAGTTTTAATTGAAATGAAAATCCTTCTTAAATCACTTGCTACAGGTTGCTGCTTCGTAATAAGCATAAGCGCAAGATCATTTATTTCCTCTTCTAAAGTATCCATACGATAATCACCATCTATTACCTCTAACGCTTTCTCTACATCCTTTTTATGAAGACCTTCCATAGCAATCAATAAAGCTTCTCTCGCTAGTTCGCCAAGCTCAATCACCTTTTGCTGTAATGTTTTTAAATCACATTGAAACTGTTCTCTTACCATTGTTTCTTCCCCCTCAGTATTTATGTGCCATTATATATATAGATCTCCTACCTAGCCTACATGTAATAAGCCTTAAGATAGGAGAAGTATTACTTCTCTATCAAAACAAGGTAAAATAAGAAATGCCCTCCGTTAAGAGGGCATTGGCTCTTAGCCTTGCTAGTGATATCAACCAAATCGGCCTGTAATATAATCTTCTGTACGCTTATCTGAAGGTGTCGTAAATAATTTGTTTGTATCTGTATACTCCACAACTTCTCCACTTAAGAAGAAGGCAGTTTTGTCTGAAATACGTGCTGCTTGTTGCATGTTATGCGTTACGATAACAATACTAAAATCTTTCTTTAACTCTTGAATTAATTCTTCTACTTTTAATGTTGAAATTGGATCTAGTGCCGATGTTGGCTCATCCATTAAAATAACGTCTGGTTCAATCGCTAAACAACGTGCAATACATAGACGTTGTTGCTGTCCACCGGATAAACCGTATGCATTATCATGCAAACGATCTTTTAACTCATCCCAAATCGCTGCTCCACGTAAACTTTTTTCAACAATTTCATCCAACGTTTTCTTGTCACGAACACCATGGATTTTCGGGCCATATGCTACATTTTCATAAATAGATTTCGGAAATGGATTTGGCTTTTGGAACACCATTCCTACATGTGTTCGTAATTCTTCAACTGGATACGCTTTATCAAATATATTGCGCTCTCTATATTCAATTACACCTGTAGTTCGCACGATCGGTACTAACTCTACCATACGATTTAATGTTTTTAAGTACGTTGATTTACCACAACCACTTGGCCCGATAATTGCTGTAACTTCATTCTCATGAATGCTTAAGTTAATATCTTTTAGAGCATGGTCTTCTCCGTACCATAAATTTAAGTTTTTCGTATCAAATACTACTTTCTTTGGCGCAGTCTCGATTTTCTCCTCGTTTTTCACCTGTACATTTACTACTGTTGCTACCATTTGAATTCCCCTTTCATCCATTTCCAACTTATTTTCGATTTCGTAACCATAGGACAAATATATTGATAAAGAGCAACAAACCTAACAAAACATTCATCCCAGCAGCTGCTACATACTGAAATTCTTCTTGCGGTCTACTCATCCAATTAAAAATTTGAATTGGTAAAACTGTAAATCTATCAAACATACTAAATGGAACATAATTTGCAAATGCAAGTGCCCCGATAACTAATAACGGTGCCGCTTCTCCAATCGCCCTCGATATCGCTAACGTACAACCCGTTATAATTCCTGGGAAAGCATATGGCAATACAATTTGATACATCGTTTGCCACTTCGTAGCACCTAATCCGTAAGAAGCTTCTAATAATGAACTTGGTACAGATCGTATCGCTTCTTGACTCGCTACAACAACTGTCGGTAAGACGAGTAAACTCATCGTCAGTGCCGCCGCAATGATACTCTCACCTAAATGAAGAGCATATACAAAAATAGTTAAGCCGAGTAATCCAAATACAACGGAAGGTACTCCTGCTAACGTTTGATTATTAATTTCTATTACCTTTTTAAATATAGATTCCTTCGCATATTGCTCTAAATAAAGAGCAGTTCCGACTCCAAATATAAAGGAGACTGGTATAACAATACTCATAAATAATATTGTTCCTGACAAAGCTGCAGCAATCCCAGCTTCTTTCGGATTACGCGAAGCGAAGTTTATAAAGAAATCTACCGAAAGGTAACTTATACCTTTTTCAAAAATTTGAAAAAGCAAAATAAGTAGTATTACTATTGAAAACAAAATTGCTATATAAAATAACAATTTGTAAACTCGATCTTTTAAAAAACGTGATGCCATATTTTCTTGTATTTTTTTATGATTCAACATTCGCATATTATGTCAGCCTCCTAAAGCGGCGCATAATAGACTGCGAAATGATGTTCATTATAAAAGTAAAAAAGAATAACGTTGCGCCTACAGCATACATGCTGTAATAAGTAATTGTTCCATGTGGAGCATCACCTAAACTCACTTGCACAATATAGGCTGTTAGCGTTTGAATAGAGTGTGTCGGATCGAACGATACATTCGGTGTGGATCCCGCTGCAATTACAACGATCATTGTTTCACCGATTGCCCTGGAAGCGGCTAATATAATCGCTGACATAATCCCTGTAAAAGCCGAAGGAAACACGACTTGTTTTACCATCTCAAACCGAGTTGCTCCAAGTGCTAACGAAGCTTCTTTCGTTCCTTTCGCTACAGCTCTCATTGCGTCTTCAGACAGAGATGCAATTGTAGGTATCATCATAAACCCAATAACAATACCTGGACTAATCGCATTAAAAAACTGTAAATCTGGTATAATCCGTTGTAAAAGCGGTGTGACAACTGTTAATGCAAAAAAACCATATACAATTGTCGGGATACCTGCTAATAGTTCTAACATCGGTTTTAATAATTTCCTTGCACTGTTTGAAGCATATTCACTTAAAAATACAGCACACGCTAAACCGATAGGAATTGCTACGAACATGGCGATTGCGGTTACAAGGACCGTTCCACATATAAGTGGTAATATACCGAATTTAGGATCTTCAAAAAAAGGTAGCCATTCTTTCTCCGTCAAAAAGGAGTGTAATGGTATTTTTTGAAAAAATATCATTGTTTCATTTGCTAACGTAAAAATAATTCCAAGTGTCGTCACAATAGACACGCTAGCAATTATTTTTAGTAATAACGGAACTATTCGATTGATTCGCTGCGTTTTTTTTCTTTGTTTTGTATTTCTTTCAATCAAATGTTGTACAGAAAATGTAATTTGACTTTTGTCATTATAAGCCAAAGATGAAAACCCCTTTCCACCCTGACATTACCTTTTTATTTCTGTTAACATCCGCAGCTGTTCATTGTATTTTTCTTTTGGTAATTTTACATATCCAACCTCTTCGGCGAGATTACCAACATGCTGAATCATAAACTCAATATAATTTGCTACATTCATTTTATTTCGGATAGATGCATCATTCACATAAGCAAATAGCGACCTAGATAATGGCTGATACTTACCTGATTGAATGGTATCTTTCGTCGGAAGTACACCATTCACCTTGATTGCTCTCACCTTATCTCGATTGGCCATATAATAAGCATATCCTACAAAAGCAATGGCATTTTTATCATTCATTACCCCTTGCATAATAACTTGATCATCTTCAGACAAAGAGACTTTTTTTACAATGCGACTTTTTTGTAAGATGACATTTTGAAAATAATCATACGTACCAGAGTCTACACCTGGCGCATAAAACTTCACCTGTTCACGTGGCCATGATGAATGAATTTGTGACCATCGCTTTTCGCTTTCATCTTCACTCCACAATAGACGTAACTCGTCTACCGTCATATTGTCTACCCAAGTATTTTGGCGGTTCACAACGATCGTAAGACCATCGTAAGCGACTTCGAACGGTGTAAACTGAATGGAGTTTTTCTTCATTTCATTTTCTTCCACTTGTTTCATTACTCTCGAAGCATTATTTATATCCACTTCTCCTTTACTGAAACGATTAAATCCTCCTCCTGTTCCAGAAACACTGATGGAAATTTTCACGTTCGGATGCACCTTTGTATATTCCTCCGCTACTGCTTCTATAATAGGAAAAACTGTTGAGGATCCATCTACTCTCACTTCTCCCATTTCATTCACAGCAAATGCAGTAGCCGTGCCAACATAAAGGAAACATGTCGACAGCATGAAAACTTTAATCGATGCACTTATCCATTTCACGTGTTCTTCCTCCTAGAAGTAACCGGAAATAACAGGATTACAGATATAAGAATACTGCTAAACTATTAATTCGGTTTTAATTGTTTGTAAAAGTTTTGTAAAGTTCCACAAGAATCAACATGAAGTAAAATTTTAATCCGTAGCCACTGTGCATCTTCATTGATGATTGGTCTATAAAACAGTTATCCTCTAGAGGAGATGCATACGTATCATTTGTGAAGCCTCTTAATTTTTCGATATTATTATATGCTTGTCCACTTTATTAAAACGTATGCATGAACCATAAAAAAAAGCACACTAACTTTTCAGTTAGTGTGCTTTTTTTACAATCTTTTTATTCATCGTCTTGATCTACATTTTTATTTTTATTGTCTTTTTCATCTGTTGAAGCTTCACCATTTTCTTCCTTTTTCAAATCAAAGTACGCGTCCATAATGTCACGACTAATATAACCGTTAATACCTGATTTATCATCTACCCAAGGTACAACAACAGAAAATGCTACTTCAGGATCTTCAAGTGGCGCATAACCTACTAAAGTTAAGTTATATGTCTCTTTACGCTCACCGTTTGCCTTTCTACCAATCTCTTGATCTCCGCCATACACAGTTTGAGCTGTACCTGTTTTACCAGCAGCTTTATATGGTGCACCTGTAAAGTATTTCGCAGCTGTACCACCAGATTCGTTAAATACTTGTCTAAATCCTTCCTGAACACGTTTAATTTGTGATTCAGGCATATCAATACGGTTTAGTACTTTCGGTTCCATTGAATGAACAACTTTTCCAACTTCGTCTGGTTTCACTGAAGGTTGACGAATTTCTTTCACAACTTGCGGCTGCATACGGTAACCACCATTTGCAATTGTTGAAACATATTGTGCTAATTGAAGCGGTGTATACGTATCATACTGTCCAATTGATAAATCTAATAGGAAACCTGGCTGATTTCCTCTACCTGTTTGGCCGGCTGATTCATTCGGTAAATCAATACCTGTTTTCACACCAAGTCCAAACTGTCCGAAATAATAACGCATCGTATCAAATGCTTTTTGTGGTATATCTAACGTACCACCTCTCACATATTGAACACCTGCGATATTCATCGCTGTTTTAAACATATATACGTTAGAAGACATTTTTAATGCTGTCAGATCATTAATATATCCCATCGTCTTCCAAGAAGATTTCTTCGGTGTTCCTTTCAATACGATTGGTTCATCGAGTTGAGAGGAACCTGGTTTAATCGCACCTGTTTGATACCCCGTAAGTACTGTCGCACCTTTTACAGTCGATCCCATCGGATATGAACTTGTCATCGTTCCTAATGCGAAATCTTGTACTTTCGTTTCGCCATTTTCATTCACTAACTGTTTCCCAGCCATAGATAAAACTTCACCATTTTTCGGATTCATCATTACAACGAATGCACGATCTAAAAAAGGTTGTCCGCCTTTATATCTCAATAAATTTTTCGTGATAATTTCTTCTACACGCTTTTGTAATTCCATATCGATTGTTAAGCTCAAGTCATTACCACTTTGCCCTTTTGATACATTAATCGTTTCTAAAATATTACCGTTTTTATCTGTAATATTTTTCACTTCTGCTTTCGTACCGTGCAGGCTATCTTCATATTGCTGCTCAAGATAACTTTTCCCTACGCGGTCATTTCGATTATAATCACGAACAAGATAGTAATCTAAACGCTCTTTCGGTAAGCCTTCATCAGAAGTTGTTACACCACCAAGTACACTTCGGAACAAATCACCATCATATGCATATTTTCGTTCCCAATCGACACTTGTATCTACTCCTGGCAATTCCGCTAACTTTTCACTAATAATCGCATATTCTTCATCTGTTGCATCCTTCTTAATGACTTGTGGTGTCATTGCATATCCGCCGTCCATTTTGCTTTTAATCGCTAATATTTCTAAATCTTTTGCGGATAATTGATTCACTTCTTCTTCTGTCACGCGATTTCGTTGACGCTCATCTAATTCTTTATCGTCAATTTTCTTATCTTTCAACTCTTGACGATCTTTATTCGTAATTTTTTCTTTGGCTTCCTCTTTATGAATAGCAAGCCAATAATCTTTTTTATCGCGATCTGTTAATTTATCTGTCGGTACTTCAATCAAATCTGCTAGCTTCTTCGCTGTTTCTAAACGAGCCTCTGCAGTTGATCCTTTCATTTTTGTAAATGTAATCGTACGAACAGCTGCATTATCTACTACAGGTCGCCCATAACGGTCAAATATTTTTCCACGTGGTACAGGATTACTTATCGTCGAGTTCTCTTTCCTCTCCACTTCATTCTTGTATTCCTCACCGCGAACAATTTGTACATATCCAAGTCTTACAATAACCGCGGAGAACATTAAAAACACGCAGAAAAACAGCACGTTTAACCGAAAAGGAACGTGAGTCTTTTTCTTTTGTTGTTTCTGCTTCTTGCTCATACAAACCCCCTCTACCAACAGCTATGTAATGTGAAAGGGACACCCTCGTACAGGTGTCCTCACTGCTGTCTTACATCTTTTTCTATTCTAGCATAAAACAAACCAGAAGTTAACCTTCTGGTTCAGTTTGGTTCTGCGTGGTTCCTTGCGCTACAACACTTGTTTTCCCCGCATTTCCCTTATCATATTTGACATTTTTAACTGCAAAATAAATAAGAAAATGTCCAGCACCTAAAATACATAGTAAAAAAGGTAAACTCTTTTCAGGCGGAAAGAATAATACAGCACATAAAAAACTTAATACTGAACACATTCTTCCAGCATTTAACCATAATTCTCGGACAACTACATACTCTACACGCCACTCTCTCGCATTTTTCGCTCTACCAATTACATCATATGTCATCGATCCATACGGAACGAGTAAAATAGGGTATGCAATCGCAATGCATGCTGCATAAATAAGTAATTTTGTGTATGTAACATTAAATATAACTAAAAATACAACCGCATATAAAATAATGCCTCCAAGTAAAATTGCTTTTTTTCGCCACTCTTTCTTTAACATACGAGCGACTAGGTAGTAACATACAAATGATACAGCAGAATTTACCAAGCTATATTTTCCTAATGCGAGCTCACTATCGGTTGCTAAGTACACGTATACTGAAATAACAAAAATAAATGTTCCCTCTCTCAATCCTTGGAAAAAATGAGCACGTGTAATTCTTCCCCAATTTTTATCAATTCGTCGCTCTTTCAAAACTTGCTTGATCTCATAGCTACCTTCACATTCTCTCTTAGATAAAAAAAAGCTTAAAACAACAGCGATTGCAAATAGCACTAATGAAAGAAAGAATATGACCGTATAGCCACTCCATTTTTCCATACGTGAAATTGTGTATCCAGCTGCTATCGGTCCAATCATGCCAGAGAAGGATGTAAGAAGTCCAAGAAACCCGTTAAAGAAATCTCTTGTTTCTGGTTCTGTAATCTCAAATGTTAATAAGTTAAACGCGAGCCAGTAAAAACCATATCCAACTCCTAAAAGAGCCCCCATTAATAAAATATAGTGAGAAGCGCTTTTTCCCGCTACTAAAACAACGATAAAAAAAATCGCTAACGTTCCTACGCCTATTCTTAACAAGATTGAGCGATCAATACGCTTCGCTAATTTCCCACCTATAAGAAATGTGAGAGGCTGTAATACAACGCTGGCCAAATTATACAAGCCAAGATTCACATAATTTTGTGTTTGTTTCCATAAATAAATGTTAACAAACGTATTCGATAAAGAAATTGCGAGCGTGTATAAACCTCCAATAAGGAGCAATAACACTAAATCCCGATTCACTTCAACGTCACCAATTATATGTTTCCACTTCATACACAACTCTCCTTTACTTCATGTTCTAGTCTTCCAAAGACAAGCCCAATTATGTAAAAGGAAAGCATAGAAAAAAGCTAGGAGCACTCTCCTAGCTTTTTCTATCGTTATTACAATTATTTTGCTTCTTGGTAACGTTTTTCAGCAGCGTTCCAATCTACAACGTTCCAGAATGCACCGATGTAGTCTGGACGACGGTTTTGGTAATTTAAGTAGTAAGCATGTTCCCAAACATCTAAACCGATAACTGGAGTTTTACCTTCAGTTAGAGGAGAATCTTGGTTTGGCGTGCTTGTTACTTCTAACTCACCATTATTTACTACTAACCAAGCCCAACCAGAACCGAAGCGAGTTGCGCCAGCTTTTGCGAATTCTTCTTTGAAAGCATCGAAGCTACCGAATTTCGCTTCAATTGCAGTTGCAAGTTCACCTACTGGTTGTCCGCCGCCGTTTGGAGATAAGATTGTCCAGAAGAATGTGTGGTTAGCATGTCCACCACCATTGTTACGTACTGCTGTACGGATTGCTTCTGGTACTTCGTCTAAGTTTGCAACTAATTCTTCTACGCTTTTGTCAGCTAATTCTGCATGACCTTCTAAAGCAGCGTTTAAGTTTGTGATGTACGTGTTATGGTGTTTAGTATGATGGATGTTCATTGTTTCTTTGTCAAAGTGAGGCTCTAAAGCATCATACGCATAAGGTAAATTTGGTAATTCGTGTTTTGCCATTGTTATATTCCTCCCAGTTTATGTATTGCCACTTAAGTGACATACAACTTCATTCTACCCTAATTGCCATAGGGTGCAAACAAATAAATCACATTGTCTTGCTATCATTAAAGTAGCAAAATTCCCACTTCTTTTCAATTAAAATGCTCATATATTTCATAAAAAAAGCTCCCTTCTACAAGGAAGCTTCCTGCTGACATAATAAACATGTGAAATGGATATGGACCCTGTAGGACTCGAACCTACGACCGGACGGTTATGAGCCGTCTGCTCTAACCAGCTGAGCTAAGGGTCCACAATTATGTATGTAACAATACTTCAAATAAAGGAATTCCTATCGGATATATCCTTTAAGAAATGTAAGATAAATTTACCATATAGAAAAGAAAAGTGTCAATTGTATTTTTCTCATTTAAAAGAAGAAAATTAATAAAAGAAATTTAGTTATCTCCACTATATGTAAATATAATATATCTTGAGATTCCCTAGATTCCTACGTTACAATGATTTTATACATACATAAAGGAAGTGAATCTATGTCCATATTTACCCAATTAGCCAAAAGCGTATATTCGCCTAAAGATATGGCGCTATTCCGTTTTCAAAAAATCGGAAAAACCATTTTGTATATTATGCTACTTTGTCTAATCACTACTATCCCAAGAACATTCTTTTATGGTAGCTTTATCCAAGATAGTGTTACCATGGTAAATCAAGCAATTGAAAAAGATTTACCTGATTTTAAAATCGAAAATGGTGAACTAAAAGCTGATATTGAACAACCTATTCAAAAAGAAGAGGGAGATGCTCTTTTCGTATTTGATCCAAATACAACAGATATCGAAAAATATCAAAATAAAACTGGTTTATTTATTTTAAAAGATAAAGTAGTTTCTATAGGAAATGGTCAAACCCAAACATACTCCTATAATGATTTATTAGGGACATCTCTTGAGAAAAAGGATTTGCAAGATTTCATTTCTGTATTCGATAGTATTTATCCAATTTTACTAGCCGTTATCGGCGTGTTAGTATACCTATTCCAATTGTTTATTACTTTCTTAGGAATTACTTTACTTGCGTTTATAGGTTCTGCTATGAGTGGTCAACGTAAATTATCTTATAAGCAAGTATGGACGTTAACTGCTTACAGCTACACAATTCCAACAATCTTCTTTATGATTATGGATTTATTCAAAATCGTTGTACCTGGTTCAACATTCATTTATATCGCAGTTGTTTTAATTGTTCTATACTTAACGATTAAAGAAGTTCCAAAACCGAAAGAAAAATAAGACCGAAAAAAATGCCTAAATAGGCATTTTTTTTTTGGACAAGCATATATTCCTAGCAAAGGAGTGAAGAATATGAAGAGATTAGGTATATTCTTATTCGTGCTTGTTCTTGGTTATATATTTTATTACGATATAAAAATCGGCACTTTACCGATGTTAAGTTCATATAAAAAAACAAATGCAGCCCAAACGATAAAACAAGAAAATACAGATACAAAACAAAATAAAGAGAACAAAGCAGAAAAAGAAACAAATGTAACTTATAAAACAATTGAAGTTAAAACAGGTGAAACAGTTCTTTCTATCACCGAACAAATTAACAAGAAAAAAATCCCTTCTATTGAAAAGGTAATTGATGACTTTAAAGAACTAAACAAAAGTACATCTGCTACAAAAATACAAATTGGAAAGTCTTATAAATTCCCTTTATATCAATAAGCAATCACTTAATCCTTGTCAATTACATAAAGGCGCTGATACAATAGTAAAAGTGAAACCGAGCACTTCCGGTTTCTGTAGCCCTGTATCACGTATACTATCATTGATATAAGGGACTAAATAAGAAACTTCTTTTATAAGGAGAGCGATCTATTCGTGAATGAAATGACTCATCGTACAAAAACACGTCCAGTTAAAGTCGGTAATTTAACAATTGGCGGTAATAATGAATTAATTATACAAAGTATGACAACAACAAAAACACATGATGTTGAAGCAACAGTTGCTGAAATTAAACGTTTAGAAGAAGCTGGCTGTCAAGTCGTGCGTGTTGCTGTTCCAGACGAACGCGCAGCAAATGCTATTGCTGATATTAAAAAACAAATCAACATTCCACTTGTTGCTGATATTCATTTTGATTATCGCCTTGCTTTAAAAGCAATTGAAGGCGGCATTGATAAAGTACGTATCAATCCAGGTAACATTGGTCGTCGCCATAAAGTAGAAGCTGTTGTAAATGCAGCAAAAGAACGCGGTATTCCAATCCGTATCGGTGTAAACGCAGGTTCATTAGAGCGTCACATTTTAGAAAAATACGGATACCCAACTGCAGATGGTATGGTTGAGAGCGCCTTACATCATATTAAAATTTTAGAGGACTTAGATTTCCACGATATTATCGTATCTATGAAAGCCTCTGATGTTAACTTAGCAATTGAAGCATACGAAAAAGCTGCACGTGCTTTTGATTATCCATTACATTTAGGTATTACAGAATCTGGAACTTTATTTGCTGGAACTGTAAAAAGTGCCGCTGGTCTTGGAGCAATCTTAAATAAGGGTATCGGAAATACATTACGTATTTCATTAAGTGCTGACCCAGTTGAAGAAGTAAAAGTTGCGCGTGAACTATTAAAGTCATTCGGCCTTGCATCTAATGCAGCAACACTTATTTCTTGTCCAACTTGTGGTCGTATTGAAATTGATTTAATTAGCATTGCCAACGAGGTGGAAGAATACATCTCTACACTGCAAGTACCAATTAAAGTTGCAGTACTTGGCTGCGCTGTAAATGGTCCTGGTGAAGCTCGTGAAGCTGATATCGGTATTGCTGGCGCACGCGGAGAAGGTCTATTATTCCGCAAAGGGCAAGTTGTTCGTAAAGTACCAGAAGAAATAATGGTAGAAGAACTGAAAAAAGAAATCGACGTAATTGCTGCTGAAATGGCTGCTGAACGAGAAAAAGAAAAAGAAGCACAAGAACAATAAAAAAAAGGTTGCTCACAATATTGGTGAGCAACCTTTTTTCTACGTAAAAAAGCTCGTCAGTTATATAACTGACGAGCTTTTACTTTGCACATTTTGGACAACGGCCGTATATTTCAAACTTGTGACCTGTTACTTCATAACCGTTAAAATCTTTATTCATAAAATCCATCGGGCAGGAAGTGATTTCTTTCGTTCCCCCGCAATCTAAACAAATAAAATGATGATGATGTTCCATAATAGAGCATGTAAAACGAAAATGTTTTTCACCATTTAATTCTGTTTGTTCTAAAACACCAATTTCAGCAAACACCGTTAAGTTACGATAAATTGTATCAAAGCTAAGACCTGGATAATCATCCTTCATATGCTCTAAAACGTCTTTCGCCGTTAAATAACGATTGTGAGCTGCAAATAACCTGAGCATTTCTTCCCTTTTCCCAGTATGTTTGTATCCTTTATCTTTCATTAGGCGTAAAGCTTCTGTTAGATTCATATCTATCCCTACTTTATGCAGTTTTTTTCTTCTTCCATAAAATCGCACCAATTAAAATAAGAACTGCTATCATAACAATTGTACCACCTGGTGCTAGATCAAGTTGATACGAAGCAAACATTCCACCAATTACTGCAATTTCACCAAATAAAATGGAAAAGAAAATTGTTTGTTTAAATCCATTAGCAATACGAATACTCGCTGCAACTGGTAACGTCATTAATGATGATACGAGAAGAACCCCTACTACACGCATTGATACTGCAATAACAAGCGCAACCAATATAATGAAAATAAAGTGAATCCACTTTGCACTCAAACCGGTTGATACAGCGTATTCCTCATCAAACGATAGTAAAAATAACTCTTTGTATAATAGAGTAATCGTTACAATAACAACAATTGCTACAATGCCGATGATTATTAAATCCGTACTTGTTACAGCACTTACACTACCAAATAAATAACTAAATAAATCTGTGTTAAATCCATTTGCAAGTGAAATAAAAATAACACCAATCCCCATTCCTGCTGAAAGAATAATCGGAATTGCTAATTCTTGATAATGTTTATATACAGTACGTAATTTTTCAATAAGTAACGCCCCACCAATAGAAAAAATCATCCCCATATATAACGGATTTAAAAATCCCCCTGTGAAAATTGTTTTTTCTAGTAGTAAACTTGCAGCAATACCCGATAATGTCACGTGACTTAATGCATCTGCAATAAGTGACATACGGCGAATGACAACAAATACACCGATAAGCGGTGCAACAAGTCCTATTAAAATCCCTGCATATAAAGAGTTACGTAAAAAGTCATATTGTAAAAAATCTTGTATCATTATATCCTCCCGTGATGCTCATGCTCGTGTTTTAAACGATGAACATGATGTCCATATAAAACGGACATTTCTGCATCTTCTAACTCTCGGAACTTTTCTACATTTCCATGGAAATGTAGATGTTGGTTTAAGCATGCAACATGCGTTACTTTCTCGGTAACAGCTCCCATATCATGCGTAACGAGAATTAATGTGATTCCTAACCTTTTGTTTAAATCCTCTAATATCTCATAAAAACTTTCTACATTCTTCACATCGATCCCAACAGTAGGCTCGTCCAAAATAAGTAATTCAGGATTACTAACGAGCGCACGAGCAATAAATACACGCTGTTGTTGTCCACCAGAAAGTTCTCCGATATTACGCCCCTGAAACTCACTCATCCCTACATCAGCAATCGCTTTTTCTACCTTTTCCTTATCGCTTTTCGTGAAAAAGCGAAACAGCCCTTTTTTGGAAACGAGTCCCATTGACACAACTTCAAAAACAGTTGCCGGAAAACCAGAATTAAAGCTATTTGCCTTTTGGGATACATAACCAACTTTGTTCCATTCTTTAAACTTCTTACTATCAACACCAAACAAACGAATACTTCCCTGTTTCGGCTTTAAAACGCCTAATAAACATTTTAACAAGGTTGATTTCCCAGAACCATTTGGCCCAACTAAACCTAAAAAAGCTCCCTTCGGAACTTGCAAATTAATATCTTCTAACACATTTCGATCTTCATATCGAAATGACAATCCTTCTATTTCTAATACATTATTCATAGCATCTCACCTATTTTAATTCAGAATGATTCCGATTTATATCTATTTGAATTATAGTACAGCTTATTATAGTTGTAAACCAATCTGCATAAAATATATCTATTTTTTCAAGAAACCTTACTATTATAACAAAAAGCAGAGAAAAATTCTCTGCTTTCGAAAAATATTACAATTAATCTTTTAGTGAATAGCCGATTTAAACTTACCACCATTTGTCTCTTGTGTACTCATAATCGTAACAAATGCATTCGCATCAATTTCATACACAATCGATTTTAACTTTGTCACTTCCAGACGCGTTACAACGGCATATATAACTTCTTTTTCTTTATCCGTGTAACCACCTTTCGCTACAAGCTTTGTAGTTCCACGGCCAAGACGATGTAAAATCGCATTTGATACTTCCTCATATTGATCTGATACAATTAAAACTGCTTTCGTTTCATCTAAACCTTGAATGACTGTATCAATTGTTTTGAATGCGATATAGTACGTCATAACAGAATACATAGCTTGTTCAACACCAAATACAAATGCTGCCCACGCAAAAATGAATAAGTTCACAAACATTACAAATTCGCCAACGGAGAAAGGTAATTTCTTCGTTAATAAAATACCCATAATTTCTGTTCCGTCCATTGATCCACCGTGACGAATAACGAGCCCTACACCAAGACCTAAAATAAGACCACCAAACACTGTCGCTAAAATTGGCTCTGTTGTAAATGGCGGAACAGCATGTAACGTTGATTCAATAAACGCTAAAGCTACAATACCGAACGCCGAAGATAGCATGAACGTTTTTCCGATTTGCTTATAACCTGAATACATAAAGGGGATATTGAGAATAACGACTAAAGTAGAAAAACTTAACCACCAAATATTAGGAGTAAGATAATCTAATATAAGAGAAATACCAATAATTCCACCATCAATAATTTTATTTGGCATTAAAAATAGTTCAATTGCTACCGCCGCGCATGCTGCCCCGAAAATAATCATAACTAAACGATACATAAGATGGATAACACTTTCTTTTCGATGTTGCTTTTGCTCCATAAGTCCTCCCTATAATCTTTTTCTATAGTTTTGTCCTTTTATTATAACATACGCTTCTTTTTCTCATGAAAAAAGAAACTCTATACGAATATGTACAAGCTACGTACTCATATATTTCGATAGAAGAACGTGTGAAGGAGGATAACTCAATGAACCTCATTAAACAACTTGTAAATAAAAAATTAAATCATATTTCTACAAAAGAGTTATTGAAATATAGTAAAGAGTATAAAGTTTCCATTACGACTGCACAAGCTGATCAAATTGTTGTACTTATGAAAGGAAAGAATATTAATATTTACGATAATGACGAACGACTAGAGCTCTTAAAACAAATTGCAAAAGTAACCTCCCCTGCTACTGCCCAACAAGTAAATACTTTATTTCAGCAACTACTAAAATAAGGAGGGGAAAATCCCCTCCTTATTGCTTATTGCGCTTTAATTTTCTCAAGAAGCCCTTCATCAAAAGTACCATTTTTCAGCATTTCGATTTCTAATTTATATGGTGGCTTCTTATCTTTTTTATCCTCACCTACATATGGAGTTTCAAGAATTTTCGGTACGTGCATTAACTGCGGATGATGCACAATATGATGCAACGCTTTATAACCGATATGACCAAAACCGATATTTTCATGACGGTCCTTTCCTGCGCCGCGTACATTTTTACTATCATTAATATGCAGTACTTGCAAACGATCAATACCGACAATCTTATCAAATTCGTTTAATACACCGTCAAAGTCATTTACAATGTCATATCCTGCATCGTGCGTATGACACGTATCAAAGCATACAGATAGCTTCTCATTATATTTCACACCATCAATAATCTTTGCAATTTCTTCAAAGCTACGACCGCATTCTGTTCCTTTTCCTGCCATCGTTTCTAACGCAATATTAACCGTCTGCTCTGGCGTTAATACTTCATTAAGCCCTTTAATAATTTGTTGAATACCAGCATCCGCTCCTGCACCAACGTGCGCACCTGGGTGAAGCACGATTTGTTTCGCCACACCTAATGCCGATGTTCTTTCAATTTCCATGCGAAGGAAGTCCACACCTAATTGGAAGGTTTCTGGCTTCGTCGTATTCCCGACATTAATAATATATGGCGCATGTACGATAATTTCCTCAATGCCGTTTAGTTCCATATGTTTTCTTCCTGCTTCTATATTCAATTCTTCAATTGGTTTTCTTCTTGTATTTTGCGGTGCACCTGTATAAATCATAAACGTCGTTGCACCGTATGAAACAGCCTCTTCACTTGCTGCTAATAACATTTTCTTACCACTCATAGAAACATGAGATCCAATCTTTAACATACAATCACCTCTTCAATATACAATAGATATAATGATAGCATAATTTGTAGAAATATGTAGTGAATTGTTTGTTCACAAAAAACGCACTACACAAATTCATATGACTATTTAAACAGACTATACTCTTCATTTAAATTAGCTGGATTAAGTGAAACTGTAATCAATATTTTCTATCCATATTGATTACGACTCTCGCAAATAGCTGGGTAAAAAAAAGATAAGGGAAATCCCTTATCTTTTTTTATTGCTATATTTTTTCTTCACTTTGTCACGTTCCGTTGCAAGTTTACGTTTATAGTTTGGTTTTACTTTTTTCGGCTTTTTAATAACTTTTGTTGCCATAACGTCAAGTTCATCATTTGGTTTTTTACGGCTCTTACGACGACGACGCTCACCTAAATCCGCCCACTCATCTCCGCGTAAATCTACATGCTTGAACTCAATATTACGTTGCTTTTCTAAACTATCTAACGCTTCTTCGTTTGCCGGATCATAAATTGTCACTGCAATACCTGAATGGCCTGCACGTGCTGTTCTTCCAACGCGGTGAACGAAGAAATCTAAATCTGATGGAAGTTCGTAGTTAATAACATGACTAATTCCTTCAATATCAATACCACGTGCTGCTAAATCAGTTGCAACGATATATTGGAATTCTAGATCACGAATTTGTTTCATCATTTTTTTACGATCACGCGGTGATAAATCTCCGTGAATTCGTCCAACTTTTAGACCACGTTCCATTAATCCGTCAGCAACCTGATCCGCCATCTTCTTCGTATTCGTGAAAACAACTGCTAAATACGGTTTAAATTGTAGCAACATTTTATTCACTAAATCGATTTTGTTACGATGTTTAGAAGGTACTAAATAATGCTCAATATTTCCAGCTGCAACTTGTTTTGGATTGATATGAATATGCTCTGGATTCTCCATATATTTCTTCAGAAACGGTTTTAGTTTTTGAGGAATTGTTGCAGAGAAAACTAGCATTTGCAAGTTTTTAGGCATGCGTGCTGCAATTTTGTCTACATCATGAATGAATCCCATATCAAGCATTAAGTCTGCTTCATCTACAATAATAGTATTTGCTTTATGAACAAATAGCGCTTGTGCTTCTACTAAGTCTTTAATACGTCCTGGTGTTCCAACTACAATATGAGGTTGTTTTTTCAACTTTTCAATTGATCGTTGTTTATCAGTTCCACCAATTAAACAACGTGCTGTAATTATTTGATCTTCCGCACAGAACTTTGTTAATTTCACGATTTCTTCGTAAATTTGTTGTGCTAACTCACGAGTAGGCGCTGTAATAACAAGTTGTACTTCTTCACGACCTGGGTTAATTCTATTTAATGTAGGGAGTAAGTATGCATGTGTTTTCCCAGAACCTGTTTGGGATTGTCCAATTACACTTACACCTTTTTTCACGACCGGGAAAATTTTCTGTTGAATTCCTGTCGGCTCTGTAAAGCGTAGTTCACGAACTGCATCTATTAAAAATGGTTTAAAATCATACTGTGTAAAAGTTTGTTGTGTCATAAGTTACACCTTCTTTCTAAATTTCTACTGCGCGCACAAATCAGTCAAGTCTACATTATATCGAAATCTACAAGTAAAATCCATCTTTAGTTTAGGTTTTTACTTCAAAAACTAACCTTCTTCCCTCTTATTGCATATTGTATGTGTATATACCTAACTGAAGAAAGGAGGATTTCTCACATGTTTCCAAAATCTCCCGCAAGGCAAATGTATCCGAATCCAGGCCAACAACCTTATACACCATATCCAATTCCACAACTACCACCGATGGCACAAAAAAAGAAAGGGTTCCTTGCTAAACTCTTTAAAAAACACGATCCAACCGAACCTTTCATGCAAATGGTTCCGCCTTATCGACAAATAGAAGGGCAGACACCAATGATGCACCAACACCAGCAACCGCCACCCCAATATCAACAGCAATACCCACAGCAATATCAACAACAATACCAACAGCGATATCAACAACAATACCCACAGCAATATCAACAGCAATATCAACCATACATGCAGCAGCATCCCGAGCAAATGATCCCCCCTCAAATGTATGAATCAAATGAAACGCGCGGCGGTGCAGCAACTACAGCAGCATCAAGCAGCGGTATCGGCAGTTTTTTTGCAAATTTAATTTCGAATCCAACTAATATGATAAACAATATCGAAAAAGTATCCCAAGTCGTTCAATCTGTAAGTCCTGTCGTCGAACAGTACGGTCCCATTATGCGTAACCTACCAAGCATTGTTAAAATCCTCACCTCTGGAAAAAGTACGGAAGAAGATCCAGCCGAAGATCAAACTGAAGATTTAACAGAAAAGGTTGAGGTAGCAACTCCACCTCCTCCACAAAAAAAAAGAAAAAGAAAAAAAATAGCGATTGAGCCAGCCATAGAAAAAGAAGTACGAGAGGAGCCCGTTCAAAAAATAGCAACAAAACCAAAACTGTATGTGTAACAATCCTTTGTTTTCTATCCACTCCTCCTTTATAATGTAAAAGACTATGCACAAAAGTATCCCTTGTTTAGAAGGAGAGGATTACTCATATGAAAATTGTTAAAATTTCCCCTCGTGGTTATTGCTACGGTGTTGTGGATGCGATGGTTATTGCACGTAACGCCGCATTAGATACAACATTACCAAGACCTATTTATATTTTAGGTATGATTGTTCACAACAAACATGTAACAGATGCATTCGAAGACGACGGTATCATTACATTAGACGGTCCAAGTCGATTAGAAATTTTAGATAAAATCGATTCTGGTACTGTTATTTTCACTGCACACGGTGTTTCTCCAGAAGTTAAACAACGTGCAAAAGAAAAAGGTTTAACAACAATCGATGCCACTTGCCCAGATGTTACAAAAACACATGATCTTATTGAAGCAAAGAAAGCTGAAGGTTACCATGTCATTTATATCGGCAAAAAAAATCATCCAGAACCAGAAGGCGCAGTTGGTATTGCACCTGACATCGTTCATCTTATCGAAAGAGCTGATGATTTAAAAACATTAGAAATTCCAACGGATAAAATTTTAGTTACAAATCAAACAACGATGAGCCAATGGGATGTTCAACATTTAATGGAGGACATTCAGAAGAAATTCCCAACAGCAGAATTCCATAAGGAAATTTGTTTAGCAACTCAAGTTCGCCAAGAAGCCGTTGCCAAACAAGCTGATGTTGCAGACTTAACAATTGTTGTTGGTGATCCGAAAAGTAACAATTCAAACCGTTTAGCACAAGTATCACAAGAAATCGCTGGTACGAAAGCATACCGCGTTGCAGACGTAAGTGAAATCAAATTAGAATGGCTACAAGGTGTAGAAAACGTAGCTGTTACAGCAGGTGCTTCTACTCCAACGCCAATTACGAAAGAAGTTATCGCTTTCTTAGATCAATATGACCCAATGAATCCCGCTACATGGGAAAGAGTTCGAAAAGTACCGTTACAAAAAATATTACCTCGTGTAAAAGTGAAAAAAGAACAATAATAAAAACCGTTGCCTATATGAGCAACGGTTTTTATTTTTCTTATACAAATGTAAATGGATCTGTATGTAACTGCGAAGCATGAATGTGTACTTTGAGTTTCTTTGCATCCACTTTTTCTTGCAATTGCTTTTGCACACCTTGCTTCATTACTTTTTCAACGTTATGTCCTGGGTCAACTATGTTTAAACCGAGCATCATCGCATCATGAGCAACATGATAATACATGTCACCTGTTACATATACATCCGCTCCTTTAAATTTAGCTTGATTGATGTATTTGTTACCATCGCCACCAAGTACAGCTACTTTGCGCACTTTATCATCTAATTTCCCAACAACTCGTGCACCCTTTACGTCTAATGATTGCTTTACATGTTCTGCAAACTGTCCGAGTGTCATTTCTTCTTGTAAATAGCCTATTTTTCCAAGCCCTAACGTTTCACCTTTATTATCAAGTGGATACACATCATATGCTACTTCTTCATATGGATGTGCCGTTACCATTGCTTTAGTCACTTTTCGCTGTAATGAAGCTGGAATAATCGTTTCGATTCGCACTTCTTCTACGCGTTCTAACTGCCCAGTTTCCCCGATATAAGGATTTGTTCCCTCTTGAGGAAACGTACCAGTACCCTCGCTATTAAACGTACAGTGGCTATAATTGCCGATATGACCAGCACCTGCGTCTCCTAATGCTTTTCGTACTTCTTCCGCGTGAGTTATTGGCACAAACACAACAATTTTTTTCATTTCTTCTGCGTATGTCGGTGCCAAAACTTCTGTATTTTGCAATCCTAACGCCTCAGAAAGTAAATCATTTACTCCGCCCTTAGCAATATCCACATTCGTATGCGCTGCATAAATGGCAATATCATTTTTAATACACTTTTCAATAATTTTCCCATACGCCTTATCTGTATGAATCGCTTTTAGCGGGTTAAAAATTAAAGGGTGATGTGCAATAATGACATTCGCTCCTAATTGAATTGCTTCATCTACAACTTCCTCCGTTACATCTAACGCAATCAATACGTGCTGTACAGGTTTGTTAAGCGCTCCAATCTGCAGACCAATCTTATCTCCTTCCATCGCCAAATGCTTCGGATACATACTTTCAAATACAGAAATAATTTCATGGCCGTTTGGAATTTTACTCATGATAAAACCTCCCCTATCATTTTCATTTTCGCCTCTACTTCCTCACGCTTCACCTTTGTTTCTTCAGAATCAGCCGCACGTTCTAACTGTTTTAAAATATTTTGGAAGTTTTTCAATTCTCCTTCCCATTTTTCAACGAAAGCTTCACTTTTTTCTTTTACTAAAAATGGTCCCATAAACAATTCAGCTTGTTTATTCTCAGAATAAGGCACCGCAGTATTTCCTCGCTCCCCTACTAGGATTTCGTAAATTTTCCCATCTTCTTTTACGATTTTTTCATGGATAAGCTCCCATCCATTCTCAATAAACCATTCACGAATGTTATGCGCTGCAATATTCGGCTGTAAAATTAAACGCGATACACCTTCTAATTTTTCTTTACCACTTTCTAAAATGTCACGAATTAACGCTCCGCCCATTCCGGCAACTGTAATTACATCTACTTCTCCTGGCGCGATAACAGCTAATCCATTCCCTTTACGCACGTCTACTTTATCTTGTAAGCCACTTTCAGCTACAGTTGCTTGTGCAGAACGAAATGGTCCATCTACAACCTCTCCAGCAACTGCTTTAGTAGCAATATTATTTATAATTGTATAACACGGTAAATACGCATGATCCGATCCAATATCAGCAACTGTAGATCCTACTGGTATCTCACGCACAACTTCTTCTAATCGTTTTGAAAGCTTTACTTCATTCATGTATTTCCATTACTCCTTCTCTTATCAGTCTGTCTCCATGATAATGAATTTATAGTAGTTGTTGCAAGCCCATAGCAACAATTCCATTCTCTATAACTCATCGTATTTTAGAAAATATAGAAAAACAAGCCCTTTGCATAAGCAAAAGGCTTGTAACACAAAACTTTATTTTTTCTTCGATAACCAATCAGCTACTTTAGCGGCTTGATCAGCCGGAACTAAATTTGGCGGCATATTTCCTTTTCCTTTCGAAATAACTTCTTGAATCTCTTCTTTCGAAAGTTTCCCACCAATTTTTTGTAAATTAGGTCCTACTGCCCCTTGTAACTGATCGCCGTGGCAGCTCGTACAGCTTTGCTTTACAATATCCTCTGGCTTTGATGCTGTTTGTGCTGGCTTCCCGCCATTTTTTGCATCAGCTAACTCTTTAGATTTATTTAGCCCCTGAAATGAAAATACAAACATAACGATAATACCTAATGCTGCAATAAGAGCGAACGGAATCAGCGGATTACGTTTCATATCTCTTCTCCCCCCTCTATACCCCTAAATAGTTAGATGATTCAGTCATTTCCATTGTACTTGAAAACGCTCTATCAGAAAAGAGTAAACTACTACTTGTTAAAAATATTCCATAAATTCAGTTTATTGTTTTTTATTGTTATATCGCTTATTATTTCGATAATTATTAACGTTTCTCATCATATTTTTCACTTTTCTACATATATTTTTGTATAGAATAAACAAAATTAATCGAAAAATCGAAAAATGAGCATTTGCAAATCAAAAGACAATTCTGTAAAATAAATTACAAGAAATTGTAATCGTTGCCGACAGATAAAGTTTAACAAAAATTAACAAAACAAAAAAGTTTACTTCACAAAGGTGAAGTAAACTTAAAGGTAGCCTATTCTAAGAAATCCTTAAGACGCTTACTACGGCTTGGATGTCTTAGTTTACGAAGTGCTTTTGCTTCAATTTGACGGATACGTTCTCTTGTTACGCCGAATACTTTCCCAACTTCTTCAAGCGTACGAGTTCGTCCATCATCTAAACCAAAACGAAGACGTAGAACATTTTCTTCACGATCTGTTAGTGTATCTAACACATCTTCTAATTGTTCTTTTAGCAATTCATACGCTGCATGGTCCGCAGGCGATGTTGCTTCTTGGTCTTCAATAAAATCACCTAAATGGGAGTCATCTTCTTCACCAATCGGTGTTTCAAGGGAAACTGGCTCCTGTGCAATTTTTAAGATTTCACGTACTTTTTCTGGAGCAAGATCCATTTCTTCACCAATCTCTTCAGGAGATGGTTCGCGTCCTAAATCTTGTAATAACTGACGTTGTACACGAATTAACTTATTAATTGTTTCAACCATATGAACTGGGATACGAATTGTTCTTGCTTGGTCTGCAATCGCACGTGTAATTGCTTGGCGAATCCACCAAGTTGCATACGTACTAAATTTGAAACCTTTACGATAATCGAACTTTTCAACCGCTTTAATTAGACCCATATTCCCTTCTTGGATTAAGTCTAAGAAAAGCATACCACGGCCCACGTAGCGCTTTGCAATACTTACTACAAGACGTAAGTTTGCTTCTGCAAGACGACGCTTCGCTTCTTCATCGCCTTCTTCAATACGCGTTGCAAGTCGAATTTCTTCTTCTGCAGATAGTAAATCTACACGACCAATTTCTTTTAAATACATACGAACAGGATCGTTGATTTTAACCCCAGGTGGTACACTTAAATCATTGAGGTCGAATTCTTCTTCCGATTTTGCTATTTGGCGATTATTAGGGCCTTCGTCGTTGTCATTGTCGCCAACTAAGTCAATTCCTTGTTCACCTAAATATTCATAGTATTCATCCATTTGATCGGATTCAATTTCAAATCCATTCATGCGTTCTGCAATCTCTTCATATGTAAGAACGCCACGTTTTTTTCCGAGCTCAGTGAGTTGTTCTTTCACCTGCTCAAGGGTCATTTCAGTTTCAATTTGTTTAGAACGAGCTGGTTTATCAGCCATCTGTTCCCCTCCTTACGCGAGATACAAACATTCATTATACTAAAAACTTCTCAAAAAAGCTATTTTCTCGCTTTTTGATTTTGTAAATATGCTACATAATATTTAGCAGCCTCTACAGGATCCGTTTTTTCCATCTGTTTTACCTTAAAGATGATTTCCATCTTTTCAAGTTTTTCTTGATGACGTCTAAGCGTCTCCAAATGGCCTTCTAACACTTCTTCTGTGTATTCTGGATTAATAAATTCATCCGTCGAAATATCAGTGATAATATTTTTCAACTTTTCATCAGAGAGCCAACTTAAAAATGTTCCGACTGAAGGTTCATTTCCCTTTTCATAATATGCGTATAGTTCATATAAAATCCCTTTATGTTCTTCTGTATGAAAATCTTCTATGTGGGATTCCATACGAACAGCCACTTCTGGACTTTGCAACATATGGTAAATAATTTCTCTTTCTGCCCTTTCAAAACCTGTTAACTTCGGTTTTGTTTGAACAATTTGAGACGGCTTAGAAACCTGCTTTACTTGTTTTTGCTGTACCTTTTGTTCTTTGCGATATTGGTGCAATTGATTCAAAAGTGTTTCCATTGAATACGAAAATTCTTGCGATAATGACTTCAAATATGATTCTGCCTGCATCGCATCCTGTAACAATGATAACTCTTTTAAAACACTTTTCACATACTCTTCTTTGCCAGACTCATCTTGCAAATTTTTCCCTAAACGCAAATAATTTATTTTAAAACCAACAAAACTTATACTTGATTTCACAAGATTTTCAAAAGCAGTTGTCCCATATTGTTGCACATATTCATCAGGATCAAGCTTATCTGGCAAGGATGTAACTTTCACTTGGCAACCAACTTGCAACAATAATTGCCCTGCTTTCATCGTCGCTTCTCGCCCTGCTTTATCACCATCATAGCAAAGAACAACAGTTTCAACGTTACGTCGCAGAAGTTTTGCTTGTTCTTCAGTTAAAGCTGTTCCCATTGTCGCAACAGCTTCTTCCACACCACTTTTTACCGCAGCTAGTACGTCAGCATATCCTTCCAAAAGGACCACTTGCCCACGTTTTCTAATAAACGGCCTCGCTTGGTGGAAGTTATACAACAATTTACTTTTGTGAAAAATCGGTGTTTCAGGGCTATTTAAATATTTCGGAGTGTCATCTCCTAATGCCCTTCCACTAAATGCTATCACTTTACCTTGCAACGTATAGATTGGAAACATGACCCTTCCACGGAAGCGATCATAATGACTACCATCCTTCTCGCTTCTTATGAGAAGACCAGCTTGTTCCATACTAGACAGCGATAAACCTCTTTTTTGCAAAATTTTTGTTGCTGCATCCCAAGCAGGTGACGCATAACCAATTTCAAACTTCTCAATCATCTCTTTTGTAATACCACGTTTTAACAAATACGAAAGTGCTTCGTTTCCTTCTTCTGTATTTACTAATAAATGATGATAATACTTTTTCAAAAGTTCATGAGCTTGTTGCATGATGACAGTGTCATCAGATATGTCTTCTTGTTGTCCTTGCCCTGATGTATACTCTGCAACCGCAATTCCATTTCTTTCACCTAGCTTTTGAACAGCCTCGGTAAAAGCCAGTCCTTCCATTTTCATTAGAAAGGAAAATACATTTCCACCTTCTCCACATCCGAAGCAATGAAAAATTTGCTTATCAGATGAAACAGAGAATGAAGGAGAATTCTCACCATGAAATGGACAAAGGCCGAAATAGTTACGCCCCTGTTTTCTAAGTTGAACGTATTCACCAATCACTTCTACTATGTCGGATGACGTCCGAATCTGTTCAACAACTTCTTCGGGAATTCTGTTCCCCATAACTCCATCTCCGTGTCGTATTTTGTATTCGATATAAATTAAAAAATTCCTTTATAATTCGACAATATTTTTTCTAAACTTATTAGAAAGTGTTGTCGATTACGTTATCAAACGATTTTGCAGACCCTTTTCTGCGTAACTTCGCAGACACGTACCTACTATATAAAATTGTATCCATTTACTCATCTGTTACAAATGTACCTCCTGGAGACAATACATATGCACTTTTTTACAAGAAGACTAGCAAGTATCATATCCTATGTGATCACGAGATCTGTTTCTTTTGCATGTTGATACATATAAAGAAATCAACTTTAGCTCATTCAGCATCTACATAGATCCAATTTCCCTTGCTGTTTCCTTAAACGATGAGCATACGATGTGACAAACAAAATTTCGACATGAAATTTCGTTCCAACTTGCACAATTTTCAGCCTTCACAGGATATGCATCTGCATCAACTAATACCATATTGATGTTTTGCATATTTCTGTATTCTACATCCCTTCTGCGAATCCTTCCATAATGTGCGTTTTCTTGTATAGATTTTGTCGATTTAACGTAATTACATGTCTTTTCGTAAATCCTATCCCTAGTTTATTCTGAAAAATTAAAGTCTAAACGTAAAATATAGGTTTTTATCACAATTTTTTATTATAATATATTTTCTTCAGCTACGCTACATATCCCTTTATTTTTTCATCCTCTATTTCAGGATAACGAAACCCTACCTTTAACGTAATAAAAGGACAGAAGAATATAAGTATAACCACTCCGGTATAATCTATTACGAAATCAGCAAGGATTGTGTTTCTCACGAGCGAAAAAAGCACATTCACCTTTGGTAAATGTGCTAAAACATTTTTTGGTTTTGCACTGCATTCACAATAATGTTAGCTGTTTCTTCAATCGCCTTATTCGATACATCAATTACTTGACAATTTATTTTACCAACTACATTCTCAAAGTGATCAATTTCTTCTTTAATACGATTAATATTGGCATATGTTGCACCGTCACTTAGTCCAAGTGATTTCAATCGCTCTTTTCGAATATGATTCAACTTATCTGGCGTAATTTTCAAACCGAAACATTTTTCTTTTGCCACTTGATATAATTCCTCAGGTGGATCCACTTCTGGTACAAGTGGTACATTGGCAACTTTCAAACGTTTGTTATGCGCTAAATATTGAGAAAGTGGTGTTTTTGATGTACGCGAAATCCCAATCAACACGATATCCGCTTTTAAAATACCGCGCGCATCTCTACCATCATCATACTTTACAGCAAACTCAATCGCTTCAATCTTTTTAAAATATTCTTCATCTAATCTACGAACAACACCCGGCTCATATCTCGGTACTTGCCCTGTAATTTCTTCAATTTGATCGATTAGAGGCCCGATAATATCATATGCCTCTACGC
Source organism: Bacillus basilensis (assembly GCF_050630465.1). Classification (NCBI taxonomy): domain Bacteria; kingdom Bacillati; phylum Bacillota; class Bacilli; order Caryophanales; family Bacillaceae; genus Bacillus; species Bacillus basilensis. The sequence goes on along the minus strand of NZ_JBNTQO010000002.1, from coordinate 56,030 downwards.
CTTCTTTTGCAGCCTCTGTTACTAAATACTGACGCATGTCAGGTTTTACTAACGTAAAACAAATAAGCGCTTGATTGCTCTTAGCAATCGAAATCACTTCTTTTAATGTCCCTGTATCTTCTACATACGGCACACGTCTAATATCAGGAGCAAATGGGAATTGCCCCATTGCTGCTCGAACAACCAAATCAGCCGTTTCTCCGACAGAGTCAGATACGACATATACGATTTTATTATCCATTACATTACCTCACTTTAAACAAATTACACTTATTCGTTATTTACTAAGTTTACAAACGCACGTGTAATATTTGTTTTTGTAATTCGTCCAATCACTTCTAAACCTTGTTTCGTATCTTTTACAACTGGCATCGCATCAATCTGTCTTTCTATTAATTCCATCGCAATATCATATAAAGAATCTTCTCTACGACACATCGCAATGTTTGGCATCCTTGTCATGATAATATTAACCGGAAGAGAGGTTAAATCCTGCTTTCCTAAGCTAGCTCGTAATAAATCTTTACGAGATACAACACCAACTAATAGAGTCGATTGATCTACAACGAATAATGTACCTACATCCTCTAAAAACATCGTACAAATTGCATCGTATACTGATACATTTTTATCAATTACAACTGGTCTAGATTGATAATCTTGTACTTTAATTTTCTTAACAGCTTCAGATAATAGCTGTCCCCCAGTTTTTCCCGTATAAAAATAACCTACGCGTGGGCGTGCTTCTAAATAACCAGCCATCGTTAAAATTGCTAAGTCTGGCCTTAGCGTTGCACGTGTTAATCCCAATTGCGCAGCAATTGACTCCCCTGTAATAGGACCGTGATCTTTTACAATCTGAATGATATGTTCCTGCCGTTTATTCAGCTCTATGATAATCACCACCTTTAATGCACAACGAAAAAAGTTATACTATCTCTTAAATATTATATACTAAATATGCTATTCGAAAAAGATAGGATGTAAAAAGGACCATATACGGCCCCAAATTATATTTGAAACTTATCAAGTTGTTCTAAGAAACGTCTTGATTTCAAATAAATCCCGCAATATTCATCATAATATGTATTCAACACTAAACGCATTTGTTTTTTTGTGCTATCCTTCACTGATACATTGCCAAGTCTATGTAAATCGAAGTGGTAGAAAAGACGTAATAATTTATGAACGGCTTCCCCCACTGGTATACGATACTGATCTTGCTCAGCATGACGCGAGCACAGAAAACCGCCTTCCCGGACAGAGAAGGCGACAAAATCTGTTTCTTGATGACAAATCGCACATGTATCAAAGTACGGGCGCATCCCTAATACCGGAAGCATTTTCGTTTGATAAATTAATGATAATACTTCTGAATCAACACCCTCACACATGTAATGCAACGTTTGATATAACATTTCAAATAAATATGGATTATGTTTTTTATCTTCTGTTGCTTTATCAGTTAACTCAACAATAAATGATGCATAAGCAGTTAAAAATATATCCTCGCGAATTTCTTTCATAGTTGAAATAATCTCGCCTTGTTGCAAAGTTCCAAGTCCAGATCCCATTTGTATAAGGAAATGACCATGTGTCATAAGTTGCGAAACAGATGCTAACCGGCTTTTCGGTTTTTTCGCTCCTCTTGCCATTGCACTTACCTTACCAAGTTCTCTTGAGAATATTGTAACAATCTTGTTCGTTTCTCCGTAATCTGTCGTACGGATAACGATGCCCTCAACTTTTTGAAACATGTTCGTCACCATCCAAGGTTTGAACAAAACGGGTCAAGAAATTGGAGAGTCTAGATGCGCTAGCTCCTCTTCATGTTGATCCATCTCATCGTTTACGTCTTTTTCCATTTCTTTCAAAAGCAAATACGTTTCAATGCTTCCTGTTTTGGAGAAAAACTTCCAGGTAAAATCTAGCATAAGAATCCACCTTTCTCAATAAGCGTAGCCTATAAACCAATTTCCTTTGTTGTTATTAAATTGACCCATTTTGTCCATTTTCATGTGAGAAAAATTTTTCCTAATTTATCAAAACTCATAAAACCAATAATCAGCGGATGAACAAAACATCCGCTGATTACAGCTTTACTCTATTTTAGTACTCGTCTTCGCGGAAACCAAGGTCACGAAGCTGAGACATTTTATTGCGCCAATCTTTTTGCACTTTTACCCATACTTCTAAAAATACTTTAGAACCAAGTAATGCTTCAATATCAAAACGAGCTCTCTTACCAACTTCTTTTAACATCTTCCCTTGTTTACCGATAATAATCCCTTTTTGCGATGGACGTTCAACAACAATCGTTGCATTGATATAAACTGCCCCGCCTTCGCGTTTTTGAATTGCATCGATAACAACAGCCACAGAATGCGGCACTTCTTCACGTGTTAAATGTAGTACTTTCTCACGAATAAGCTCTGCAATAATAAATCTCTCCGGATGGTCCGTTACTTGATTATCTGGATAGTATTGTGGTCCTTCTGGTAAATACTTTTTAATCGTTCCAATTAAAGCGTCCACATTATTACCATCTAATGCAGAAATCGGTACAATCTCTGCAAATTCATGTAGTTTGCGATATTGATCAATTAACTCTAATAATTGTTCTGGATGAAGTTGGTCAATTTTATTAATGACTAAAAATACTGGTTGCTTCGTTTCTTTTAACTTCTCAATGATGAATTCCTCACCACGACCAAATCCTTCGACTGCATTGACCATAAACAGAACGATATCAACTTCTTTTAATGTCGTTTGAGCCATCTTCACCATGAAGTCACCTAGTTTATGTTTAGGTTTATGTATTCCTGGTGTATCAATGAAAATTACTTGTGAATCATTTTCTGTATATACGCCTTGAATTTTATTACGAGTTGTTTGTGGCTTGTCACTCATAATAGCAATTTTTTGGCCGATAATACGATTTAAAAATGTAGATTTCCCAACATTCGGTCTGCCAATAATAGAGACAAAACCTGATTTATAACCTTTTCTATTCATGTAAATCCTCCGCTAAAAATGCTCCTGGTAACAATTCTCCGACCGTTGTCTCTTGAACATCACCATGTAAATTTGACAGGTATACTTTCGTATCCTGTTTACATAATTCTACCATAACTTGTCGACATGCTCCACAAGGAGGTACTGGACGCTTTGTATCCGCCACAATCGCGATAGCTACAAACTCTTTATCTCCTTCAGAAACCGCCTTAAATAAAGCTGTTCTTTCTGCACAGTTACATAGGCCATATGATGCATTCTCAACATTACATCCACGATACACTTTTCCATCCTGTGTTAATAATGCTGCACCTACTTGAAATTTAGAATATGGTACGTACGCTTGTTTACGCGCTTCGATTGCTTCTTGAATTAATTGTTTACTATTCATATTCCCGCATCCTTCCTGTTCACAGCTGTGAATAGATACACTCTCTTATTAAAGGCCTTTACGGCACTTCCAAAGCTTAATAAAAACTTTGGAATGCAACTATACCACATACGGTAAAAAGATAATAGCACCAATTATAACAGCTATTATAGCAAACAATAAAACTGCTCCCGCTGCGACATCCTTTGCAATTTTCGCAAACGGATGTATATTGATAGTCGCTAAATCTACGGTTTTTTCCACAGCTGTATTTACCATCTCTAAACTCATTACAATTCCTATTACAATAAGTAATACCATCCACTCTACTTTCGTAATATGGAAATAAAAGCCGCAGCATATAACAATGACTGCGGCTAAATAATGAATTTTCATATTTCGTTCATGACGAAGGCAAAAGAATACACCTGCTATAGCATACCCAAAACTATCTATAAGTTTTCCTTTTTTCATCGCCCTAATCCAAATGCATCTAAAATTTCTTTCTGTCTTCCAAACATTTCTTTTTCATCCTCTTCTGTCATGTGGTCATAACCAAGTAAATGCAAAAAGCCATGTAACGCTAAAAAGCCAAGTTCACGATCAAAAGAATGTCCATACTCTTCAGCTTGTTCTTTCGCTCTCGGAATAGAAATAATAAGGTCACCTAACATACGCGGCATCTCTACACCTACAATTTCCATTTCCCCTTCTCCCATTTCTTCCATAGCAAAGGAAATGACATCAGTAGGCTGATCCTTATCTCGGTAATCACGATTAATCTCGCGAATGCGTTCGTTATCTACAAATGTCACTGATAACTCCGCACCATCCTCTATTTTTTCCATTTGAGCTGCTTTTCCTAATATTTCATGAATTAAATTCACATATTCTTCTTTCACTTCTTCTGTTTCATCAATGAAATCAATTAATAAACTCATTCTTTCTCCTTCTCTTCCGGTGGTTCCGGATATGTAATACGCGAATGGAAAATACCATTTAACGTTTCACATAACGTTCTTCCAACGATTTGTAGTTCCTTAAATGTCAAATCACATTCACTAAATTGCCCATCTTGCAGGCGATCTTTAATAATACTTTGTACTAAATTATTAATTTGATCTGGTGTTGGGTGATTCATAGAACGTACCGCCGCCTCAACACTATCAGCGATACCAACGATTGCCGATTCTTTAGAAGTTGCTTTTGATCCCGGATAACGGAACATCTCTTCTGTATATTTTTCTTTATCTTCTTTAATCGCCTTATAATAAAAATATTTAAGGAGCGTTGTACCGTGATGTTGTCCAGTAATATCAATAATTTCTTGCGGAATATGGTATTCTTCGAGCATCCTTACTCCATCAGTTACATGAGCAATGATAATCTCTTTACTCGTCACAGGATCTAATTTATCATGTGGGTTTTCAATTCCCATCTGGTTTTCAATAAAGAATTGCGGTTGTACTGTTTTTCCTACATCATGATAATATGCCCCTACACGTGCTAATACACCATTTGCTCCAACTGCTTCACAAGCCGCTTCAGAAAGATTCGCTACCATTACACTATGATGATATGTTCCTGGTGCTTCTAACAAAATTCTACGCAAAAGCGGATGATTCGGACTTGATAGTTCCATAAGCTTCATGCTTGATACAATTCCAAGTCCACTTTCTAAATAAGGTAATATCCCCATAGCTAAAACGGAAGAGATAATCCCTGAAAGTGAAGCCATTAATAATTGCGTACCAATTTCAAGAGGTGAAAAATTCCCATTACGTAATAATAATAATGCCGCCAAGACGACTACATTTAAGATAGAAACAAGTATACCAGCTTGCAAAATCATCGTACGACGATTTTTTTCTCTTAAGAAAATACTCACTGATAATGAACTTAATAACACATAAATACCTACACTATAATTCAGTGTACTTGTTACCCCTTCATTAAACATAATACTTCCGCACACAGAAAAAATCATACTTGTTAAAAATACAAATCGATCGCCAATCATTAGTTTTACAAGTATTGTTCCCATCGCAACCGGGACAACATACGCAATTCCTGCATATTCAAGCTTTTGAAACAAACTAATAATTTTCATTAAAACAATCGTGATAGACAAAATTGTAATATACGCTAAAATATACGGTCTATCTTCTCTTTTCCGCTGTAAAAATACTTCAAACTGCTTATGCATAAAGTATAATAACACACCAATGAGCACCGCTAATCCAACATAAGGTTGAAAACTATTACCTTTCTCTAATAAACCGACTAATTTCAACTGATTATACATATCACTTGAAATTGTTTCGCCTTCTCTAACAATAACTTGTCCTTGAAGAATATAAACAGGTGGGACTAAATCCTCTTCCGCTTTCTTCTTCTCTTTCGTTACAACCGGATCATAAAAATAATTTGCTGTAATCGCATATGATCCTAGCGCATTAACAGCTTCCTTCAATCCGCTATTCACATTAAGGCTTTTCATTTCATTAACAAATCGCTCTTTTGCTGCTATTTCTTCGGACATTTTAATATTTCCACCCATAATAACACTAACAGACGTTAAAGCCGCGTTCTTTGCTAATTCTAGTTGATCCGGTTCTGAATTAATAAAGTACAGTAAAATCTCATCAGATAATTCCTTTGTTAAATTAGATGGCAACTTCTTCTTCAACTTTTCTAATTTATTAGCATCGGTCATCTTTTTTTGCTCTTCAGGTCCAGCAGCTTTCATCTCCTGAATTACTTCATTTACCTTGGCAAAAACATCATTTACAATATCTACTCTATTTTGTTTATATTCACTTCTATATGTATATTGATCCCCGACTTTTTGAGCGGCCTCTTGTTTTTTTCTGTCCGTTATAACCTTATCTTCAATTTTAATAGGAGAGTGAATTGTTTTTTTCGCAATAGAATACATATCAACATCTAATTGCTCTGGTTTCACATTATTCATAAGTGCAAAAAACAGCACTGCTCCTAATAAAACGTAAGAAATCCAACTTAGTTTTTTCGAATGTTGTAAATTACGAAACCACTTAGAAATTTCTTGAGATCTTAACATGATTTCAATACCTTCTCCTCTCCAGAAATAAAGTGAAACTATTTATAGCTTTCATTTCTTCTAGCTAACGATACTTTTAGGTAACATTTTTATACACCAGTACCTATAGTTTATTTCTCTTATCTTTTATGATAGTAAAAAATATGCCGTTCGCCAACCTTAATACAAAAAGAAATGACCCTGACAAATAGGATCATTCCATTTTATCATATGCCTCAATAATACGTTGCACCAGTGGATGCCTCACAACGTCCGTTTGTTCTAATGTAATGAACGAAAGACCTGATACACCAGATAAAATGTTAGAAGCTAGCGAAAGCCCTGATTTTACCCCTTTTGGTAAATCTACTTGTGAAGGATCTCCCGTAATAACCATTTTAGAACTAAAACCTAATCTTGTTAAAAACATTTTTATTTGTGCACCCGTTGTATTTTGCGCTTCATCTAAAATAACAAATGAATCATCGAGTGTACGCCCTCTCATATAAGCAAGAGGCGCGATTTCAATTACACCTCTCTCCATCATACGCTGCGTATATTCTTGTCCAAGAATATCGTGCAGAGCATCATACAACGGACGTAAATACGGATCTACCTTCTCTTTCAAATCCCCTGGTAAAAAACCTAAACTTTCGCCTGCTTCTACAGCCGGTCTCGTTAAAATAATTTTCTTTACATACCCTTGCTTTAAAGCTCTCACAGCCATTACTACAGCTAAGTATGTTTTCCCAGTCCCAGCAGGTCCAATTCCAAATACAATGTCATTCTTCTTCATTGCATGAATGTATCTTCTTTGCCCCATTGTTTTTACACGAATGGATTTACCTTTTGCCGTTTTAAAAATTTCTTCTTCATATAACTCTTCAAATTGAGCAATTTTCCCTTGTTGTGCGAGCTGAATTGCATACGCAACATCTCTTTCTGTAATTGACACACCTTTTCGAATAACAACAAGTAATTGCTGTAAGATTTTTTCTACGAGTGTCACAGTTTCAACTGCTCCAGATGCATGAACAGTTTCACCTCTAGTTACAATCGATACATTCAGTTCCCGTTCAATTACTTTTAAATGAGCATCATTGACTCCAAAAAGAGCGATTGCTTCGTTAGTATTTTCCAATTGTTGGTTCATTTCTACTAATTGTTCTGCCATTACTCAGTCTCCTTGAATATCGGATTCGGATATTGGTTGTGGCTCTGCAATATTTTCAATCACAGTATAATGCAATGTGACTTTTAGTTGATCCGCCTCAACCTCTTTACTCAAAATCTTATCACTTACAATCATAGCATGTTCATCCAATTTTTTCTTTAGTTCTTTTTCAGCCATCTCTTTTGCTACTTTCATTGCCTGTTTTTCTGTATATTCCCGGTTCGCTTCTTCCTCTTCTCGCACTATATCTTTTTCGTATGCAATCGGTAGTGTAAAACCAAATAATTTCACATCATGCTTTACACTTTCCGTACGGGAGCGTTTATACTTATCATGTTGAAATCCCCATATTTTTATTTTCGCACTCCCCAATTTAAGGTAATGCTCATTATACGTATTGCCAGTATATACTTGAAATTGCGTCTTCAGTGGCACATTCACATTAGATGTATACCACGTTTCACCATATACAATACCTTTCGCCGAAACAATCGTCTGACTCTCCTCATTACCGTATACCCCCGATACGAGAAGCTGCCCTTTTTCTACATGATCATTTTTTAGAACGACTGGTTTTCCTACTTCAACAAATGTTTTTGTAACAATCGCTTCTTTTTTTGCCACTAAATTTTGCGGTCTTTGTTCCTTTTCTTTTTTCGGCTCATTTTTTTCAACAATTTTAAAGTGGTACGTCGTTCCCCTTATTTCTAGTCCTGCCCAAGTAATCGCATTAATATTGTCTGTCAAATGACGTTGTACATCTTCTACACTAGGCATTTGGAATTGTAATTTTCCTTTTTTAATACCCATTTTGTCCAATTCTTTCATTAATATATATTCTGTTTCAGGTTTCGCTCCTGTAATTTCAATTTTCCAAACCATATTTGATAATGCAATCATGCCAAAAAAGAAAATTAAAAAACCAATTAAGAATCCACTATTTTTAATTAAGCGCTTATTCAAAAAAGGAAAACCGTAACGCCCAATAAAGTATAATTTACATTCATTTTTTCTATAAATCGGCTTGATTTTTTTCACATCTCGTAATAACATACAAAAAACTAACGTTTCATCAGCAATCTTCTTAACGTCCCAAACTAATAATTTTCTACGTACACATTCGTTAACGAACCGTTCCGCTCCTCTACCTTCAATTCGTACCTTTACATATCCAAGCCACTTTATAAACCATTTATTTTTCATCTACTGCCTTCACTACCTTTCCAAAAGTAGACACACTACTTTTCACTTTAATTAGCAAAATAGCTCGTACGAAAATGAAATACAAAGTTTTATTGTCCATAAATAGTAGGGTCAAATTGTTAGAATAAAGAAGAAAAACTTCACATACGGAAGTTTCCCTCACTTCTCTTTCTTTTCGTCTTCTAAAAATGTCACTTGCTCAATTATCCCTTCCAGCAAAAGTTCTTCCGGAAGGATTGTTTTAATAACAAAGGACTGTCCCTTAATTAATAATTGACCATGCTTTAATAACAATCTTACTTCTTTATCTGAAAACACTAATAAACCTCGATGATTTTCTATATAGATATGCACTTGCCCAACAAGCGTGATCCGAGGTAGATCCATTAGCACATCCACTGGCAGGTCTATTTGCTTCGTTAACCAATTCTTCATTTGTTCTAATTTTTTCATCTCAAAAGACCCCCTCTCATCCCATATGTATGAAAAAAGAGCTTGTAATATCACGTCCAAACTGAAAAAAAGCATAAAAAAACGTCTCATACGAAATGAGACGTTTTTTTATGCTAATAGCTGGATAACCAGCTTATTCACAAGTGATCCGTCTGTTTTACCTTTTACTTTCGGCATAACAGCAGTCATCACCTTACCCATATCTGCTTTAGAAGTAGCACCAACTTCAGAAATAACTTGCTTAATTACATTCGCTAATTCTTCTTCCGTTAATTGCTCTGGCAAATATGCGCTTAAAATCTGAATTTCACTTTGCAGTTTATCAACAAGGTCTTCACGACCAGCTTTTTTAAATTCAAGGAGGGAGTCCTTATACTGTTTTACTTCACGAGCTAAAACTGTTAATTCCTCTTCTTCAGTAAGAGTATGTTGCAGTTTAATACCTTCATTTTGTAAAGCAGCCTTAACCATACGAATGACGGTTAATTTTTCTTTTTGTTTATTCTTCATCGCTTGTTTCATATCATCGTTTAAACGACCGAGAAGACTCATAACTTACACCCTCTCTTAGAATTTACGCTTTCTTGCCGCTTCAGATTTCTTCTTACGTTTTACACTTGGTTTTTCATAAAACTCGCGCTTTCTTGCTTCAGCAAGTGTACCAGTTTTAGAAACCGATCTTTTAAAACGGCGAAGTGCATCCTCCAAAGACTCGTTTTTACGAACGACTGTTTTTGACATTCTCTTTCCCTCCCTCCGAAACATCACACTTACATACTAACTTCAGCATGCAAAAAGAAACACTTCTTCAGCATGTCTTTTACGATTATAATACATTTTATCACTTCAGGTCAACTATTTGGCAGAATAAAAGAAGAATAGATGCTCTTCCTTTTTCAAAAACTATGCAGATGGCTGTTATTCTTTTACCTGAAGACAACTATATTTTGGTCATTACACCTTTTTTCATACAGGAATGTACGAAACAACTACTCATTTCATACCTTTTCAGTACTTAACGTCTCCACTAAAAAAAGAAAGCATGCAAATCGTTTCCGTTTGCATGCTTTTTTTGCCCGCTATTTGCCAGGCAGTAAGACCCCCACTCAAAATTCAGCGAAAACAAAGAAGTTAGGTGGGGATCGTGCTGCCCGTAAAAGCCCGATTGGTGAGGGCTAATAATCAGCGGGGGATGAATCCTACGCTGATTACAGTTTCACTTTATGCGCTTGCTGATTCTTTTTTCACATCATCTTCAAGAACACGAACAAATTGCGCTTCATTATATGGATAACCAGCTTTCGTGATTTTCACTTTCACTAGTTTACCAATTAATTCTTCTGACCCTTCAAATACAATTTTCAAGTAGTTATCTGTATAACCTACATATAATCCTTCACGGTCGCCCTCTTTAAATTGCTCTTCTGGAATAATTTCAAGTACTTCGCCTTCAAACTGTGACGCATACTCTTTCGCTAATTGATTAGATAGTTCAATTAAACAGTGAACACGATCGTTCTTCACATCTTCAGGAACTTGATCTTCCATGCGTGCTGCAGGTGTTCCTGTACGTTTTGAGTAAGGGAACACGTGTAACTCAGAGAAGCGATTCTCTTTAATGAAATTGTATGTTTCCATGAATTCTTCTTCTGTTTCACCTGGGAAACCAACGATTACGTCTGATGTAATCGCAAGACCTGGTAACGCTTCTTTCAAACGATCTAAACGCTCTTGGAAGAATTCCATCGTATACTTACGACGCATACGTTTTAATACCGTATTAGATCCAGATTGCAACGGAATGTGTAAGTGACGTACAACTACTTCAGACTTATCTAACACTTCAATTACTTCATCTGAAATCTGACTCGCTTCAATAGAAGAAATACGAAGACGTTTTAATCCGCCTACTTCCGCTTCCATATCACGAAGTAAACCAGCTAAATTATAATCTTTAATATCTTCACCGTATCCACCTGTATGAATACCTGTTAATACGATTTCTTTATATCCTGCATCTACTAATTGCTGCGCTTGTTTAATAACTTCTTTTCCATCACGCGAACGCATTAAACCACGCGCCCAAGGTATAATACAGAATGTACAGAAGTTATTACAACCTTCTTGTATTTTTAAAGATGCACGTGTACGATCCGTGAAATAAGGTACATCCAGTTCTTCGTATACACGTGTTTTCATAATGTTGCGGACAGCATTAATTGGTTGACGCTCTTTGCGGAATTCTTCGATGTATCCTAACATCTTTTCACGATCCTGTGTACCAACTACAATATCTACACCAGGAATCGCCATAATTTCCGCTGGAGATGTTTGTGCATAACATCCAGTTACACAAATAACTGCATCCGGATTTTGACGAACAGCACGTCTAATAACTTGACGACTTTTCTTATCTCCCGTATTCGTTACTGTACACGTATTAATAACATATACATCAGCTTTCTTTTCATATTCAGTTCTTTCATATCCACCTTGTTTAAACAATTGCCAAATGGCTTCTGTTTCATAGTGGTTTACTTTACAACCTAACGTATGGAACGCAACAGTTGACATTGATCATCACCCCATCAATTCAAAATGATACGAAGCAGCACTTAACGCGTATAACGGCGCCGTTTCTGTTCTTAAAATTCTTGGTCCTAAACTACATGGTACAAATTTATGTTCACGAAGCGCTGTAATCTCTTCCTCAGCTAAACCGCCTTCTGGGCCAAATACAATCAATAGCTTTTGACCTGGTTTCATCATCGTTAAAGCTTTCGCAAAATTAGATTTCTCGCCTTGTTTCGCTTCCTCTTCGTAAGCAACAAGACAAACATCATACTCACCACTCATTGAAAGCAATTGTTTAAACGATGCCGGAGCATGTACTTCTGGAACTTCACTTCTATGTGATTGTTCCGCAGCTTCTTTCACAATTTTTCTTAAACGCTCAACTTTTTTATCAGCTTTTTTCGCATCCCATTTTACGATAGAGCGAGATGCTTGAAATGGTAAGAATGCAGCTGCCCCAAGCTCTGTTCCTTTTTGGAAAATTAACTCTAGCTTGTCTCCTTTTGGCAGTCCACTTGCAATCGTCACGAAAACAGGAAGTTCACTTGACGCCTCTACCCATTCTACAATAGCCGTATTAATAAATTCACTGGTAATTTCATCAATTGAACACACTGCTGTTTTTCCGTTTACACAGCAATAAATGCGATCACCAGCTGACATACGCATCACTCTTGCGATATGATGTACGTCATCACCTACAATGCGAATACTTGTCTCATTTACATATTTCTCTTCTACAAAATAACGTTGCATATAATCACCTTAGTAGAGTTTCGTTCCTTTCGTAAGTCAATACTTACGAAAAGAACGAAACGTTATCATTTTTCATATAACAAACGGCAAGTCCCTCACCTTATAGTGAGAGACTCTCCTTTTCATTATAGACTAAAATCTATATTACGCATTTCGTGCAATAATTGCTACCCAATCTTCCATTCGTAACACTTCTTCAATTGTAAATCCAGCTTTTTCTAGCGCCTCAGAAATCACTTTTTCCTTCGCAGCAATAATGCCCGATGTAATAAATAATCCGCCTGACTTCACAACTCTTGCTGCATCTTCAGGGAATAAAAGAATAATTTCTGCTAATAAGTTAGCTACGATTAAATCAACAGGACCTTCAATACCCTCTAAAAGACTATTCTGTCCAACAGATACGATATCATCTGTTTTATTTAAACGTACATTCATTTCTGCACTTTCAACCGCAACCGGATCTAAATCATATGCTTGAACAGAAGCCGCACCTAATTTTGCTGCTGCAATACTCAGTACACCAGAACCTGTTCCTACATCAATGATAGCGTCACCTGGCTGTACTGTTTTTTCTAAAGCACGGATACACATCGTTGTTGTTGGATGAGTTCCTGTCCCAAACGCCATACCTGGATCTAATTCAATAATTTTTTCTTCCGGAGAAGATGGTGTATATTCTTCCCACGTCGGTACAATTGTGAATGTATCAGAAATTTGTACTGGATGGTAATATTTTTTCCAAGCAGTAGCCCAATCTTCTTCATTGACTTCGTTAACGGTAATATTTCCAGTACCAATTTCGATGTCGTAAGATGGAAGCACATCAATAGATGATTTTACACCTGCAATTGTCTCCTGTAAAGAATCCGTTTGCGGGAAATATGCTTTTATTAACACACCTTCCTCCGGGTATTCATCTGGGTTCAATGCATAAATTTCACCATATTGTTGCTCGCGCTCTTTCGTCAACTCCGCCGGGTCCTCAATCGCAACTCCACTAGCACCAGCTTCATGTAAAATATGAGAGACAGCTTCTACTGCTTCTTCTGTTGTATGAATACTAATTTCTGACCATTTCACAATTTACCAACTCCATTTTTTATTTCCATTATTCCCCTTTGAAAGCACGTTTAAGCTTTCCGAATAAACTATCATCCTGCTCTTCTTGTCCTGCAAATTCACGTAATAAATCTTTTTGATGTGAAGTTAATTTCGTCGGTACAACAACACGCACGACTACATATTGATCCCCTTGACCATATCCACGTACGTTCGGAGCACCTTTTCCTTTTAAGCGGAATTCTGTTCCTGTTTGTGTTCCTGCTGGAATTTTCAGCTTCACTTTACCATGAACAGTAGGAACTTCCACTTCAGCACCAAGTGCCATTTGCGCAAACGTTAATGGCATTTCACAAATAATGTGATCTCCTTCACGCTCAAAGAATTCATGACTTCTTACATGAACAACAACATATAAATCTCCTGCTGGCCCCCCATTTACGCCCGCTTCACCTTTTCCAGATACACGAATTTGTTGACCGTTATCGATACCCGCTGGAATTTTAACGTTGATTTTTTTATGTTTACGAACTTTACCAGAACCGTGACATGTCGTACATTTTTCTTTAATCATTTGACCAGTTCCTGAACAATGCCCACAAGCTTGACGGTTTACAATACGACCAAATGGTGTATTTTGCTCTACACTTACTTGCCCTGATCCTGAGCAATGTTTACATGTTTCTTTTGAAGTTCCTGGTTTTGCTCCGCTACCTTTACAAGTATCACATGGATCTTCTACTGGAATCTCGACATTTAACTCTTTACCAAAAATAGCTTCTTCAAAATCTAAAGTAACTTGATATTGTAAGTCAGCACCTTGACGTGGAGCATTTGGATCACGACGTCTGCCGCCACCACCGCCAAAGAATGAACTAAAGATATCTTCGAAACCGAAGCCTCCGCCGAAGTCTCCTCCGCCGCCAAAGCCACCAAAGCCTTGATTTGCACCAGCATGACCAAATTGATCGTATTGCGCGCGCTTTTGATCATCACTTAATACTTCGTATGCTTCTTGTACTTCTTTAAACTTTTCAATTGCATTTTCTTCTTTACTTACGTCTGGATGGTATTTTTTAGCCAAACGACGATACGCTTTTTTTATTTCATCTTTTGAAGCACCCTTGCTAAGCCCAAGGACCTCATAATAATCTCGTTTACTCATAAATTTACAACCCCCGAATCTTTCACATAAACGTAATTTTAACACCGAAAGAAAGTGCTTTGCAACAAAGTTTCCTCACTTACAGTATGCAAAATAAAAAACTTAAGATCCTCACACATTCCTTCTCATTCATACAAAAAGCCAAAGCCAAGGCACGCTTGACTTTGACTTTTTGTCATCTTACTTATTTATTATTACTTATCTTCTTTTACTTCTTCAAACTCTGCGTCTACTACATTGTCTTTCTTCGCGCCAGCATCTTGTGCTCCTTGTGCACCTTCTGCTTGCCCTGCAGCTGCTTGAGCTTGCTCGTATAATTTAACAGTTAATTGTTGTACGATTTCTTGTAAAGCGTCTTTTTTCGCACGGATTTCCTCAAGCTCGTTCTTCTCAATCGCAGCTTGTAATGCTTCTTTCGCTTCTGTTGCTTTTGCAACTTCAGCCGCATCCACTTTACCTTCTAAATCTTTTACAACTTTATCTGTTTGGAATACAAGTTGGTCAGCTTCGTTACGAAGTTCAACTTCTTCCTTACGTTTTTGGTCAGCGTCAGCGTTTGCTTCTGCTTCTTGTACCATACGATCTACTTCTTCATCAGAAAGACCTGAAGAAGATTGGATTGTAATAGCTTGCTCTTTGCTTGTTCCTAAATCTTTCGCACGTACGTTAACAATACCGTTCGCATCAATATCGAATGTTACTTCGATTTGTGGAATACCACGTGGTGCTGGTGGAAGGTCTGTTAATTGGAAACGACCTAATGTTTTGTTGTCAGCTGACATTGGACGCTCACCTTGTAATACGTGAATATCTACTGCTGGTTGGTTATCAGCAGCTGTTGAGAATACTTGTGACTTACTTGTTGGAATTGTAGTGTTACGCTCGATTAATTTCGTGAACACGCCACCCATAGTTTCAATACCTAAAGAAAGTGGAGTTACATCTAATAATAGTACGCCTTCTACATCACCAGTAAGTACGCCACCTTGAACTGCAGCACCTAATGCTACAACTTCATCAGGATTTACACCTTTATATGGTTCTTTACCAGTCTCACGTTTAATAGCTTCTTGTACAGCTGGGATACGAGTAGACCCACCAACAAGGATAACTTTATCTAATTCACTTGGAGCAAAACCAGCGTCTTTTAATGCACGACGAGTTGGCTCTAACGTTCTTTCAACAAGACTTGCTGAAATCTCTTCAAATTTCGCTCTTGTTAATGTTAATTCTAAGTGTAATGGACCAGCAGCTCCAGCACTAATGAATGGTAATGAAATTTGTGTTTGTGTTACACCAGAAAGATCTTTTTTCGCTTTTTCAGCTGCATCTTTCAGACGTTGAAGTGCCATTTTATCTTGGCTTAAATCAATGTTATTTTCTTTTTTGAATTCAGCTACTAAGTGGTCAATAATAACTTGGTCAAAGTCATCTCCACCAAGACGGTTGTCACCAGCAGTTGAAATAACTTCGAATGTTCCGTCTGCTAACTCAAGGATAGATACGTCAAATGTACCGCCACCTAAGTCATATACTAAGATTTTTTGCTCTTCATCTTGTTTTTCTAAACCGTAAGCAAGCGCTGCTGCTGTTGGTTCGTTAATGATACGCTCAACTTCTAAACCAGCGATACGACCAGCATCTTTTGTTGCTTGACGTTCTGCATCGTTGAAGTATGCAGGTACTGTAATAACAGCTTTCGTTACTGTTTCACCTAAGTATGCTTCAGCAGAAGCTTTTAGGTTTTGTAAAATGATTGCAGAAATTTCTTGTGGTGTATAATCTTTACCTTCAACTTCTACTTTGTAGTCTGTACCCATATGACGTTTAACAGACATGATTGTATTTGGGTTTGTAATTGCTTGACGCTTTGCAACTTCCCCAACTTGACGCTCTTCATTTTTGAAAGCTACAACAGAAGGTGTTGTACGGTTTCCTTCTGGATTTGGGATAACCTTTGGTTCTCCACCTTCCATAACAGCTACACAAGAGTTTGTTGTACCTAAGTCAATACCGATAATTTTACTCATGGCGAATCCTCCTACTTTTATGTAAATTATTGATTTACTTTTACCATTGATGGGCGAATCACACGGTCTTTTAGTTTATAACCTTTTTGGAATTCTTCAACTACCGCGTTTGATTCAAATTCACTGTCTTCCACTTGCATAATAGCTTGGTGTTCATTAGGATCAAACTGTTTACCAACAGCTTCAATCACTTCCACACCTTCTTTAGCCAACGCTTCTAGCAATTGACGATGCACCATTTCCATACCTTGTAATAAGGATTTCGTTTGCTCATCACTTGCTTCCACTTGCATCGCTCTTTCAAAATTATCAAGGGCTGGCAAGATGTCTGAAACTAGACTTTGCGCTCTATATTTTTCAGCAGCCTGTTTATCCATTTGGACACGACGCTTATGATTTTCAAAATCAGCTTGTAGACGTAATGTGCGACCTTCCGTTTCCGTTAGTTTCGCTTGTAACTCATCTACTTTTTCTTGTAAAAGAGCAGCCTCACTTTTTTCTTCTACAGTTTCTTCACTGTTTTCTGGCGTGACAGCTTCTTCAACTTGCGCTTCTTTTACTTCTTCTACCACTTGTTCGTTACGCTCTTCCACAATATTCACCTCCTTAAAAGGTATTAGGTATCATGCATAGCATGATTACCTAAGTATTATATATTACACACAGCAATGAAAATGCCATTACTTGAGCGAATGTATTACTCTCATTTACTTTTTAAGTCCATCAGTAAATTGTCTCGTAAATAACTGCAACAAACTAATTACACGAGAGTATTGCATTCTCGTCGGACCTAAAATAGCAATCGTTCCAAGCTGCTCTTCTCCAATCGAATACGTTGCAGAAATTAAACTACAATCTTCCATGGCTGTCGCAGAGTTTTCCCTACCAATTTTCACTTGAATACCGACTTGTTTATGACGCAAAATATCATAAAACTCAGCTTCATTATCAATCATCGTCAGCAAGGATCTTACTTTGTGAATGTCATGGAACTCTGGTTGCGAAAGCATATTTGCTTTTCCTCCAAAGTATATCTTTTCCGATAACGGAACTTGAAATGTACCATCTAACATTTTTATTGCACTATCGTAATTATGAACATACCCACGTAAAACTGTAACAATCTCCTTAAAGATTTTATTATGCAGTTCTTCCATCGGTACACCCGATAGCTTTTCATTTAAAATATTAACCATTTTTTCTAAATCTGATAAATCAACAGATTCCGGAACGGTAATCGTTTTACTTTGTACATGCCCTGTATCAGTTACAATAATAGCGACTGCAGTTTGACGATCAAGCGGCACAATTTGTACATTTTTAAGTTTATTTGTGCTTAACTTCGGTCCAAGAACAATGGCCGTATAATTCGTAAGTTCTGATAGAATTTGAGCCGATTGCTGTGCAATTTTTTCCGCTTCAAAAATTCTTTCAGCAAATAAATCTTTAATTTGTACAATTTCAGCTTTCGGTAAGTTTTGCGGCGCTAAAAGATGGTCTACATAAAATCGGTATCCCTTCTCAGAAGGAACACGGCCAGAAGAACTGTGCGTTTTTTCAATAAAACCTAATTCTTCTAAGTCCGCCATTTCATTTCGAATAGTAGCTGAACTAAATGTAATTTCATCTTTTTTAGCCAACGTTCTAGAACCAACCGGCTGCGCTGATCCAATAAAGTCATCAATAATTGTTTGTAAAATTAAGAGCTGACGTTCCGTAAGCATCTCATCATCACCTCTGTTAGCACTCTTTGTCTTCGAGTGCTAAATCTATTAATAACTTACCAAAATTGACATTCAATTGTCAACGGAAACGTCACGAAATAATGAAACTTTTTCACGTTTATAGAACATTTATTTAATCAATCAAAAATGACTGGAACACTTCATTCCCTAATAATTTTCCTTTTCGTGTTAAACGCACGTATCCGTCTCCCTCTTCAAGCAACCCTTGTTCTTGATTACTTTGCAACTGCTTCGCGAAAACTTGATCCATCTCCATATCAAATTTCTTTTGGAACGCCATTTTAGATACACCTTTTGTTTTTCGAAGCCCTAAGAACAGTTCTTCTTCCATTCTTTCTTTCTCCGTCACTGCGTGGACGTCTAAATATGGAAAATCTGTTTCATCAATCTTATTGAAATATTGCTTCAGTGGCCCTACATTTTGGATACGCTCTCCATTTACATAACTATGAGCCCCAGCTCCAAATCCATAATACTCTTCATTATTCCAGTATGTGAGATTATGTCTACTTTCATTATCACCTTTTGAGAAATTGCTAATTTCATACTGCTTATAACCATGTTTCTCCATTTCATCCATTACCATTTCGTACATTTTCGCTTCGTGATCTTCACCTGGAAGACGTAATTTCCCCTTATTCATTAAGTTATAAAACACTGTTTTCGGTTCCACAATTAATGAATATGCCGAGAAATGTTGTATACCAAGCGTAAAAGCAATATCTAATGTTTCCTTTACGTCTTCTATCGTTTGTCCTGGCAAAGCATAAATAATATCTATATTAATATTTTTGAAGCCCACTTCCTGTGCTTCTCTAATCGCTACAAAGGCATCTTCCCTTGTATGTTTGCGTCCAATTTTCTCAAGCAGTTCATCTCGGAATGTTTGCACACCAAAACTAATTCTGTTCACTCCACCTTCTAGCAATACGTTTAACTTCTCTTTCGGCAAGTCACCTGGATTCGCTTCAAATGTTAATTCACAATTCGGAGCAAACGGACGCAAACGACGGTTAATAATATCGAGTAGCTTTTTTGTCTGTTCCATATTTAACGCTGTCGGAGTTCCCCCACCAACAAAAATCGTTTTCATACTATCAAACGGTACTTTTTGAACCGTGTTTATTATTTCTTTCTCTAGATAATCTAAATATTGATCAACCGGTTGGCGTTCAATGAACACTTTATTAAAATCACAATAGTGACAAATATGCTGACAAAACGGAATATGAATATATGCAGCTTGTACCAAATATAACTCCTACCTTTCTAAAAAGAAAACCTCCGCACTCGGGAGGGTTCTTTACTTCTCTAACGTATTACGAATTTGTTCCATTCGCATTTTTCCCCAATCATACATCATTTCAACGATTGGTAAAAGCGACATGCCTAATTCCGTCATATAATACTCCACTCGTGGAGGAATTTCTGGGTATACTGTTCGATCAACAATCCCATCTTCCATTAACTCTTTTAATTGGTTCGACAAAACTTTATGAGAAATGTTTGGGAATAATCGTTGTAATTCACTAAAACGATGAGGCCCTTCTACACCAAGATGCCACAGTATCACAACTTTCCACTTCCCGCTAATAATAGAAAGGGTTAATTCCTTTTCACAATTAAAATTACCATTTTGTATCTTCTCATGAATATCTTTTCGAATATTTTCGGACATTAACAAACTCCTAACTCTGTATGAACTAAAAAGCATCTCTCACTATTGTAATTGAGAGATACTCAGATGTCTAAAAAGTAATGATACAAAAAGAGAAGCCGTATAAACGGCTTCTTTTTTATATAACAAGTAAATATTAGTTGTCATCCATTTTCAGTACAGCCATGAACGCTTCTTGCGGTACCTCTACAGAACCAACAGACTTCATACGTTTTTTACCTTCTTTTTGCTTATCAAGAAGTTTACGCTTACGAGAAATGTCACCACCGTAACATTTTGCAAGTACGTTTTTACGCATCGCCTTAATTGTAGAACGCGCTACAACTTTGTTCCCGATAGTCGCCTGAATCGGCACTTCGAACTGTTGTCTTGGAATTAATTCTTTTAATTTTTCTACGATTACTTTACCGCGGTCATACGCTGAATCACGGTGTACGATAAATGATAAAGCATCCACTTGTTCATTATTTAAAAGAATATCCATTTTCACAAGTTTAGATGGTTTATAACCAATTAACTCGTAATCAAATGATGCATACCCTTTCGTATTTGATTTCAACTGATCGAAGAAATCATATACGATTTCTGATAACGGGATTTCATACGTTAATGTAACACGTGTTTCATCTAAATATTGCATATCAATAAACGTTCCACGTTTACCTTGGCAAATTTCCATTACAGCTCCAACATAGTCATTCGGAACCATAATTGAAGCCTTCACAAACGGCTCTTCTACACGATCGATAGACTGTGGATCTGGCATATTAGATGGATTATCAACAATAACATCTTCACCGTTTGTTAAATAAACTTTATAAATAACACTTGGCGCTGTTGTAATTAAATCAATCTTAAATTCACGTTCAATACGTTCTTGAATGATTTCCATGTGAAGAAGTCCTAAGAAACCACAGCGGAAACCAAATCCTAGCGCTTGAGATGTTTCTGGTTCAAACTCAAGTGCAGAATCATTTAACTCTAATTTTTCTAACGCATCACGTAAGTCGTTGTAACGCGCAGAATCAATCGGATATAAACCACAGAATACCATTGGGTTTAATTTACGATAACCTGCTAACGGCTCTGCAGCTGGACGTTTCGCGTGTGTAATCGTATCACCAACACGTGTGTCACCAACATTTTTAATCGATGCTGCTAAGAAACCTACATCACCTACTGTTAACTCGTCACGTTGCGTAGTCTTCGGTGTAAATACACCTACTTCTGTTACTTCAAATTCTTTACCAGTTGCCATCATACGTACTTTATCGCCAACTTTTACCGTTCCATTTACAACACGGATATAAGCAATTACACCGCGATACGGATCATATAAAGAGTCGAAAATCATACATTGTAACGGATCTTCTGAATCACCTGTTGGTGCTGGTACTTTCTCAACAATTTGTTCTAAAATTTCTTCAATACCAATCCCAGCTTTTGCTGAAGCAAGTACAGCTTCTGATGCATCTAAACCAATTACATCTTCTACCTCTTGACGTACACGCTCCGGGTCTGCACTTGGTAAGTCAATTTTGTTAATAACCGGTAAAATCTCTAAATTATTATCAAGCGCTAAGTATACGTTCGCTAATGTTTGCGCTTCAATACCTTGTGCTGCATCCACTACAAGAATTGCGCCTTCACAAGCCGCTAAACTACGTGATACTTCGTACGTAAAGTCGACGTGTCCTGGTGTATCAATTAAGTGAAGAATATATTCTTCACCGTCTTTTGCTGTATAGTTTAATTGTACTGCGTTTAATTTAATTGTAATACCACGCTCACGCTCTAAATCCATAGAGTCAAGCAATTGAGCTTTCATTTCACGTTGTGTTAACGCGTTTGTTTTCTCTAAAATACGGTCTGCTAACGTTGACTTTCCGTGGTCAATATGAGCAATGATAGAGAAATTACGAATTTTGGACTGTCTTTTTGCTCTTTCTTCTTTGTTCATCTATGTTCTCAACTCCTAATAGTCTCGCCAATATACACTAGCACTGATTATATCAATAGAGCAACAAAGATTCAATGAAAACTCGTGCTGCTTACGATACAAATCATTCTATCTATATCTTATGCGAACAAACCATAAGAGACAAACCTTTTTCAAATTAAAAAACGGCTGTCTTACAAATCTGTAAAACAACCGTCCTCCGTTTGACTCTTAACTAAAAATTTCTTTTACTTTCCCAACAACTATATCTACCCCAAACTTTGTTACTTCATAAGAAACACTTGCTATCGCCATACCAATTCCTTCTACAACATTAAAACTTCTCAAGCTTTCTAATTGTTTTTGTTTCTCAATTGTCGAAAACGAACTTCCCGAAATTTCTAATTCAGCAACCGCACCCTCTGTTCCTGTCATATGTGCTATTTGTTCATATGACATTTGCTGATAACCTTTCATACTTTTTAAACCATGATTAGCAAGTGACACCCCTGCTATCACCATAAGTAAACATATAGCTGTACTACATATACATAAAAGTGAAAAGTGACTTAAACTATTATCATCTCTTCCCATCAATGTGTGTATGCCCCTGTATTATCTTGGTCAATTTGATGATGCAGCGCTGCATTTAACCCACTCGCTATTACATTTGCCATATCCTCTATGAAAGCATCCACTTCTTTCGGAGTCACCATTAAATTATGGCCAAGAGGAGATAACACTTCATAAATTAATTTTCTCTTCTCTTCATCTTCCAGTGTACCTACAGCACCTAAAAACATATTTCGGCTTTTTTCATCCGGCATATCTTCTTCTGTTAATTTTTTCTTTTCTCCAAATGAAAATCCCGCAGGTAATAAAGATCTTGATGGCTTATGTCCCTCTTTCATCTCTCTTCCAAAGTGCTTCAAAATAAAATCAATTGTATCGCTTGTAATCGAAACGGCATCAACTACAGTCGGAACACCAATAGCAATAACAGGAATTCCTAATGTTTCTTTACTTAGCTCCTTACGTTTATTCCCAACACCAGATCCAGGATGAATTCCTGTATCAGAAATTTGTATCGTACTATTTACTCGTTCAATAGAACGGGCAGCTAACGCATCAATTGCAATGACAAAGTCCGGATTGGTCTTCTCAATAATCCCATAAATAACATCGCTTGTTTCAATTCCTGTAATCCCCATTACCCCAGGACGAATTGCACTAACAGGTCTAAACCCTTCTTCTACACTTTCAGGCTGCAGTTGAAACAAATGTCTCGTTACCAATACATTTTCTACCACTATCGGTCCAAGTGCATCTGGCGTTACATTCCAATTCCCAAGGCCGACGACCAAGCAGCTCGCTTCTTTCGTAACACCAACCTCTTCTAGGAAATAAGAAAATTCTTTCGCAAAAACGCGCTCTACTTTTTGTTGCAGTTCCGTATCTTGTTGACGTATACCTTGTACTTCAAGCGTTAAATAATTTCCAGGTTTTTTACCCATCGATTCAGACGCAACTTCATCAATCGTTACTTTTGTAATGGTAACACCTTCTTCTTCCCTCTCTTTTACAATGACTCCTTGTATTCCATTTTGTTCTTCTTGGCGCTCTTGTAACATTTGATGCGCCTCTACAGCAAGGTCAGTTCTAACGCTATATTTACTTAAATCTAATGGTTCTTTCATCGTATCTCCTCCGTAATTCATAGTAAATATCGTTAGATTTCCCAAAGTTATATAAGGTCATTCTTTCCTTTACGTGAAATTTCATTGATATACTATTGCAATTCTCTTCACCGTTTGATAGAATATCACTTGTTCTATGTAAGAATCGAGTCATTCGATTGCACCAGGGAGGTGAAAAGTATGGCAAACATCAAATCTGCTATCAAACGCGCTAAACTTAGCGAAGAGCGTCGTGCACATAACGCTTCTATCAAGTCTGACATGCGTTCTGCTGTTAAAACTGTAGAAGCTTTAGTTACTAATAACGATCTTGAAACTGCTAAAGAAGCTTTCAAAACTGCTTCTAAAAAACTTGACAAAGCAGCTCGTAAAGGTCTTATCCACCAAAACGCTGCAGCTCGTCAAAAATCTCGCTTAGCGAAACAAGTAAACGCGTAAGGCGTTTAAAAAACGATCCATTTGGGTCGTTTTTTTATATACAAAAAAGTTCACGTTACTTGGTAACGTGAACTTTTTTTGTAACATCACATATGATTTAACCGCATCAAGAAAAACTCAAGTACAAGCTTCTTATCCATCTTTCCTGTCTTCATACTATAATCAGCTTCCGCTAATTCTATAATCACTTTCTTTAGTTCCTCAAAAGAGAAAAACTTCGTTTGATTCATCGCTAACTTTACACGATATGGATGCACACCAATATGAGAAGCAATTTGATTTTGTCCATAACCACGTTGCTGTAACTCTTTCACTTGATGCAGCAAGCGGAATTGACTTACTAATAACGCAAGCAATTTAATCGGTTCCTCTTGCTGCGTAAATAATCCATCCAAAATTTGCATCGCACCCGCGATATCTTTTTTCACCACTTTTTCTGTTAAAGCAAACACATTTTGTTCAACTGATTTTGGCACAAGCTCGGCAACAAGTTTCGATGTAATCTCTCCGCCCATACCGACATATAACGTTAACTTGTCCATTTCCTTCGCCAACATCGTTACATTACTTCCTACAAGCTCTAACAATAAACTAACAGCTGCATTATCAATGTGTACATGCACTTCATCTGCACGAGCAACAATCCACTTCTGAACATCCTGCACCTGCATCGTATTTGCTTCTACTATATCCGCTGTTTTCTTTAATAATTTTGTAATTTTTTTTCGTTCATCCAGCTTTTCGTAAGGCGCAACAAAAACAAGAATAGAAAATGGAGAAGGCTCTCCAATATATTCTTCTAAAATCTTTATGTTTTGCTCTAACTTTTCTTTTTGTGCAGTTAAAAATAGTGGTGATTTTATTAATAGCACTTTACGTTCTCCAAAAAAAGGAAGTGTACGTGCATCCTCAACCACATCTTCTAAATACGCTTCTTCTAAATCATATGTCACAACATTAAACTCACGATCTTCCTCTTCAAGCGCTTCTGTTGTAATAAGCTTTATCGTTTCATTTATAAAAAACGCTTCCGTTCCATACAGTAAATACAACGGAGCAAACTGCTTCTTTTTAATCTTTTTATGTATATCACTACTCATACTTTTTCCTACTCCCTAACTTGGCAATATATATTTATACTAATGCCCTAGCTTTTGTTTTACAAGTACAAAGGAACAGGCTGTATAACCCGTCCCTTTATTTATATTAAACGCCACGCAATAAGCCCCGGGTTTCTTATTGGTGTGCGGTAATCACCTTCCCTTTATTATTCACAATAAAAATTCGAGTATAAGTGCCAACTGTTAACATGCTTGGAAACAAAAAACTCACGTTACTTCCTGATTTAAAAGTAGTAAAAACACTCGATTTCTCTTCATATGGAAATTGTAGATTTTTTTCTGACAATATTTTATACTAAAGTGGAATGTTGGGGAGGGATTCTAAATGAATGATTTTGAACAAAACGTTCAAAGTAAACGCAATGACGCTATTGATTCAGGGGTAGGATTTATCGTCTCATTTGGTTTTTTCGCAACACTTTTCATCATTGCAACTGTTATTAAATTTATTGGTTCTTAAAGACTGCTGCTTACTGGCAGTCTTCTTTTTATCTATTATGTGTTTCATCATATGTGATTTTGCTATGAAAGGTTCCGTGTTCCCCTTTAAAAATATAGGAAATAGCACCTTGCTTATCCGTGCGCCATATTTCAATCCCCATCTTCTCAAAACGCTCTATAACTTCCTTATGAGGGTGCCCATACTTATTACGCTCACCGGCAGAAATAATCGCTATATTAGGCTGTACGGCGCTCAGAAAAGGCACTATAGACGACGTGTTACTCCCATGATGAGCAACCTTTAAAACATCCGCCCGTAAATCTGGGTACGTAGCTACTAAAACCTTCTCTCCTTCTTCTTCTAAATCACCTGTAAACAGCCACGTTACCCCTCCTAATTTTGCCCATATTACAATTGAAGCGTTATTTTCACTTCTTTCTTTTCCCGTTGGAGCTAGTACAAAAAATTCCGCTTCATTTACACTCCAACTCTCCCCTTCTCCCACTTCCCTTATTTTCACTTCCTTTTCTAACGCCTGTTTCTTTATTACTGTTTCTAATACTGCATCTTGTTGCTTTCGGCCAAATACAACTTCTTTTACGGTTATATTTGATAATAACTCTTCCGCAGCACCTATATGGTCCGCATCTCCATGCGTTACGATTAATTTATCGATCGTTTTAATGCCTTCCTTTTGTAAATAAGGAATTAAAATATCATTTCCGACTGAAAATTCATGCTTTTTCCGCTGCCATTCTTCCTTGTTTACACGAATTGTTCCACCGGTATCAATGAGGTAAATCTCTTTATCGTACGGGAGGCGAATTAATATTGCATCTCCCTGTCCAACATCAAGAAATGTAACACTTCCGCTTTCCCGAAAATACGGATATACATAATGACATGTACAAATAAAAAGAAATATACCCGAAGCTATAAACATAATCCCCTTCGATATTCGCCTTTCCCAAACCATCAATATACTAACTATACTCACACAATATAGAGCTACAAGAAGTATAGGTGTTTGCCCGAAATTAAGGCGGATAAATGGTAAGCTTTCACAATAAATTAAAAAATCATTAGAAAGATTCAAACCTATTGATAGTACATTCGCAATTCCTTTTGCAAGAAATGGAATGATTGGTATACATACCAAAATAACAATACTACACGGTAATACAACGAGGGATAAAAACGGAACGTATAGGATGTTCAGAAAAATACTATATGGAGAAAAATAACCGAAGTGATATAACAAAATCGGAGTACTAACGAGCTGTGAAATAAGAGAAATATAAATAGAATTTCGGATCACTCCATTACTACTCTCTAGTAAAAGCGGGGCAGACAAAAGTAAAGCAAAACTACCAACAAAAGAAAATTGAAACCCAATATTATAAATAAGATATGGATCATATATAAGCATACATATAGCCGTTACACTTAAAGCATCGAAGCTAGACAAACGAAGAGAACATATGAAAGCACTCAACATCAAAACTCCTGTTATAGAAGCTCTTATAACAGACGGTGATGCTCCTGCAAAAATCATATATATAGGAATAAAGAAGATAAGACATAATGTTGCTATCTCCCTCGTCACACCACTTCTTAGCAAAATAAAATACACAATTACCATTAACAATACGATATGCGACCCTGAAATTGCCAACAAATGTACAAGACCAAATTGTTGATATCGCTCTTCAACTTCAAATGTCATTTGTAGTCTATCACCAAATACTAACGCATTCATAAAAGCACCTGATTGCTCTGGAAACATTTCTGTAACTCCCGAGATTGCTTGCTGCCTCAAAAGAAGAATCCGTTGCACGAGTGACAATGATGTTTTATGGCATTCAGAAATATATGTAGCATCAAATGTGAAATGAATATTTTGCCTATACAAATAATCACGGTAATTAAAACCATGAAAATTACGGGCTACTTGCGGTTCTTTCCTCTCACCTTCGAATATACATGATACTCCTGCATGTAATTGTCGCAGTTGTTTCTTTTCCAAGGCTGATTTAATTTTGTAACTTAACTGCACTATATTTTTATTCTGATCTTCAACTTGAAATGATAAGCGATCTCCGTTAATAAGAGGTGTGTTTTGTATTACTCCTCTTGTAAGTCCGTAGGGATCTCCTAGAGGCTTATTTTGTCCTTGAACATACGTAGTGTACATAGCGCCACTAAAACACGCTATCATACAAAAAAAGAAGGTTTTACGCGAAGTACGATATAAACAAAAGAAAACATAAAAAACGAAACAACACATCAGTAGTGCAACCGAAGAGGAAAAGGCGATTGCAATCCCTATTATAAATGAGATTGCAACATAGCCCCATTGTCCATGCAACTCATACTCACTCCTTATAGCATCATTTTTGCTTTCGTGAATACATGTTGTAATTCTTCCATTGATAAGTTCTCTTTTTCTAAAGATGCAAATAGTTCTTTTAACTCCATATGACGCTTTTGATCCTCTAACGCTGCAATATCATATTCTAGCGGAACATGCTTCACTGTCACATTCGCTTTTTCAAATAACTCTACGGCATACGGATGATTTTTATAATCCTGTGCATAATAAACTGCTGTAATACCACTTTGAATAATTGCCTTACAGCATTGTAAACAAGGGAAATGCGTAACGTAAATTTCCGCGTCCTCCGTTTTCGCACCAAACTTTGCGCATTGTAATAAAGCATTCATTTCCGCATGAATTGTACGAACACAATGATTATCAATAACGTAGCATCCATCATCTATACAATGTACACCACCTTTAATTGAACCATTATATCCACCAGCAATAATTCGTTTATCACGAACAATTGTCGCTCCTACCGCAAGCCTTGTACATGTACTACGTAGAGATAGTAAATGGCTTTGTGTCATAAAATATTGATCCCATGAAATTCGTTCCATATTTTTCACCTACTTTTTTGTCTACTTGTAGTGTAGCGAATGAAGAAAAACTTCGTCAATCTTTTACGGAATAATAATTTGATCTTTTATTTTTTCCAGAGACTTCACACCAATCCCATCAATCTCTAATAAATCTTCTATTTTCTGAAACGGACCATGTTCCTCACGATATTTCAAAATACTTTCTGCTTTCCTAGAACCGATACCTGTAATTTTTTCAAGTTGTTCTTTAGAAGCTACATTTATTTGAACTTTCCCCTCCCCCTTTGAAACAGCAGCCCCTTCTTGCACTTGTTCGTTTTTATCCGGCACATAAAGGATCATTTGGTCTTGTACCACTTGCGCTAAATTTACCTTTTTCCTATCTGCCTCGGGCAAAAAACCACCTGCCTTTTCAATAGCATCCTTGACCCGGTCCCCTTCTTTCATTTCATACACTCCCTCTTTAACAACAGCCCCTTTCATATCAATTATAATTATTTTTTTCTGCTGCTTTGTATCCGATATTTTCGGTTTACTTTTTTTCTCTATCTCTTTCGCTTGCACATCCGTTGTAATGACCGATCGCTCTGTATGCTGGTTCGTTTTCCAGAAAAGAAGAAAAAGTACAATTCCAATAATAGCTACTAATCCTAACCATTTCTTTGGAAAATCCCACATCATTTTACACCTCTAATCATAAATTTATAACATCATTCATATTGTTTAGGAGAAAGCTGTTACGAAGGAGGGATGAAACATTGAACATAGGAATTATAGGGACAGGGAACATGGGGAATATACTAATCGATGCATTTTTAGAAACCCGTGCTGTCAAACCTTCGTGCCTTACAATTATTAATCGAACGCCAGCCAAAGCATATCATATAAAGGAAAAATACCCTTCTGTTCATATAGCCAAAACTATTGATGAAGTAATCGAACGATCACATCTTATTTTTATTTGCGTAAAGCCGATAGATATATACCCGATCCTACAAAAATACGCTGAACATTTTTCTGATGAAAAGTGCTTAGTTTCTATCACAAGTCCAATATCTCCATCACAATTAGAGACACTTGTACCTTGCCACGTCGCACGTATTATTCCGAGTATTACAAACCGCGCTCTGTCTGGCGCATCACTATTTACATTTGGAAATCACTGCTCTGAAGAGTGGCAACAAAAACTATTTCGCCTATTCAAAAAAATTTCTACTCCCCTTGTAATAGAAGAAGATATAACGCGCGTTTCATCTGATATAGCAAGCTGTGGTCCTGCATTCTTTAGTTATTTATTACAATGTTTCATTAACGCTGCTGTAGATAAAACAAATATTACACATGAAGAAGCCACTACTTTAGTAAGTGAAATGGTCGTTGGAATGGGGAAACTACTTGAAAAAGGGATTTTCACATTGCCTACTTTACAAGAAAAAGTATGTGTTAAAGGCGGCGTTACAGGAGAAGGTATTCGTGTTTTAGAAGAACATGTTGGGGATATGTTTCATAAATTAATCGAGCGGACACACGAGAAATTTGATGAGGATTTAAAATGCGTTGATCAGCAATTCAATAAGCACACATAATAAATACGTCATCGTCATTCCAAATCCTTTTTATCAATACTTACTTTTTTACATTATATTTTCACTTAAACTAGCATTTTCACACTTCACGTATACCATCTTCTTATTATTCTAGAACTAAAATTACAGCTTCTTTACAAAACAAAAGCAACCTTCTCGGTTGCTTTTGTTTTATCCCGCTATTTGCCGGCCAGTAAGATCCCCACCTCAAAACTCAGCGAAAGCAAAGAAGTTCAGTGAGGGATCAACTGCCCGTAAAAGCCCGATTGGTTCAACTAATAATCAGCGGAGGGTGAAGCCCCCCGCTGATTAAAGTTTCACTTTATCCGTTTTTCTTCGCCATGAAGAAAATACGCTCTGTTTGTTCTGTAACTTCAAGTCGCTCAAAATCACCAGTTACGCGAAGTACTGTAAAACCAGCCTCTTCAAGCCATTTCGTTAACTCTTCAACCGGATATGCACGTTGCACGTGACATTCATCAAAACGATGGTACACATCTTCTTCTGGATCTTGAACAAAGAATGTTAAATCATGTTCTACACTATTTGATTCTTCACCAGGGAAGCAATTCCAAATAAGAGAGATTTCCTCTCCATTCACTGTGTATGTTTCATTTTGAAATACATGATGTATTTTATATAAAGAATGTACATCAAATAAAAACAAACCATCTTGACGTAAATGGTGAAACACTCTTCTAAACGTTTCTTGCACTCCATCTTCTTGCAATACATAATTTAATGAATCACAAAAGATCGTTACACAGTCAAACTCACCTGGAACATCAAGTTCTCGCATGTCTTGTTGGTAAAAAGGAATAAAATATCCTTCTCCGCCTAGTTTTTGCTGAGCGACTGTTAACATTTCTTCTGAAAGATCGACACCGATTAAATCGTAACCCTTTTGTACAAGTGGAAGTGTTACATTACCAGTACCGCATGCTACATCAAGAATCTTTGCCTCTTTCATATCCGCTTGCTGTAAACTTTCCTCTGTGAATTCTACCCATTTCTCATAAGGGACATCATTCATTAATTCGTCGTACAACAATGCAAATTGTTCGTATTTCATTGGTCTAGCTCGTCTGTAATATCTTCACGTGGCACATCGCCCCATAGACGCTCTAAATTATAGTGATTACGCTCATCTTTATGGAATACATGAGCAACTACATCTCCAAGGTCAACTAATACCCAACGTGCTTCGTCAAAACCTTCCATACGTTGTACGTCGATTTGGAACTCGTGTGCTTTCGCTTTAATTTCACGCGCAATTGCTTGCACTTGCTTATCTGAGTTACCGTGACAAATAATGAAATAATCTGCAATTGGTGAAATACCTTGCATATTTAGGACAACCATATCTTCTGCTCTCTTATCATCAGCTGCTTTTGCCGCTAATACTAATAAATCTTTATCTTTCATTTACTCATTTCCTCCTTGATAACTGCGTTGTATGTTTGGAATGTTAATGGATAAATCGTTTGATTTTTTTCCATTAAAAATTGAATTGTTCTCTTTAATGCAAATAATAAAGCTTGATTTATATCCGCATATGCGAGTTTACGAGCTTCCTCCACTCCTGGAAACTTCCGACCAGGCTCAATGTAATCTGCTACATAAATTACTTTATCTAACATCGTCATTTTCTCATGACCACTTGTATGATATGTAATAGCTTGCAGGATTTCAGGATCCGTAATGCCTACTTCTTTTTCTACTAAGTATGCCCCAACAGGTGCATGCCATAACTCTTTGTTATAACAAAGTAAATCTTTCGGCAAATCTTCACTTTTAATGATCTCTTCCATTTCTGAAATCGCTCTACACTTCGCATAATCATGGAATATAGCTGCAACTTCAGCTTTTTTTTCATCCACACCGTATAACTTAGCAAGTTCAATTGCTGTCTCCATTACACCAATTGTGTGTATATAACGTTTTTCATGCATTTGTTGTTTGACAATATGAAGTGCTTTCTCACTATTCATACAACCCATTCCTCTCGATATATACCTGTACTTTTTCAGGAAGTAAATATTTGCATGTTTTCTTCTCTTTATATCTCTCACGTAATAAAGATGAAGAAACTGCAAACTCCGGAATTTCCACAGTGGTGATAGGATAAGGTGTATGCAATGTATAACCAGGTCTTGCGACTCCAACAAACGTTACAAGATCAAGTAACACCTCAATGTTATACCACTTCGGTAAATACTCAACCATATCTCCACCAATAATAAAGTGAAACTGCACATCCGGGTGCTTCTTCGTCAATTGTAGCATAGTGTCATACGTATAAGATGGGCCTTTCCTGCTTAGCTCTTCTAAACAAATAGAAAAATGTTCCTCTGCCTCAGTCGCAAGCTCTAACATTTGTAAGCGACTTTCTACACTTGTAATATTCCGCCCTTGTTTATGCGGCGGAATTTGGTTCGGTAAGAACCATACTTCTTCTAAATTCAAAGCGTGATATACTTCATTTGCAATGAGCAAGTGCCCATAATGTGGCGGATCAAATGTACCGCCAATGATGCCAATTTTTCTCAAAAGAAACGCCCCTTCCTTTTACGTACAGCAACTCTCTTCATTTCTATTCGAAGAGAGTTTACTGTTAATAAAAGTTCAATTGGTTTCGCTCTCTACATCATTACGCACTAGCGATAAAAATAGCATATGCTTGTCTTTTTATCGAGGAAGCTTAATTTGCTTATTTTCTCTAGATTCTTTGTATAAAACGATTGTACTTCCAATTACTTGAACGATTTCAGCACGTGCGCCTTTTGCAAGTTCTTCTGCAACTTCACGACGATCGAATTCACAGTTTTGTAGCACACTTACTTTAAATAACTCACGAGCTTCTAAAGTATCTGCGATTTGTTTAATCATATTTTCATTTACTCCACCTTTTCCTACTTGAAAAATTGGTGTTAAATGATGTGCTTGTGCACGTAAAAATCTTTTTTGTTTTCCTGTTAACATATATGTTAGCCTCCAAGCTTTCTTATAACTAATTGTTTCATTCTATCGATATTCGGTACACGCCCTGTCCACATTTCAAATGCAAGCGCCCCTTGATAAACAAACATATCAATACCATTTTGAATCACTGCACCTTGCTCTTTTGCCTCACATAAAATTTTCGTTTCAAATGGATTATAGATTATATCTGATACAATCGTTCCTTTTTTTAACGAAGAAATTTGTAATGGCGTATGTTCAACGCGTGGATGCATACCTATTGTTGTCGTCTGAATGATAATATCATAATTTCCTTGTTCTTCTGTGGCTTTTTCTAACGATAAAGCCACAGAATGAACAGTAGTCGTACATGCAGCAATAAGTTCTTTCACCTTATCTACTGTACGATTAGCTACATCAATCTCTTTTACACCTACATCAGCAAGAGAAAAATAAATAGCTCGACTAGCACCACCTGCGCCAATCAATAAAATACGTTTCTCTTGAAGTGGTTCACTACTAATTGACTGCAGTGCTCGGACAAAACCAATTCCATCTGTATTGTAGCCAATCAATTTTCCATCCTTATGAACCACTGTATTTACTGCACCAATTTGTTTTGCTAGCGGGTCAGTCTCATCCAAATAATCCATAATAGCAACTTTGTGCGGAGTTGTTACATTAAATCCTGAAATACCTAATGCTTTTAAACCTCTTACTGCTTCCCCTAGCACTTCCTCTTTAACAAGAAATGCCTGATAATGGGCATCCATATTCAAGTGTTCAAATGCATCGTTATGCATAACGGGTGATAGTGAATGTCCAATTGGATTTCCGATTACACCATATAATTGTTTCATAAATCCCTCTCCATATTAAATTAAAGATTTACGTAATGAAACACTTACTCCTTTTGGTACGTGTGCAACAATTTTTGCTCCTGGTTCGTTCACAGTAACCCATCCTAATCCAGAGAATACAACATCCGTTTTTGGTTCACGAATATTAAACTCGTATTTCACTAGCTCTGGCATATTTGCTAATTCTTCTGGTGTTGGTGGGCTTAGTAAATCCCCAGCATGATTTTTATACAATTCATCTGCTTTCTCAAGCTTTGTACGATGGATTGTTAAACGATTCGAGAAGTGACAAGTAAATGCACGACGACCACCACTTACATAATCAAAACGTGCCAGTCCACTAAAGAACAATGTTTGTTCTTCATTTAATTGGAACACCATCGGCTTAATTTCTTTTGTTGGTGTAATAAGCTTTAAGCTTTCTTTTCCAACATAATGAGCCATTTGATGGTGGTTAATAATACCTGGCGTATCATATAAAGACGATTCTTCATCTAATGGAATATCAATTAAATCAAGCGTTGTTCCTGGGAAATGGGATGTTGTAATTACATTTTCAGTCTCATCACTAAATTCTTTAATCATACGATTAATAAATGTTGATTTTCCTACATTCGTACATCCAACAACGTAAACATCTTTTCCGCCGCGGTAATACTCAATAGCATCTGCCAGCTCAGCAATCCCTTGTCCCTTCGCTGCACTAATTAAAAAGACATCTTCTGGCTTTAATCCTAGCTGCTTTGCACTATAACGCATCCAATGCTTTACTTTATCATGTTTTACTGACTTAGGAATTAAATCCGCTTTATTCCCAACAAGTAATACCTTATTATTTCCGACGAAACGATGTAAGCCAGGTAACCAGCTACCATTAAAATCAAAAATATCTACAATCTTAACTACTAACGCATCCGAATTTCCAATTCCATTTAAAATACGTAGGAAATCATCATCTGTTAATGATACATCTTGAATTTCGTTATAATGCTTTAAACGAAAACAGCGTTGACAAATTACTTGTTCTTTCTCTAAAGATGAGGCCGGAGCATATCCTACTTCATTTTTATCTTCTGTTTGAATTTCTACACCGCAACCAATACATTTAATTGTTTCAGTCAAACTCTATTCCTCCCAGTTAATTAAACCTTTTTTCTTCATGTTTTTCATAATTCTTCGTTCAATTTTTCGATTAAAGCGCGTTACTAATCCGTCCGTTTGTGCTACCGGTACAACTAAAATCGTATGAAGTCCCACTCGGTTTCCACCTAGAACATCTGTTAGTAACTGATCCCCAATTACTACAACTTCATCTGGTTGCAGGTGCATCTCTTGCATCGCACGCTTAAATGCACGAACAAATGGTTTACGCGCACTATGAATAAATGGGATACCTAATGGATCAGCAAAGTCTTTTACTCGTTGCTCATTATTATTTGAAACGACCGTTACTTGAATGCCTAGCTCTTTCATTTTCAAAAACCACTCTTCAAGTTGCGGCGTTGCATTTGGACGATCCCATTCAATTAAAGTGTTATCTAAATCAGTAATAACGCCTTTAATTCCACGTTTTTTCAAATCTTCTGGTTGAACATGATATACATTCTTCACATATTCATTTGGTAAAAATAGCTTCAATTTCTTTCACCTCTTTGAGGAGTTTTCATAAAAATTTTTCGACAACATATTTCGATATTTAACCTGTGGATAAAATTGTACACATTTTCCACATTAATTTTTCAGTCAATTTGGAATTTACTAACAATCTATACACATTTTATCCACCTAGGTATGTGGATAACCACTCGTTTGTGACTGTCATATTTTTTTGGTACATTAAATGCAACAACGAATCAATCCTTATATTATTAGGAGGTGACTCACCTTGAAAACAAAGCATATGGAACAGTTATCTACCGAGTTACTCACTGAGTCTTATTATAAAGCAAAAGAACTAAAATTAAATCCCGACTTCATTTTACTTATAAAACAAGAAATTATTAGACGCTCATTAGAGGACAAGCTGGTCAAATCGTCTTAATTACATATAAAGTGAATTTTTAATTAGCTAACTTGTAAAAAGAGCCATCCTGCGATGGCTCTCGAATAAACAAGTACTCCCATCTCGGGAACTTCATCATTAAGCATCTTTGTCCATAACTCTTGCTTACAGTTATTAAATCTTTTCTTTACTTATGAGCCAATCGAGTAGCAATTTTTTCACCGAGACGAAGCTCTTGTCCACTCTTCAAATTCTGCACTACTTCTATCATATCTTTTTCAAACAATAACACAACTGTTGAACCAAATGTAAAGTATGCCATTTCTTCACCTTTTTGAACAGTACTTCTTTCATGTAGCAGCTCAATACTATTAACAAACATAGCTCCTACTTTTACAAGCGCCATATGTTCGCCGTCACTATTCACTTCTGTAACAGAACGATAATTTTTTGACAATGGTTCTTTCCCGTATTCCATACCAGCTGCATTTACCGGATATGATTTTCTACCGAGTACAAATCTTTCAGTCACAGAACCCGAAAGTGGACTATGAATACGATGATAATGACTTGGACTTAAATAAATAACCATGTATGTACCACCTGCATATCGCTTTGCACGTTCTTCATTACCTAGCATATCCACAATCGAATAACGCTTGCCTTTAATATCAAATGTTTTTGTGTCCTCAATAGGACCGTGATCAGCAAAAACACCATCAACAGGACTAACGATACTCGATGCATCTGTATCAATACTACGCTTTCCTTCTTTTAGCTTACGCGTAAATAATTCATGCAATGTTCTATATTCCTTCAAACCCTTTTCCATCTCATCTTGATTAATTTGAAAAACTTTCGCATACGATGAAATAATGATAGAGCTCAAACGAGATTGTGCAAATTTACGTAATATATAAGAAGTAAAACGACCATTTGTAAGTTCGATCATAAGTCGATATAATGTACGTCGCAAATTGCGAAACCTCCTAATTAGCCTATAACTTTAGCTTTCCCTTCTTTTCCTTCTATATCATATGTGAAATTGGTTCTTATTCCCACATATCATATAAAACTGGTTCATTATACATGCGGAAAACTAAGTATGGTATTATTCTTAAATTGTTTAGCACCTTCTAATATTACAGATAGAATCCGTCATTTTCAACAGTGAACATGGATTTCTTCTGAACGCAACTCTTTTTCTTTCCTTATTTACAAAAAGAAAAGCAGCCCTTTTTAAAATAAGGCTGCTTGCAATGTACATTATTCTTTCGCTTTTTTCTCTTTCTCTGCTCTTACAAATTCATGGAACATTTTCATTAAAGCGCGCTTTTCAATTCTTGATACGTAGCTTCTGGAAATACCGAGTGCCTTTGCAATCTCCCGCTGCGTTTTCTCTTTATCAAGCCCCAGTCCAAAACGCTTCACAATTACTTCTTTCTCTCGCTCATCTAAAATATCGATATACTCTTTAATCTTTTCTAACTCCATACTAAGCTGGATCATATCAATTACATCTTCAGACTCTGATTTTAATATATCAATAAGCGATATTTCATTCCCCTCTTTATCTTGCCCGATCGGATCATGAAGTGAAACGTCCTTTTTCGTTTTCTTTAGTACACGTAAATGCATCAAAATTTCATTTTCAATACAGCGCGCTGCATACGTCGCAAGTTTTGTTCCTTTTCCTGCCGAATAGCTCTCGATCGCTTTAATGAGCCCAATTGTACCAATTGAAATTAAATCTTCTGCATCTTCCCCTGTGTTTTCAAATTTTTTAACGATATGAGCTACAAGCCGTAAATTATGTTCAATTAACAGATTCCTCGCTTGAGCATCACCTTGCTCCATTAACTCTAAGTACTTTCTCTCATCGTCTGATGATAACGGCTGCGGAAACGCATTATTCTTCACATAAGAAACAAAAACAAACACTTCTCGAACCATATATCCAATTGCGGCGAATAGACTCAAACCTTTCACCTCCGCCAAAATAGTGGTCTTTACTAAGTGTATGTGGGCGTGAGGTTGTTTGTGTCTGTACGATATCATTCCAATATGTTTTTAAGCATAATAATTGTCTCATAAAGCCTCACTGCGTATACTTAAACACTTAAACAAAAGAATGGAGAGTGGAATATGAAATATTTCATTTCCCTCTTGTACCCGAGTAGCTTGTAAGAGATGAACTCCTTGTACGCTCTTGCAAGCTACTTGTACTACAAGGAGGGATTACAAATATGAAATTTGAAAGAACACGTGCTTATACAAGACATCAACGTCAACGTACAATGCGTCGAAAAATGAATATTGCACAACACGCATGGGGATATACTCCTGAAATTGCCGGTATTTTTGCAAAAGGAAAAGTTCACTGTTCTTGTGGAATGTGTAAAATAAAGTGGAGAACAGAAGGACCACCTGCTAGTGTACAGAAGTGGTTATACAAAATTGATACATACGAAAAATAATCGTTCTTTCTAAAAAAGCTTATTTACTCCAAATTTTTTCTCCAGTATGCGCATTAATATAACGAATTTCTCGACTACAATCGAAGGATTCTTTATGATTTTCATCCGTTGTTTGTTTATACAGTAGTTCGTAGTTCGTAGTTCGTTTCCTCTACCTCATTTTCTAAAAACCATTCTAAATTAACTCGCATGGCCTCTCTGTATATTTCTAACGCTTTTTCCTTTGTTACTTTTGGTGTTGTTTCGTATGTGAGCAATTCTTTTATAACATTACTAGATTCTCCTGAGTAATGCATCACAGCACCATTCTCTGTATTAATGTTGATCATAATATAGTTTCCCTCTACATGAATGTCATTTACATATATCGAAAAGGAAAACCTCTCTATCCCCTCTTCCTCTTCATAATTATCCCAAAGTTGAACATACTTTGTTGCATTCGGGAAAATTTGCTCCAAAAATTGAAGTGCTTTGTCTAAACATTGCTCTCGTGATAAGATTGTTTTCCTTTCTTGTTCACCCTTCCACATTAAACAGGAAAGTAATTGATTTGTTTTTTTATCTAAAGTAATTACAACGAAGTTATCATGCTTCAACATTTGGGAATACTTTTTATAGAACTCCTCCATCGAATATGAATTTTTCTCTTTTCTGTCTTTTTGTAATTCTTCCTTCAGTACAAACTTCATCTGAATTTCATACTCATCCTCTTTTTCATCTACTTTTATAAATTTCTCTTTGTCCCAATCTATTAAATCAAGCACATCTTTCCTTTGACTGTTTGTTATCCCTTTAACAACCGGAACTGTAGAAGCTATTCTATAATGATCGGGTCCAAATAAATCTTTACCTGTACTTGCATTAACAAATGCATGACTAGGCTCTGGTTCATATACAAGATGGTACCCTTTTACTTCTTCCCCGTTTTCATACTCACATGAAGAGTGTGTTAAATCTACAAATACAAGTCTCATATCTTGTCTAGCTTTCAAATTTTCTAAAATGACGTTCTCCTCAACAATTTCACTTGGCCATAACGGTTTCTTCTCTATAGCTTTTTGTCCATTATAATGAAAATGCATCACATCACCTAAAGGATGCACTAGCACAACACACCCCGTATTCGGCAATGGATAGCCATTCACTTCTTGCATATAATTTACTTCTTTCCAACCGCGCCTGTCACGCTTAACAGTTACATATGTATAAAATTCATATCCTTCTTTTGTATATTTTTTTAAGAATGTATTTGCAATCACTCTTGCTTTATTGTCCTCTATCGCTTCCTCACCGCTCGAAAAAGCTTTTTCATCCTCTATCCTAAATTCAATTAAACTACCCGTATGTCTATTCAACGTAATTTGTACTTTTCTCTCCTCATCTGCTTTATGCCCCCACCATAATAGATGATATGGGTCATCCACACCTTCTTGATCATCTACAACAAGCCTATAATCATTTGGAATGTTAATAATATGAGCCACCTGCTCTTTTCTTTCTTCATCTTTATGATTCATCATACCGCTCCCTTATTACAATTTAAGGTAATTGTAATAAATAAATACAAAAAATATAAACAAAAAATATAAACAAAAAAAGACTAGAGATATCTCTAGCCTTCTACTTCGTTTCACGATGTAACGTTACTCGCTTTAATCGTGGACAATATTTTTTTAGTTCGATGCGCTCTGGATTATTTCTTTTATTCTTTTTAGAAATGTAATTACGATCTCCGCACTCCGTACAAGCTAAGGTAATATTTACACGCATATGTAATTCTCCTTTCTTTCAAAGATCGCAAATAAAACGTAATGATTACGATTTATATGTTATATAACTTTATTCTATTTGTCAATTGCAAAACAAAAAGGTTCTAAATAGAACCCTTTTATTTTTAGTACTTTATACTTTTTATTAAAATGTCTCATATGTAACAAACTCACTAATCGGCTTTCGATATCCTCGTGGGCGAGTTTTAGTAGTATCACTTTTTCCTATCGTAATCATTAAAACAGGCACTATATGCTCCGGCATATTTAATTCACTTTGTACTGCTCTTTCATCAAAACCGATCATTGGACACGTATCATAGCCATAATATTTAGCTGCGTACATAAACGTCATCGCACTTAACGAAGCATTTCTAATCGCTTCCTCTGCCATGAAGCGTTCTCCTTTTCCTTCATATAACCCTTTCGTTTGCCTAATTGTATCTTCATACTCACATTCATCAATCATCTTTAAAACCTTCATACCGAAATAAATATTTTCAACATTTTGGTATGCTCTCTTATCACCACAAACAAGTATTACTGCAGATGCACTCGATACTTTATATTGCCTAAAAGCTAACTCTTTTAATCTTTCTTTGCGCTCTTGATCACGAATTACAACATAATGCGTATGTTGCAAATTGTAACAAGATGGAGAAAGCTTTGTTAGCTCAAATATTTTTTTAAAATCCTCATCAGGGATTTCTATTCCTTGTACAAATTTCATTGTGGAACGTCTAGCAATTGCCAATTCTTCAAAGTTCACCATATACCCTCCTTAATAACTATAAATTCAAATATACATTAATTTATACAAATTGATAAAGCAAATGAAAACACTTTAAATTATGGATAATAATGATGATTTACAAAAAAAAGACAAAAAGCTGAAACAATTAGTTCATACGAAATTCACATGAATCTATTACTATAGGAATTGTACATAGTGAACTTATTAACAATCACGTTTATTCATATAGAATCTTACTCGAAAGGAGCTGAAATTATGAAAACTAAATATCGTTTTATGATCTCATCATTTGCTGCTTGCGCTTATATGATTTGGTATTTAGTATAATAACAACCTCACTTGTAAATAGGAAAAGGTGTGTATATAAATGGAATATAATCAATCAACAGTTAACTACTGGAAAGCTTTTGTACTACCATATACATTTGCTTTAGAAGAGTTAAAAACTAAATTTGAAATTATGAACCGGGAAGCCCAATTTTTAGAGGATTACAACCCGTTTGAACATATAAAAACAAGATTAAAACAACCTGAAAGTATTATTAAAAAGCTTGAACGTAAAAATTTATTACCGACAGTTGAAAATGCCCAAACGCATTTACAAGACATCATCGGCATTCGTATTACATGTTGCTTCGTAGAAGATATTTATCATTTAAAAGAAGTCATTCAAAAGCGTGAAGATATGGAAATCATAGAGGTAAAAGATTATATTGCTAATCCAAAGGGAAACGGCTATAAAAGTTTACACATGATTATTAAATATCCT
This sequence comes from Bacillus basilensis, assembly GCF_050630465.1. NCBI lineage: Bacteria > Bacillati > Bacillota > Bacilli > Caryophanales > Bacillaceae > Bacillus > Bacillus basilensis. The sequence continues at coordinate 14,007 of NZ_JBNTQO010000002.1, read as the reverse complement.
TTATCACTAAATTCTGGTACAAAAGAAGTCTTTGCAGAAATTCAGTTACGTACGCTTGCAATGGACTTCTGGGCAAGTTTAGAACATAAACTTTATTATAAATATGAAGGGAAAATACCTGAGTATTTAAAAGATGAACTACATGATGCAGCAATGAAGGCTGAAGATCTTGATAATAAAATGGCGACCATTCGCCAAGATATTGATGATATCGAAGCATGCTCAAATCAAATTATGTTACCACTATAAAAAAAGGTTCTCGCCAATGAGAACCTTTTTTATTTCGCTATTTACAGGCAGGAAGGCTCCTTGATTAAAGTTTCACTTTATTTCTTCCCTATCGTGCGAACTTCTTCAATTTTCCAGCCATCCTCTTCTTTTCCAAGTGCATACTGTACTTTCTTCTGAAGAGTGACCTCCCCGTCTAGTTCCTTTTCCTTTGTTTCAACAACAACATACCCTGCTTTACTAACTTTCATGTCTACATGTTCCAATTCAATTTTCTTATTTCCCTTTTGAAAAGCTGCTTCTTTTTGCGTTTTTAAGTCTTCAGCACTAGGCATCTTCTTTGAAAATAACTCCATATGTTCAGCAAGATTTTTTTCATTTGTCGTCCGTACAAACTCCTCCATAACATCTTGAATCGATTTCTCTTCTTCTTTCGTTATTTGTACCTTTTTCTCAGCTTTTGTAGTAGTGGATTTTTGTTCTATCTGATTCTCTTTAGATTGACATCCAACTAGCAATAATACACCTATTAGAAGGGATCCTATCCCTCTGAAAAAAAACCTCATCTTCCCATCTCCTAAAAAGAAAAGTGAGGCATTTCGCCTCACTTCCATTTATAATTAGCGTCTTCCTTTATTCGGATCCCCACCGCTAACAATATCAAAGACACGTTTAGCGATATTTGTATTTTCTTGAACGCCAGAGAACAAGTATTTACCGGGGCCAAATGCATATACGTTTACATCTTCCCCTGTATGTCCACCTGTTGTCCATCCTGTAACCGAACGCTTATTGAAAATATCTTCAATCGCATTATCAATCTTTGTAACATCTTTTGAAGGAGCAATATCGTTTACCGCTTTAATTTCTTCTGGTGTTAATTGTAAATCAATATATTTTTTCAATGTTTCTTCTACATTTGCACCTTTTGCAATCTCATTTGCCATGAAGTCTGGTGTGCGTTTTGCAGCTTTAATTGGATCTACTTTAAAGTTATACTCACCATTCGCACCTAAAGATAATCCGCCAGTAGCGTGGTCTGCCGTTGCAACGACTAACGTATTTTTATCTTTTTTCGCAAACTCAATCGCTGCTTTAAATGCTTTTTCAAAGTCTTCCATTTCACTCATTGCACCAACGATATCATTATCGTGTCCAGCCCAGTCGATTTGACTTCCTTCAACCATTAAGAAGAAACCATTTTTATTTTTGTTCAAACGCTCAATTGCTGCATTTGTCATTTCTTCTAATGAAGGTGTTTTATCGGTACGGTCAATCATTTTATCTAAACCGCCCGGCGCAAATAAACCAAGAATTTGATCATTTTTATCATTTAACAATTGATTACGATCTGTTACATAGCTATAACCAGATTTCTTAAATTCTTCTGTAAGATTGCGATCTTTTCTAACAAAGTTATTTACACCACCGCCAAGCATAACATCTACCTTATGCTTCCCTTTAACTTTTTCATCAAAATAATCATTTGCAATTGCGTCCATATTTTTACGGCTAATGTCATGCGCACCGAAAGCCGCTGGGGTTGCATGTGTAATTTCAGAAGTTGCAACTAATCCTGTTGATTTCCCTTTTTCTTTCGCTTGTTCAAGAACAGTTTTCACTTCTGCTTTATCATTATCAACCGCGATTGCTGCATTATATGTTTTAATCCCTGCTGACATAGCTGTTGCTGCCGATGCAGAGTCTGTAATATTTTCATGTTCATCTTCTGGATATGTTTTTTGTGTTCCTACAAGATGCTTATCAAATTCTGTAGATTCCATCTCAAAAGTTTTTGAATTATCTTTCATATAACGGTGAGCCGTCATATATGAAGGGCCCATACCATCCCCAATTAATACAATAACATTTTTAATCTTTGCATTGCTTCCGCTCTCATCTGCATTTACTTCACTAGAACGTGTAAAATTCCATGTTGCCACCGAAGTAACTGCTAACGACGCCACAACTGCAAATGGCCATGCTTTTTTCACAAACTTTTTCACTGTATTGTCCCCCTAATTAGGTTATTCATTTCCCACTATCAAATTTAACGGAAGACTATTAAGAGAAAATTAGTTATATGTAAATTTTTTGTTAACTTATGTAAATATCAGTTATAATTTGTATAACTTTGTCTGTTCATACCAACCATCTTCCCCTTTACAATCAAAATATAAACAAGTTGGATTTCATTTAACGTAAATCTCTTATTTAACATTTTCAATCTACTTTTATGAAAATTAATAGAAATGTGGTGAATATTTATGAAAATAATAAAACTAGATGAAACTTTTATTTTTGATTTACTCGACCTTTGCAAAGCTATTGGATGGTTACAAGATAAAGTATTTATGAAAAAACAATTCGAAATGTATCTTTCGCTCGGCACACTTATCGGTTATATGCATGAAAATAAACTGATTGCAGCTGGAGGAGTATTTCCTTTTAAAAATAGTTTTTCTACTATTGGCATGTTAATTGTCCATCCTAATTTTCAAGGCCAAGGCATCGGACGTATTTTGTTTAATTACTGCTTAGAACACACTCCCCCAAAACAATTAATTGCACTTATTGCAACAAAAGCCGGCGAGCCTCTTTATACATCATGCGGATTTCAAACAGTAACGAAGATTCATCGTTTTGAAAAACAAACTACTAAGACACATATCACTCATACACAACAAGTAAAAGAAAAAGACTTTATATCGCTTATTTCTCTCGATCAAATTACAACTGGTGCCGATCGTTCTTTACTTTACTCATTACTATTACCAAGAACCAGCCACTCTTTTAAAATTGAGAGACATAACTGTATAGAAGCTTTTTCCTTATGTATACAAAAAGGTAATATATTATGTATCAATCCACTTATCGCCAAACGAGAAGAAGATGCTATTCAATTACTACAAAACATATGTGAATGTTGGAATGGCACAGTAAGGATTGATGTCCCACATTCACAGTTTTCATTTCGCAAATTTCTTCAAACAGAAAATTTCCAGGAAACGCTCCTTTCACCTCTTATGATAAAAAATGGTAGCCAACTTCCTGGAAATCGTAATATGCTATTTGCTATGATAGATACAGCGTTATGTTAGAAAGGGGACACCTAATTGAAGCGATTTAGCTATTTTATGGTAGGTTGTCTTACTCTTACACTATTAGTAGGATGTAGTGCAGCAGAAAAGCCAGTAGAACAAGTAAAACAAGTTAAAAATACACTTACAGCAAAACTAGCTACCGAGGAAAAAATGGTAGAAATAGATGGTCAAACCATTTACTTCAAAAAGATTGGTAATGAAAAACCACCTTTACTTATGATCCATGGATTTGGAGGATCCTCAGATGGTTTTCAAAAGATTTACTCAGACTTAGCAAAAGATCATACAATTATTTCTGTAGATGCTTTAGGATTTGGACGCTCATCTAAGCCGATGGATTTTTATTATTCTTTCCCCACTCATGCAAATTTGTATTATAAATTAATGAAAAAACTAGGTTACGATTCGTTTGCAATACTGGGGCATTCAATGGGCGGAGAAATTTCTCTTAATTTAACATATTTATATCCTGAAGCCGTTACCCACCTTATTTTAACTGATGCTACAGGCGGTCCTCATACATTCGTTAATAAACAAGGTTCACCGAAACCTCAGTTGTCGACTGATTTAAATACCGTTTCTGCTATTGCAGATTATGATGAGAGCAAAGTGAAATTTAAACGTAATGATGAAGAGCATTACAATAAAATGAAATTATGGCCTAGACGTCTTCAAATCAATGCAAATGAAATGAAACAACCAACCTTAATTATATGGGGAAGAAATGATAGTAGCGTTTCTTGGAAGGAAGGAGAAACATATCATCAATTCTTAAAAAATAGTACTTTCCATGTTATTGAAAAAGGTTATCATGCACCGTTTCGCCAAGAACCACAGGAATTTGTAGGGTATGTAAAAGATTTCTTTAAAAACAATCCGATACAATTTGAAAAATAACATAAGCGGGTATCTCATTTTGAGATACCCGCTTTCATATATTAAGCAGCTTGCTTTTGGCGTTTTTGAGTTTTTGATCCTAAAACTTTTGGGATAACAAAGCCGTCAAGTCCAAGTTTTCCAGCATTCATACCAGAAACAAGAACGAACATAGATAAGATAACCATTTCAGGGTTCACACCAATTGACCCACTAAACATATAGGAAAAGTTCATTAAAAGACCGAAAAAGACCGCTGTTTTTGTTAAACAGCCCACAATTAAACCAATTCCGACTAAAATTTCTCCCCACGTTACAAGTGTATTAAATAGATCAACGTTTGGAATTGCGAAATCTTGTAAAAATGATGCCCACCAAGATTGAACAGCCGGTTGTGCTCCTTTAGATTTTTCAATTGCACCTTGTAAATAACCCGTTGCATCGAATCCTTTTCCTTGTAGTTTACCAATTCCAGCCATTAACCATGTGTAACCAAGATACACTCGGATTACTGCTAGCACAAAAGAAACTGCTTTGTTTTCTCTTAAAAATTGAATAACCATATCTTCCTCCTAAAGTTGTAATTAAGTTAGTTACAGGTAATATAATAACATTAGTTACTTATTTTACAAACGTTAATTATGAATAATTTGTGACATGTGTATGAAACATTAAAAACTAACGTTTATATAGTAACTTTTATTATCTGTAAAAACTTGAACATATCATACCATAAGTGATAATGGTTTTCATTGAAGAAAATGTAAAAAAAATGTGAGTTAAATGTGAAACGCATTTATTCGAATATAGAATAAACGTGTTTCATACTACTTATAGAATCGAAATGTACGTGTCTCCTCATCAATTAACCTCGCTTCTTGAAATGCTTCTTCTAACGTTTTTTTATGGTTAATAACCCCGTAAAATAAGCGTATTGTAAACATAAGTGCTGCATTCCCATCTATATAATCTATCGATCCAATATACGATTTTTCTCCACTACGTAAAAAAGATTCTGCTAGTTTTCGCTCCCCTAACGTACACCCACTATTTACAATATGTGTATTATGCAATTTTGCATATTTATAAATTTCTACTGCACCAAAGTATCCCCTCGATTCATCTTGTTCATATATATCTTCACCTAACTCTTCCATGACAAACTCTCCTTCATCACCATGAAAGCAAAAAACAACATAATTAATATCATTATATAAACCCTTTCCAGAAAGAATATCGATGAACTCTTTCGGTCTACCAATCCAGTATGTTATAATTTTCGCCCCAAAATATTCAAGTGATGCTCGGATTGATTGCGCCTCTAAATCAGAATTAAAGCCAACTACTAGTGCAACCTTCAACATACACCCTCCATCCTATAATTAGATTTCATCAATTAAACTTTTAAGGGATACATTCATTTCATATATACCCGTTTCTTGCAAAAAATCAGATCTAGTTAAAACGACATTCTGTAAATATTGCCTATATGCTGTAATTGTCCCGTCGTGAGATACAATGCAAATTCTTTCAGCACCTAGCTCATAACACCAAAGAAGAAATTCATCTACTATTTGCTGAAAACGATTCTCTGAAATAGTATTTATACCTTCCGTCCATAACTGCTTATTTGTACTTTTCGCAATCGAGAAATGTGGAAATAAATTTGTTATTATTCCCTGATCTACTATGTGATCACATGGTAATGTTTTCGCTCCTTCTCGATAAGGAAAAATACGTGGGGATATATATGGGTGGACGAGTTTTTGACAAGCTACTTTCGCACTCCATATTGTCGCCGTTTGCAAAGTTCTAAGTGTAGGACTAACAATTAATATATCCGTCTCTTGCAATGGCACATTGCATTGAAGTGATTTAGCCTGATTCCTTCCCTCATCCGTTAATGGTGGATGAAGCACTTGTAAACTTGACGGCAAATCTTTTGTATGTTCTCCTTCACCGTGCCGCACAAAGATGAGTTTCATACTCATCCTCCTCTCGCTAAGTAATCCTCTTACATATTTCTTCCCTATTCCATCCTTTATTCCTGCTATGTGAAAAACCGATATGTAAAAAGTATTTTACATAACAAAATTGGAAAACATTACAATTGTATATGTAAAACACTTTTTACAACAGGGAGGGAAATTCTAAATATGAAATGGATAACCATCTTAATCGGAATGATTATATGGGGATATATAAACGGATTTTTTAGCAGTGATAAAACTGCTAATCCTTGGATTACAGATGATGAACGTGAAACAAAAATTAAGCAGAAGGCAATTATTGCAAGCTGGTCCGGTGTTTTTATGTTTTGTACCATTAACCTCTTAAACAAATGGTTAGGTGTAGGAACGAGCGATACATCACCTTACTTACCAACTTCTGTCGCAACTATTTTAAAAGAAAATGTAGAGTTACAAATTTTATTTATGCTATTTATTACGTACGGCATATTTTACGTATACTATCGAAGAAAACTCAGTGCTTAACTTTTTTATCTCATGATTATCCTCCTAAATGGTTATAGTAATTAGGACGAAATGAAAGGAGCGATAGAAAAATGAGTAACTCGAATGACTTTTTAGATACACTGCATGAAAAACAAGCAAAAGATGAACAAAATAGAAAACGTCAGGGGAACGGAAACCCAGCGAAAAAAAAGCCAAATAAAACACATAAATAACAATAAAAAAACCTGCCTAAAATTATCTTTTAGGCAGGTTTTTTATTCTTCTTTCACCGAGATGACATTTTCCCAATTCCATTTCTCATAATACCACGCTGGTACATCTATATTTTCAATCCACTTTTCCTGTTTCCCATCTTTATGAGCAAGCCATACATCCGCTTTCTTACGGTCTGAACGTATCCAAATTAATTGATTACTCTTCTTCATGAAAATCGGGTGATAATCCCCTTTCTTGTTAGTTTCCTTTGTGATTTGATGCTGTGCATTGCTTGTACTATCGACCTCATATAAAGATGGTAGTGGCCTTTTTTCTGGTGGAGTTTCTATCCCTGCCTCTTTTGCTCGTGAAACGATAATTACTCTATCGTTCTTCCATGCAAAATCCCAATCAACATATCCTTTCGGCGTAAATATGTTCTGCTGAAGTGCTGGCAATTCCTTTACTTTTAAATTTTTATTTTCTAATGCAACTCTTCCGCTCCCTTCAATATAAGCTAATATATTTTTTGATGGTGCCCATTGAAACCATTGTGCATTTAATAACATTTGATCTACTTTTTCAAACCGACTGCCATCTGCACGAACTAAGCAAAGCGTATTACTATCAGCTGACCATGAAGCTGTCGGTACTGCTAAAAATGAAATCCACTTTTGATCTGGTGACCATTTAAAGCCACTTGCAACTAGTGCTAGGAAATCATCATGTTCATTTGGCAATGCATACAAATGCTTCATTTTGTGAGGATTCATATGTGCATCTTTTTGCACTTCATATAGCTGAGCCCCTGTCCATCCTGTTGGAAGTAAGTGTGCTTCAGAAGATACAAGAAAGTTCTTTCCATCGGGGTACCATGCATAATCACCTACACCAGCCGATACATTTTCAAAATCTGCATTCTTTTTTTCTACATCAAATGTATTTAATGTACCTGTAAATATAAATGCAATTATATTTTCTGTTGGTGACCATTGATAATTCGATGCTTCTGAGTGAAACGGCGTAACTTTCTTTCCGTCTTTCAGCCGATATAACTCAAGAATACTTTGTTTCTTTCCTTTTACATATGCTAGCCACTCCCCATCATATGACCACTTCGGCCCTGTTATGTTCTCTCCTTTTGTAAGTTGTTTTTCTTTCCCATCAACTTTAATCCAAAGGTTATGATGACGAATAAAAGCAATTTTCCCTCCGCTATTTTCTGCTTTAGTAATAGTAATTGAACTTAAAAATATGAATAATACTGTTATGACACTTGCTAAAACCTTTTTCATAACACTCCTCCATTTCCCCCATAGCATTCCTCACACCCCACCTACAATATGTGAAAAATCCCCTATTCGACATAATTCATAGAGGATTGGTATGAATTATGTCGAAAGTATAGTTTAGCCAACATTCGTTTATATGTTTTATAACGAAAATGCAAGATAACTTTTCGGAATATTCGAACTTTTTATTAGGGGGAGTTTCAATGAAAAAAACTACATCTACACTATTAAGTATGGCGCTCGTCTTTTCAAGTTTTGGAGCTTTAAGCGCCCATGCTGAGTCACTGCAAAAGGAGAAGCAATTTAGTCCACAACTAAAAACAACGATTGAACAGTGGGGAGAAAATAAAATTGCTCAACATGTTGAAACAAAAACAACAAAAGAAATATCTGTCATTGTAGAATTGCAACATGCGCCTCTTGCTGCGCAAAGTAACATTCAGCATGCTCCAGATTTACAAAATAATAATGCGCAGTCTTATCATGCCGAGCTTAAAAAGGCACAAGAAGATACGACTAAGAAAATAAAAGAAAAAGCACCTGGTGCAAAAATTAAAGAAGTTTATAATACGTTATTTTCTGGTTTCTCTATTTCAGTTCCTGGAGATCAAATTACTGCTCTTGCTTCTTTACCTGAAGTAAAGGCGGTCTATCCGAACTTAACATATAAATTGCATGAAACATCAAAAAGTACCGCTAACGAAGAAGTACCAAATATTGGCGGACCGACAATTGGTGCGCCTGAAGCATGGAATTTAAAAGACCCATCTGGCAAACCGCTTGATGGAAAAGGTATGAAAGTAGCCATTATCGACTCTGGCGTAGACTATACACACCCTGACTTAAAGGCAAATTATATCGGTGGATATGACACTGTCGATGAAGATAACGATCCAATGGATGGTAACGTACATGGTACTCATGTCGCTGGAATTATTGCTGGGAATGGAAAAATTAAAGGCGTTGCTCCAAATGCTTCTATTCTAGCCTATCGTGTTATGAATGACGGTGGAACTGGTACAACAGATGATATTATTCAAGGTATTGAACGAGCAATTCAAGATGGTGCTGATGTGTTAAATCTATCCCTTGGACAAGATTTAAATGTACCTGATCAACCTGTAACATTAACGTTAGAACGTGCAGCAAAACTTGGGGTTACTGCAGTCGTTTCGAATGGAAATGACGGACCAAAACCTTGGTCTGTTGATGCACCAGAAAATGCAAGCAGCGTTATATCAGTTGGAGCATCTACTGTTTCTATCCCGTTTCCAACATTCCAAGTAGCTGGTTCCAGCAAAACATATCAAGGGCTACCGTTATCAAAATCAGATTTCCCAATAGGAAATGATTCTCCGCTTGTATATGTTGGCTATGGTAGTCCAAGCGATTATGCAAAACAAGATGTGAAAGGAAAATTTGCACTTGTTTTACAAGGTACTTCTAGTACGTTAGTAAAAGCTGAACAAGCGAAGCAAGCTGGTGCAATTAGTGTACTATTAATTTCTACAGAAAAAGAAATCAATATTATGCCTGAATACTTTGCACGTGAAAACCTAGCCCTTCCAGTTATGCAATTATCAAATGTAGATGGTGAAGAGTTGAAAAACTTAATTACAAAGCGCAAGAAAAATATAAAAATTGGACAACCCGTTCCGACTGAATTAATTAGCAACTTCAGTTCCAGAGGTCCGTCACAAGGAAGTTGGCTTATAAAACCAGATATCGTTGCTCCTGGCGTACAAATTACTAGTACAGTGCCACGAAGCGGCTATGAATCTCATAACGGAACAAGTATGGCTGCTCCGCAAGTAGCTGGAGCGGTTTCCCTCTTGCGTCAAATGCATCCTGATTGGACCACGGAACAATTAAAAGCATCTCTTGTCAATACAGCAAAAACTTTAAAAGATGTAAATGAAAATACGTATCCTGTTATGACGCAAGGATCTGGCTTAATTAACATTCCAAAAGCTGTTCAAACAAATGTATTAGTAAAGCCTAACAATGTCAGCTTCGGTCTTATAAAGCCAAATAGCGGAAAAGTAAAACTGACGCAAAATATTACGTTACAAAATCTTTCTAATAAAAAGAAAACCTTTTCAACTCGTGTAGAATTACTGGATGCAAACACAAAAACAAAAATAAAAACTTCTGTTCCTTCATCGATTAGCGTACAACCAAATAGTAATACGGAAAAGCCATTTACTATCACTGTCGATAGCTCACTACCACAAGGTGTGTATACTGGGAATGTATATGTAAAAGAGCAGGGAGCGAAAGAAGAAATTAGAATTCCATTTACATTTAGTATCGACCCTAAAGATTACAAACGTATTGATGGTCTCGAAATTTTGAATTCTACTTTTAGTCCAAACGGGGACAACATATTAGATGATAATCTCATCAACTACTATTTAGTTGCTCCAGTGGAAGATGTAACGTTACACGCTAACTTAGTTACAAAAGAACGTGTAACGTACCAAGGCATGATTTATCAAGGAAAAAATGAAACAGCAGGTTATAAACCTTTCAAATGGAATGGTACAAAAATAGATGGATCACCACTAGCGAATGGTTTATATCAAATTGAAGCTGTTGCCTCTAACTCAGGGGGCGAAACGAAACAAACAGGGGCTGTATTTATTGACCGAACTGCACCAAAATTGACACATGAAGTTGATCAAGAAAATCTTGTAATTAGAGGAAAAGTTGACGATATTCTACTAGATTGGATGACAGAATCTGGTTGGGTAGCACCTGGAATTCCAGTGAGACTACAGTATGAAATAAACGGAAATGGTATATGGGAACAGGCATTCCTGAACCCTTGGGAGAAAAGCTATGACATTTATTTCGATCGTACTCAATTACAAGAAGGTAAAAATACAGTTCATCTTGTTGCAACCGATGCAGCTGGAAATACATCTAATTTAAATGCTGATTTAGATGTGAAATAAAAAATTATTGTTGACAATTTTTCAAATATAGTTTTATAATACAAAACATAGTTTAGTTGAATGAATTATATATTGGCTTTGAAGGAATACTAGTAGCGACTTATATCCCTGTCTCAGAGAACTGATGGTTGGTGCGAATCAGTACATATACAAGCGTGAATTACAATTCTGGAGCTTCTTTCCCGTAATGCTTTTTATGCATGAAGAGAAAGACGGATCTTTCCGTTATCGTAAAGTGAGTGGTAAACAATTACTTGTTTACAAATAGGGTGGTACCGCGATTTTTATCGTCCCTATCGGATTTTCCGATAGGGACTTTTTTGCGTCTGTCCTTTTACATAATTTCATATATACGCGTTGAAAGAATCGCAGTAGTATCTTATATCCCTGTTACAGAGAGCTAATGGTCGGTGAAAATTGGCACATATATAAGTACGAATTACAATTCTGGAGCTTCTTTTTCGTAGTGCTTTTACGCATGAAGGAAAAGACGGAGTTTTTCCGTTATCATTAATTGAGATGTAAGTATATTTTCACTTACAAATAGGGTGGTACCGCGATTCTTTCGCCCCTATCGGATTTTCCGATAGGGGCTTTTTCTATTTCTCACAGAAACAAATGTTAAATAATTCCGAATCTTATGATAAAATTTTATAAGCGCTTACAAATTTGAAAGGGGGTGGTACAAGCTATACGAAACCGATATTTAATTTTACAGAAAAAAAGGAGGATGTCTAAATGACAAAGAAAACAGAAATTCCATCGCATTTAAAACCATTCGTATCCACACAACATTATGATCAATACACGCCGGTGAATCACGCTGTGTGGCGTTACATTATGAGACAAAATCATAGCTTTTTAAAAGATGTTGCTCATCCAGCCTATGTGAACGGACTACAATCATCTGGTATTAATATAGATGCAATTCCTAAAGTAGAAGAAATGAATGAGTGTTTGGCACCAAGCGGCTGGGGTGCTGTAACGATTGACGGGCTTATTCCTGGAGTAGCATTCTTTGATTTTCAAGGCCACGGATTATTACCAATTGCAACAGATATTCGTAAAGTAGAAAATATCGAGTATACACCGGCTCCTGATATCGTTCATGAAGCTGCAGGCCACGCACCAATTTTACTTGATCCTACATATGCAAAGTATGTAAAACGCTTTGGACAAATTGGAGCAAAAGCTTTCTCTACAAAAGAAGAACATGATGCGTTTGAAGCAGTTCGTACATTAACAATCGTAAAAGAAAGCCCGACTTCTACACATGAAGAAGTTGCAGCTGCTGAAAATGCGGTACTTGAAAAACAAAAATTAGTTTCTGGCTTATCAGAAGCTGAACAAATTTCACGCCTTTTCTGGTGGACAGTGGAATATGGATTAATTGGAGATATAGGCGATCCAAAAATATATGGTGCTGGCCTCCTTTCTTCTGTTGGCGAAAGTAAACATTGCTTAACAGACGCTGTAGAAAAGGTTCCATTCTCTATCGAAGCATGTACAAGTACAACTTATGACGTAACAAAAATGCAACCACAACTATTTGTTTGTGAATCATTTGAAGAATTAACAGAAGCACTTGAGAAATTTGCTGAAACAATGGCCTTTAAAACAGGTGGTAAAAAAGGCTTAGAAAAAGCAATTCGCTCTGAAAACCATGCCACTGCTGAGCTAAATAGCGGATTACAAATTACAGGTACATTCACAGAGACAATTGAAAACGATGCAGGTGAATTGATTTATATGCGAACAAATTCGCCAACAGCATTAGCAATTCACAATAAACAACTAGCGAATCATTCTACGGCTGTACACAGTGACGGCTTTGGAACACCAATTGGATTACTCACTGAAAATATTGCATTAGAAAATTGTACAGATGAGCAATTACAATCATTAGGAATTACAATTGGAAATACAGCAGCATTTACTTTTGCAAGTGGTATCCATGTAAAAGGAACGGTAACAGCTATTGAAAAAAACGATAAAAAGATTGCTCTTATATCCTTTATCGATTGTACAGTTACTTATAAAGACAGTTTATTATTTGATGCTTCATGGGGTGCTTTTGATATGGCTGTTGGTTCAAAAGTCACTTCTGTATTCCCAGGAGCTGCAGATGCGGCATCGTTTTTCCCAGTTGATGAAGGAATAGAAGAAACTCCAGTACCTCTTACATTAACTGAGCTCGATCGTATGTATCAAACAGTTCGAGCTATTCGAAATGAAGGTATTTTACACGACGCGCATGTCGAGCAATTAGTAGCAATTCAAGAAGTATTAAATAAAATTTATGGTAAAGAATGGCTACTTCGTCTTGAAATATTAGAATTACTTTTAGAGCATAACAAAGGGCACGAAACATCAGCAGCACTATTACAACAACTGTCTACTTTCACAACCGACGAAGCTGTAACACGTCTTATTAACAATGGTCTTGCGCTACTGCAGGTAAAGGATGTGAAAAATGATGCTACGATTAACTGAAGAAGAAATTCAAGAGGAATTATTGAATGTAGATAAATGGATGGTAAAAGATGAAAAATGGATTGAACGAAAATATATGTTTTCCGACTACTTAAAAGGAGTCGAATTTGTCTCTGAAGCCGCCAAACTATCAGAAGAACATAATCACCATCCATTTATCCTTATCCAGTATAAAGCAGTTATTATTACTTTGTCATCTTGGAATGCAAAAGGTTTAACGAAACTAGATTTTGAGCTTGCGAAGCAATTTGATGAACTATTTTTACAAAACGAAAAAGCAATTATAAGAAAATAAAAAAGAGAAGCCTTTTTGATATGATCCCCTTATAGTAGACAGGAAAAAGAAAGCACATTAACCTGTTTACTATGGAGGGGATTTTTCTGT